>JAGRIE010000200.1 GCA_020443425.1 Halioglobus sp.
CCCGCGCCCCCGTTACCGGCGTTGACCACCACTTTCAGCGGTTTGAGTGCGTTCAGGTCGATATAGCCCAGCAGGTGTTTGACATAGGCATCCCGGGTGTTGTGCTGGCTCAGCGTGCCACTGCTGGAAGCTGGTGGAAATTTCCCCTCCTGCGCCAGCGCCCTGATCTCATTCAGCCCCGTGTCTCCGCTGATGGGTCTGGACCCCTCACGCACCAGCTTCATGCCGTTGTAATCCTTCGGGTTGTGACTGGCCGTCACCACGATTCCACCATCAGCCTGCAGATGGGAGGTGGCAAAATACACCTCTTCCGTGCCGCACTGACCGATACTGATCACGTCCACGCCGGAGTCGAGCAGGCCCTGAGTCAGGGCCTTGCACAGGGTTTCGCTGCTCAGGCGGATGTCGTAGCCCACCACCACATTGCCCGGCTTCAGCCAGGTGGCATAGGCACGCCCGATACGGTAGGCGATGTCCTCATTGAGCTGGTCCGGAATACGCCCACGGATGTCATAGGCCTTGAAACAGTTGATGTCCATTTTCATG
>JAGRIE010000201.1 GCA_020443425.1 Halioglobus sp.
TGGCCCGGGACATCAGTTCGGCATTGACCTGGTAAGGCTTGAAAATTGCCAGCCGCTCCTGCTGCTCCGCTTCCTGTCCCATGGACGCCCAGACGTCGGTTACCACCAGGTCGACGTCTCTGACCGCCAGGTCGGGACTGTCACAAAGTTCCACCCGGTGGCTATGTCGACGCACCAGTTCCGGATCCGGTCCGTAACCTTCCGGAGCCGCGATTCGCAGTTCAAAGTCAAACACTTCCGAGGCGTTGATGTAGGACTGGCACATATTGTTGCCATCTCCTATCCACGCTACCGATCTGCCGGCGATGGGTCCCCGGTGCTCAAGAAAGGTCTGCACATCAGCCAGCAATTGGCAGGGATGAAAGGAGTCGGTCAATGCGTTGATAACAGGAACCCGGGAGTGACTGGCAAAGCGTTCCAGCATGCTGTGTTCAAAGGTTCGAATGGCAATGCAGTCCACCATGCGGGACAGGACTTTCGCACTGTCTTCCGGCGTTTCACCACGTCCCAGTTGGGAATCCTTGTTCGACAGGAAGATAGAACTG
>JAGRIE010000202.1 GCA_020443425.1 Halioglobus sp.
TTGCCAGATTGCTTGTAGCCGCCGAAGGGGGCGAAACAGTCCCAGTCGGGGGAATTGATCTGCACCTGTCCGGTGCGAAGGCGCCGCGCCACGGCGCGGGCCTCGGTGATCTCGCCCTGCACATAGCCGCCAAGGCCGTAAACGCTGTCATTGGCCATGGCGATGGCGTCCTCGACGCTGTCATAGGGCAGGATCGCCAGAACCGGGCCAAAGATCTCCTCGCGCGCGATGGTCATGTCCGGGGTGACACCGCCAAAGATCGTCGGCTTCACGAAGTGACCCCGGTTCATGCCGTCCGGACGGCCCGTCCCTCCGGCGACCAGTGTCGCGCCCTCGTCGATACCCGTCTGGATCAGGCTTTGGATCTTTTCGTACTGCGCCCGGCTGACAACCGGACCGATCCCGGTTTCCGGATCGGACGGGTCGCCGACGCGCAGGCTCTCGGCCTTGACCTTGGCGATGGCCAGCGCCTCTTTCTCCACGCCACGCGGCACGAACATCCGGGTCGGCGCGTCGCAGCTCTGGCCGGTGTTCGACATGCAGC
>JAGRIE010000203.1 GCA_020443425.1 Halioglobus sp.
GAGCACCACATGGTTCCGTTCTTTGGCAAGTGCCACGTGGCCTACATTCCGCGGCAGCACATCGTCGGGCTCAGCAAGCTGGCGCGCGTCGTCGAGATCTACACGCGCCGGCTGCAGGTGCAGGAGCGCTGCACCAATCAGATCGCCGAGACGATTCAGGACTGCCTCGACCCGCTCGGCGTTGCGGTCGTGATGGAGGCCAAGCACCTCTGCATGGTGATGCGCGGCGTCGAGAAGCAGAACTCGATCACGGTCACGAGCTGCATGCTCGGGGCGTTCCGCACCAACATGTCGACGCGCGCGGAGTTCATCCAGCTGATCCGCCCGCACAGCTTGTGAAGAGGGTCCGATGAGCGTTGGTTGGGAGCACCACGCCAACGAGCTCAGCGCCTTTCTCGCGGGGCGTTCGCGGCTCTGGTTGGTGTCGCACAAGAACCCCGACGGAGACGGCATCGGCTCGGCCGCTGCCCTCGGGCTCGCACTTCGGCAGCGTGGCTTCGAGGTCGCGATCTCGCACCCGGACCCGATCCCCCTGCGCTTT
>JAGRIE010000204.1 GCA_020443425.1 Halioglobus sp.
CCCAGCATCTCTTTACACTTATTAAGATGGTAGAGATAAGCACGGCTAAAATTTTGGCAAGTATAGCAGTCGCATTCAGGATCTAGTGGACCTTCGTCATTGCGATACTGGCTGTTACGGATACGTACCACACCAGCATTGTCTGCATCGCCTGTGACGAAGTAGTGACCATTACGCGCGTTACGCGTCGGCATCACACAGTCGAACATATCGACACCGCGACGTACACCTTCAACTAAATCCTCAGGCTTACCAACGCCCATTAGATAGCGTGGCTTATCTGCTGGCATATCATCAGGGAGGTAGTCTAGGACATCTATCATTTCATCTTTTGGTTCACCAACCGACAGACCACCAATGGCATAACCATCAAAGCCGATATCGAGCAGGCCTTCAAGTGATTGCTGACGCAAATCAGGATACATACTGCCTTGAATAATGCCAAATAATGCGTTGGTGCTGCCCAGTCTGTTGTGCTCATCAACACAGCGCTGTCCCCAACGTAATGACAGCTCTAACGACTTTTTCGCTTCGTCATGA
>JAGRIE010000205.1 GCA_020443425.1 Halioglobus sp.
CTACGGTAGCGATTTACGCGGGACGGCTCGGCAAAGAGAAGAACCTCGACTTCCTACTGGACGCCTTCGCGCGGCTGCCGGCCGAGCTAGATTGGAGGCTGCTGCTGGTAGGCGAGGGCGCCGAGTCGGGACTCCTCCAGGAGCGGGTTGCCTCGCTTCAGCTTCAGCGCCGGGTGCTGTTCACCGGGCCTCTTCCCTATCAGGAGATGCCCCAGGTCTACGCCGCCGGCGACCTGTTCGTGATCACTTCCACCACCGAGGTCAAACCGCTGGTGGTGCTCGAAGCCATGGCCAGCGGCCTGCCGGTGGTGGCGGTGGCGGCCTGCGGAACCGAAGACACCCTGACCCACCAACACGACGGACTGCTCTCAACTTCCGACCTGGAAGCCTACAGCCTTCAGCTTCAACAGGCCATTAGGGACGCCGACGGACGCTTTCGTTGGGGTCAGAACGCCCGCCGGACTGCTGCCCAGTACGGCATTGACAACTACACTCGGCGGCTCGACGGCCTCTACCAGGGCGTCATCGAACAGAAACGTC
>JAGRIE010000206.1 GCA_020443425.1 Halioglobus sp.
CGGGCAATCGACGCCAGCTGGCTGGAGACGGCCGCCCGCTGGGCGCCGGACTGGCAGATCACGGTCAGGGCTCCGACCCGCTCCCGGTAGAGGCCGAAATTCTTTGAGCAGGAACTCACCACCAGCAGTTCAGGCAAAGATGCGGCCAGCAGGCGGACTCCGTACACGTCCTCCTCGAGGCCGTCACCGAGGCCCTGATAGGCCAGATCGATAAAGACGGTCAGGCCCTTGTCCAGAGCCAGGTCGCGAACCGCCTGCCACTGATCTGCGCTCAGGTCTGCCCCGCAGGGGTTGTGACAGCAGCCGTGCAGCAACAGCAGGTCATTGGCATTGGCAGACTGCAGTGCCGCAAGCATTTCCTCGAAGCGGATAACGTGATTGTCGTAGTCGTAGTAGGGGTAGGTCTCGATCTGCAGCCCGGCCGTCCCCAGCAGCGGAACATGGTTTGGCCAGGTGGGATCGCTGACCCAGATCCGGGCCCGGGGATTGGCTTTCATGATGAATTCCGCCGCCACCCGCAGACCACCGCAGCCTCCCGG
>JAGRIE010000207.1 GCA_020443425.1 Halioglobus sp.
GGACGAGGGCTGCCTGTCCGTTCCCGGCGTCTACGAGACGGTGCAGCGGGCCGAAAGGATCCGCGTGCGCGCCCTCGATCGCTCCGGCGAGCCGTTCGAGATGGACTGTGACGGCCTTTTGGCGGTGTGTATTCAGCATGAAATCGATCACCTCGACGGCAAATTGTTCGTCGACTACCTGTCCAGCCTGAAGCGTCAGCGCATTCGCAAGAAGCTCGAAAAGGACGCCCGTCAGGGCGCAGACAAGACACAAAAGCAACGTGCCATCTAGGGCTGCCCGACAACAACCGGTTTCTGCCAAAGCTTAGATCGCGTGACTGCGAGGCACTGAGACACGGTTCCCATTTGCGAACCCACTGACCGCCCATGAATGATTCAAAGCGCATCGTCTTCGCCGGCACACCGGAGTTTTCAGTCCCGCCGCTGCGGGCCCTGCTGGGTTCCGGACACCAGCTCGTCGGGGTCTATACCCAGCCGGACCGTCCTGCAGGCCGCGGCCGCAAGCTCAGTCCCAGTCCGGTCAAGGAAGTG
>JAGRIE010000208.1 GCA_020443425.1 Halioglobus sp.
GTCACCGAACACCTCAAGCGCATCGGCGCGTACCTCGCCCCGACCTTCCAGAAACCCGACGTCGATGGCGACTTCCCCGTCAAAGCGAGCGTGATCATCCCAGTCCGCAACCGCATCCGCACCGTCGCCGACGCCGTCAAGAGCGCCTGCGAGCAGGCGGCCGACTTTGATTTCAACGTCATCGTCGTCGACAACCACTCGACCGACGGCACGACCGAGCTATTAAAAGAAGCCTGCGGCAAATACAAAAACCTCGTCCACCTCGTGCCCGTGCCGAAGGATTTAGGCATCGGCGGCTGCTGGAACTACGCGCTGCAGAGCGAACACTGCGGCAAGTGGGCCGTGCAACTCGACTCGGACGACATCTATTCGGGCAGCGACACACTTTCGCGCATGGTCGGGGAACTGGAGAAAGGCCCCTACGCGATGGTCGTCGGGTCGTACCGCATGGTGAACTTCGACCTCGACGAGATCCCGCCCGGCCTGATCGACCACAAGGAATGGACCCGCGACAACGGTCGCAACAACCTG
>JAGRIE010000209.1 GCA_020443425.1 Halioglobus sp.
GATGGCGGCGAGGCGGAAGAAACAGAAGGCGACGTAGAAACGCCAGTTGGCGATGCCCCCGATACCGCTGCGCCGGCAATAGGCCGCCACATAGTCTTCCTCCGATGGCAGGCCGAGCGCCTTGCGGTCGATGCCGCCAAGGCCGCGAAAGCCGCCCTGATGGGGTAGTCGCCACTGCATGCACTGGTAGGCAAGATCGGCATAGGGGTGGCCCAGCGTCGACAGTTCCCAGTCGAGCAGGCCAAGCACCTCGTGGGCGTCATGGCTGAAGACGAGGTTGTCGATGCGGAAATCGCCGTGGACCAGCGATACCCTACCGTCATCGGGCGGCATGTTGGCACCGAGCCAGTCGATGAGTTGTCGCACCTGTTCGCTGCGCTCGGTTTCGCTCGCCGCATATTGCTGCGTCCAGCGAGAGAGTTGGCGCTCGAAATAACTGCCCGGCTTGCCGAAATCGCCAAGACCAACGGCTTCCACATCGACCTGATGCAGTCTGGCCAAAACCGCGTTCATCCGGTCATAGATCAGT
>JAGRIE010000020.1 GCA_020443425.1 Halioglobus sp.
GTTTGCTTTGTCATGTTTCACCTCTGTAGCGTAGTTTACTCGCTTCAGTCGGTGTCCATCAGTGGTGGGCAGGATCATTATTCTTCTTCACAATTAATGAATGCCATCAGTTTTCACTGCCCATGCCTTCTCTTATTCAGAGGCTTAAAGGTTGTCTATCCCGGCTTCTTACAAGTTCCAGCCCTAATATCGCAAGCGAAACCTGACGATTTTTCGAGATCTCTACTCAGCTAGGATAAATGAAGAGCTTCCTACTCAAACCCGTTGTATCGCTTGCTCAGCGTCTCGGCAAACTGTCCATAGTATTGGGTGCTTTTCATTGTGGCAGGGTAATCCAGATCGGGAATTTATCAAGCCAGCGAACGCAGGTAAGCCGTCGAAATAAACTCCGGGTGCCTGGCTGCCTTATTGCACAACCTTGCCGCCTCTGGCCGTATACCCACCCGCCCCAGGTCCAGCCGATCCGCATCCCAGCAGGTCATCACCGTCACGTCGGCCAGGGTGTGCCCGTCACTGTGCCCGCGGCAGGCTTCGGTCAGCAGCGCCAGTTCATCCGCGGCGAGCTCGATCAAATCACCGGCAATGTTCTCCGCAATCGCGGCGGCGCGCTCACCGTGCTCGGGGTCGTGGTCATCGTTGTGCCTGCCCAGGTCGTGAATGAAGGCGAAGTACTCCACCACCCGGACATTGGCTCCGGTATGCTGCGCCAGCAAAAGCCCGTTGTGTCGCACGCGCGACCAGTGGGGCGCGCCGTGAATGCCGTCCCAGTCCAGGCGGAATTCCCTGCGCGCGTAGGCGATGAGGCGCTGCGTGATCAAACTTGACATAATGTACCCTCCCTGGTCATTTCGCGCTCAGGCCCCGGCCCTGAACGCACAAAGATGCACCACACGATCACGCGCGGCCAGCGCGCCACCGGCAATGGTTTTTGAGTGGATGCGCAGGTCTTCCCCTTCACCCAGTGCCTTGAAGCTGCCCACCCGGGCTGCGGCGACGGCCTGGAGGAAGTCGGTGATATCGGGGCTGTCATGCGCGGCGACATCCTGCCGCTCCTCGATAGCATCCAGCGCATAGCTGCGGATCAGTTTGGGCATAAGTTTAGCGCAGGTGGCGCTGACATCGAACAGTTCGATGCCGCGGACCCGCCCGTTGATCGCGAAGCAGGCGCCCACCTGGGTGTCGCTGGTAGTGAAGGCCGCCACATACTCCTCCACGGAGCCGGAGAAATGCTCATAGGCGTCGGCGATAGCGCGGGTGCTGGAATCCACTGCCATGCTGGCCATCTTGTTGCTGATATCTTCCCATACCTCGGTCTGGTCGGAGCTGCGGTCGCCCCAGTCGCGCAGGCTTTCCGTGACACGGGCGGCCTTGCGCGCCCGGCCCTTACTGAAGAAAGTGCGCTCAGCCGATGCGAACTCGTGCGTGCGATGGCTCCAGCGGCCCTGCTCGACACAGGAGACCGGTATCTCCATGGTTGCGTTGGCGGGCACCAGCAGGGTGAGGTTGAGGATGCGGTTCTGCTTGGCACCCACCAGTTCCTCACCGTCCAGCAGCAGCACGGCCTTGTCGGCGGTGTTTTTCAACAACAGGGTCGGCACACTGCCCGAGTCGGAGACTTCGGTCACGACCGCCAACCCCGCTGCCTGCGCCTCCGATAGCGTGAGATAGTCCGCACGGCCAGTGTTCGCCGCCAGCAGCGGTGTGACCTGCAGGTTGGCGAAGCGCTGCGCCTCACCCAGGCTGATGGCCTGTAATGCTTTGTTGATTGCCGTCATCGTGAATCTCCTTTCAGTTCAATCATCGGCGCGCATCCAAAGCGCGCCGCTCGGTCCTTTTCTGTTACAGCAGGCAAGGCTTCGCCCTGGGCCTGATTGCGTGCTCCCGGCCCGTTCCGGAATGTCCGATGTTATTTCCAGTGTGCGGTCTGCTTTGGTATTGCGTCTGTTCGCCCTTCCGGCGTGGGTTAGTACCGCAGGGTGTATATACTAGTCATTTATTACGACATGTTTAGAGTGTATACATGAACAGGTATCGTTTTCAGGCATATGGCAGTACCACCCTTCGCACAACGACAGCGGCCAACACGCACTAAGGCTCAACCATGAACACACAGGCAGCGCCTCCGATACGCTCGGACTGGCCCTTCGACATCCGCCGCGTGCCGTTTTACTACGGCTGGCTGATCTGGGTGTTCAGCACGCTCGGCATTATCATCAGCATCCCCGGGCAGACGATGGGGATGGCGGTATTCACCGACTACCTGATCGAGGCCCTGCACCTGAGCCGCACGCAGCTGTCCATGGCCTACCTGATCGGCACGGTCGGTTCATCCCTGTTCCTGACCCGCGCCGGGCGCTGGTACGACCGCATGGGTGGCCGGGTGACGGTCACCGCGGCCAGCGCCGCGCTCGCGGTGATGCTGGTGTTCATCTCCGCATCCGACAGCCTGGCCGTCCACTTCGGCGGCGGTGTGGCGGTGAGTTTCCTGTTCATCACGCTGGGGTACTTCGGGGTGCGCTTCCTGGGCCAGGGCATTCTTACCAGCGCCTCGCGCAACGTCCTGCTGGTGTGGTTCGAGAAGCGTCGCGGACTGGTGAGCAGTGCGCGCGGGGTGTTTGTGAGTTTCGGGTTTGCCGCGGCGCCGCTGGCGCTGGCCTGGATGATAGAGCATGGCGGCTGGCGTGAAGCGCTGTGGGAACTGGCACTGGCCTGCCTCGTGTTTGCCGGCCTCGCGCTGGTCTTCCTGCGCGACAACCCGAAATCCTGCGGCGTAATCGTCGACGGCCACCGCCACGCGGACGAGGCACCCATCACCCGCGAGCAGCCCAGCATCACACTGGAAGACGCCCGCCGCACCCCGGTCTTCTGGCTGGCAACCCTGAGCCTGAGCATGCACTCGCTGCTCGGCACCGCAGTGACCTTCCACATCGTGTCCATCTTTGCCGAGGCGGGTCGCAGCCAGGCGGAGGCGTTCGCCTACTTCCTGCCCACGGCGGTGTTCGCCACCACCACCAATCTCCTGTGCGGCTGGCTGGCAGACAAGCGCTCCCTCAAGCCCTTTATGATTCTGATGCTGGGCAGCTTCCTGACCGGCGCGGTGGGGCTGCTGCACCTGCAGGACAACTGGGGCTATGCGATGCTTGTCGCCGGCTTCGGCATTGGCGGCGGGCTCTGGTCGGTGACCTCCAACCTCGCCTTTATCCGCAATTTCGGCCCGCTGCACCTCGGCGAGATCACCGGCCTGTGCACGGCGATCATGGTGTTCGCCAGTGCCATCGGGCCGGCCCTGTTCAGCCTCGGCGTGGACTTCTTCGGCAGCTACTCCGCGGCGCTGTGGCTGTGCATAGGCGCACTAGTGCTATTGCTCGGCTTTGCGGCCGTGGTAGCGCAGGACACCCCGCCGGCACGGGTTTAGTTATCGCGCCAGATGATCGCAGAGATAGTGCCCTGGTCCTGGAACACCTCGATGATATTCTGCACATCCGCACCCAGCGGGGTGTTGTCCACCCGCAGCGCGTACATCAGCCGGCGGCCGCTGCGGGCATCGATATAGCCTGCAAATGACTGCCCGTTCAGGAGGATGCCGTCCTCGCTGCCGGTCGCATAGGTGCCCGGCTTGGCGATCACATTGCCCTTTGCGCCGGCCAGGGTCGGGTCGGCCTCGAAGTCCGTGACGAAGGCGAGCGAACCATCCTCGCCCATCACCGGCATCGCCTTCAGCAGTGCGGGAAACACCGCCTGTTCGCTGTTGTATTTCAGCATCTGCAGGATGGCCGTGTTGGTGGCCGTGGCGGGCCCGCCGCCACTGCCGTCAAAGAACAGGAACTCGTCACCGGGAATGCCGATGTCCTGCGTGAGGTGCTCGCGCTCCGCTGCCAGCGCGGCGTCCATGCTGTCCACGCCCTCTGTGAGCCCCCACAGCATGAGGCTGGTGTCGGAGCCGATGTTGTAGCTCACCTTCAGCACAAACCTGGCGTACTCGGAGTACGGCAGCGACACCAGTTCGGCCAGCAGGTCGTCCGGTGAGTAGGAATCCTTTGCCGGTAGCGCGGCCCTGTCGTTGGCGGCGACGGCGGGCACACTGTCGACGCTGACACCGGCGCGCTCCAGCGCCTCGATGAACACCGTGCGCGCGTAGTTGGCCGGCTCCACGATGCGGAACACCTGCACCAGCGGGAAGGCCTCCGTCAGCGGCGGCACAAAATCGACGGCGATGTCACCGATAACACTGCCGCTACAGCCCGCTGTGCCGATACAGTCGGGCAGCTCGGGTATCAGTTCAACGCCCGTGTCCGCACCGGCGGACACCGTGAGCAGGTTGGAGTCGACGCTGAACGCCTGCGATGCAGGCCGGTGCTCCACCGAGGCCAGCTCACCCGGGCCGGTGGGATTGATAATAACATCGACGACATCGTCGTTGACGAAGATGGGGCGCACCAGGAATTCATCGCGAAAATCGAACGGCTGGAACAGGCGGTCATCGATAATCACATCGCCGCTGATGCGCGTGATACCGGAGGCGGCCACCTGCCGGGCCAGCGCGTCGTAACCCCCCAGTGGGTCAGGCGCCGACAGCTCGGCATTGCCCAGCGAGTTCGCCTCGTTGTGGTCGTAGTCAGTCACCGCCATGGTGCCGTCGGGGTTGCGGCGGCCGCCCATGGTGAAATCACCGGATGCCACCAGGATGAGATCGCCCTCCAGCACACCTTCACTGGACACATTGCCCTGCTGGTAGACCGGCGTGCGAAAGGTGTAATCCGGCCCCAGCGCCACCAGTGCCTCACCGATGGTGAACAGCTTCCTCACCGAGCCGACATAGAGGTTCTCATCCGAGCGCAGGTCGTAGATCACCTCACCGCTGTCCATATCGACAACGCGCAGCGCCCAGGTGGAATCCTGATACATGGGTTTGCTGAAGACGGCCGCTATGTCATCCGGTATGCCGGGTGCATACCCTCCTGTGCCACTGTGACTACTGCATCCACCGATCAGTAGCAGGGCGAAAACGGTCGACAGGCATCTGGCGCGGGACATCGGAAGGGCTCCTCTCACAATACGGGAAGCCGATGATACACAACTGGGTTGCGAGCTTTCAGTGCCAAGTTCTCAAAAACTCGACTTTTGCCACCGCGCCCCGGCGGGCCTCAGCTCAGGTCAGCGCGCGCCCGGTGCAGCGGCGAATCCAGCTCCCAGTTCAGGCCGAAAGAGTTCAGCTCGCGGTTGATGCCCAGCGCCGCGCGTGTGATGCCGCAGGGGTCACCCACCGTCAGCGACCCCGGACCGAAGCTCGCCAGTCGCGGTACGCTCTCGGTCCAGCCGCGCCGATTCCCGCTCTCCTTCTCCTCGATCATCGCCGTGAACCAGGCCCCGACATCGCACTCGAGATCGACCCGCTCGGGGTAGGCCCTGTCGTGCGCGGGCAGGCTGGCCAGTTGCGCAGCCAGCAGCGAGCGCAGTGCGGGGCCGTCCGCCAGGCCCAACTGCTGGCGGAGGTAGCGCCCGAGCTCTTCAATCACCAGGAACCAGCTCACCGGCGGCGCCATCAGTGACGAGCCGAAATTGCAGAGCACGTTCAGCATGGGCCAGGCGCGGTGCCCCTCGGTATCGGCCAACAGTTGCTCGTAGAAACTCATTTCATCCAGCGCCGTCTCGTGGCGCACGAACCGTGCGGTGGTCCGCAGCACACCGAAATTCTCGAAAAAGATATACGCGCTCCGCAGGGCCTGCATTTGCGACAGGTCCGCCTCGGTGTAGCTCGCCGTCGACGCCAGCGTCGCCAGATTGCCCGGTGCCAGCGGCACACTGGTTTTAATCTGGTGTGCCTCCACGTAGGAGGGCTCGTTCATCGGGCTGTTCACCAGCAGCGTGGTCATGTTGACGCGCGCCGGCAGCTCGCGGTCGATACACTGCTGCAGGTCCTCCCGGAACGAGGCCAGTGTCGAGCCCGGCAACCCCATCATCAGCTCGATGGTAAGCGGCAGGGCGGAGCGGCGCATCTCGACGGCCAACGCATCGTATTTCTCCGTCTTGATATTGGAGCGGTTGATGGTGTTCAGTGTCACCTCGTCCATGGATTGCAGCGACAGTGAACCCAGCGTCAGGATCTTCCCCTCTGCAAGCACATCGATAATCTGGCGCAGGTGCGCGACGGTATTCTTGGCGTAGTTGCCGCCAAAGCCGCGGGGATAACCGGTGGCGTTTTTCAACGCTGCGGCTTTGCGGGCTATATCGACATCGCGCGGGAAAATGCCGAAGTTGGCATCGGCAATGGAGACGGACGCCGCTTGCGCCCGGGCCGTCCATTCGAGCTCGGCGTTCACGCGCTCGATATCAAACTGACGGATCTTGCTGGCCGTCGCGGAACCCCAGTCGCAGAAGGTACAGCCATAGGGACAGCCCCGATTTGTCTCCAGGATCACGAACAGGTCATTCACGCCGATGTAGTTGTCGAACAGGCCTGTCAGGTAGGCAGAAGGCAGTACGTTCAGGTCCTTGATGCGACCCTGGTTCGGGTTGCGCACAATGCCCCCGGGGCTGCGATAGGTCACCCCCGCCACGCCCTCGAGCACCCCCAGGTCGGGGTTGGGATTACCGATCACACTGCGCAACCGGGACAGCGCCTCGGCGCAACTGATCTCGCCCTCCCCCTGTATGGTGACATCGACATGCGGATACTGTTCGAAATAGCGCCGCTGGTCGCCCTCGTACTTCGGCGTATCCGGCCCGCCGTGAATGGTAATACTGTCAGGGCTCAGGGCCTTGATCCGGGCACTGACCTCGATGCACTGCGCATGGGACCAGAGGTAGTTGGTGAACAGGTAGATGGCCGGCTCAGCGGTGAACGATGCCAGCCGGTCCGGGTCCCACACCCAGTCGGTGCGAAAATTGTAGAAGCGCTCGAGTGCACCGTCATCGTGTACTTTGGCATAGGCGACGATGGCGCCGAGGCCGGCGGGTGGACAGACATCAAACGCCACCGGAATGACCTTGGGACGACGCACACCGGTCGCCGCCTCGCGCTCGCGCTCTGCATCGTCCTGCTGCTGCGCATTGCGGCGAAACATCTCACGCAGGATCTCACTCGACTTGCCCGCCAGTATCGTGCCGGTAAGTTCCGCGCCCGACAGATCGCTGCGCTCGCTGCGCGCGACGATAAGGCGATGGGCGGCAAAATGCGACAACAGCTGCGTGAACCGCACCCTGTCCACAGCGCCGGCGCCGGCCTCATCACGGTGAGCGTTCAGCGCATCCGATGCCAGTGGATGCTGCACCAGCTGGCTGAGTGCATGCAGTTCCGGGGCGGTCAGTGGCTCTAGCGCTGTGCCGTCGCGAGTCATGGCCTCAAACCGGTCCTCGCGCAGGCGGAAGGTACACGGCGTCAGCAATGTCAGCGGGCCCTCTATCAACGCGGCGGGCGACGCCGGCAGCTCACCCGCAGACACAACGGGTTTGTACACGCCCTCCGCGCGGTCGAAGCGCTTCTGGTGCAGCAGCAGCATGGCCAGTTTCCTGCAGCGGGCGCGCTCGATTTCGTTGAGGGCCGTGGTGTCGAGGTAGGCATCCAGTCCCTCCCGCACATTCGCTATTCTGCGCGCCCCGAGGGCGGATAACATTTCCAGCTCAGCCAGGGACAGGTCCCACGGCGGTGTTTTGCGGTTGCGTGCCAGCCGGGTTTTTCCATCGGGCTCGATCACGACCAGCAATCTGGGGTTCGGGTAGATACTGGACGAAACTGGCTCGCTGCCCATGCCAACGCCTCTATTGCAATTATCTGTCTGTTAAAGAGCGCTGCCTGAACGCAGCAGCGCGCGAGTACTGTCCTCACCGGGCAGCGGCCGCCCGCATGTAAGGATCCGGCGGCAGCGTCTGGACGACCGGCTTCTGGCAACAAAGACCCTGCAGGATAAGCGCGTGGAACGCCTGTTCGGGCCTGCTGCGAGTAGATATCACGGCCCTGTTTTTGTCAATCAGGATTGCGGGTGAGCCGCGGCGCAAAATGTGGATGGGCGACGCGGTCAGGCGCTGCTGCCCTGCTGGCCGGCGAGCTGTGACATGACTTTTTCGTGATCGGCGCGACTGAGGTGCAGGCGGGTGAAGAAGAAAAAAGCCACCATCGCCAGCACCGTTATCGTGAGCAGTGTGAACCAGCCCAGCGACTGCAACACCGCCTGGCTGACGGCACCCGGTTCAGCGCCCGGCGCAATCCCCGACAGGTCGATCACAATACCGGCCAGCAGCGAACCGGCGCCGCTGGTGGCCTTGCCGACAAACGAGCCGGCCGCAAACATCACGCCCTCCTGCCGCCTGCCGGTTGCCAACTGCTGCTCATCCAGTATGTCCGCCCACAGCGACACACTCAGCGCCTGCAGTGACACAATCAACAGCACCGCGACGCCGACATTGGCCAGCTGCATCGGGTAGATCAGCGGGTGACCGTTCTCCGGCAGCCAACCGAACAGCCGCGCGCCGAGAAACCACAGCATATTGAGCGCGAGGCCGAGGCTGACGGCGGCCAACAGCGTCGGCTTGTCAAAGCGCCGGCCCAACCGGCTGAGCACTGCAAACGCCAGCAGCGTGCCGAGCGCGGTGGGCACGATAAACCCGGCCAGCTGCTCGGTACTGAACTCCCAGAAGTAGGTGCCGAGGTACAGGCCCAGTGTGGTGTAGACTCCCGCGCACATACCAAAGGCCAGGGTCGCTCCCATGGACGTCCGGAAATTGCGGTTGCGGAAAATCAGCTTCAGGTCGCCCAGTGGCTGCGTCCAGTTGAAGACAAGCCCCTCTGCAGCCTGCGGCAGCCGGGGTATGGCGGAGCGCGTCCCCACCACACACACCAGCGTGGTTGCGCCCGCCACCAGCGCCGACAGCACGCCGTACTGCCAGTAGTTCTCCGCCACCAGGCGCCCGTCGACCCCGTCCTGTTCAGGGAAGAACACTGTGAACGCAATCGCCGGCAGCAACATGCCGGCCAGCCAGCCCATGGTCACCCGCGCCTTGGCAATCACCGTGCGCTCGTCGTAGTCGGTCGACAGCTCGGCGCCCATCGCGGAGAAGGGGATGTAGTACAGGGTCAGGAAGGTGCGCAGCAGCACGGAGACGGCCAGCAACCAGGCGAACATCCCCCACTCACCGAGACCGCCGGGTGGCGCAAACAGCGCCAGGAATAACAGCGCCGTGGGAACCCCCCCCGCCACCAGCAGCGGATGGCGCCGGCCCCAACGCGTGCGCAGGCTATCGGACCAACTGCCCACAATGGGGTCAGAGACAGCGTCCCAGGTCAGCGCAATAAACATGGCGAGGCCCGCCAGCGTGCCGCTGAGCCCCTGCACCTGCGTGTAATAGAACACCACGAAATTGACGTAGGCCGCGTCCTTGACGGAGAACGGCATATTGCCGATTGCGTAGGTCCATTTTTCGGTGGCGGTCAGCCGCTGCATGGGGGAATTACTCTTTGTGGTGACTGTCTGGCGTCACCTTCACGCGAAGTGACGTGTCAACCAGGCGCCGAGAAGCTTGTTAAAAGTAGTCGCTTGCTCCCGCTGCACCCAGTGCCCGGCCTTTTCTATCAGATGCATCTCCAGATTGCTACAGCGCCCGGGCATATCGGCGGCGAACTCAAGGCGCAGAGCCGGGTCGCGATTCGCCGTCAGCAGCGCGGCCCTGTAGTATTATTCTCACCGTACAGACGGGCCGGCACTGTTCGCACAGCGGTTTCACACGCGTGCCCGCACACACAGCCGGTTGCTCCGGTCCAGTTTGTCCAATAGTATGACAAGTGTCAATTTATCGTGGCGCCGGAGCGGGCAACTGCGTCCAGCCCCCTGCAGCGCCACCCACTGCTTACAAGAGAATGAGTACTTATGGCTACCCGAGCGAGAGGCCGACCGGCACAGAGCGCGATCTCCGATACCGACCTGCTGGATGCCGTGCTGCAGGCCTTCGGCGAAAACGGCTATGAGGGCACCTCGATACGGGAAATCGCGCGCCGGCTGGAAGTCAGCCACAACCTGATCCCGCAGCGCTTCGGCTCCAAAGAGAACCTCTGGTACGCCGCGATCGACCACGGCTTCGGCCGCATCCGCCGCGACCTCCGGCGCGAGGCCGAGACCATGGGCAGTGACGAGCTGGAGATCATGCGCGGCCTCGTCGCCAGTTTTATCGAGATCAACGCCCTGCACCCCTCGGTGCTGCAGATCATCAACCAGGAGGCCAGCCAGCCGGGACCGCGACTGGACTACCTGTTCGACACCTACATCAAGCCGATCCGGGATTTCGGTGAAGCCTGGCTCACACAACTGGCCGAGCAGGGGCGTATCAAGCCGGTTTCGGTGACCCTGTTCTACTTCCTGATGACCCACGGCGCCGGCGGGGTGTTCGCGCTGCCCGCACTCACGCGGCGACTGGCCAAGGGCGCCAGGGGCAAGAACATCGTGTCGATACAGGAGCAGGCACAGAGTGCAGTGAATGTGCTGTTCGACGGGCTGTTGCCGCGCTAGCGCGAGGCGAAGGGTCCCGGATGGCACCAAATTGACAGCTGTCACTCAATAATTCAAACTGTACCCGGCACGGCGGCTGCGCGACGGAAATGCTATAAGAAATGTGCAGCCGGACACTGGGCAACGGGAGAGTAGCCGCAATGACTTCTGAGCAGGCAAGGCCGCGCGCGCCGCTGGCGTTCCAGTGGGGCATTTTTCCGCTGGTGATGGGCTCCGGGATACTGGTGTCCTGGTGGCTGATGCGGGAGGGCATGGAGCCGGCACTGGCCATCCTCGGGCCCCAGTTTGCCGCCTTCATCATCGTGGCGGTATTCGAACACATCTACCCCTACCACCGCAGCTGGAACGAGAGTCACGCGGATGTCAGTGTGGATGCGCGCCATGCTATTGGCATCGGCCTGCTGATTGCCGTTATCACACCGGTGGCCGTCACCATCGGCGTGGCGGTGGGAGGCTGGTTGTCGGACAGGTTCGGCATCGGGCTGTGGCCGACCGAGTGGCCGCTGGTAGCGCAGATTGTGCTGGTACTGGTGCTCGGCGAGCTGCCGGGTTACTGGATTCATCGCTGGGAACACGAGTGGGAGGGACTGTGGCGGTTCCACGCCGTGCACCACAGTGCACCGCGGCTGTACTGGCTGAATGCCGGGCGTTTCCACCCCGTGGATTCGCTGATGACATTTGCCCCGTCCTACCTGCTGCTGGTGATCATGGGCAGCGGCGAGGAAATGCTGGCCTACTTCGGCGTAATTACCGCCATTCACGGCATTTTCCAGCACGCCAATATCCAGCTGCGCCTCGGTCCGCTGAACTGGTTTTTCAGTATGGCGGAACTGCACCGCTGGCATCACTCAAAAACACTGCATGAAGCGAATCACAACTACGGCCAGACTGTCAGCGTGTGGGACTGGGTGTTCGGCACGCGCTATCTGCCCAAGGACCGGGAGCCACCGGAAGAGATCGGCATCTCCGGCCTCCCGGCCTTCCCGATGACATGGTGGGCACAGATCCTGTCGCCCTTCCGCTGGCAGAAGATCAAGCGCGCCAGCGCTGCGCAGGCCGTGGGTCAGGACACTGCGCTGCACGGCATGCAATAAGGCACCACCCCTACCAGCCCTTTACAATAACAAGGAATCCCGCATGAAAGTCCGCTCCCGTATCCCTCTGGTGCACCGCCTGGCAGCGGTGGCGCTGCTCGCGCTGGCGACGGCCTGCTCGGAGCCTGTCTCCGAGGAAACGCTGGCGCGTTCACGCGCGATGCCGCCGTGGTTTGAAGACGCCAAGCTGGGTATTTTCATTCACTGGGGGCCGGCCTCCGTGCCCGCTTTCGCCTACGGCCCACCGCTGCAGCCGGGCGAGCTGGCGGAGGTCATGTTCGGTGATTCCCCGCGCAAGGAATTGCCCTATGCGGAATGGTATCTCAATGCGATGAACTACCCGGATACCGAGACCGCGCGCCACCACGCCGCTACCTATGGCGATGCGCCCTACACTGATTTCGGCAAGATCTACGAGCAGCGTGTCAACGCGAACTGGGACCCGGACGCCTGGGCCGAGATGTTTGCCCAGGCGGGCGCCCGATATGTGGTACTGGTCACCAAGCACCACGACGGTTACACACTGTGGCCCAGTGATGTCACCAACCCCAACCGCGACGGCTGGGGCTCGCGCCGGGACATGGTCGGCGACCTGGCCGCCGCAGTGCGCGCCCGCGGCATGCGGTTCGGCACCTACTATTCCACCGGCCTCGACTGGAGCTTTGACATGTACACCGACGGCGACCGCATCCAGGACATCCTGCGCAGCGCCCCGTCGAGCCAGGCCTATGCCGATTACGTGTACGACCAGATGGTGGAACTGATCGACCGCTACCACCCCGATGTGCTGTGGGCCGATATCGGCTACCCCTCGAAAGGACGCCAGGGTGAACTGTTCGAATACTATTTTGCCGAGGTGCCGGACGGTGTCGTGAATGACCGCTGGGGCGGGGTGGATGTGCTGGGACAGATCGCCGCTATCCCCGGCGCCACCTGGGTGATGAAAAAGCTGGGGCAGATGATGGTGGCCGACCCTGCCGATGCACTGGTGGACGACCCGGCCCGCCCCGGATTCAAGACCGCCGAGTACGACAGCTTCCCGGACATCCCCCCGTTCAAGTGGGAGGCGACCCGCGGGCTGGGCGGTTCGTTCGCGTTCAACACGCAGGAGACCGCGGACGATATGCTCAGTGGCGCCGAGCTGGTGGACTTTGTCGTGGACACCGTGTCAAAAAACGGCAATGTGCTGATCAACGTGGGCCCGGACAGCCACGGCCATATCCCGCAGATACAGCAGGCGCCGCTGCGCGAACTGGGAGACTGGATGGCGGTGAACAGCGAGGCGATCTACGGCACCCGCCCCTGGCAGCGCTTCGGCAATGAACACGGCCGGGCGCTGCGCTATACGCTGTCGGACGACGCGCTGTATGCGATCGTCCTCGGCGATACGGCCCGCAGCTTCACCATCGAATCACCGGACATAGACTGGCAGGGCATTGATGTGCTGGGCGCCGAGGTGATCCGCACAGAGCAGGCGGACGGCATGCTCACCCTGCACGTCGACAGGGCGCTGCCGGGACCCGCAGTGGTGGTGCGCTACACGCTGTAACACATCCCGCCTTGGGTTCGGCCGGGGGCTTACCGGGTGGCCAGCTTCAGCCGACCCTGGCGCAACTGCAGGTTGTAGCGCAGCAATTGAAAGCCCAGCAGCACCTTCTTGAGAAAGGACGCGTTTTCAACCGACTCCAGCAGGTCAGGCGGAAACACGCTCTTGTACGTGGGAATACCGTATTTGCTGCGAATATCTTCCAGTGAGGTATTCCACTCCTGCTCCCACTCGATCGCCATCATGTACGGGGTGGCCCTGCCGTGCTGCCATGCCTCAGTGACAATCTGCATGATCACGGTGAAGGCCTTCGGCTCCTTGGTGGTGGCCATCGCCATACCTGCCGCCAGGAACATCGCCGAGTAATTGTGGCCGAACTGGGCCAGCTGGAACGCGGAGATCGCGATCTCGTTCGACGAGTGCGTGGTGTAGCCGGCCGCCAGGTGCCAGACATCGTGCATCTGCAGGATGCGGGCATTCAGGTAGTGCAGCGCGTGCGGTTTGGCGCTGAGCGCGATGGCTTCACGGTCCAGCACTTCCGGGTCGTAGCCGTTTTCCACAATCATATTGTAGAGCGACCGGCCCAGGCTGTTTTCCGGGCAACTCGCCAGTGCGGGAATATCGGTGTGGCCGGGTATCGGGCTGGTCAGTGCAATCGCCGCACCCGGGTGCTGGCGGGCGTGATGCTCTGCGATGGCCTCGAAGTCGGCATGTACCTCGGAATCCAGGGCCGCCACTGCCACCGTGATGGTCAGCGCATCGTACCCCTCGGGCGGCCCCTGCACCACCTCCCAGTATTTCTTCCAGAAGCGCTGTTCCAGCGGCGCTTCAGGCAGGCCTGTGGGCACCTCCGGGGTGGGACCTGCGCCCAGCCACGCCGATGCGATATTGTCATAAACAGCTTCCGTGGCACCGGGGCAGGAGTAGGCGACCCATGCCATCACACCTGTCAGCAGGATCTGCCCGGAGGCGTCACCGCGCTTGGCTGCCGCCACGGCCTCGCGGATGGTGCCGGCGTCGGTGTGTTTCGCGGCCTGCTCTATACGTTCACGCATATTCACAATCAGTCTCCTCACTGGCAAGGCAGTGTGCTGCAGCTTCCGCCAATATGTACAGCTGTCAATTATACAGCCTCAGCGCGCCAGCGCCAGTGCCTCCGGAGGCCGAATTCAATCGGGATTGGTCACCGTAATCACTGCACTGGAACTGGTGCTGGAACTGGAACTGGAACTGGAACTGGAACTGGTGCTGGTGCTGGTGCTGGTGACAATAGCGACACTGGATTTGCTGGCATAAGCGGTGGTGCTGAACGACAGCGTGTAACTGCTGCCGACCCAACCGGTCGACGGTAAACTGCCCCACAGAATGATACGCACCGCGGGGCGGGGGTTTTCGGTGAACGCAGACCACCATCCGTCGGCGGTGGGGTGATAGGTTGTACTCACGATACGCTCAGGCGTCCCGTCTCCGTCCCTGTCTTCATCACGCCGTATTTCGTAGCCGTCTGCATCACGAACATACGTGTAGATGTAGTCAGGCGAGCCATCGCCGTCGCGGTCGTGGCTGTGCTGCAGCAGATTGCCGGCATCGTCATAGGCCCGGATAATAATGGTATCCGCTGCGCCATCGGCATTCTTGTCCTCCTCAAGGCGGGTCTGGTTGCCATTCGCGTCGTACCAGTAGGTGGCGATTCTGTCGGCGGCGCCATCAGCGTCAGTATCGGATTCATGCGACACCACATTGCCGTTTTCATCAATGGTCCTTATGTCGATCACATCCGTCGTGCCATCACCACCGCCGTCTGTCTCTATGCGAAACTGATTGCCGTCCGTGTAGTTGGCAAAGGTTGTGACGGTATCCGCAACGCCATCACCGTCGACATCCATTTCCCTTCGAATCAGGTTGCCCAGCGCATCGTAGTCGCTGTCCACTCTCTGGTCCGGCGTCCCATCCGCGTCGGAGTCAGTCGCGGACCCGACCAGCTGCCGGCTGGCGTTAAAAAAGTATGTGTAGGCGTAGTCCGCGACGCCATCGCCATCATCGTCGAGCTCGTAACCATCCATATAGCCGTCGGCGTCGTGATGGTAACTGAGGATATAATCCAGTTTCCCATCGGCTCCCTCGTCAAGCTCGAAGCGAACCGGGTTGCCGTTGGCATCGTAGGTATGTGTGGTGATGTCCTGTACCGCCCCTCCAACAGCGCGAAAATCTTCCTCGCGATACAATTGGCCCTGGGCATCGAATTCATACTGCGTGGCGGTATCAGCCACACCATCGGCGTCGCTGTCGACAGTGATACCACTCCTGGCCCGCAGCCGGTCATCGATACCGAGGCTGGCATACACGTGTCTCATCGCTCGCGACTGCGCCATGACCTGCCGGTCAGCGGGCAGCAATGCACGCTCCTTGGCGTCTGCCATCACCTGTAAAACGCCCCTGTCCTGGCTGAAGACCTGCCAGGGAACATTGAAGTTGACGCTGTCGGGCGAGAACAGCGCGGCCACATCGGGGGCGATCGCGATACCGTTGTCCGGGTCGCCGTCACTGTCCAGCGTTTGCAGGAGTGTGGCGAGGTTGATGACAGTGCGATATCCCGGCCCATTGCGTGTACTCCAGATTGCCAGCCGCAACTCGCCACCGACAACAGGTTCAGCACCCTCGACCAGATCGAACAGGCTGACCCTTGCGGCGCCACGGGCATCACCCAGCAACTGGTCGCCCAGGTAAAAACTGACCGTTTCGCCTTCGAGATACGCAAAGGTGCCACTGTCATCAGTGACGCCGGAGCGGCTCGCGGTGACGTAGCGCACGCCGGACACGGCGCTGTCGATAAACTGCCCTGTCAGTGCAGCGCCGCCGGAACTGCTGCCACCCCCACCGCAGGCACCTATCAGACTACAAAGAACCCCTGCCGTGAAAATCCTGAATTGCGACATAGTCAACACCTCTTAAATCCATTTAATGTGTTTGTCCGGCACGGGGCCATTGCCCCGCATCAGGCTATTCCACGCCGCCGTAGCGCTCATCCCATTTGTCGATAATGGCCTGCAGCGAACCATCCTTTTGCGCGGCGTCCAGGGCGCGGTTGAACTCCGCGATCATGGTTTCGGCATCAGGCCAGGCGCGGCTCGCGGCAACATGTCGCTCGACCGGGGGCAGCGCAATTTCCACCACCGCAAACTGGGTGATCTTGTCGCTGAAAAACTCGTGCAGCTGCATCGCCGCGGTGCGCTGGTCGGCGATGACAAAGTCCACCTTGCCGTCCAGCAGGTTGAGGAGATTCGGGACCAGCTGGTCCTGCTGCACCAGCGTCAGGTCGGGGATCGCGTCAAAGTCGATACCGTAGGCATAATCTGTCCTGATCCCGAGGCGGCTGCCGGCCAACTGGTCGAGGCTGGTATAGGTGCCGCGATTCGAACGCAGTTTGAGAATCAACAGCTCACTGCGCAGGTAGGGTTTGCTGAACAGCAGGTCCTTGTCCCGCTCTTTCGAGTACCACACCGACGCCAGCGCGTCATAGACGTCGACCTCGGTACCCTCCAGTGCCCTGGACCAGTTCTCGATGGTGATCTTCGGGGTGAACGCCGTTTTGGCAAACACAGTTTTCACCAGCTCCAGCGCCAAACCCTGCTCGGGCAATTTGGCGTCGGCATAGGGCGGCGAGGTGTTCGCCATCAGCGTGAACTCCTGCCCGGCCTGCGCGGTACCACAAAACATTGCCACAACCAGCGACGCCAGAATCCATTTCAACATGTGCAAACCCCTGTTAGAACATTCACTTTAATGACACTGAACCGCTCCATACGCCGGCCACCACCCTACCACATCAAATCATCCGGTATCTGGTAATCCGCGTAGGGATCGTCCTCATCCACGGCTGTTGGCGTGTACTGGTTCAACACCACTATCACCTGCGCGTCGCGCTGCGCAATCTTCTCCGCCGCCGAGGCCGGCAGTAACTCGTAGGCGTCATCGAGCCTGGCAATCGCCAACCGCCCGTTGCTCAGCTCCTGCTGGATCCGGGGGGTGACATAGAGCTTCTTGATTTTCGTGCCGTCCTTGAACTGGTAGGCCACATCGCCCTGCTCGCGATGGACCCGGTTCATGGTGATGAGCTGCACGATCTGGGCCTTTATCGCCTTCTTCTCGGCCTCTGCCTGCTGCGCCCTGTTCAGCTCGCGATCGCGCTCGGCCTTTTCCAGCTGCGCGCGCCGGGCCTGCTCCCGGGTCTCGTCGATTTGCACCTGGCCTTTCTGGCGCCCCTTGGCCGCCTTGCGGTGCTCCTGCTTCAGCTGTTTGGCTTTCTTCTTGTCGACCAGGCCGGATTGGAGAAGTTGATCCTGCAAGGACGCCATGCGATTCGCCTGTTCAATGTTATTGGATGGGCGACAATTATGGTTGTTCCCGGCGCCGCTGGCAAATACGCAGCGGCGCATACCCGCCAGCACTTGCCGCTTACGACGTCAGTGATATGCTTGCCACTCCCTTCGCCACAGTATCGAGGTTCCCTTGGGCAAGAAAAAGCTGTTCTGGTCATTCATCGCTGTCGCCATGGTGGCGATCGCCGCCATCCAGTTCATACCGGCGCCGGCACTGGTGGTCCCCGCACAGCTGCCGCAGGAGCAACGCGCCGCCCACCGCCTGCTCAACTTTGAGGGCATCCCCAATTTTCGCGACCTCGGCGGCTATGCCACTGCCGATGGCCGGCAGGTGAAGTGGGGCGTACTGTACCGCGCCGGCACGTTCGCGGAGAGCTCGCGCAGCGACCTGCAACAGCTGGAACAACTGCAGCTGCAGACGCTGATCGATTTCCGCTCCGCCGCCGAGAAGGAGGCCGAGCCCAATCAACTGCCAGACCCGACCGGATTCACCGTGGTGGAGATCCCGACGCTGGACGACGGCAACGAGGCCATGGTGCAGGAGATCACCGGGCGTATCGAATCCGGTGATTTCAGCGGTTTCGACCCCAACGCGCTGATGCTGGAGGGCAACCGCCAGTTCGCCAGCACTTTCACACCGCAGTTCCGCCAGTTCATCCACACGGTGCTGGATGCGAATGGCGCCCCTGTCGTGTGGCATTGCAGCGCAGGCAAGGACCGCACCGGGTTTGCCTCCGCCATCCTGCTGCGCATACTCGGCGTGCCGCAGGAGGTGGTGCTGCAGGATTATATGGCCAGCAAGGAGCACGCGCTGGAGGCGCGCAAATCACAGGTCACACTGCTGCGCCTGTTCAAGGGCGACGAAGCCGCCGACAAGCTATCAGTGATGCTGGGCGTGGAGGAAGCGTGGCTGGTGGCGGCCTTTGAGCAGATTGACGCCACCTGGGGCAGCTTCGACAACTATATCCACGAGGGCCTGCAACTCTCCGATGCCGATATCGCGCAACTGAAGGCGACGCTTCTGAGCCCACCCAGCAGCGGAGTTTAGCCCGCTGGTCCAATTTATTGAGCCGCACTGCCAGCGCGAATCCCTATAATTGGGCGCGCTGGCGAGTCGGTCGCCTGCCCAGAACCTCCCGGTTCGACCCAACACTGAGGCAGCCCACTATGAATTTCGAATTTTCCGAAGAGCAGCTTTTTATCCGCGACCAGGCGCGCAATTTTCTCAGCCAGGAATGTACGCCCGCGGCGGTGCGCAAGATACTGGATTCAAACGATGCGTTTGACCGTGACCTGTGGCAGAAAATTGTCGGCCTGGGCTGGACCGCGATGACCATCCCCGAAAGCCACGGCGGCCTCGGCCTGGGGTACCTGGAGCTGTGCGTCATTGCCGAGGAACTGGGTCGCGCACTGGCACCCGTGCCGTTCTCGTCCAGCGTGTATCTCGCCACGGAGGCGATCAAGAGCTGCGGCACGCCGGAACAGAAAGCGCACTACCTGCCGAAGCTGGCCGCGGGTGAGTTGATCGGCACACTGGCGCACCATGAGGGCCTGGGCGCCCCCGCGGTCAATGCCCAGTGGCGCGATGGCGCACTGAGCGCGCACAAACTGCCGGTCCCGGACGGGGACATCGCGGACTTCGCAATCATCTCCGCGCGCGACGACAGCGGCCGGCTCGGGCTGTATGTCGCGCAACTGGATGTGACCGGCGTAGCGCGCGAGACACTCAACAGCATGGACCCGACGCGCTCACAGGCCCGCCTGATTCTCGATAATGTTGCCGTGCAACCGCTCGGTGACAGCGCCGCCGGCGACGACGCGCTGGCCGAACTGCTGGATCGCGCGGCGGTACTGCTGGCCTTCGAGCAGATCGGCGGTTGCCAGGCCGCTATGGACATGGGCATCGCCTATACCAGACAGCGCTATGCCTTCGGTCGACCCATCGCCTCCTTCCAGGCCATCAAACATAAATTCGCCGACATGTTCGTGGCACTGGAACTGGCCCGCGCCAACGCCTACTACGGCGCCTGCGCACTGGCCGGCGACGCCCCTGACCTGCCGCTGGCCGCCGCCACCGCGCGTGTCAGCGCCACGGACGCGTTCTACCAGATCAGCAAGGAGAACATCCAGGCCCACGGCGGCATGGGCTTCACCTGGGAGTTTGACTGCCACCTGTACTACCGCCGCGCGCAGCTGTTGTCAGGCGTGATCGGCACACAGCCCCAGTGGAAAGACAATATCGTACAACACCTGCTGCAGACGGCCTGAGGAGAACACCATGGATTTTCAAGACACGGCTGAACTGGCTGCCTTTCGCAGCGAAGTGAAACAGTGGCTGGCGGCCAATGCCACCCGGCGCACAGACACCCACCATATGGGCATGGAGGGCGAGGCGGCCTTTCGCGAGGCGAAGGCCTGGTACAAGAAAAAGGCCGACGCGGGCCTCGCCTGCCTGACCTGGCCGAAAGAGTACGGCGGCGCCGGCCTCACGCCAGTGCACGAGGTGGTCTGGCAGCAGGAGGTCGAGCACTACCTGACCCGGGACGCGCAGTTCGTCATCGGCATCGGCAACTGCGGCCCCGCCATCATGCATTTTGCCAACGAGGAGGCCAAGCGCGAGCTGCTGCCGCGCATGGCCAGTGCCGAGGATGTCTGGTGCCAGCTGTTCAGCGAGCCCAGCGCCGGATCGGATGTGGCCGGGCTGCGCACCCGCGCCGAGCGCGACGGCGACAACTGGAAACTCAACGGCCAGAAAATCTGGACCTCCGGCGCACAGTATTCCGACTACGGCGTGGTCCTGACCCGCACCGATCCCACCGTCTCCAAATACCGCGGCCTGACGCTGTTCATGATCGACATGCGCCAGAGCGGCGTGGAGGTGCGGCCGATCAAGCAGATGGACGGCGGCCAGCATTTCAACGAGGTGTTTTTCAACGACGCCATCGTGCCCGACGCCTACCGCCTCGGCGAGGTCGGTGGCGGCTGGACGGGGGCCCTCACCGTGCTGATGAGCGAGCGGCTGGCGATCAGCGGCATCCAACCCACCGGTTTCCCGCAGTTCCTGGAGCTGGTGAAGTCACTGGAACTGAACGGCAGACCGATTGCCGAGGACCCGCTGGTGCGCGAACGCCTGGCCACCTGGTACAGCCAGTACGCGGGCCTGCAGGCGACCTACAAGCGCATGATTACCGCCGTGGCCAAAGGCGGCATCGCCGGAGCCGAAGCGTCGCTGGGCAAGCTGGTTGGCGCGGTGATGAACCAGGAGATCGCCAACTTCTGCTGCCAGTTGTTCGGCCCCGCCGGCATTATCCAGGACCCGGCCCTGAGCCCGGAGCAGGCCCACTTCCAGGATTCCGTCCTGTTCTCGCCGGGTGTGCGGCTGGCCGGCGGCACGGACGAGGTGATGCGCAATATCCTGGCGGAGCAGGTGCTGGGGCTGCCGCAGGAACCGCGCGCGGACAAGGGCATCGCCTTCCAGGATATTCCCACCGGGCCGGCGGGCTAGCCGAAGACCCCCATCACAAAAATCACCAGCACGGCGGGCGGCACCACGAAGCGGATCAGGACATACCAGAGTGTGTACTCGGCGCCGCTGCTGCCCAGTTCGTCCTGGCTGGACGCCCGGCTCATGACCCAGCCGGCAAACAGGGCAATAAGCAGGCCGCCCACCGGCAACAGGATCTGGTTGGAAAAATAATCCATCGCATCATTGAAGTTCTTGCCGACCACTGTCCAGTGATCCATCACGTTGTAGGACAGGATGGACAGCACGCTGAATACCGCGATGGATGCCACCAGCAACAGTGCACTGTGGTGCCGGGGCATCTCGAAGCGATCTTCCAGCCAGGAGTTTACCGCCTCCACCAGCCCGACCATGGAGGTGATACCCGCCACCGCCAGCATCAGGAAAAACAGCACTGCAAAGCCGTGGCCGCCGGGCATCTGCGCAAAGCCCACCGGCAGCGTCTTGAAGATCAGGCCGGCGCCGGCATCCGGGTCCATGCCGTTCTGGAACACCACGGGAAACACCACCAGCCCGGCGAGCAGGGCCACGGCCGTATCCAGCGTCACGATGATCAGCACCGAGCGCGTAATGGAGACCGTTTTCGGCAGGTAGGAGCCGTACACCATCATGCCCGCCATCGCCGCGCTGAGCGAGAAGAAGGCCTGGCCGATTGCGGCCAGCACGGTGTCGAAACCGATCTTGCCGAAGTCGGGCGTGAACAGCCAGGTCAGCGCGCGCGAGAAACCGTTGCCCTGCGGGCCCGACGGCGACGCCAGGTAGTTATAGACGGCAAGGCCGGCCAGCAGCACAAACAACAGCGGCATCAGTACCGTGACGGCGCGCTCGATGCCATCCTTCACCCCCGCGTAGATGATCAGCCCGGTGATGGCCAGTCCCACCAGCGTCCAGAACAACATACCGACATTACTGTCCAGCACCGCCGCGAACTCCGCGTTGGCGGTGACAGAGTCGAAGCCTACAAACCCGGTGGTGATCGCCTTGAACAGGTACCAGAGCACCCAGCCGACCACGACTGCGTAGACGATCTCGATGGTGTAGGCCGCCAACAGGCCCATGCCGCCCACCAGGCGCCAGTGCCGGGAGCGCCCGCTCTCCGCCGCGACCCTTGTCATGGCGGTGGTGGGACTGCCCTGCCCGCGCCGGCCGATCAGGATTTCAGCAATCAGGATGGGCGCGCCGATACCGAATGCACAGGCCAGGTAGATCAGCACAAAGGCGGCACCCCCGTTTTCACCCGTGATATACGGGAAGCGCCAGATGTTGCCGAGCCCGACCGCAAAACCGACCGAGGCCATCAGAAACCCGAACCGCGAAGACCAGTGCGCGCCGCCCACCGCTGCCATGTGTGACTCCCCCTGCTGTTGTTATCGACGCAGTCTACACAAATTGCGGCAACGGGTCAGACTGCAAATACCATTCGCACCGTGATGTACCACGACTTTAGCGCAGAATTCGCTCTGGACAGCACCGTATGCATTCTCTAATGTGCGTGCAGTGACGCCTTCACAGGATGTCGAACCGGATTACAGGATGGACTACCCATGCAACGCCTGATCACTGCCATTTTATTCACTGCCACGCTCTTCACCGCCAATGCCCACAGCGCTGCCACCGGTACGATGTCGGTCGCCGACTACGAGGCCAGCAAAGCCGACAACAAGAGCTGGCAGGTCACTCAGGTCTACCTGAATGGCGTCGGGGTGGGTGCGGCATTGACGGCGGCTACCCTGGCACAGAAGAGCAGGCCGACGCTGTTCTGCCAGCCCGAGGCGATCGAACTCAACAGCAAAAGCTACCTGAAGCTGATCGATGCATTCATCAGGAAAAACGATATTCCAGCCGACACCGCGATCGAGAGCGTGCTGATCATGGCACTTGTGGTCGCATTCCCCTGCAGCTAGGGGCGCACAGCGCGCCGTCGCAGCAGACGGTCAGCCCTGCACCGGGCGGGTCGCCCGCTGCAGCCACTGCCGTTCATCGCCCTGCAACAGCGGGCCGATACTCTCCGCCACCCGCTGGTGGTAGCGGTTAAGCCAGTCGATTTCGCCGGCATCCAGCAGTGAGACATCGAGCAGGCGCTGGTCAAACGGCACCAGCGTCAGGGTTTCAAACTCCAGCATCGGGACCTCGCCAATGCCGTCGTCACTCTCGCGAACAACCTGCAGGTTCTCACAGCGCATGCCGAACGCGCCATCGCGGTAGTAACCCGGCTCATTGCTGACAATCATACCCGGGCGCAGCGCCACGCCATTGTGCGCCTTGGATATACGCTGTGGCCCCTCGTGCACACTGAGGAACACCCCCACGCCGTGACCGGTGCCGTGATCGTAGTCATAGCCCTCACGCCACAGGAACTGGCGCGCCAGTGCATCCAGCTGGGTGCCGGTGGTGCCGCGCGGGAACCGCACCTGCGCCAGTGCGATATGCCCCTTCAGTACCAGTGTGAACAGGCGGCGCACCTCCGGGCCGGGATCACCGATCGGCACGGTGCGGGTGATATCGGTGGTGCCGTCGGTGTACTGCCCACCGCTGTCGAGCAGATAGACAGTGTCCATCGCGAGCCGCGCGGGCTCACTGTTGACGTGGTTGTAGTGGCACATGGCAGCGTTGGCGCCAGCGGCAGAGATGGTGCTGAACGAGACCGCGTGGAAGTGCTCGCCCTGCTGGCGCAGGCTGAGCAGGTGATCCGACAGTTCGGCTTCATCGTGCAGCCGCCCCGCGGCCACCTCGGCGTCCAGCCAGGCCAGGAACCGCACTTCGGCGACCGCATCGCGCCGGTGCGCATTGCGAGAGCCCGCCAGTTCCACTGCGTTTTTACAGGCTTTTTCCAGCTGTACCGGGTCCTCGCCGTCCACCAGCACCGCATCCAGCCGCAGCAGTTCCAGCTGCAGCCAGGCGCTGGCATTCCTCGAGTCCGCCAGCACACGGCGCTGCGTGTAGGCACCCAGCGCAGCGCAGGCATCGCTCTCGGATAACACGCGCACGCCCTCACCCACATGGTCCTCAAAGCCATCCGGCAGCCGGCGCGGATCGACAAACAGCGTCAGTTCACCGCTGTCATCGAGCACTGCGAAACCCTGTACCACCGGCAACTGCGGCATATCGGTACCGCGAATATTGAGCAGCCAGCTGACCGAGTCCGGCGCAAAGATCAGGGCGGCATCGCAGCCCTGCGCGCGCACCACGGCGGCAAGGCGCTGCCGCTTGGCGCTGCTGGATTCGCCGGTATAGCTCTCGTCGAGCAGCAGCGCCGGGGAGCACACCGCCTCCGGCTTGTCCTGCCAGCAGCGATCGACCAGATTGTCCGTGTCGGCGACCAGCTCTATACCGGCTGCATCCAGCGCGGCCCTGGTCTGGCGATACCAGTGCAGGCTGTGCAGGCGTGGGTCACAGGCCACCCTGGCGCCGCTGGGCAGGGCCGCCGCCAGCCACTGGGGCTGCGGCTCGTCCATCAGGTGGTGGTAGGTAAACAGCCCGGCCGGCACCTCGTTGCGCACCTGCACGGTATAGCGGCCGTCGACAAAGATCGCTGCCTGCTCCCGCAGCACCAACACCATACCGGCCGACCCGGTGAACCCGCTGATCCAGCGCAGGCGCTCCTTGTGCTCGGGAATGTACTCGCCCAGGTACTCGTCTGCACGGGGTACCACCAGCGCATCGTAGTCCGCTGCCGCCATCAGTTCCCGCACGGCGGACAGGCGCGCCTCGATCGCAGGCGTCATGCCGCGCCCACTCCGGACAGTCGCGAACTCGGGGGCTGCGCAGTCAAGCACTACTCCACGTACAGATCGAAATCAGATTTGGAAATTCCGCAATCCGGGCACTCCCAGTCCTCGGGAACATCATCCCAGCGCGTACCCGGAGGAATACCGTCATCCGGCAGTCCTTCGGCCTCGTCATAAATGAAGCCGCAGATCACACACTCGTATTTCTTGTACTCTGTATTACTCATTAGCCTATCTCTTCGGTAAAAGTGTTGCTGTTGAAATTATACGTCGCGCCGTGACACTAAAGCCCCGCAGCGGTCAGCGTTGTAACATCATGGCCTACAAGTCACCGGCCAGCACCAGGTTAAAGCCCGATGCCTGGGGTGTCGCAATCAGGGACAGCATCTGCTGCACCTGCGCATCGAGGTCGGTATCACTGCGCAGCTGCACATCCACCTCGTAGTGCCGCTGCTCCAGTGCCAGGGTGCCTGTCGCTTCCAGCGGCCCCGACAGCGACAGGATCTCACCCTGCACCGGCCCGCCCTCGGGCTGCTCGAAATCGAGCGCATAGGTACCCAGCGGCACCAGCCCGCGCGGCGACTTCCAGCCGGCATTTTGCCACACCAGGCGCCCTTTGGCGCTGTAGGGCATACCGCCGCGAATCTCCAGCAGTTCAGCCTGCAGGCTGAAGTGGCCGGCCACCGCAACCGGGGCAAACCGCGCCAGCGAGCCCGCCGCCAGCTGTGCCTCAAGGTCGAGCAACTCCAGGTCCTGCGAACCGCGCAGTATCACCTCCCCGGAAAAGCGCTGGTCGCCCCACACACTGCGCACGCTGAGGTGCGGCGACAGTGTCAGCAGCGACAGCGGATGCAGCGACCACTGCACGGCGCCGAGCTGGAAATACCCCTGCGGCAGGCGCAACATCACGCCGGTGGCGCTGCCGTTCCAAACAGTGCCGGACAGCCCGCGCAGCACCACCTGGTCAGCGGGCACCACCAGGCCGAGCAGGCGCGCGGGAGCGGTCATCAGGAGGCTGGCAAAGAGCAGCAGGGCCAGGGCCGCAGCTCCGACAAGTCGGGACATCTTCACACTATCCCGCCTCTGCTATACGCACTGTGACATTGACAAGTCCCGACGCACTGGACTGGGTCAGGGACACCTCGCGCACCAGCATGTGCTCGGTGTACTCCATCTGGTACAGCCACTTCAGGACATCGTCGAAGGACGCGTTTTCCAGTCGCACCTGGATTTCGCCGCGACTGTTGGGCTGCAGGCGGATCACCGGCAGTTGCAGGCGGCTGGTGGACTCGTTGATCACCGAGGTGAGGTTGCGGCGACTGCCGGTCTGGACGCCACCGGCGCGCAGTTGTAACAGCTCTGACACCATCGCATCGACACGCACCTGGGATTCGGCGATGGCCGAATTCTGCAGTGCCATCTGGTCGCGCTTGTCGGCCAGCGGTGACCACACCAGCATGTACAGCAGATAGAGAACCAGCACCACGCCCAGCACCAACAGGCTCATCTGCTCGCGCTGGTCGAGTTGGGAAAACCACTCCTTCATGACCGCTCCGTTACCCGCAGGCGGGCGCTGACGCGTTCGCCCTGGGTGGCACTGCTTTCCATAACCGCTTCCAGGCCCGCCTCACTCATGCGACTGCGCAGCTGCTCCACGCCCTCAAAGTCAGCGGCCACGATATTAAGGCGCATTTCGTTGCCCTTGTCGTTGTAGTTGATGCTCGCGATCGAGGTGCCGGGCATACCGGCTATCGCCCCGCCCACGCGTTCGATCAGGCCGATAAACCCGCTGGGCTGGCCGCTGCCGCCGGCGAGTTCCAGCTGCCGGCGCAATTGCTTCTCGGCATCGACCACCGCGCCGCGCGGGACCGCCTGGCGATAGCTCTCCTCCACCGCCGTGCGCAGCGCGAGGTTCTGCGATGCCAGGTTGCGATACTCGGCGTAGACCGCCGCCAGCTGGATAATACAGGCGCCGAGGAATACCGCGGCCACAGCCCGCCACTGCTGCCACCACTGCGCCAGTGGCAGGCGCGGCGCAAACTCCCCCTGCAGCAGGTTCACCCTGACGGCGGGCACTTCGCTGAGCATCAGCGCGGCGCACAGGTTGCCGCGGCGCCACTGCACCCTGTCGCGCAGCTCCGCGGGTAGCAGGGCGGTGTCCTCCGCCTGGTCCAGGCCGTAGATCACCACCGCCTGCGGCGCCTCGCCATCTGCCAGCACGCCCTGCAGCAGCGGCTCAACCAGCTCCCGTTCAACCGTGAAACCCTCGCACTGCCCGGTGCGGACAATGGCGCAGTCACCCTCCATCACCAGACACCATTCACCGGCCTGCCACGGCAGCAACAGGGGCTCCGGCATCCACAGCGGGATAGCGGGCAGCCCGTCGAGCAGTTCCTGCCACTGCTGCATCTTCGCTCTCGCCACCACCGCGGCGGCATAGCGATCATCGTCCAGCGCCGTGTAGGCGAAATGCAGGTTGTCGATATCGGCGGCCACCTGCTCTTCCAGCATGAACGGCAGGGACTGGCTGAGATGCTTTTTTTCCTCCGGCGCCACGGCCAGCGTCAGCAGGCGGGCATCGGCACCGGGCACGGCAAAACAGACCTTGATGCGACGCTGCGACAGCGTCGCGCGCAGACTGTCGCGCACGGCGTCGTCGTCCAGCCACTGTGGCTGGTCGCCGGCACCGGGCGGATACCACGCCAGGCGGCCCCCGACGGGGCGGACTACAGCGGATTCGCGCAAAACGGTGTGCCCCTCACTGCGTAACTCTCACGGTGTATTTCCCTGTCATTGCGGCACCCGACTACAGACTGCCACTGGCCCTGATGAGGGTGTCAATCTGGCGATTGTGGCGATGGAGCACACTGTACAAGCGCATGTTCCTGTCGGCAACCTCCGCAGTGGCATCCAGCAGAAAGTACGATGAACTCTGCCCCAGCTGCGAGCGGATGGCGGACATCTTTTCCCGCCTGCCTTCGAACACCGGGTTGTCAATAAAATCGTTGATATCCCTGAAGCCTACCTCTTCGCGATACTCGGCCAGCGACAGGCCCTCCTCCGCACTGAGGGGGCTGAGATCCTTGTCGGCGTTGATCGAGCGCAGCACCATCGGTGGCGCCGTGTGGATATTCAGCTTCGCCGGCGTCTGCGGCCACACGGTCACCCACGGTCGCAGCGCCTCGTAGATCTCCGGCGTCACATAGGCCACTGCGCGCAGCTCACTGACGCTGGCCATCGGCCGGTTCGCCGCGCGGTAGGCCGGGGTCTGCCCGTAGTAATAATCGTCCTCCGCGCCATCGGCGGAGGGAATGGTATCGGCATCGAGCCAGTCGCTGATCGATTCGGTGATGGCGATCGCCTCCTGTTGGCTGACCAGTGGTTCCTCCAGCGCCTGCAGCAGCCGGATGAACTGCTCCTGCGCAGCGGTAAAGCGATTCTCGACACCGGTCTGGCTGCCGCCGGATACCCGGGTGGCGAGCGCGTTCAGGTTGAAACGCCCCTGCAGGTCCTCCAGTTGTCCCTGCATCCAGCCGATATCGTCCAGCGGGTAGCTGGGTGCTTTCTGGGCCCAGAGGTCCTGCAGGTCATCGCGTTGCAGGCCTTCCGCTTTGTCCTCATCGTAATCCATCACCAGCACCATGGCGGCGAGATCCTCGGCGCCGCGCAGGTAGGCCTGCGCCTGCTCGTCGAACAGCAGATTGACGCTGCGCTGGAAGAAGCGGTCAAAATCGCCCTTCATGGCAACCACCAGCGCGGTGGCCAGGGCAAACACCAGCATGGCGACAATCAGCGCCGCGCCGCGCTGCGAGCGGCGCGCACCGGCGCCGCGCCGTGAACTACAGTGGTGGCAGTGCATAGATGCGCCTCACTTCTCCCCAATCCTCCAGTTGCAGCGTCATTTCGATCGCCACCGGCGCTGCCAGGTCCTGGTCCGGCACACTGGTATCCGCCACCCAGTTCTCGCTCCAGTTGGCCGTGTCGATGGTGGTGCCGCCAGTCTGGACCTGCAGTGCCTCCAGCGCCGGCAAAAACGTCAGCAGCAGATCATCCACCTGATCCAGCAGCAACACCGACTGCGGCTCCGTGTCCGCCGCGCGATCCAGCACCGCGTAGGAGTCCCGCCACAGGCCGCCGTCCTCGAGCCGATAGTTGATGCGCTGCAGGTTGCTGCGCGGATGGTCATTGGGATTATGCCAGCCGGTGCGGGTAAAACTGAGCGGAAACCTCGCCAGCAGCCCGCCGGTCAGCGCCGGCTCCACCTCGCCGAACTCATCGCGCACAGGCCGGTTGGCGAACTGCCGCAGATCCCGCGAGATAATCATCAGCGCGCGGTTCACCTCGTAGATGCGGTCGGTATTCTCACGCAGGCGCTCCACACCCGACATCACGGTGGACAGGCTGGTATAGGCAATCATCGACACGAACGCGGTAATCGCCATCGCGATCAGCACCTCGATCAGGGTAAAGCCTGACGGCCGTTTTCTGCCCATCGGGGTCAACGCCTCATCCTTCAATACCCAGGGACTCGCCGAGATCCTCAATACTCTCGGGCGGGGTGTCACTGCCGGTGCTACCAGTGCCGGTGTCGCTGCCACTCCCGGTATCGCCGCCGCTCTCCTCAGGCAGGCCGTCCGGGTCGACCGCCAGGTCGCCAAACAGGGACGCCGTCAACTTGAACAGTGGTTGCTCACGCCGCTCCTCGCTGAGCGCGACGCTGATATCAACCCGGAAGACCTTGCCGGCCTCTGTCGCGGTCGTCTCCGTCCACCAGTACCAGTCGCGGTCGACAAACTCCTTTTCGCCGCTGTCCTTGCCGGCCTTCAGGTTGCGGGTGGAGGCGACCACCAGGCGCATCTCGGTCAGCTTGTTCACCGCCACCATTTCCGCCAGCGTCTTGTCGCGCAGGTAGGCGGCGTCGTCGACCTGCTGGTACAGCGCCATCAGCAGCGCGGGCAGCGTGATCGCGACAATGGCCAGCGCCACCATCACCTCCACCAGTGTGAACCCACGCGCGCGCATCAGCGATCGTACTCCGCATCCTCTGCCTCGCCGCGGCGCAGCAGGTCGAAACGGCCCAGCAGGTCCCACTCCACACGCCACAGCAAATCACCGGACTCCAGGCTGCGGAAATTGAGTGCGCCCACCGTGGTTTCACCGCTGGCATAGAAAACCACCTGCGGCCGCACACGGGCCTCGTCCTCCTCGTAGTCGTTGTCCTCCAGCGACAGCTCGACAACCGGCGCATCCTCCAGCTCCAGTTCCATCGACACCCCCGGCGGCAGCGTCTGCGGCACGAACATATCGCCGCCGTTGACGGGCTCCTCCCAGCCATCGATATGGCGCTGCAGCCAGCTGTAGCGGTATACGGTGTCACCGGCCTGCTGTTCCTCCTGCAGCAGCAGGCCGTAATCCACGCCGGTCATCTGCGCCTCATCCAGCGCATAGCTGGCGACATCGGCGAGGCTGCGCACCTGGGATTGCAACTGGATGTCCTGGCCGCCGGAACTGACCGAGAGATTCACCAGCGTGGTGACCAGCACCACCACCATCAGCGCCACCAGCAGTTCGAGCAGGCTGAACCCGCGCTGGCGCCGATGCGCCGCAGCGCCGACCGGGGACCCGGACAGCGCTGCGGGGGGGTTAACCATGCGAAATCAGTCCTCTATTTTCCAGTTGCCGATATCGGCGGCCTGGCCCTCACCGCCGGACAGGCCGTCCGCGCCCAGGGAGTAGATATCCACCTCGCCGTGCTCACCCGGGCTCAGGTACAGGTAGGGCCGGCCCCAGGGATCGATCGGCAGTTCCGAGAGGTAGCCGCCCTCCTTGAAGTTGCGCGGCTCGGGGCTGATGGTGCTGGCCTCCACCAATGCCTCCAGGCCCTGCTCGGTGGTCGGGTAGACATAGTTGTCCAGCCGGTAGATTTTCAGCGCCGTCTCGATCGCCTTGAAATCCGCCTGCGCTTTCTGCACGCGGGCCTCATCGGCGCGATTCAGTACCGTGGGCGCGACCACGCTGATCAGCAAGCCCATGATCACCAGTACGACCAGGATTTCCACCAGCGAGAATCCCGCATTGCTTCGTTGTTTCATCGTTCAATTCACCATTGTATTGAGATCAAATATCGGTAACAGAATCGCGAGGACGATGGTCAGCACCATGCCCCCCATAAACACTACCATCAGTGGTTCAAACAGGCTCATCAGCGTGCCCATTGTCATTTCCAGCTCGCGCTCCTGGTTGGTCGCCGAGCGCTCCAGCATGCTCTCCAGCTCACCGCTGGCCTCACCACTGGCCACCATGTGCACCATCATCGGCGGGAAACGGCCGCTTTCACGCAGTGCCCGGTTCAGGCTGCTGCCTTCCTGCACGCGCTCCGCCACCTCGATACTGTCCTCGCGCAACACCAGATTGGTCAGCACCTGGCCGGCGATACGCAGTGATTCCAGCAGCGGCACGCCACTGGCCATCAGGATACTGAGCGTAGAGGCAAAGCGGGCGGTATCCATCGCGATCACCACCCGCGACACCCCCGGCATGCGCAACAGTGTGCGATGCCAGCGCTTTTTCCGCACCGGATTGCGCAGCAGCTGCCGCAGCGCGAAATACACAGCCAGCACCCCCGCCAGCAGGTAGATGCCATAGTGCTGGAAGAAGTCACTGGTAGCGATTAGACCGCGCGTCAACAGCGGCAGTTCCCGGTGGCTGTGGGAGAATATGCCCACCAGTTCCGGCACCACAAACACCAGCAGCAGCAGCACCACCGCTATCGCCACCCCGACCAGGATGAACGGGTAGATCATCGCCATTTTCAGCTTCTGGCCGGTGTACTGGCGCTGCTCGGTGTAGTCCGCCAACTGCTGTAATACCGGGCCGAGGAAACCGGCATGCTCGCCGGCGTGCACCATGGCGCGGTACATCTCATTGAACACGCGCGGAAACTCGCCCATCGCGTAGGCCAGTGTATGCCCCTCGGCCACGCGCGATCGCACCTGCAACAACATCCCCTTGATGCGGTTGTTGCGGCTCTGTTCGGCCGCCGCCTGCAGGGCCTCGTCCAGCGGCAGGTTGGCCTCCACCAGCGTCGCCAGCTGGCGGGTGACCAGCGCCAGGTCGCTGACACTGATTCGCGACAGCATGGTGGACGGGCGGAAACCGGGGGCGGTGGACTCAGCCTTGTTGGCCTGCGCCACCTCAACCGGCCGCAGGTCCTGGCCGCGCAACTGTGTGCGCACCTGGCGCTCGGAATCGCCCTCAAGCACGCCCTTGACGATTTTTCCCTGGGGATTCAGGGCCCGATAGCGGTACGCAGTCACAACTCAACCCTGTGCATCAGCGGCGCATCAGACGATGGAAGTCACGCGCATGACTTCCTCAATGCTGGTCTCGCCCGCCAGGATGCGGCGCCGACCATCGCTCTCGATACCGGGGTATTTGCGCCGCGCCACTTTCAGGATGTCCTGTTCATTGGCGCTCTCGTACACCATCTGCCGCACATCGTCATCGATCTCGACCATCTCGTAAATGCCGGTACGACCGTGGTAGCCAGTGTATTTGCAGGTTTCACACCCCTTGGCGTGGTGCACCCGGGCAGTGGTGTCACCGGCATCCAGCCGCAGCAGCTCGCGCTCGGCGGCGTTGGGCTCGGCCTCCACCTTGCAGTCCTTGCACAGCAGCCGCACCAGGCGCTGCGCCATCACCGCGACCAGGCTGGACGACAACAGAAAGGGCTCGATCCCCATATCCTTCAAGCGCGTGATCGCGCCGATGGCGGTATTGGTGTGCAGGGTGGACAGCACCAGGTGGCCGGTGAGCGACGCCTGCACGGCGATTTCGGCCGTCTCCAGATCGCGGATCTCGCCCACCATCACCACGTCCGGGTCCTGCCGCAGGATCGCGCGCAAGCCGCGGGCGAATGTCATATCCACCTTGGCGTTGACCTGGGTCTGCCCTATCCCGGGCAACATGTACTCGACCGGGTCCTCAATCGTCAGGATATTGCGGGACGTCTCGTTGATCTCGCCCAGCCCGGCGTAAAGGGTGGTGGTTTTACCCGAGCCGGTGGGACCGGTCACCAGGATAATACCGTGGGGGCTGTGCAGGTGTTTCTTGAACGCGCTCAACACCTGGCTGTTCATCGCCAACTGGGTCAGCTGCAACTGCCCGGCCGCGGTATCCAGCAGGCGCAGCACCACCCGCTCGCCGTGCGCGGAGGGAATGGTCGACATACGGATATCCACCGCGTGGCCGGCGATACGGACGGAAATCCTGCCGTCCTGCGGCACCCGCTTCTCGGCGATATCCAGCCGCGCCATGACTTTCAGGCGCGACACCAGCAGCGGCGCCAGCATGCGCTTGGGCGACAGCACCTCGGCCAGCACGCCGTCGACACGGTAGCGCACGCTGAGCCTGTCCTCGAACGTCTCGATGTGGATATCCGACGCCTGCTCGCGCACGGCCTGCGAGAGGATGGCATTGATCAGGCGGATGATGGGCGCATCGTCCTCGGTGTCCATCAGGTCACCGGCATCGGGGATGGCGTCGGCGAGGCGGCTGAGATCGACATCGGCGCCGATATCCTCAGCCATCTGCACGGCCTCGTTGTTATTGCGCTGGTAGGCCAGCGTCAGCCGCCGCTTGAAATCGGCCTCCGGCACACCCTGCAGCACAAAGGGCCCGCCGAGCAAGCGGCGCAATTCCGTCAGCACCTGCGCTTTCGGCTGCCCCAGATGCACCACGAGGGTTGCCCCGTCATCCGCCGCATCGAGCAGCACGCCGTGCTGCTGGGCAAAAGTGAACGGCAGGCCGGGGCGAACCGAGGTGGCCGCAACAGGCGCCTCCTCCGGCAGCAACTCAGCGGACTCTGTCACCGGCCGTCCACCGGGGGTGCCGGCGCACCCGGACCGTAGGAGGCCGCGTCCACCTCCTTCAGCGAATCCAGCTCCTTGAGCTGGTCTTTCCACTCATCCATCATCGGCAGGTTGGCGTCGTCGAGATACGTCAGGCCCTGGTCCTTGCGCTGCATCTGCTGGTCGCGGATGTAGCGGTACTTCTCGGCTGAGGCCCCGGCGAGCGCCTCATTGTCCCTGATAATGGTGGTGCGGATGAAGATCATCAGGTTCTGCTTGGTCACTTTCTCGGCGTCGCTGCGGAACAGCCGGCCCAGATAGGGGATATCACCCAGCAGCGGCACCTTCTGCTGCGCGTCCTGCACATCGTCCTTGATCAATCCGCCGAGTACCACAATCTGGCCGTCGACCGCCAGTACCTTGGTCTCGATCTTGCGCTCGTTGGTGATGATGTCCGAGGCGGTATTCGTCACCGACAGCCCGCTCAGGCTGGAGACCTCCTGCGAGATATCCAGCACCACGGCATCGCCCTCATTGATGTGCGGTGTCACCGTCAGGGTGATACCCACGTTCTCGCGTTCAATGGTCTGGAACGGGTTGGTCGCGCTGTCCGCCGTCGAGGTGAAGGACCCGGTGACAAATGGCACGTTCTGGCCCACGGTGATATAGGCCTCCTGGTTGTCCAGCGTCAGCAGGCTCGGCGTGGACAGGATGTTGGCGTTGGATGTCTCCTTCAGTGCATTCAGGATCACCGTCATCGAGAGCCCGTCACTGACCTGCCCCCAGCCCAGCGAGAGGCCGGGCGTTCCCGCCAGCGCGCCTGCGAGGGTGCCGATATTGATGTCGTCGGTGCCGTCATCCGGCAGCACGGCGGCGGCGATGTTGCGGGCGCGGGCATCGTCGGCGTTGATATTGCTGCCGTAAAAGCCGCTGTTATCCGCAAACAGCCACTGCAGGCCGAGGTCCTGGCCGTCAATGACCTCCATCTCGACAATAATTGCCTCCACCAGCACCTGCGCGCGGCGGATATCGAGGCGCTGTATCACCGCCTCCAGCGCGGCCATCTCGTCGGTATCGGCGGTGATAATAAGCGCGTTGGTGCCCTCATCCGCCTCTATCGTGGAGGTGTTGCCGCCGCCGGCCTTGATGCCATCGGCGGGTTCCAGTTCGCTGATGTTCTTCATCACGCGCGTCAGCACCTCGGCGATGGCCATCGCATCGGCGTACTCGAGATAGATCACTTTCACATTGCCGCTCTGCTCCAGCGGTGTATCGAGGTGTTCAATCAGCCTGCCCATGCGGGCGCGCTCCAGCTCGTCGCCGCTGATCAGTACACTGTTGGTGCGGGTATCGGCGACCAGCAGCGTCTCCTGCTCACCCCCGGCGGCCTTGGCCTCGGACTTGTTGAGCTGGTCCAGCATCTTCACCACATCCTCTGCGACCGCGTAACGCAGCTTGATGACATCCGTCTGCTGCACAGCAGACTTGTCCATACGGTCGATGATGTCCCTGATCTTGTCGATATTGGAGGAGATGTCGGAAATGATAATCGCGTTGCTAGGCGCGTACGCGGCCATATGCGCCTGCTGCGGCACCAGCGGGCGCAGCACGGGAATCAGTTTGGCGGCGGAGATATTGTCCAGCCGCAACACCTGGGTGACATAGGCCTCCGACGTGCTGGTGGAACTGCCATCGCTGACACCGACAGGTGCCGAGCGGGCGTCCTTGTTCTGTATCACCCGCACCACACCGCCGGACGTCACCGCGGCGTAGCCGTGGACATCCAGGATCGAGAGAAACAGCTCGTACAGCTCACCGGCGGAGACCGGTTTGGACGAGATGACCTTGACCTTTCCCTTCACCGCCGGGTCCACCACAATGGTCTTGCCGGTCGCTTCAGCGACAAACTTGATCAACTCCTGGATATCGGTGTCATTCAGGTTGACCGTGTAATCCTGCGCCGAGAGCGAGGCACTGCCGAGCAGCAGCGCCAGCAGCAATGCCAGTGTACGCAAGGGGTGGAACCGGTTTGTCGCATTCACTGACATATTATCCTTTCTGCAAAATTTCACTGGGAGGCACCACCGTCCAGGTTCACGCTCAGCGAGATCGGTTGGCCACCGCGCTCCAGCTCAAACACCACTTCTCCCGCAGTGCGCAGGCTGTTGTACAAAACCATGGTATTGGTAGGGTCATCGAGGCTGATACCGTTGATCCCCGTCACCACATCGCCGGCCTCGAACCCCATCTGGCTGAACTGCTCCGCGTCCGTTCCCGGGTTGATCCTGTAGCCACGCATGGTCGACCCCTCACGCACCGCGCTGATGCGGACCACCTCTGCCAGCGACTGCGGATTCTGGTACAGGCGCTCGCGGTAGCTCTGGGCAAGGCTGGCCGTGGTCGGGTCATCGCGCCGCTCCACCTGCGGCACCGGCGCCGGCGCACTGTTTGCGGACGGCATGGGCGGCGCGGGGCCACCGAGATTGGAATCCTCGTAGAGCACCAGCAACTCATAGGTACCGCCGTTGTCCAGCACCACCTGCCGGGGCATGACCTTGGCCAGGGTCACCTCGCCCGCGAGTGGCAGCTTGTCCTCCACGGCGTAGACATCCTGCTGGTTATTGCTTTCGATGATGGCGTAACCGAGTCCGTCCTCGGTCGACGACACGATACCACGCAAGGTCAACTGTAACCGGGTTTCCTTGGCGCCCTCCTCGATACCGTCGCGGGAGCTGGCCTCGGCCGTTTCCTGCGGCAGCGGGATGTCGACAACCGCTTCGCCGGCCTCCCCGAACAGGTGCCAGGCCACCAGGCTGTCGATATCGACCGGCTCCGCATCGCGCGTCGAGCCGCCACTGGAAACCGGGTTGATCACCTCGGGATTGGCCGCGCCGGCGGGCTCGGCGACCGGCACCAGTGCCCAGATGAGCCGCGTCAGTGCCAGCACTGCCCAGATCGCCAACAGGCACAGCAACACCCGGCGCAGGCGCCGCATCTGGTGGGGCCGGCCCAGGGTATTCAGCACAGCGCCGGTCGCCGCGCTGACACGCGCAGACATTGCACTGGAATTGCTAAGCCATTGGGCCGACACCGCCTACTCCCCCGAATAACCGGAGAGGAACCCCTCGCCGGTACTTTTAATGCGCCCGATTATAGAGTGCGCAGTTGAAAGTTGAAACCGCTGTCTCCGGGCATTCACCGACACCGCAAAAGTCCCGGGCAGACTGCCGTTGCTAGTCATTCAACCGCCGCAGCTCAGTGGCATCGTGGGCAAACATCTCCTCCAGCTCCAGCGCCGCCTCCTTGGCCAGCTCGCGCAGCTTCTGCTCGTCATCCTGCACGCGGTGGTAGGCATTGAGACGGGCCTCATCATGCTCGACAAACCGCCTGACCATATCGGCGGCCTGCCCCGCGTCGACACCGAGGTTCTGAAGTACCGCGCGCGCCATATCGACTGCTGACAGGAAGGTTTCGCGCCGGATCACCTCTATGCCAAGGTTCATCAGCCGATAGGCGTGGTTGCGATTGCGCGCCCGGGCGAAGACCTTGAGTGTGGGAAAATGCGAGCGAATAACCGTGGCCGCAGCGACTGAGGCCTCCACATCGTCGATCGCCAGCACCAGGATGCTGGCGCTGTGTGCGCCTGCGGCCTCCAGCAGATCTATGCGAGAGCCGTCCCCGTAGTAGATCTCATTGCCGTAGAGGCGCACAAAATCCACCTGCTGGGGGCTGGCGTCCAGCGCTGTGAACGGAATTTTCATAGCGCTGAGAACACGGGCCACCACCTGACCGAAGCGTCCGAAACCGACAATGATAACCGGCGACTCCTGCTCTTCTATACGGTCGAACTCCGGCTTTTCGGCGGGGCGACTGTCCCAGCGGTCATAGACAATAAAGAGCAGCGGGGTGACCACCATGGACAGCGAGACCGCCACACTGTAAAGCTCTGACTGTGCGGCCGACAGCGCGCCCGCCGCCACAGCGACACCGAACAGCACGAACGCGAACTCCCCCCCCTGCGACAGCGCGATGCCCAGTTTCAGTGCATCCCTGGACCCAAGGCCGCTCCAGCGACCCAGACCGAACAGCACGGCCAGTTTGATCGCCACGATACCGGCAATGAGCAACATAATTTCCCCGGTATCAGAGGTCACCAGCCCCACATTCAGGGACATCCCCACGGCGATGAAGAACAGCCCCAGCAGCAGGCCCTTGAAGGGTTCGATATCAGCTTCGAGCTGGTGACGGTACTCAGAGTCCGCCAGCAATACACCCGCGATGAAGGCGCCGAGCGCCATCGACAGGCCTGCAACCTCCAGCAGGTACGCCATGCCGAAAGCGACCAGCAGCGCCGTCGCCGTCAGGATCTCACGCACATGACTCAGCGCCGCGATACGCAGTACCTGGCGCAGCGCAAAGCGCCCGCCGGACACCACCGCCAGCAACACCGCCACCGAGAGGGAGAGCTGCAGCCAGGACACACTTTCGCCCGTGGCCCGCGAGCCCAGCAACGGCAGCAGCGCCAGCAGCGGCACCACTGCGAGGTCCTGGAACAGCAGGGTCCCGAAGGCGGACCGTCCCCAGCGCGTCGTCATCTCACCGCGCTCGGCGATCAGCTGCAGCGCGAACGCGGTCGAGGACAGCGCCAGCACCAGCCCCACCACCGCCGCTGTGGCCGGCGACGCCCCGACCAGCATCGCGAAGCCCGTCAGCAGCGCGGCGCAGATCAGGACCTGCGCACTGCCGAAACCAAAGATCGCCTTGCGCAGCGCCCACAGGCGGGTCGGGCGCAGTTCGAGGCCGATCACAAACAGCAGCAGGATCACACCGAACTCTGCGACGTGCAGTACCTCCTCGACATGGCCGATCACGCCGAAGCCCCAGGGACCGACGATGACGCCGGCAGCCAGGTAGCCCAGCACGGCGCCCAACCCCAGCCTTGCCGCCAGTGGTACCAGTATCACGGCCGCCAACAGCAACAGCATCAGTTGTTCAAAACCTGGCATAGCGACTGACCTCTTCTTGCGCGGGGGACGCTGTGGTGGCGCGGCCGGCCTGTCGAAGACATCGCGACCAGCGGGGAAAGGAGATGGTGCCGACACGGCGAGTCGAACGCCGGACCTACGCATTACGAATGCGTTGCTCTACCAACTGAGCTATGTCGGCCAGAAAAACGTGGCATAGTGTATCCGAGCGGCGCCCGAATTCAACTGCCGGGTGCATGTGCGGCGGCGACGGGGCCCGGTGCCGCTGCCTGGCTGCGGCTAAAGGTAGTAATTCAGCAGCGACAGCACCAGCGACAGGCCGATCAGGGGGTACAGCCAGCGCTGGATGCGGCGCATCTGCTCCGGGTCAGCGGGTTTGGCAAACCGCTCCCCCAGCAGCACCATCAGGGCGACACCGGCAAACACCAGCAATAAAAGCAGCAGCAGATTTCCCATCAGTTCACCCGCCTGCCCCCGGTATCGCGACGACCCGCCGGCGCCTGCCGGCAGCGCAGGCCATCATACCGCCTGCTTGCCCGGGTCATCCAGCGCCACCGGCGCGGCCGCACCGGCGAAAATCACGCGCGCCAACCCTTCGGTCAAATCAAAAATCTCGGTAGACGTGACCTCGTAGCTGGATGCGGTGATGCGCCACTGGCCGTCCTCGCGCGCGTAGGCATCGTGATAAAACCCGGCCAACTGGGTGACGACCTGCCGACGCGTATCAATCATGTGGTAGTAGAGCCCCCAGACGCCGGTGGCATTGTCTGCATCGAGCACCTCGATACGGGGATTCTGGCCGTGATGCATTTCGACGATATGCGGCTGGCAGGCGAGCTCAGTGAACACGGCCACCATCTTCTCGCGATCATCGAAATTGCCGATGCGGCCATAGCGCAGGTCTATTGTCCCGGCGGCAAAACACGCCCGCACCAGATCCGGCTGCTTGCTGTCACAGGCGTGAAAGTAACGCGCCTTCAGCTGCCTGATCTCCTCGATGGCCTCAAGCCGCGCGATTCGCTGCTCCAGCGACACCGGCTACTGCTCCGGCGTCGCGATCACACGGTAGGCGTCAGCTATTTGATCGGCGCGCTCCACGGTGCAATCGAGATCCTTCAGCAGGCCATCCTTCAGGCTGTACACCCAGCCGTGCACCGCCAATGGCTGGCCGCGCTGCCAGGCGTTCTGTACGATCGTAGTGTGACAGACGTGGGAGACCTGGGTTTTCACATTGAGTTCGCACAGCAATTCCAGCCGCTCTTCCTTGTCCGCTATCGCCTCGATCTTCTTGCGGTGGCGGTGTTGCACATCCTTGATATTGCGCAGCCAGTTGTCGATCAGGCCGTTGTCAGCGTTTTCGTAGGCCGCCGCAATACCGCCGCAGCCGTAGTGCCCGACCACCATAATATGCTTGACCTGCAAGACATCGACGGCGTACTGCAATACGGTCAGGCAGTTGAAATCCGTGTGCACCACCATATTCGCCACATTGCGATGCACGAACACTTCACCCGGCATCAGGCCGATAATCTGGTTGGCCGGCACCCGGCTGTCCGAGCAACCGATCCACAGGTATTCCGGGCTCTGTTGCGCCGCAAGTTTTTCGAAGAAATGGGGGTCGCTGGTCTTGACGCTGCGAGCCCACTCCCGGTTTTTTTCAAACATTTCATCAAGCTTGGTCATGCAAAACCCTTAAAGAACCAGTGTAGTAAGACGCGAATGAGCCACGCAGTTGCCGCCACGGGCCTTGGCATCCGCCAGCGCCTTATTGCCGACGGCTTCGATCTGTCTCGCCAGCTGCACCATATCCACAGCGGGAAACTGCTGCGGCTCCCACGTGATCTGCCCAATACTGAGCGAGACCTGTAACACGGCGCCGCGCCCGTCATCGATCGAGAACTGCTCGATATCACCGCGCATACGCTCGGCGATATCCCGGCTGACCATCTCGCCCCCGCCGGGGATCAACACCGCAAACTTCGAGCGACCCAGGCGCGCCATTAAATCCGTTGCACGCAGGCTTGAGGAGAGCCGCTCGGCGACCTTCCTGATCACAAACTGACCGCGTCGCACGCCGTAGTGCTGGTAGAGGTCATCAAAATCATCGATCTCCATCACCAGCGCCGTCAGCGGTTTCACTGAGCGCCGGGCCCGGGCGATCTCCCGCGCTATCTCGCGCCCGAAGCCGCGGGTATTGCTGATCTCTGTCAGCGGATCCAGCAGCGTCAGCTGCGACACCTGCTGGCGGCTGACGGCGGCCTTGAAACAGGCCGAGAGAATTGCCGACAGGTGCGCCAGCAGATGCTCCTCCTGCTCCCCCAGCACCAGTGAATCATCCTGCAAACCCATATGCAGGCTACCGATCAGGCGTCCGGAGTCCATCAGGGGCATCAGTAGCGCATACTCCACGCCGTGTTCGGACTTCAGTATCTCAAACATGCGTGAATCCGTCGCATCTATCAATGCGATATCAGGCTCCACGTCGTACAGTTCCTGGATCGGGAAGACATCATTCAACAACTGCAGGCTTTTACCGTAGCGCTCCGCGCCGACCAGGATATTTGACAGCACATCGTCCGGGTCATACAACCACAGCTCGGAGGTCCGGAACGAAAAATGCCGCGGCATGCTGACCAGCAGTATCTCAAACAGCGGCTGCAGGCCCTGGGACTCCAGCACCATCAGTTCCAGTTGATGGGTCTGCTGGTACAGGTACCGGTTGATCGTCAGCGTTTCGCTGAGCCTGCTCTTGGCAAGTTCGGCGCGAGGTATCACCGGAGGAGCGCCCTCAATCTCCTCGCTCTGCCCGCCGGCCCCATCAATATTCTCGGTCATGGAGACACTCACCTGACGCCCGGCAAGTTGGTATGCAGGGCCAGTTGTTATTGGATAAAGAGTGTAAGCGGCCTATACTTGCGATGCAATCCTGAGGGGCAATCTCCATGCTTCAATCACTGCCAAGCAATATCCGGCTGAAGCTGGATCAAACACTCGCCCAATGGCCGCAGTGGAACTGCGACCCGGTTGTGACCCGGGCGCCGACCATCATCAAGGTACTCGCCTCGGGTATCAGCAATCACAGTATCCTGGTTGAGTCAGAGCAGCATTTTGTCGTGCGTATTGACGGTATCAAGCCGTCGAAATTCGGCCTGAGTCGCAAAACCGAGTGGCACACACTGCAGGCGGCCTACAACGCAGAACTGACACCCCGCCCGTGTTACTTCAACCCCGACCTGGGCTGCCTGGTCACCGACTATCTCGCGCCCGATGTGGCGCAGGGCCTTGTGGTCACCGACGTCGCGCGCTTGCTGCACAAGATTCACCGCCTGCCGCCGACCCGCCATCGCCTGCACCTCGCCGACCGTATCGCGCGCTATGAAAAACAACTCAAGCGAACGGGCCAGACGGCCGGTAAATCGCTGCGACAGTTCGAGGGGAAAATATCCGGTATCCTGGACGATATCAGCCAGCAGCCCGGGGAGTCCGTACTCTGTCACAACGACCTGCTGCGCGCCAACCGCATCTACAGCGATGGCAAACTGTGGGCCATCGACTGGGAGTACTGCGCCATGGCGAGCCCCTGGTATGATATCGCCGTGATTGTAAACGGTGACGCCCTGCCGGCGCACGAGACAGAGGGCCTGCTCAAGGCGTATCTGGGTCGCGCGGCCAACGACTGGGAGCGCAGCATGCTGTACCGATACGGCTGTGTGTACCGCTACCTGGAACTGCTGTGGTACCAAGCCCTGGAAAAGCCCATCCTGGACGCCCTCGCCGTCGAGGCGAAATGTGCCGTACTGGAGTCCATGCTGCAAGAGTCTGCGGCCTAGCGGCCCGCAGCGGCGGCGGGCACCGCGCTAGTCGCGAAAATTGGTGAACTGCAGCGGCGCTTTGAAATCTTCCTTCTTCAGCAGCGCCATCACCTGTTGCAGGTCATCACGCTTCTTTCCGGTGACGCGGACCTGGTCGCCCTGGACCTGCGCCTGCACTTTCATTTTGGCGTCCTTGATTGTCTTGACGATGGCCCGGCACTGATCGCTGTCCAGGCCATGCCTCAATACCACGGTCTGCCGCACCATCTTGCCGGTGGTCAGCATCTCACCGCAGTCCATGGCACCGGGATCTATCTTGCAGTTGATCAGGGCGCTGCGCAGCATGTCCTCCATCTGCGTCACCTGAAACTCGGCCTCGGCCGCCAGCACCACACTGCGCCCGTCACGCTCAAAGGATGCCTGCACACCTTTGAAATCAAACCGGTTGTCGACAATCCTTGAGGCCTGGTCCACCGCATTGGTCAGCTGGTGCAGATCCACTTCGGACACAACATCAAACGAGGGCATGGCGTACAACTCCTGTTAGCGGGCGAAATCGGGGATACATAGTAATGCGCTGTGGCCAGTTTTCAATCCCGATGCGACGTTGTCAGGTGCCGCCACGCCTCGCCACCAGGGCCTGCGAAGGGTGCGACTCAGGCATCTCATACCCCAGCGCTGCCAGGTCGAACTTGCACATCTCCTGCAGCGCGCCGTTACTGCGGGCAAACTTCCCGTTTGTCATCGCATACACCCTGGCGCTGAAGCGTCTCTCCAGTATCTCGTTGATACTGTCGGGCAAGCGCACAAAATCCAGTCGACGTCTCACCTTGTAAATCCCCTTACCGAAGGACGATGAGAACATCCCCGAATAGTTCAGCGCACTGGAGATGAAAAAATAATTGAACCAACGCTGGCACAGCGTCCTGCTGATCGGCACACTGGTATTTGCCGCCTTGCGAGTACGGCGCCTTTGCCACAACTTTTCAAGATCTGTGGATGCACCCGAGAACGCGACAATCTCCTCGGCGAACGCCTGCGGGTCGCTCGAAAGCAGTTCATAGGGAATCACCAGTACATTCCCGTCACCGAACAGCTTTTTGTAGTACCCCGCAATCAGCTCAAAACGCAGGTAATCCAGGTTGAACTCCGGGAAGCGGTTGGATACATCCAGCGGTGTCAACAGGCGATCGAGGGAATGTGGCATGCCCCACTCGATGAGTGTACTGTACAGCGAGCGTATCAGGGATTTCTGCTCACGCGTGACAATCAGCACCTTTCCCTCAGGAAAAGTCTCGTACAAACGGTCAGCATTCTGACGGGCGTTGAAACCGCCACAGTATATATTGCCCGAGAGGGTCTCCGAGGAAATCACGGGGGTCACGCCCCGCTCACCGGCGAGGTTCTTTTCGTACCACGCCCTGACACTGCCAGCATCGTACTGAAACGGGGTGGGCGCATTGATGGCCAACTGTATTTCCACATGGTTCAGCGCCCTGACAAAGCCGAACGCGGGTTTGAACAACCTGCGCTGCAGCCAGGTTGACGCTGTCTTGGGGTAACCGATATGTATCAGAGGGGCATTGTTATTCTCATTCATGCTGTGCGTCTGCGGCCCTGCGTTTGCGAGTAAAGTTGAGAGACTTTTCCCTGCTGTTACGGCATTCTATGCCCTGGCCCAACGCGATGTATAGCCATAAAGCAGGCTGCAGTGGGTTCGCGGCGCGGACAGCTCGCGACAGCGCTCATTTGTTGTGGCACGTTTGAACGCACCGCCCGCGCTGCTCCACTGCCAATCACCTCCCTGAGGTTGCACACAATGTACGACCTGATCGGCACCTTCATCTTTTTTTTTGCTGTCATCGACCCGATCGGGACGATACCGGTATTCATCGCGGTGACGAGTCGCTATGAAGCGCGAGTCAAGCGCAGGATAGCGATACGCGCGGCGGCCATATCAGCGGTCCTGCTGACGTTTTTCGTGGTGGTTGGCGAACTCATCCTCACGGCACTGGATATTCCCCTGGCTGCTTTCGAGATAGCGGGCGGCATCGTCCTGTTTATTTTTGCGCTGTCGATGATATTCGGGGAGAGCAAACCGGAAGCAGAGCTGAAACTGGCTGACAGTGAGCGCGATACGGCTATTTTCCCGCTCGCGGTACCTTCAATAGCGAGCCCGGGCGCCATGCTCGCGGCCGTACTGCTCACCGAGAACAACCGCTTCAACCTGTGGGAGCAGACACAGACGACGCTCATCATGTACCTGGTGCTGCTGGTGACTCTGGCACTGATGCTCGCCGCCAGCTGGATTCATCGGTTTATCGGCACCAGCGGTGCCAGCATTATCAGCAGGGTGATGGGAATGATCCTCGCATCAGTGGCGGTCACAGCCGTGCTGGCCGGCATCACCGAGTATTTCTCCTTGTAGTTCGCCGCTGGCAGCGACGCCTGGACGGCACAATCCCCTGAACCAGCTCAGCTTATGCACCGCTCGACCAACGCAGGCACGGTTTTTCTGTAGTAGAGTAACCGCCAACAATAATTATCCAGGGTGGCTGATCATGACGGCAACCAAACTGACCTTTTGCTCCTTGTGTGAATCCTTCTGCGGCCTGGAAGTGGACGTAGAGAACAATCGCATCACCGATATCCGACCGGACCCTCTGCACGTGGTCTCCAAGGGCTACGCCTGCGTCAAGGGCACCAAATTCGAATCCATCCAGCACAGCCCCGACCGCGTGACGGAACCGCTGAAACGTGTCGGTGACCGCTGGCAGGCGATCTCGTGGGAGCAGGCACTGGACGAAATATCACAAAAAATCAAAGCCATCATCAAGCGGAACGGCCCACAGGCGTTTGGCAATTTTGTCGGCGCACCCGGCGGCAGCAACCTGATGTCACCTATTTTCCGGGGCGAGTTCTACAAGGGCATAGGCTCCAGCCGCCTGTATGGCACGGGTACCTGCGACACCATGAACAAGTTCCGGGTCAACGGCGATATGTACGGCTCACCGATGCGGCTGGCGTATCCGGATGTGGATCACACCCACTTCATGATGATTCTCGGCGCCAACCCGAACATTTCCGGCAATACCCTGTACCACCTGCCGCGCTCGCGCGACCGCTTCGCCGGCATTCTCGCGCGCGGCGGCCGCGTGGTGTGGGTCAACCCGCGCCGGGTCGAATCCGCGCGCACGGGTGAGCACCTGTTTATCCGCCCCGACACCGATGTGTTTTTCCTCGCCGCATTCTGTAATGAAATCTTTCGCCGCGATGCGATCGACCACGAGCTGGTGGCGCGGACAATGAAGAACCTGGCAGCGCTGCAGTCGACTGTCGCACCCTGGACACCCGAGCGGCAGGCGCAGGTCACCGGAATTCCGGCCGACACCCTGCGCGAACTTGTGGATGCCTATCTCGCCGCCGATGGTGCCGCGCTCAACATGGCGACCGGCGTCAACCAGGGCCGCAGCGGCACCCTGTGCTACTGGCTGCTGGAATCCATCTCGGCAATCACCGGCAATTTCGACCGGCAGGGCGGCAACCTGATCGGTGAAGGCATTATTGATTTTGCGCTGCAGGCCAGGGACGACCCGGCACTGAAGCTCGGCTTCCACCGCAGCGATGACCTGCCCACGGTGTCAGGCCAACAGCCGGCGGCGATGCTGGCTGATGATATTCTCAGCGGCGAGGTGCGGGGTCTGTTTGTGGAGGCATCGAACCCTCTGCTGGCGGTACCCAATCCGGGTAACCGCCTGGAACAGGCACTGTCCGAGCTGGAGTTGCTGGTGTGTATCGACTGGTTCCGCAACGAGACCGGTAACCTCGCCCACTACATCCTGCCTGCGGCCACCTGGATGGAGCGGCCGGGCATGCCGTATGCGCTGCAGTCCTTTGTCGGCTGCACGCCGACGCCCTACCTCTATGCCGCTGACAAGGTACTGGAGCCGCCACCCGGTGTGCGCGAGGAGTGGTGGATGTACACACGGCTGGCGGACAAATTCGGCGTCACGCTGATGGGCAACCGTGTGCTCAGCGGCATTCTCAAGCTGGCCGCACGACTCACCCATACACGGCTTGGCTTTATCAGCGTGCCTAAAATGCTGATCAGCGGCATGTTGAAACAGGCCGGCCAGCCCGACTACAAGGCGATGCTGGACAAACACCCGCACGGGCTGCGCCTGCCGGACAATCCGGGCCGCAATTTCCTCGGCACCGACCGGGTGCTCACCCCGGACGGGCGGGTGGACCTCGGGCCGCCGGACTTTGTTCACGCGTTCAATGAACGTGTGGGGCCGCTGTTCGACGACGAGCTGGCCAATCTCGGAAAAATGAAGCTGATCGGCAAGCGCGAGATCAAGCGCATGAACTCCTCGTCAGCCAATTCACCACGGCTGGTGAAGGAGAAGACCAATTACGCCTACATCTCGCCGGTCGATGCCCGCCGACTGGGCGTTGCGGAACTGGATTATGTGGAGGTCAGCAGCCGCTACGACCGCATCACGATTCCGGTCCGCATCACCGACGAGATGATGCCGGGCGTGGTGGCGATTCCGCAGTGCTGGGGTCACCAGAAGGCCGATGGCCTGCCCCACGCACAGCAGCACCCGGGTGTGAACTCCAATTTCCTGGCGGGCGACGGCTACGGCAATATAGAGAAACTGTCGGGCATGGCACACCTGTCGGGTATCACTGTCGACATCGCGCGCTCGGATCGTATTGCGAGCGCCTGAGTATTGTCACTGTGCGCACTTTCGCAGGCACCGTCATGATGGCATAGTGCGCCCCGATTACAGAGGGCGACACAGGAGTTTCCCGGCGATGCGCCGCGACCTGACCACACCGCCACCGCGCGGCTGTTGATGATGATGGGCAAACCCCACTGGCATGTGCTCGGCGCGGGCGCGATCGGCTGCCTCTATGCACAGGCGCTGCAGCGCAGTGGCTGCCGGGCAACACTGGTAATGCGCAGCGGCACACCGGCGCACCCTGTCTCAGTGATTGTGCAGGAGGACGACCGCCGCCTTGAACAGCAGCTGCCCACCATCACGCCGGAAAGTGATGCCGCTATCTCGCACCTTCTGGTCACCACCAAGGCCTACGATGTGCGCGCAGCTGTGGCCGGCGTGGCGCACTTGCTGGCCGATCGCTGCGCGGTGCTGCTGCTGGTCAACGGCCTGGGACTGGCGGAGCAGCTGCTTCAGGACCGGCCCGGGCTGGACGTGTACTGCGGCACCACGACAGAGGGCGCCTACACCATCGCCGCCCACCATATCCGCCATGCCGGGCGCGGTGAGACGCGCATCGGCCAGGCCGGCCTGGCCACCCCACCGGGCTGGTTCGCGCAGTGGCAGCGCGCGATCACTCCCTGCGTATGGGATCCACAGATTGCCGATGCCCTGTGGTCCAAGCTCGCCGTCAACTGCGTTATCAACCCGCTGACAGCGCTGCACCGCTGCCGCAATGGCGAACTGGCCAGCCGCAGTGTACTGGCGCGGGAGGTGGATACCCTGTGTGACGAGGTGGCGCGCGTCAGCCGCGCGGCCGGCTATGCCGCGATCGCCGACTCACTGCCGGCAACAGTGTCCGCCGTCATCGCCGGCACCGCCGACAACCGCTCGTCCATGCTGCAGGATGTGGAGAGTGGGCGACCCACCGAAATTGACTATATCACCGGCCACCTGTTAAAAGTGGCGGCGCAACATCATATTGCCGCCCCCCACAGCCAGTCCCTGATGGAGAGGATAAAACATCGTGCTACCTGAATCCCTGCCGCTGGCGACCCTGTTGCCCCCGGCCCTGCTGTCACTGGTCGCCACGCTGGCGCTGGTGATCAGTGACTTCCGCGATGTCCGCGCCGGCCGCTACCTGTTCAAGCCGCTGGCCGCAATCACATTTATCTGGCTGGCGCTGTCGCTGGACGCCACCGACACCCGCTACGGCCAGTGGCTGCTGGCGGCGCTGGCGCTCTGCCTGGTGGGTGATGTGTGCCTGATGTGGGATGATGAGCGCAGCTTTCTCGCCGGGCTGGCCGCCTTCCTGTGCGGCCACCTGCTGTTCGCGGTGGCCTTTTTCCAACTTCCGGCCAGCCTCCCCGGCCTCGCGATATCAGCGCTGCCGGTGCTGGTGCTGCTCGGCTCGGTATCGCGCTGGCTGCTCCCTCACGTCAACCGCGAGATGAAAATGCCGGTGCTGCTCTACATCCTGGTAATCTCGGCGATGCTGCTCTGCGCCGGCATGACTGCCGGCCAACCTGCCGCCGCGCTGATTATCGCCGGCGCCTGGGGTTTTGCCTGTTCCGACCTGGCGGTGGCGCGGCGCCAGTTCATCCTGCCGGCCTCACGACTGAACGGGGTGTGGGGCACGCCGCTGTACTTCCTGTCGCAGATGGTGCTGGCCGGCTCGCTGGCACTCATTTGAGTCAGCGATAAAGTGCCAGCGTGGTGTCCCGCACCACCTCTCTCCACTCCTGCACCGGCATATCGGCCAGCAGCACGCCCCGCTCACTGGTCCGCTCGCCAGCCTGCTCCCGGCCGACCGTAAACACGCACACGCTTTCAAAGCAGCGCAGCGCCATATCCACGGTGACGGCGGCTGCCTCGTTCCAGTTGTCGGGTTGCCCCGACGCGTATAACACCGTGACGGGATAGGCGCCGGTTTTCCCGATGACCCGAATCGGCCCCAGTTGCTCCGCCACCGCGTCTCTCACCCGCTCCACTATCCAGTCCCGGGAAATATTGCCGGGAAACCTGCCCGCCCCGTGAAAACTGGTTTGCAGCTTGTTGAACTGCACCGGCGTCACCGTATTGCGCAGCGCAATCACCACTGGCACTGCAGCCAGTGTGAACACACTCACCGCCAGGGCTGTGCGCGCCGGCCACCGCAGCGACTTCAGGCGATGCAGAAACACCGCCCACCGGGTGCCCTGCGGTATCAGCGCGGAGCGACCCTGCTGGCCGAGATCCCGCGGTATTTGCAGCGGTATGTCATCGGGCGATTCATGGCGAAAAAACGGCCTCGCTTCGCACAGCAGGCTGTTGTGCAACGATATGGGCAGGGTGCGCAGGACCGTTCGCATCACCTGGCGCACCCGGCGGGTATTGCGGGGCCTCCTCCTCGGATCCTTCTCCAGCAGGGCCGAGATAATCGCCACCAGCGGTTCCGGCAGCTCCACATCACCGGACACCATTTCGACCAGCGGCCTGGGAGGGTGCTGCAACAGCCTTGTCGGGTCGAGCCTGCCACCGCTGAAGAACGGCTGTTCACCGCATACCATCTGGTACAACAGCGCGCCCAGCGCAAACAGGTCGGCGCGCTCATCCAGCGGCTGGCCGAGGAACTGCTCCGGCGACAAGGCGGACATGCTGCCGGGCGCCCAGCGGCCGGAGCGGCTGTCTGCAGTGGTGCGGGAAATCCCGAAATCCGTGAGCTTGGCGCGGCCGCCCTGGGTGATCAGCACATTGCCGGGTTTCACATCCCCGTGCACGACATGGTTCTGCCGCGCCAGCGCCAGCGCGCCGGCGATGTCGGCGCCGACTCTCAGCACACTGGCAATCGAGGGACGCGCCCCCGCCAGGAAGTCCGCCAGGCTGCAACCGGGGACATACTCCATCACCATCGCCAGGTGTGTGCCCGACTCGATCACATCGTGAATCTGGACCACCTTCGGACTCTGGATGCCGGCCACCAGCTGCGCCTCGCGACGCAGCTCCTTGCGCGCAGCTCGCGTCGGTGGCAGACGGTAGATCTTGATCGCAACCCGCCGCTGCAGGCGCTGGTCATAACCGAGGTACACACTGCCCTGCCCGCCCCGGTCAATCAGCCTGAGGATGCGGTATGGCCCGACAAGGTTTTCCAAAGCGTGCTCTCAGCGCTGGGCGCCAGCGAGTTTTCGCAAGCGATTGCGCAAACTCTTGTGCGACACACGCAGCTCGCGGGCAATGCTGGCGCTATCGCCGGCGTGCTTGTCCATCAGGTGCTGCAGCTGCTGCGGCGGGATCTCGCTGGCCAGGCAGTACCGCGGCGACGCCTCAATGCGCCGGTATACCGCGGCCCGGGACACCGCCAACTGCTGCGCCACTTTCAACACTTCAAAATTGTTGCTGTCCATCGCCTGGTTGAACGTCTCTTCGTCGACTTCCTGCATACTGCGGCGCTTCACCCGACCACAGAACGTAGACGGTGAGCCGGGTGCCAGCATGGCTGACCGCAGGGTGTCATTCATCACGGGCGTGCGCTCGCTGGACAGCACCACCTGCCTGGCATAGTTGGCCAGCTCCCGGACATTACCCGGCCACTGGTAGGACAGGAATGCCAGAAACAACACCGCCCAGGCGGCGATATCCGGCGCGGCACTGTGCGCATCCGGCAACAGGTCGTGGCGCCCCTCCTCCCCGGCACTGCTGCGCAGGAAATACAGCAGCAGTTCACCGATATCCTCGGGATGCTCACGCAGCGGCGGCAGCAAAATCTCACAGGCACCGAGACGATGGCGCAGGGCCGCCTTGAAGTCGCTGCCCTGGCTGTCCAGCGGCGCATCCGTGGCAGAGATGATGCGCACGTCGACACGCCGGATCGGCCCTCCCACGGCCTGGATCTCCCGCTCCTGCAGTGCGCGCAGCAACTGGGGCTGCACCTCCAGCGCGGCATCGCCGATCTCATCCAGGAACAGGGTTCCACCCTGGGCCTGCTCAAAGTAACCCGCCACCGCCTGGTTGGCCCCGGTAAACGCGCCCCGGGCGCTGCCAAATAACGCTGAGGCCGCCAGTTCGCTGGGGATGGCAGCCATATTCACACTGACCATCGGATGATGGGCGCGACGGCTGGCGCAGTGGATAGCCGAGGCGACCAGCTCCTTGCCGGTGCCAGTCTCGCCGCGGATAAGCACATCCAGATCGCTGTCCGCGGCCCGCGCGACCTGCTCCCGCACCGCAGCCATGCAGGCGCTGCCGCCGCGCAACGGGCAGTTTTTACCTGCCGCCGGGGCGGACAACTCACAGCGATGCGCCACACGCAACAGCAGCACAATACTGTGGCCCAGCAGCAGCGGCAGCCCGGTGCGCAGACGCTGCCAATCGACCTCCTCCGTCTCATACAGTTCAGCCGCCCCCAGGCGGCAGCGGCTGGCGGCCCTGAAGCGATGGATCACCAAGCGCTTGCCCTTGAGAGTGAACTGCAGGGCCCGGCGACTGACATAGGGATCATTCAGAGGCGCCGGGGATTGCCCGTCGGCTCCGTGGAAGTCGGGACTGCGGCGGCCCAGTATCCACGGTGCGTTGCCAGACTGTTGCGGCACCACCGCGCGCTGCCCGATACGGCAGGTATCGGGGTGGAACACAATGGTCAGCACCAGTTCCTGGCCCCCGTACTGGTTGGCCATGGAGGCGATGATGGAGGGCAGTGTCACATCGGAGTCGGTTGGAGTCAGCATGAAATCCCTATCCAGCGCGCATGTGCAATATTATCGGTATTGCAATAAAGCTTAGCAGCTGCTCGGAATTCCGCGACTCACCGCGGAGAGCGCCTCATGCCATGGAGGCTTTGGCCAGCTGTGTACGGTAGCGCGACCAGTCAAAGGCGGGGCCGGGATCGGTCTTGCGGCCCGGCGCGATATCGCTGTGACCGGTGATGCGCTGCGCCGACAACCCGGGGTAATACGCTATCAGCTGCGCGCTCAGCGCCACCAGCGCCTGGTACTGCGCATCGGTGTAGGGATCCTCGTCGCTGCCCTCCAGCTCGACACCGATACTGAAATCATTGCAGTTATCGCGTCCGTCATAGCAGGATTGCCCGGCGTGCCAGGCGCGGTCATCAAAACTGACAAACTGCAACACCTCGCCGCCGCGCCGAATCAGTATGTGCGCCGACACCTGCAGGCCGCGAATCTCGGCGAAATACGGATGCTCATCCCAGTCGAGTCGATTGGTGAAAAACCGCTCGATACAGTCGCCCCCGTAGCAGCGCGGCGGCAGTGAGATATTGTGAATGACCAGCAGGTCGGGCGCGCAACCGGACGGGCGCGGCCCGTGGTTGGGCGATGGCACGCGGCGCGCTTCCCGCAGCCAACCCTGCTGTATGGCGTCGTTCATGGCGAGTGGTATCCCGTGCGGCCGGCGCCGCCTGCGTCAACGAAGCGCCCAGTCTAACCAGCCTGCAAGGGTACGTCACCGGCCTTTGCGACCAACCGGTGCAGCGCGCGGCGACGTTGCCGGGCGCCGGGATTAACAGCGACGGCGGCATACTGCTACAATCGCGCCTCCAGCAAACAGACACGCGCCCTGCCTATGCCTCCAGTTCACCCGGAAATCATCGCCCCCGACCCCACGGCCGTCGAGCACAATGTCCGCGCCGCGCTGGCGGAAGATATCGGCAGTGGCGATATCACCGCCGCCCTCATCGCGGCCGATTCCCTGGCCACGGGACGCGTCATCACGCGCGAGGACGGTGTGCTCTGCGGCCAGCCCTGGGTCGACGCCGTGTTTGCCCAGCTCGACAGCACGGTGCGCATCGAGTGGCACCGCAGGGACGGGCAGTCCATCAGCGCCGGGGACACGCTGTTCACATTCCGGGGGCCGGCGCGCAGCCTGCTCACGGGCGAACGCTGCGCGCTGAACTTCCTGCAGTTGCTGTCGGGGACCGCCACCACCTGCCAGCGCTACGCCAGCCTCGTAGCCGACACCCATGTGCGCCTGCTCGATACCCGCAAGACCATCCCCGGCCTGCGCCTGGCGCAAAAATACGCGGTGCGCGCCGGCGGCTGCCACAACCACCGCATCGGCCTGTTCGATGCCTTCCTGATCAAGGAGAACCATATAGCGGCCTGCGGTGGTATCGGGGCGGCGGTGGCTACCGCGCGCCAACAGGCGCCGGGCAAGCCGGTGGAAGTGGAGGTCGAAAACTTTGCGGAGCTGGAGCAGGCCCTGGCCGCCGGCTGCGACCGCGTCATGCTGGACAACTTTTCGCTGCAGCAGACCGCCGACGCTGTCGCGCTGGCAGCCGGCCGGGTCGAGCTCGAGGCCTCCGGCAACGTCACCGAGGACACGCTGTTGGCCATCGCCCGCACCGGCGTGGACTTTATCTCCATCGGCGCCCTGACCAAGGACTGCCGCGCGCTGGACCTGTCGATGCGGCTGGACTAGGCAGCAGCAGCGGCCGCCGGCAGCTACAGCAGCGGGCGCTTGCTGACAATCACACCGTTGTTGTCGGCATATACATAGTCGCCGGGGGCGATTACAACGCCGCCGAAATGCAGCTCGATATCGCGCTGCCCCACACCCAGTTTCTCGGTCTTGATCGGACAACAGCCCAGCGCCTGCACGCCCAGTGGCGTGCGGCCGATCTCATCGACATCGCGGATGACACCGTTGATCACCAGCCCGGCCCAGCCGTTGGCCGCGGCCTTTTCCGCCAGCATATCGCCGAGCAGCGCGCGTCGTCGCGAGCCGCCACCGTCCACCACGATGACACGCCCCCGCCCCGCCTCCTCGACGCAGGCCTTCACCAGCGAATTGTCCTCGTGGCATTTGATGGTGACGACCTGCCCGCCGAACTGGCGGATCTCCCCGTAGTTGATCCACGGCAGTTCCAGTGCGCAGGCCTCGGGCGCGGCATCGGATAGGTCGGGTGTCGATAGCGTAGTCATGGCAACTCCTTGGACGCGATAAAGTCTCGCATTATACGGCAGGGGGCCGCCGATTAAGACACCGCGACCGCATCAGCGCAGCAATCCGGTGCCTGGCAGCGGCGGACAGGCAGCCAGCGCCCAGTATTGGCAAGCGCAGCATTGTGAGTATAATTCGCACAACCGATGCGGCGTAAAATTGTCATTCACATAGTGAATGCGGGGTGGCTCGTGAAAGTGAATCGTATTGATCTCAACCTGCTGGTCTACCTGGACGCGCTGTTGCGCGAGCGCAACGTCACACAGGCCGCCAACCAGTTAAACCTGTCGCAACCGGCGATGAGCAACGGACTGCGACGCCTGCGCGAGCTGTTTAACGACCCGCTGCTGGTGCGGACCAGCGAGGGTATGACGCCCACCGAGCGCGCGTTGGAACTGGAGCCCATGGTGCGGGAGGTGCTGGGCAAGATCGACCAGGCGGTACAGCCGCGCGGCGATTTCGAGCCCGCCGAGGCGCACCGCGTGTTCCGCATCATGGCCAGCGATTACGCCGAGTCGACACTGCTGCCCAGTGTGCTCGGCAAACTGCGCACCCAGGCGCCGGGGCTGACGCTGGATATCATGACGCCGTCTGACGTCAGTTTCCTGGATGTGGAGCGAGGCAAGGTGGACATGGTCATCAACCGCTTCGACTCGATGCCACAGTCCTTCCACCAGATCCACCTGTGGAACGACAGTTTCACCTGCGTACTCAGCCCGAACAACCCCGTGCTCAAGGATTTCACACTGGAAAACTACCTCAAGGCGAACCATGTCTGGGTCAGCAAGACCGGCATGGGCGTCGGTGTCGGCGTCGATCCCGACGACGTGCAGCGTCTCGGCTGGGTGGACCTGGCGCTGAATAAACTGGGCAAGAAGCGCCAGATCCGGGTGTTCACGCGACACTACCAGGCGGCGATGACGCTGGCGGAACAGAACGACCTGATCGTGACCCTGCCGACGCGGGCGGCGCAGCTGAAGCTGAAAAACCCCCGGGTGGTGCTGCGCGAGCCGCCGCTGGAGATTCCGCCACTGGAGCTCAAAATGGCCTGGAGCCCGCTACTGCAGCACAACCCGGGCAACAAATGGCTGCGCAAACTGATCGCCGACACCGCCAGGGAACTGGACGGACTGGAGGCCACACCGTAGCGGCATTCACCGTCCTGATGCCGGTGATACAAGCGATTGATTCGCCAATTGCTGGCCTGCCCCCTAAAATCAAGCCAGTGATACGGCCGCGGCCGTGCTGGCACACGACAAAGAGGTTTCACTATGACTGATCGCATCCAACGGGGCGGCCTGCAGATTGCACCGGTTCTTCATCAACTGCTGGAGCAGGACATCGCCCCGGGTACCGGCGTCGCCGCGGACACATTCTGGCAGGGCCTGGAGTCGCTCGTGAGCACGCTGGGGCCGCGCAACCGCGAGCTGCTGCAGCGGCGCGAGCAGTTACAGGCGCAGATCGACGCCTGGCACCAGGCCAACCCGGGCCCCGGCTATGACCGCGCGGCCTACAAGGCCTTCCTCGAGGAGATCGGCTACCTGCTGCCCGAGGGGCCGGACTTCCAGATCAGCACCACCGGCGTCGACGAGGAAGTCGCCGTGCTCGCCGGGCCGCAACTGGTGGTGCCGGTGATGAATGCGCGCTACGCCCTGAACGCCGCCAACGCGCGCTGGGGCAGCCTGTACGATGCCCTGTACGGCACCGATGTGATTCCCGAGGACGGCGGCGCCGAGCGCGCCGGTGGCTACAACCCGGTGCGCGGCGACAAGGTGATCGCCTATGCCAAACAGTTCCTCGACAGCCACTGCCCGCTCGCCGCCGGCAGCCACGCCGCCGCCACCGCCTATGCGGTGGTCGACGGCGGCCTGCAGGTGACACTGGCCGGCGGCGAGACCACGGCACTGCGAGACCCCGGGCAACTGCGCGGCTACAGCGGTGATGCCGCCACCCCGGCCAGCGTACTGCTGCGCCATAACGGCCTGCATATCGAGCTCCAGATCGACCCGTCCAGCCCGATCGGCGCCACCGATGCCGCCGGCGTCAAAGACGTGGTGCTGGAAGCGGCACTCACCACCATCCAGGACTGCGAGGACTCTGTCGCGGCCGTCGATGCCGAGGACAAGACCGTTGCCTACGGCAACTGGCTGGGCCTGATGCGCGGCGACCTCAGCGACAACTTTGCCAAGGGCGGCAAGACGGTCACCCGCCGGCTCAACGCCGACCGCGAGTTCACCGCACCCGACGGCAGCGCGCTGGTACTGCCCGGCCGCAGCCTGATGTTTGTGCGCAATGTCGGGCACCTGATGACCACACCGGCAATTCTCGATGCCAGCGGCGAGGAGATTCCCGAGGGTATTATGGACGGTTTGTTCACCGCCATGATCGCGCTGCACGACCTGAACAAAACTGCCGGCGACAGCCGCAATTCCCGCCAGGGCAGCGTCTACATCGTGAAGCCGAAAATGCACGGACCGGAGGAAGTCGCCTTTACCTGCGAGCTGTTTGACCGCATCGAGGATATCCTCGGCCTCGCCCGCAACACCCTGAAAGTCGGCATCATGGACGAGGAGCGCCGCACCACCGTCAACCTCAAGGCGTGCATCCGCGCCGCTAAAGAGCGCCTGGTCTTTATCAACACCGGGTTCCTGGACCGCACCGGCGACGAGATCCATACCAGCATGAAGGCCGGCGCGATGACGCCCAAGGGCGCCATGAAGCAGGAGCCCTGGATCAACGCCTACGAGGACTGGAATGTCGATGTGGGCCTGCGCTGCGGCCTGCTGGGCAAGGCGCAGATCGGCAAGGGCTTTTTTGGGCCATGCCCGACCTGATGGCCGATATGATGAAAAACAAGATCGCCCACCCGCTGGCGGGCGCCAGCACCGCCTGGGTGCCCTCGCCGACAGCGGCGACGCTGCACGCCATTCACTACCATGAGGTGAATGTGGCCCAGCGCCAGCAGGACCTGCAGGGCCAGAGCCGCGCCTCACTGGACGACATCCTGTGCATCCCGCTGAAAGGCGCGGCCGGGCTCAGCGAGGCCGACATCCAGCGCGAGCTCGACAACAACGCCCAGGGCATCCTGGGCTATGTCGTGCGCTGGATCGACCAGGGCGTGGGCTGCTCCAAGGTACCGGACATCCACCACGTGGGCCTGATGGAGGACCGCGCCACCCTGCGCATCTCCAGCCAACATATCGCCAACTGGCTGCTGCACGGTGTGTGCACCAAAGCGCAGGTGCGCGAGACCCTGGAGCGCATGGCCGCCGTGGTGGACACGCAGAATGCCGGCGACCCGGCCTACCGCAATATGGCGCCGGACTTTGACGCCAGCATCGCCTTCCAGGCGGCCTGCGACCTGGTCTTCCTCGGCGAGGAGCAACCCAGCGGTTACACCGAGCCGGTACTGCACGCCCGCCGCCGGGAAGCGAAAGCGAGCCAGGCATAGCGGCCAGCCCGCGCAATAAAAAAGCCCGGTTTCAACCGGGCTTTTTTGTTCAGGTAACCGCTCCCGCTACACGCTAACCACGGCAGTTGGCGGGCAGGTACTTGGCCGGTACTTTCGGTGTGTTGGCGTCACTCGCACCGTTAATACACTCCCAGGTCATGGTGCCATCAGCATTGGTGGAACCGGACAACTGGAACACCGCGATCGAATCGACACTCTTCTCGGAGCCGTCCCAGGCACTGGTAAACACCCCCGCGCCCAGATGTATCGGAGTGCCGGCCACCGGTGTGGTGGGATAGATATCCACTTTCCAGAGAATCTCGCTGTAGGCTATCCGGCTGGTGGTATTGATGCCGAAATTCTCTGTTTTGGGTGGGTATTTCCCATTCGCGGACACATACTCCGACACCGTGGTCTTCGCCTCCGCCAGCGCCGCCAGCGGCTCGGTCATCTTGGAGCGAACAATGTAATCCTGGTAGGCAGGCAGTGCGATGGCCGCCAGTATGCCGACGATAGCAATTACGATCATCAATTCTATCAGTGTAAAACCGCGTTCGAATGTCTTCATGGTGGAGTCTCTCTTCTGGTTAGTTATAGGCCCACACATCCTTTGTATGCCCCGGAATGTGTGCGCTTACAGCAGAAAAGCAGATACCGTGCCAACTCAAAAAAAACGCCGGCATAAATTATTTTTTGTATATATATCAGATAGTTAGGGAAAAAAGGGGATCTGGCAGCGGGATCGGGACGACGCACAGGCAGGCCAGCGCGGCAACGGCGCAGATTCAGGCTATGACAATTTTTGTCACGTTCGGGCAATTGTTGCCCACCGCAGAGGCCGGCGGTGTCACTGCAGGACGCGGGAGCATTGCGGCGATGCCAGCGTCCGGCCCCGGGTCGCCGGGCCGCGGTTTTACCCGGCGCGGCGATCGTTGGGGTTGGAGGTGTCCTTGAACTGCAGGTTGGTCAGCTGCTCGGAGAGCAGGCCGATCAGGAACATCACCATGCCCGCAAGTATCAGCAGGGTGCTCATATTGGTAAAGCGCCAGCCCGAACTGACAACGGTGAGGAAGTAATTCAGAAAACCGAGCCCGGAGGTGATCACCGCCATCGGGAAATAGATTTTCAGCGGTGAATACAGCGTCCCCACCTTGAAGATAATGAGCAGGAAACGGATGCCGTCCTTCATCATGCTGATATGGCTTTTGCCCAGCCGCCGGGACACGGTGATCGGCACGAAACCAACAGAGTAACCGGCGCGAAAAAACGCCATCGTCGACGTGGTGGGATAGCTGAAACCGTTCGGCAACAGGTACAGGAAACCGAGGAACTTGCGGCGGTTGGCGCAGCGGAAACCGGAGGTGAGATCGTCAATCCGGCGGTTGACCATCCAGCTGGCGAAGCGGTTGTAAAACGTGTTCGCACTCCAGCGTGCGACACTGGCCTGTGAATCGCGGCCGCTGCGCGCACCGACCACCAGATCATAACCTTCGTCCATCTTGTCCAGCAGCCTGCCGACATCTGCCGCACTGTGCTGGCCGTCGCCGTCCATGAATACCAGGTTGTCTCCCTTGGCGGCGCGCGCCCCCGCTTTCACCGCGGCGCCATTGCCCTTGGAGTACGGGTGGGTGATCACGCGCACGCCGGCGTCCCGGCACACCTGCTCGGTGGCGTCGGTGGAGCCGTCGTTCACGACAATGATTTCGGCGTCGGGATACAGTTCCGTCAACTCGGGGAGCAGGACCGCGAGGCCCAGCTCCTCATTCTTTGCGGGTATGATGATGGACAGTTTCAAAGGTATTATTCTCCAGCTCCCGGGTTCTCCAGGTACAGTGACAAGGTCTGTTGCTCACCCACTGTCAACTTACCCTGCTGGTCCAGTTGTTGCAAAGCGTCGATGGCGGCCTGCGCGGTCTCCACCTTGCCCAGCGCCGTGGCAAAATGCAACTTCATCAGTAACCCGCGCGTGTTGTTCGGCGACATCGCCAGCAACTGCTCCGTGTAGGCGAGGGCATTATCATACCTTTGCAGGGTATTCTCCAGCACTGCCAGATTGGAATAGATATTGGCGGAGGCCTTGCGCCTGAAATCGTCCACCAGGAAGATTTCGGCAGCGCGGTCGGCAAACCGCACCCGGTCGAGCTGTGGACAGCGATCGTCCTGCAGCAGGCGTACCAGTGCCAGCAGCGTGGTGACAGAACTCAGTGGCCGGTCCGGGTTCTCCATGCCCAGTTCGTCGATCACCCCGGGGGCCACCGGTTCATTGGCGATACAGCTGAGGGCGAGGTTGCGCACCTGGTAATCGCCGTAGCGCTCCTGCAGGCCGGCGGCACCGGCGCTCGCCTCATAGGCGAGCAGGGAGTATTGGTGGGCGGCGTCGATCTGCCCGAGTCGCGCCATCTCGGTGGCCATATCGATATTCGCGCGCGCAGACATCGGGTGGGCGTTGAGCTGGCTCAGCAGCAGCAGCGAGCGGTTCGACCACACCTGCACCTGTGAACTGGTCAACATCGACAGCAGCAGCGCACACAGGCCGAGACAGACCAGCAGCGGCGCCGCCGGTTGCGGCCACTTCCGGGCAATGGCGGCGAACACGCCGCCCAGCGCCAGCACCAGCCCGATGGCAGGGAAATAATTGCGGTGCTCAAAATACAGTTCCAGCGGCCAGACGGTGGATTCGATACTGTGGCCGATGACAAACCAGGCGATACCCAGGACAATCCAGCGGCCCGCCCGCCAGCGCAACAGCGCAGCGCAGACCACCGCCAGCAGCAGCCAGCCGAGCACCGCATAGAGTGTCGACGGCGGTTCCGACAGCGAGCGCGAGAGCACCACGTCATCCTGGTACAGCCCCATCCGGGCCACCTGCGGGTACACCCATTGGTAGACATAGTCCCAGACAATGCGCGCCTCGGTGAGCAGGCGCTCCTCCAGCGTGAACGCGCGATTGCGAAAGCGCCCCACCAGGTAATCCCACTGCAACACCAGCAGTGCCAGCACAGCGAGCGCACCGCCGGCGATGAGCCCGTAACTGCTGCGCTGCAGCCATGGGATCACAGCGCCGTCGCGACCGGCGCACTGCAGCCAAAGCACTTCCAGCAGCAGTAGCACCGGCACCAGCACAATCGCGTTCTCCTTGGCCAGCAGCGCGATGACGAGGAACACCGGCACCGGCAGGAAACGCCAGGCGCCGGCCCTGCCGGCGATCAGCGCAAACCGCCAGTACAGGTAGCTGATAGCGCCCAGCAGCATGAAGAAGGTGGCCAGCATCGCCATCCGCTGCACCACGTAGAGTACAGTGCTGACCAGCAGTGGGTGCAGCAGCCAGATCGCGCCCAGCACCACCGCCAGCGCGCGATAACGCGGCACCTCCAGATAGCGGAACAACAGCCAGAACAACCAGATGACCAGCCCGCCGTTGAGCAGGTGCAGAACAATATTGACCTTTTTACCGCCGCTGATGCCCTCGTCGAGGAACATCTTCTCCAGCACAAAGCTGGTCATAGAGACCGAGCGCCCCAGGGTGCCGGATTTGTCCCCGAAGATATAATCAAACGCGAGTTCAGGCCGCGCTTTCAAGTCCTCGATCACCAGCACGCTGGAGCGGTCGTCCAGCAATTCGGGGCCGTGGATGCCCGGCCAGTAGAGCCACAGGCCGACCCACATCAGCAGGCCCACGCACAGCAGCGCACCGGTAGTCGGCAGCAGTCGGGACAGGGCTGTCACTGTTCGAACAGGGCCTTCACAACCGGCAGTTCGCGCCGCAGCGGATCACGCCGCATCCACTCCCGTATCGACTCATAGGTGCGGTCCAACTGGTCGTTGCCATAGTACTGCGTCAGGTTGACCGCTGCCGCCGTACTGCGCGCGTTCCGCTGCGCGGCCTGCTGCAACTGCGGCAACAATGCGGCTTTGCGGGTGGGTGCTGTCGCCGTCACGAAGCGGTATTGCAGGCCGACAATCTCTGCCCGGTGCGGGTAGCGCGCGACCAGTTGCGCCAACAGTTCATCCACGCTGGGCCGGTCCGCCGCCGCGGACGGCGACAGTGAGAAGTCCACCAGCGCCGTCAGCGCGGTCCGGTCCGAGGACTGTAAACGGCGGGTCTGTGCCAACTCAATCATCGTGTCCAACCAGTTGTTTTCGTCTGCCAAGCCGGGAAAATACAGGGTATCGAGTTGATATAACATCACCAGTGCCGAGAAATTGCGCGGGTCCAGCTGTCGCATCCTCTCAAAATAGCCGCGCGCAGCCACTGCCAGCGCGCGCTGCTCCTCCTCATCCAGCCCCAGCGCCTGTGACTGCTGGAAGCGTTTGAACAGGGCATTACCGTAGAAAAAATTGGCCCGCGCCGACTGCGGGTGATTGATCACATTGAAGCGCGCCAGTTGCGTTTCATCGCTCCAGGCATTCGTGCGAACCAGCAGCAGTGCCAGCAGCACTGCGAGCACACCCGCCACCGCCATACGCAGGCGCAGCTGCCTGACCCGCGCGACACCCTTCACCATCCCCAGCGCCGCCAGCGCGGCCAGACCCACACTGGGCAGGTAATTGCGGTGTTCAAACACCATCTCCAGCGGCAGCACTGTCGACTCCATGCTGTGCGCCACCAGGTAGAACAGGAACGCGAAGGCCAGCATGGGGTAGCGCCGGTGCCACAGCAGGCAGGCACCCAGCACAGCTGCCCAGCCCAGCAGTGCAACAGCGGTGGACAGTGGCGACAACAGGCTGCGGGAGATGGCGATATCGTCGTGGAAAAAACCCATGCTGGTGATATTGGGTACCAGCAGCCAGCTGAGGTACTGCCACAGCGCCCTGCCCTGCGTGAACAGCCGCTCGTGCAGCGTGAACTCACGGCCGCCGTAGCGGCCCATCAGGACCTCGGGTGCCAGCAGGTAGATGGCGCCCACCAGCAGCACCGGCAGTACCAGCGCCAGCCATGCCAGCGCGACCAGAGCGCGCTGCGAACGGCCAGCCCAGATGCCGCGAAACAGTGTGACTTCGACAACGGCAAGCAGCCACGGCAACAGTGCGCCGTTCTCCTTGGACAGCACGGCGGCCAGACCGAGCAGCGCCAGCCACAGCGCGGCGGCGATGACCTCCCCAGCGCCAGCGCCGCGCTCCACCCAGCGCAGGCGGTAGCGCGTAAACACCCACAGGCCGGCGAGGGTGAACAACGCAGACAACTGCGCCATGCGCTGCACCGCGTACAACACCGTCGACACCTGTATCGGGTGCAGCAGCCACAGCGCGGCCGCGAGCAGTGCCACCACGCGGCACTGGTAGTCATCCAGGCGGTACACGCGCAGCGCCGGGGCCTGCAGCAGCGCCCGGGTAAACTGGTACAACAACACACCGACCAACAGGTGGATTGCGAGATTGGTCGCCTTCAGAGAGAACGGCGTGAAACCGCCCGCGGCGACATGGTTGAGGGCGAACGTCAACATCGCCACCGGTCGATACAGCACACCGGAATCAGCACTCAGGGATGCGGTGCGCCAGTCATCGAACCGGGCACCGTCGATCTGCACGCGCTCATTGCCGAGCAGATTGGGTTCGTCGTCAAAGAACAGCGGGCCGTGCAGCGCGACGCCGTAGGCCAGTGTGCACAGCAGGACGACAAGCAGCGTAAAACACAGGAGTAAACCGCGATCGGCCTTATCGGGGTGTGGGGCAGGTACGGCAGGCTCTGGCATACGGCTTCGCAGAATCAGTTGAGTCGTTGCAGAGTGTACAACGAAAAAAAGCCCGGCATGCCGGGCTTTTCATTGTCGCTTCGTGCTTAGGTTGTATTAACCGCGGCAGTTGGCTGGCAGGTACTTGGTGGGGATCGGGTCGGCTTTCGCGTTGCCTTCACCGGGCAGGCAAGTCCAGCTCATGGTGCCGTCCGCATTGGTGCTACCAGACAACTGGAAGCTCAGAGTTTCACCGTCAGTTTTCTCACCACCGTCCCAGACACTGGTGAAGACCCTGGCAACAATGTATACCGGCTCGCCCGCAGTCAGAGATGAAGGAAGCACGTCCAGTTCATTGGTGATGTCGCTGGTGCTGATGCGGTTGGAGGTGTTGATACCAAAGGCAGTCGCGTCAGTTGTAGGGAAACGTCCGTTAGCCGCTACATACTCAGCAACCGTTGTCTTGGCTTCAGCCAGTGCAGCCAGCGGCTCAGACACTTTGGAACGCACAATGTAGTCCTGGTAAGCCGGCAGCGCGATGGCCGCCAGAATGCCGACGATCGCGATAACGATCAAAGTTCGATAAGGGTGAAACCCTGTTGAGCTTTTTTCTGCATAGTCATGATACTTCTCCACTTTAAGTTAACACATGCGCCGGCGGTTGTTTGCCCATCAAGCGCAAGCCGTTTGCACAGTGAGAGAGAGCAGGTTGCGTGCCAAGTTCAATTCTCAACGAAAAACTATTTTTATTTTTCTTTAATTTCAACAACTTAAAATCACTCAACCGATACAGCGCGGAGGAAACGCCCAGCTACAACGCTACGCTCGCCCTGTCGCTCAAGGTAAAATTGTGACGTTTTTTGTCACAATGCGTCGCTCTGTGCAGGTAGCCGCCGCCTCTGGCAGCTACATCCGGTGCCGTCTCCACATGGCGATGCGCAGCCAGGTGTGGTAACCGGCAGGCGCGACCTGCCGGCACCGCTTCAAACTGCGCAATCACCTTTTAAACAACGGCTTTCAGGCACCAGCGCGGACTGGTTCACAAATCCGCGCAGAACCTGCGTATATACGAAGTTGTTACCTTGCTGCCCCTATAACAGTAGTTTAGTCTCCAGCCAAACCAGAGGCATTGGAACCGGGGCATGGACAATCGTCGTACCACTATCGTTATCAACAAAAAGTTCCAGTACCAGTACTCACTGCTGATCGTCGCATTGGCCGTACTGCTGGTAAACGGCTTCCTTATTGTGCGCATGCTGTTCCCCGGCGACGAACCGCTGGATATGAGCACCACCACCGCCACTGTCGTGGCGGTGGTGGAATTTGCCCTGATTGTGGCGATCTGGTACGGCAGCCTCAAAGCCAGCCATCGCATCGCCGGGCCGGTGTTCGTGTTCGCGCGCGAGGTGAGCAAACTGGGCACAGGCGACCTGAACGCTGCGATAGCGCTGCGCGACAGCGATATGTTCCAGGCCGAGGCACAGCAGATGAATGCCAGCTTCGCCGCCCTGCGCAGCCGCCTGGCAGCGGTGCAGGCGCTGTCCGCCGAGTTGCAGTCGGCGCAGGCCGCCGGCGCCGATACCGGCCCGCTGCTGGAGAAGCTGGCCGCCGAGCTGGCGCAGTTCAGCTGCGACGGGGAGCAGTGACCGGCTATGGCGGCGCAACTGCACACAGTGGACAGCTCGATGCACGGCAACAGGGGCTTCACCCTCATTGAGCTGATGGCGGTGGTCGCCATCGTCAGCATTCTCGCAGTGGTCGCTATGGCCACTTATTCCGACTATATTGTGCGCAGTAAGGTCGGTGAGGGCATGGTGTTCGCTTCTGAGGCCAAGACCTCGGTCACGGATTACTTCTACAATATGCAAAAACTGCCGCGCAACAATGGCCAGGCCGGCCTGCCGCCCGCCGACTCCTACGACCAGTTTGAGTACATCCGCCGACTGGAGGTGTCCTCGATTGCGCCGTATGGCGCCATCACCATCACCTTCAAGATCCCGGGCTCCAAGGCGGACAACAAGGAACTGCAACTCATCCCCTCCACCCGGGATGGGCTGGTATCCTGGACCTGCCTGCCACCCGAGGAAAACGGCATTGACGTCAACCAGGTGCCGCCCAACTGTCGCGGCTAGTGCGGCGGCTGCCCGGCAGCCCGGCGAGCGGTGCAGATTGGTACAATTTGCCCGTAATCACAGGCTGTTTGCGGGCTGTTCGGTGGGTATAATCAGTCCCCTGTAATAGCCATAATCTGATCGCAAACGTCTCGACAGAGACAGGAGCCGAGGTTTAATGAACGACAAAGCCATTGGGCAACTCAGCGGGCTGGCCGGACGCCTTGTGGCCGAATCGCTGATCACTG
>JAGRIE010000210.1 GCA_020443425.1 Halioglobus sp.
CTCAGCGGAGAGACGGTGGAGCTGACGATAACAGCGCATGTGGCGCTGATGTGTGGTTGCCCCATTACGCCGAACGGTCTCTGGGACGCGAACAAGTATGAAATAAGCGCGATTATTGAGCGCAATGGGACAGTGGAGAGCACCGTCCCGCTCAAGTTCGCCGGTGAGGCCAGTCAGTTCTCTGCCACCGTTAGCCTGGGTAAAAAAGGCAGCTACCAACTCACGGTGTATGCCTACGATCCGGCCAACGGGAATACCGGTGTTGATTTCGCGACCTTCGCCATCAAGTAGGTGCTTTTAAGGTAAAGCCTCCGTCCCCTTTTTAGTCCCCTTTTTACGGGGTTTGCACCCCCGAGCCGCGGCTATTTTCTGCACTTTTGTCCAGATGATGCTATCCCGGACCGGGCGCGAAACCTATATTTGGGGCGGGGAGTGAAAAACCCACATGGGTTTCACCCGGCGAGGTACCGCGATGGCGGCGCAGCCATCGCCAGCCCGGGTGAACCGGCCAGCTGCCGGATCATCCCT
>JAGRIE010000211.1 GCA_020443425.1 Halioglobus sp.
TCGACGCCGCCGCGGCCGTGCACCTCGAGCGGCGCCAGGAACTCGGTGCTGCGGAACCCGGTGCCGTAGATGATCGTGTCGACCTCTCGACGGCGCCCGTCGGCGGTGACCACGGCGTCGGCCTCGATGCGGTCGATGCGATCGGTCACGACCTCGACGTTGGGTTGGGTCAACGCCCGGTAGAAGTCGTCGGAGATCAAGATGCGCTTGCAGCCGACCGGGTAGTCGGGCGTGAGCTTGGCGCGCAGCTCCGGGTCGGCGACTTCCTTGCGGAGGTAGTCCTTGGTGATCTTGGCGGCGATCGGTCCGGCCTTGGACCCCTCCTGGAGGGCGAAGAACCGCGTCTCGAACGTCCAGTAGATGAAGCTGCGGTAGAGCCGCTGCCAGCCGGGCACGGTGGCGAAGCGGCGGCGTTCGGCGTCGGTGAAGGCCCGGTCGTTGCGCGGCATGATCCAGTTCGGCGAGCGCTGGAACACGACGAGCTCGCCGGCCTGGCGCTGCACCTCGGGGATGAACTGCACCGCCG
>JAGRIE010000212.1 GCA_020443425.1 Halioglobus sp.
TGCCAGAGCTGCCCGATACGGTTTGGTCAGCAGATTTTATGTCAGACTCACTGCATTCGGGTAGGCGATACCGCACGTTCAACGTAACCGACGATTTCAACCGTGAAGCGCTTCATATTGAGATTGATACCTCGATCACGTCCGCGCGCCTTGTCCGCGTGTTTGAGCAGCTTCAAAGAGAGCATGGGCTGCCTCAGGTTCTGAGGACGGATAACGGGCCTGAGTTCCTAGGGGAAGTCTTCACCGCATGGGCCAAGGAAGCAGGGATGGCGATTCAGTATATACAGCCAGGAAAGCCGAACCAGAACGCTTACATTGAGCGATTCAATCGGACCTATCGTGAGGAGGTGCTGGACCAGTATCTGTTCACATCGCTCGATCATGTCCGAGAGGCGACGTACTGGTGGATGATCGAATACAACGAGGAGCGGCCTCACGATGCCTTGGACGATATGACACCGCTTGAAGCAAGACAACAATCCGCTGGAAACTCTATTTATGAACTGTCTACTTGACGGGGAAGCT
>JAGRIE010000213.1 GCA_020443425.1 Halioglobus sp.
CTCGTCGTCGCGCTCCTGGTAGTCGTCCCGGGCATGGGCGCCACGGCTCTCCCTGCGTTCCTCGGCGGTGATCGCTGTCGCCTCTGCCACCTCGAACAGGTTGTGTAGCTCCAGCGCCTCGATGCGGGCGGTGTTGTAGGCCATGCTCTTGTCGTCCAGCCGCGCGCCCTCGATCCGGCCGCGCAAATCCGCCAGCTTGGCAATGCCCTCGCGCATGAAGGTCTCATTGCGGAACACACCGAAATGGTTCTGCATGGTGTTCTGCAGCTCTTTGCGCAGGGCGGCGACATTCTCACCCCCCTTGGAACTGTTGAGCTTGTCCAGCCGCGACATGGCCTGCTCAATATCGCTGTCGGAGGCATCGCGCATATCGATACCCTCGCGCAGCGCCCGCTCGATGTGCAGGCCGGAGGCGCGGCCGAAGACCACCAGGTCCAGCAGGGAGTTACCTCCCAGGCGATTGGCGCCGTGTACCGACACGCAGGCCACCTCCCCACAGGCATACAGCCCGGGGATGACCTGG
>JAGRIE010000214.1 GCA_020443425.1 Halioglobus sp.
ATTCCGGGAGAGAAGGTCAAGAATCGGGAGGACCGGTTGGTGGTTTTGAATCGGGTGGCGAAGTCAGTGATTGAAGGCGTGCGCGGGCAACACCCGGAGCGCGTCTTCACCTACTACGGCCGTCCGGTGCGCAGCATCAACAACAATGGCTGGAAGTCGGTTCGGCGCAAGCTGGACATGCCCATACGGGTACACGACTTGAAACACACCTTCGGCCGCCGCTTGCGCGCGGCCGGGGTGCCATTGGAAACCCGGAAAATCCTGCTCGGTCACAAGAACGGCGATATCACCACCCACTACTCCGCGCCGGAGTTGGAGGAGCTCATCGAGGCGGCAAACAGGGTGTGTGAAGGAAAGTCCGGCAAAACTCCGGCACTGGTCGTACTGAAACACCGGACGCTCAGCGCGGCAGCGCGCTAAGCAATTGATACAAAACGAGGAAATTGGGCTCTTCATCATTAACGGGGGACACCGGCATTCATTAAACTGATTTTGCGAAGATCGTTTAATGGAGAGAACAC
>JAGRIE010000215.1 GCA_020443425.1 Halioglobus sp.
TTTCGGCGCAAGATCGTAGTGAGAATATTCGCCGTGTCGGCGAAGTGGCGGCGCTGTTCGCGCGTGCCGGGTTTATTGTCATTACCGCTTTCATCTCGCCTTATATTGAAGATCGCCGCCGTGCCCGCAGCGCTGCACCGGAGCATTTTCATACCGTGTATATCGAGGCCGATATTGCCACCTGCGAAAGCCGCGATGTGAAGGGGCTTTACGCCAAGGCGCGCAAAGGCGAGATCAAGAATTTCACCGGTATCGACGATCCGTTCGAGCCGCCGGAGCATTCCGACCTGACCATCGAGACGGCGAGGCTGAGCGTAGAGGAATCGACCGCCCGCCTGATTCGCTATGTCGAAGATAATTTCGTGGCGCCGATGAAGAAGCCGCGCAATGCCGATGGCGGTGGCATTTAAGTAGAGTTTGGAGTTTAGAGTCTGGAGTCTGGAGTTTGGAGAACTCACCCCCTCCCGCACGCAGCTCTGGCAGGTGATGATGTTAGTTTGCAGTGGGTTAGAGGTGGCC
>JAGRIE010000216.1 GCA_020443425.1 Halioglobus sp.
TTCGGCCAGTTCGTTGCAGCCATTTGATACCAGCAAATACAAAGGCATGTACATCTAAAGGAATCCCACATGGCAGGAAACGCACTTATCCCGTTAATGGGGAAGCCTACAGAACTTGGCGTACACGCTCGCCAAGGCGCTGTCACGGGCAATATTCTGGCCAACACGATAGAGAACAACCAGACCAAACCAATGCGCATGGAAGCGGCAGGCTTGGAAATGGAGTCGGCCAAGCGCAAAGCAGAGATGGAAAAATCCATGATGCAGCTGCGCTCTGCGGCCATCGACGTTGCGCCGGTTATGAGCAGTATGCAGGCTGGTGATATGCAGGGCGCGTTGCGGGCGCTCACAGTACGCAATGCCAGATTAATGGCTGAGGGGCGCGACAACTCAGACACCGCTCAGGCCATTGCTGACCTTGAGTCTGGCGACCCTGACCGCATCCGCGCCCTGTACAACGATTTTGAGACAGTGCAGCGCACCGCGCAACAGTTTGGCGGTATGGAGGCACCTGGAG
>JAGRIE010000217.1 GCA_020443425.1 Halioglobus sp.
CGACCTTCGATGACCCAGAACATGGTTTTGCGCCACCGGGTAGCCAAGGCTGTTCGAGACTACTTGGATGGCCAGAATTTCCTGGAAATTGAAACTCCCACTCTGGTGCGTTCCACTCCGGAGGGTGCCCGCGACTATCTGGTTCCTAGCCGAGTTCATCCGGGCAGCTTCTATGCCTTACCCCAGTCTCCCCAGATTTTCAAGCAGTTGCTGATGGTGAGCGGGATGGACAGATACTTTCAGATCGCTCGTTGTTTCCGAGACGAGGACTTGAGGGCCGACCGACAGCCGGAGTTCACGCAGATCGATATGGAGATGTCTTTCGCAGGGCAAGACGATGTTCTAGGCGTCGTTGAGGGCATGTTGGAGCATATGTTCCGCACGGTCATGGGCGTGGACATTGAGATGCCGTTTCCCAGAATGCCGTATCACGAGGCCATTGAATTTTACGGCAGCGATAAGCCGGACATGCGATATGACATGCGCTTTCACAACGTGGAAGAGTATTTGGCTG
>JAGRIE010000218.1 GCA_020443425.1 Halioglobus sp.
GCCAGGGATGGCGCACGCCGAGCCTGTACAGGGAAGTACGCCTTTTGGCGTCTCTGACACCCTGAATTCGCTGTGCGGCTCGTACAACGGAGCACAATAGAAACAGACTATTAGTCAGGGTTTTCGATATCACCAAAATCCCGGCGCACTGTGGCCACCTTGCTTCGATAGCCTTCCGCATCGCCGAATTCCGTGAAGCGATGATAGCGGTCGTGGGCCTTTTTCAGCTGCCGCGCGTGTTTGATCGGGCACCAGTACTGCTCTGTGCGGCCTGCCACTTCCGTCACATAGGCCATCAGGCCATTGAAATAGCCACAATACAGGCAGTTGAGTTTTTCGATGATGTTCAGGTAGGCGAGGTAGTGGCGGTCGATCACTATGTGGTCCTTGCGGCGCACTTTCGGGATGCCGTAGATCGGGAAGCAGATTGCCTGGAACAGGCTGACAACCAGATCCAGAAACAGCGCCGGAACCAGGCAGAGCCAGATGACAGGGACGGTGAGGACATTCCTG
>JAGRIE010000219.1 GCA_020443425.1 Halioglobus sp.
TTTCACCTACTGCCCGCCGGGCGAGGAAGACTGGCTGGTACGGGCCAGGACCATTGACCTGGACCTCGATGAGGGCCTCGGCACAGCCCGCAACGCGACCGTCGATATCGCCGGGGTACCGGTCTTTTACACCCCCTGGTTGCAGTTCCCGCTGGATGATCGCCGTCGCACCGGCCTGTTGTGGCCGGATTTCGGCAACGACAGTACCGGTGGCCTGGATATCACCGCGCCAATCTATTTCAACCTCGCGCCCAACTATGACGCGCTCTATTCACCGCGTTACATCGAGGATCGGGGCCTGAACCACGATCTCAAGACCCGCTACATGGACAAATACCTCGGCTACTGGACCGTGGGCGGCACCTACATGAACAGCGACCATCGCTACAAGGATGAGGTTCCGCCGGGCCAGAGCGACGATCGCTGGCTGGGCGTTGTGCGCCAGGACGGGCTGCTCGACCAGCGCTGGCGCGCGAGGATCGACTACAGCGAAGCGAGCGATGTCGACTAC
>JAGRIE010000021.1:0-10163 GCA_020443425.1 Halioglobus sp.
ATGGGAATATCAGCCCGGCGGCGTTTGAGGCAAAACTGGTCGCTTAGGAACGTGTCCACTGTTGGTGGGCAGGATCACCCAATATCACGATCCTGCACTATGCCGGCAACGGATTGTTCCGGTATGAGGAGGACGCCTACAACCCCCACAATATGGGCGTTACGATCGGCGCCTGGATTGAAGCCAGCAAAAAAGCGGAGACAGGAAAAGACCAATAGCGGCCGTTACGCGGATGGCGCTACTGATGCGTCAGGAGGCGGCCAGGGAACGGGCTGACAGCATTTGGTGTCGTCAGCCGTAGCCGTTCCCCTGTCCCACCGCAGTCGTCACTGCGGTGGTTGCTGGACGCCCTGGGAGCACACGCCTTGAGGGCTTCACTATCCCGCCCAGTTGAATCAGACCTTCCCAGGGCAGCTCGTTCTTTAGCGCAGTGCACCCTCATCTGTTTATCCTTAAATATATAAAGTTATTTATATATGTATGTATTTAAGGACTATTGTAGTTACTACTATTAGGGCCCCCCTTTTACGTGGATAACCCCTGATTTCCCAGTTATTTCAATAACCTGCAGAAAGTAAAAGCGCTGGGAGAACGGTTGTAATGCGTGCTCGGAAACCGTGTTCAAGCGGTGTACCGAATGCCTGTTTGTGTGGGTAGTTTTATCGACACTCCGACGGCAGTGGATATCCCTGTTTTTTGTACCCGCGCCATACAAAATCTGCTCAGGGTTTTTGCACAGTGATAACGGTTGTCAGTGACGACCATGCTCATGCTGTGGAACTGTACTGAATAGGTTGTAGATAAATGGCTGTCTGGGAAAAGGCTGTTGAAAACCTGTGTGGAGCGTGTTGGCAGTGCGGGGGAAATGCGCAGTGAATTATTTGCCAATACAGAAACTGGAGAAAATTGCACCGAGCAGTTCATCACTGCTGATGGCACCGGTAATTTCGCCGAGGCTCCGCTGGCACAGTCGCAAGTCTTCAGCGAGCAACTCACCGGCACCGGCGTGAAGTAACTGTGACTGGCCGTCCACCAGGTATTGCCTGGCTTGTGCCAGGGACTGAAGATGCCGGCGCCTGGCGCTGAAGTGACCTTCGCCACCCTCCCGGTAACCCATACAGGCCTTAAGGTGCTGCCTCAGCACATCCATGCCGGCACCTGTCTTGGCAGACAGGTATACCACGGGAGTGTCTCCCTGTTGTGATATCCCCGGTTTACGATCGCTCAGGTCGCATTTGTTACTGATGATGGTCAGCGGAATGTCGCGCTCTGTAGTTTTGTCTCGCAGGGGCCAGAAAGCGCTGCCCTGCTGCTCCGCGGCACTGTCATCGATCACCAGCAGTATGCGATCAGCGGACTCGATTTCTGCCCAGGCGCGGCGTATACCCTCCAGTTCCACGACATCGTCGCTGTCGCGAAGACCCGCTGTGTCGACAACGTGCAGTGGCATGCCGTCAATTTGAATCTGTTCCCTGAGCACGTCGCGAGTGGTGCCTTCTACCTCAGTGACTATCGCGGTGTCCTGGCCGGATAAGGCATTCAACAGGCTGGATTTACCGGCGTTGGGTTTGCCGGCAATGACCAGTTTCATGCCCTCCTGCAACAGGCTGCCCTGCTTTGCCTCAGCGGCAACCGCGTCAAACTGGTCGAGAATGTCTTGCAACTGGTTCTCAACTTCGCTGTTGTTCAGGAAGTCTATTTCCTCTTCAGGAAAATCGATGGCGGCCTCTACGAAGATGCGCAGCTTGGTGACCTGGGCCACCAGTGCGTCGATTTTACGAGAGAAAACACCCTGCAGTGAGCGGCTGGCATTCAGCGCCGCCTGTTCAGTCGTGCTGTTTATGAGGTCTGCAATTGCCTCTGCCTGCGCCAGGTCGATCTTGTCATTCAGGAAAGCGCGCTGTGAGTATTCTCCCGGTTGTGCCTGGCGGGCACCCAGGGCACAGGCCTCTCTCACAATCATGTCCAGTATGACCGGGCTGCCGTGACACTGTATTTCAACCACGTGTTCACCGGTGAAGGAGTTCGGAGCGGGGAAAAACAGGCAGATGCCGGTATCGAGGAGTTGTCCTGTGGAATCTTTGAAGGCGCAGAAGTGGGCGTGTCGGGGCTGCAGCTCAGTGCCGGTCATTGCGCTGCCGATCGGCAGCGCTTGCGCACCGGACAGGCGTATTATGCCGATTCCGCCAGGTCCGGGCGCCGTAGCTATCGCGACAATCGTGTCCTGATCCACAGCGGATAACCTCTCTACACCCCTACCCCGTGCTGGCGGCCGCGGGTTACGTTTTGGCGGCAGCCTTTTCTATCTGCCGGGTAATGACGTATTGCTGCGCCATGGACAACAGGTTATTGACCACCCAGTAGAGAACCAGTCCAGCCGGGAACCAGAGGAAAAAGAAGGTAAACATCACCGGCATCCACTGCATAATTTTAGCCTGCATGGGATCCGGTGGGGGCGGATTGAGTTTCTGCATGAAGTACATGCTGGCACCCATAATCAGCGGCAGGACGAAATAGGGGTCCATCACTGACAGGTCTTTGATCCAGAGGATAAAGGGTGCCTGTCGCAGCTCCACGCTTTCCATCAGCATCCAGTACAAACCGATGAACACAGGCATTTGCACCAGTATCGGCAGGCACCCACCGAGTGGATTGATTTTCTCTTTCTTGTACAACTCCATCATCGCCTGTGACTGCTTCTGCTTGTCGTCGGCGTACTGTTCACGCAGAGCCACCAGCTTCGGCTGTACACGTCGCATATTTGCCATGGACCGGTAGGAGGCGGCGGAGAGCTTGAAAAAAGCTGCTTTGATCAGCACTGTCAGCAGGATAATCGCAACACCCCAGTTGCCGACGAGCGCGTGTATCTTGGTGAGCAGCCAGAATAGCGGTTGCGCGATCCACCACAGGAAACCGTAGTCGACGCTGAGATCCAGGTAGGGGGAAATCTCCTGCAGGCGGTACTGGTCTTTCGGCCCCGCGTAAAATTCCGCACCTATCTGGCCAGATTTACCCGGGTCCAGTACCAGTGGTGGGCTGGTGAAACCGGCAATGTTGAAACCGGTGGATGTCTGTCGTGCGCTGTAGGTGTAGGTTTGGTCGGGGTTCGGTATCCAGGCGCTGAGGAAGTAGTGTTGAATCATCGCAATCCAGCCACCGGGAAGCTGTGCCTTGAACGGGTCTTCTGCGAGGTCGTCAAAGGTAAATTTGGTGAACCGGTCATCCGGCTGGGTAACAGCCACGCCCAGGAAAGGTTGCATGCCCATTGCATGGGAGGAGGCTGAGGGGGGCGGGCCACTCTGGCGTTTGATCTGGCCGAACAGGTTCGCTTGCCAGCGTTCCGTGCTGTTGTTTTCAATCAGGTAGTCAACCTTTATCAGGTACTCGCCGCGCGTCAGCGTGAACCGTTTGGTGACCTTTACATCGCTGTTACCCTGCCAGTGCAGGTCAATCACCAGTGTTTCCGCGCCATCTGCAAGTGTGTAGCGCTCACTGGATGTGGTGTATTTGGCCCGCCCGTTGCTGTCTATGCCATTGGTGCCGATGAGCCCGCTCTGCGAGATATAGACAAGTGAGTTGTTGTCCTCCAGCAATATGTAGGGTTTGTTCGGGTTGTCGAGTTCCGCCAGGTATTTCGGCAGGGAGAGCTCAATGATGTCGCCGCCTTCGAGATCGACTGCGAGTTGCAGTACATCGGTGTACACCTGCACGATGCTATTGTTGCTGGCGGCTTGCTGTGCAGCGGCTACCGGCGCTGTGGCCGTGGTGTCATCCGGTACCATCGGGATATCTTCAGCATTGGTTGCATCCGGGCCCCGGTCAAGATCGTGGGTGGCAGGGGATGAGGCATCTGCAATCGGATTCAGGCGGGAGGTCTCCTGCGCCACGGCAGCAGTTTTTGCATCAGTAAATGCAACCCACTCCGTCAGAAGCATGAAGGACAGTACACCAATGGCGGCGATGAGCAGTGTGCGTTGCAAATCCATAATTGTATATCTGTGGCTTAGTGAGAGTGCGAACAGGGTGGGACAGGGTCTTCCCCGCCTTCATGCCAGGGATGGCAGCGGCCAATCCGCCGCAGCGCCAGGTAGCTGCCTTTGAAGACACCGTGTATCGCGATAGCGTCCTGTGCGTAGGTGGAGCAACTGGGGTAAAAGCGGCAATGATTGCCCATAAAGGGGCTGAGGCAGGCCTTGTAACAAGCAATAACAAAAATCAACAGACGACGCATTAGGAGTCCTGACTGTTATTCGGTGCGGCTTTCGCGGCATGGCGAACCAGTTTTTGCCACTGCTGCTGCAATATAGAGGATAGTTCAGCATTATCCAACTGACCCATGCCCCGCCGGGCCAACAGTACTACATCCATCGAGGGCTCGCCGGGGGGTAAATGGCGGAAAACCTCACGTGCAACCCGTTTTATCCGATTGCGTTGGACAGCTAATCGAACATTTTTCTTGGCGATCACCAAACCCAGGCGATGCCCGGGCGCAGTATTGATTTTTGCAAGTAGCAACAGGTGCTGATGTGAGGCTCGCGCGTCGGGGCTTTCAAATACCCTGCCGTAATCGTTGGCATTGAGTAAGCGCTTTGCTTTGCTGAAACCGGTGTCAGTCGTCTGGCCGCCCAAACTACTGCTCTATGCAGACAGACGCTTGCGACCTTTGGCGCGGCGACGGTTCAACACCTGGCGTCCGCCCTTGGTGGCCATACGTGAGCGAAAACCGTGGGTGCGCTTGCGTTTCAAAACGCTGGGCTGAAATGTTCTTTTCATAACTGGATTCCAGATAAACAGAGTGAGCGGGAGAACTAACTGACGCGCATACTGCCTGCGCGGGTTACCCCGGCCAGAAAAAAGGTTGGCTATTCTATGTAAATGCGCAGCCTAATTCAATGTTTAACAACGTCTTTTTACGGTCGATGAAATGCCCTCGGCGCGCTTTGCCCCGCGGCAGACGGCGGTCGCTGGCAGCGTATTTCACCGTCTGGCGAAAACCCAGCAAACCCGCGCTCTATCGCCGTCGGCCCACACCTTTTCAAAAAGATATATACAGGTTATACACAGATCGCAGCGCGCGCAGGATTTGTACGCTGAGTTGGTGAATAATTAGTCAGAAATATGCTAAACATATGAAATTTAAGAACTTAAATACTTTTGATTTGACGCGTTTATTTGTGGATAACTTCCCTGATCAAGGGTATGATTCCCCGACTCGCCCGGCGCCGATGCCGGGCAATAAAAATTTGTTATCTTCCATTCGTTTTTGAAGAGACCGGGCTTCTCGTCCGGCTTCAAGGGGTGTGTCTTGCCTGAAGCAGTCTGGCAGAAATGTGTCAATCGTTTACGCGACGAATTGCCGTCTCAGCAGTTCAATACCTGGATTCGGCCGCTGCAGGCGAGCACAGGCGATCGCTCATTGACGCTTTTTGCCCCCAACCGTTTTATCAAGGATTTCGTCGCTGAAAAGTATTCCGACAGGATTGTCGAACTGATGCGTGAATTCCGGCCCGATGAGCCGATAAATGTTGCACTGGAGATAGGCGCTTCCCGACCCCCGTTAACCGAGGTGGGCGTCGCGAGCGCAGTGCCAGAGCTCCGGGCTACTCCAGTGGCGCAGGCCTCACCGTATACGACACCGGCACCGACAGAAAACTATCCGGTTGCGTCGGTGCCGGACGAAGCCCCGGAGGTTATAGCGGAGATCCCAGCCAGGCCGGTAGCAGCGAGCCGCGATCATAACGCCCGGGTTGATGTTGAGGGCTCACTGCTGCATCCACACCACCTTTTTGAGAATTACACCTTCGGCAGTTTCGTTGAGGGCAAGTCTAATCAACTGGCACTGGCCGCTGCGCAGCAGGTGGCCGAGAACCCGGGGAATTCCTACAATCCGCTGTTTTTGTACGGTGGTGTCGGCCTTGGCAAGACGCATTTGATGCACGCTGTCGGCAATGCATTGAAACAGCAGAATCCCGAGGCGAAAGTGGTTTACCTGCATTCCGAGCGTTTCGTGGCGGATATGGTGAAAGCCTTGCAGCTGAACGCGATAACCGATTTCAAACGCTATTATCGTTCAGTCGATGCCCTGTTGATTGACGATATCCAGTTTTTCGCCAAGAAAGATCGCTCGCAGGAGGAATTCTTCCACACCTTCAATGCATTGTTGGAGGGTGGGCAGCAGATGATCCTGACCTGCGACCGCTACCCGAAAGAAATCGACGGCCTGGAGGAGCGACTGAAATCCCGGTTTGGTTGGGGGCTCACGGTGGCGGTAGAGCCGCCAGAATTGGAAACACGGGTCGCAATTCTGATGAAAAAGGCCGCCGAGGCAAATGTCGACCTGCCTCCGGATGCCGCGTTTTTTATTGCCCAGCGTATCCGCTCCAATGTCAGGGAGTTGGAGGGAGCATTAAAACGCGTGATCGCCAGCGCCCGTTTTGTCGGGCGCTCAATTGATATCGACCTGATCAAGGAGAGCTTGAAGGACCTGCTGGCCCTGCAGGCCCGCCAGGTCAGCATGGATAATATACAGCGTACCGCAGCAGAGTATTACAAAATTAAAATAGCAGATATGATGTCACGTCGGCGCAGTCGTTCGGTTGCCAGGCCCCGGCAGATGGCCATGGCGCTGTCGAAGGAGCTGACCAACCACAGCCTGCCCGAAATCGGGGATAGCTTTGGCGGCAGAGATCACACGACAGTTTTGCACGCATGCCGTAAAATCAAGGAACTTCGGGAAACAAACTCCGATATCAGAGAAGATTACAAAAACTTGCTCAGAACACTGACTACTTAAGCAATAACCATTAACCTTTGGCCACGGACAAGAAGCCTCCGGCTGGAAGTGAAAAGCATTAGCGTTTGTGAAGGGAAAAGACATCTATGAAGTTCAGCATTTCACGGGATAGCCTGGTCAAGTCCTTAAATCTCGTGGCGGGGGTCGTAGAGCGTCGACAAACCCTGCCAATTCTGGCGAATGTATTGGTTGTTCTGGAGGAAGACCGCCTTTCGCTGACCGGTACTGACCTGGAGGTGGAACTGGTCGGGCGCATGCAATTGCCGGCCGCCGGTGATTCGGGTGAAATTACAGTTCCCGCCAGAAAGCTGTTGGATATCTGTAAGTCGCTGCCAGAGGGCAGTGATATCGATTTCCATGCAAAGGACAGCAAGGTTTCTATCAAATCTGGCCGCAGCCGGTTTACCCTTTCAACCCTCCCGGCGCGGGAGTTTCCCAATGTCGAGGACAGTATCGGTACCCACCAGCTGACCCTGAAACAGGGGCAGCTGCGACGCCTGATTGATCGCACGGGCTTTGCGATGGCGCAGCAGGATGTGCGGTACTATTTGAATGGGATGCTGTGGGAGATCAACGACAAGCAACAATTGCGTGTGGTCGCAACAGATGGCCATCGACTCGCCATGTGCACGCTGCCGGAGCGCGTGAAGGTCAATGGCGAGGGCGCAACCCAGGTGATTCTGCCGCGCAAGGGCGTGTTGGAGCTTGCCCGCCTGCTGATGGAGGATGATGCAGAGATCGCCATCATCATTGGCAGCAACCACATCCGGGCGGCGACCGAGGATTTCACCTTTACGTCCAAGCTGGTCGACGGCAAGTTCCCCGACTACCAGCGCGTTCTGCCCCGCTCCCCCGACAAAATCCTGATGGGCTCCCGGCAGGAGTTGCGCCAGGCATTTACGCGGACCGCCATTCTCTCCAACGAAAAATACCGCGGTGTACGGCTGAAGCTGACCCAGGACACACTGGATATTGTGGCCAACAACCCGGAACAGGAAGAGGCAGAGGAAACGGTTTCCGTGGAGTACTCGGGGGATGCCCTCGAAATCGGCTTCAATGTGAGCTATTTGCTCGATGTTTTGGGCGTGTTGAGTGGTGAGCAGGTCAAGCTGTCACTGGCAGACCCCAATAGCAGTGCGTTGCTGGAAGAGTCAGAGGCCGGCGACTCCCTCTACGTTGTCATGCCGATGCGTCTGTAGGCGAGTTTTCCTATCAACCACAGGCTGACTCCGCGTCTATTACTGCAGCTTGCGCGGGTGCAGGCCGTGCAACCCTGTGTCCCGACCTAGTGTGGCGCTTACCCAGTTACAGATAACCCACGTGAGAAACCTGCAGCAGGTCAGGTTGCAGGGTTTACAGAAGGTGAATGTTTTCTTTGGGCCCAATGGCAGCGGTAAAACCAGCGTGCTGGAGTCCATCCACCTGCTGGGCATGGCGCGCTCGTTTCGTGGCAATAGCGTCAAGAGCCTGATTACACACTCTGCTCCCAGCTGCACGGTCTATGGCCTCGCGACTTCTGCCACTGCGAACCTCGCCCGCGCTACCATACCGATGGGGGTGCAGCGCTATCGCAGTGGCGAGGCGCAGATCAAGATCGGCGGCAGAGCTGTGCGTACAGTCGCGGAGCTGGCATCTCAGCTGCCGCTACAGGTAATCACCGCCGATAGTTTCGGATTGTTAACAGGCCCTCCCGGGGGTCGGCGGCAGTTTCTGGACTGGGGTGTGTTCCACGTGGAACACCAGTTTTTTGGACAGTGGCAGCGATTTCAGCGGTGCATAAAACAGCGCAATAGTTTGCTGCGGCGTGGTAAAATCTCCGACCAGGAACTGGGGGTGTGGACGCGCGATCTGGCACAGACCGGTGAAACCATAAACGAGTACAGAAAGCGCTATTTCCAGATTTTGTCTCCTCGCTTCAAAGAGATAATGGCCAAATTAGCGCCTTCCCTGGATAAGCTGGAGCTGCGCTACCAGCAGGGCTGGGACCGGCAACAGAGCTATGCACAGGCGCTGGAACAGGGTTATCCCGCTGATTCGGAGCAGGGTTATACGCACTCCGGTCCGCAGAGGGCAGATATCAGGGTTCTTTCGGGTGGTCACCTGGCATCCGAGACCTTATCGCGGGGGCAGCAAAAACTCGTGGTGTGCGGGCTCAAACTGGCGCAGGGTCAGCTGTTGTCGCAGCAGGGCGGCGGTCGCTTGAACTGCACATACCTGATTGATGATCTGCCTTCCGAGTTGGATCATGAGCACAGCTCACTGGTGTGTGAGCTGCTGGCCTCGATGGACGCCCAGGTGTTTGTGACCTGTATCGCCGAGGAAGAGATCCGGTCTGTGTGGCCGGAGGCAAGCGAGTTGACTTTGTTCCACGTGGAACAAGGTAGCATCCGACGCCACGCTGCAAGCTGAAGCATGGGTTTGGGCGCAACAATGATTGAAAGCAGTCTATAGAGAGTGATTTGTCTATGAGCAATGATTACGATTCATCCAGTATCAAGGTACTGAAAGGGCTGGACGCCGTTCGCAAGCGACCGGGGATGTATATTGGTGACACGGATGACGGTTCCGGCCTGCATCACATGGTGTTCGAGCTGGTGGACAACTCCATAGACGAAGCTCTCGCGGGCCACTGCTCCAGAATCAATATTGTTATTCACCCCGACGAATCAGTGTCGGTGAGTGATAATGGTCGAGGTATCCCGACGGAGATGCATGAAGAGGGAGTCTCCGCCGCCCAGGTGATCATGACAGTGCTGCACGCTGGCGGTAAATTCGATGACAACAGTTACAAGGTATCTGGCGGGCTGCACGGTGTAGGGGTATCGGTGGTCAACGCCCTGTCGGAGCACCTGGTACTCACCATTCGTCGCCAGGGTAAAATGTATGAGCAGGTCTACCGCCACGGTGTACCTGATGAGCCATTGGCGGAAATCGGTGTCACTGAAACCACCGGCACCACGGTCCGCTTCAAGCCCTCAATCGAGACATTCTCCAATATTGAATTCCATTTCGAGCAGTTGGCAAAGCGCTTGCGTGAGCTGGCGTTCCTGAATTCCGGGGTTTGCATCGTCCTGAAAGACGAACGCAGTGGTAAGGAAGAGACCTACCAGTACGAAGGCGGGCTGCAAGCGTTCGTGAACTACCTGAACCAGAACAAGACCACGGTCAACAAGCCATTTCATTTCCAGATTGATACTGACGATGGTATTGGCGTTGAGGTGGCATTGCAGTGGAATGACACTTTCCAGGAAAATGTCCTTTGCTACACCAACAACATCCCGCAGCGGGACGGCGGTACGCATATGGTGGGCTTCCGGACAGCGTTGACGCGATGCCTGAACACCTACATCGAGAAAGAGGGTCTGGCGAA
>JAGRIE010000021.1:10263-59893 GCA_020443425.1 Halioglobus sp.
AAGGCCAAGGTCAACACTACGGGAGATGATGCCCGTGAGGGGTTGACGGCAATCATCTCCGTGAAGGTGCCGGATCCCAAGTTTTCATCGCAGACCAAGGATAAGCTGGTCTCTTCCGAGGTCAAGACGGCGGTTGAGCAGGCGATGAATGCCCAGTTCAACGACTACTTGATGGAAAATCCCGCAGAAGCCAAGTCAGTGGTCGGGAAAATGCTGGATGCAGCACGGGCCCGGGAAGCCGCGCGCAAGGCCCGCGAAATGACCCGCCGCAAAGGCGCTCTGGATATTGCCGGACTACCCGGCAAACTCGCCGACTGCCAGGAGAAAGACCCGGCACTGTCCGAGATCTACCTGGTGGAGGGTGATTCCGCGGGCGGATCGGCAAAACAGGGTCGCAATCGAAAGTACCAGGCAATCCTGCCGCTCAAAGGCAAGATCCTGAACGTCGAGAAGGCCCGATTTGACAAAATGCTGGGCTCGGCCGAAGTGGGCACCATTGTGACTGCCCTGGGGTGTGGTATTGGCAAAGAGGAATTCAACCCGGATAAGTTGCGCTATCACAGCATTATCATTATGACGGACGCTGATGTTGATGGGTCCCATATTAGAACTCTATTGTTGACCTTCTTTTTCCGGCAAATGCGGGAGTTGGTTGATCGCGGGCACATCTTTATCGCGCAACCGCCGCTGTACAAGATCGCCAAAGGCAAGCAGCACCAGTACCTGAAAGACGATGACGCGCTGGATCAGTACCTGACGCAGGCGGCGCTGGATACCGCATCGATCTATGTGAACCCCGATGCTCCCGCCATTTCCGGCAGTGCGCTTGAGGAGCTGGTGAAACGCTACCGCACGGTGGAGGCGACCATTCATCGCCTGAGCCGCCTGTACGCTGAGAATGTCCTGTGGGAGATGGTGTACGGCACTGCACTGTCGCTTGAGGATATGCGCGACGAGCAGACAGTGCTGCGCTTCTGCCAGCAACTGGATGCGCGCCTGGAGGCTGTCGCATCCAAGGGCAGTGTGCACACGGTCGTGGTGCGCAAGGACCAGGAACGCCAGTTGTACTTCCCGGTGGTGAAACTGCTATCGCACGGCGTTGAGTCTGAGACAGAATATCACCACGAGTTTTTCTCTTCCGGTGAGTACCGCAGCCTGATTGAACTCGGTGAAACGCTGAACACACTGATTGATGAGGACGGCTATTTCCAGCGCGGTGATAAAGTCCTGCAAACACGCAGCTTTGCGGAGGGCCTGGACTGGCTGATGACTGAGGCGCGCAAGGGTTATAACATCCAGCGGTACAAAGGCCTGGGTGAGATGAACCCGGAGCAGTTGTGGGAGACCACCATGGATCCCGAGGCGCGCCGGATGCTCAAGGTGACCATCGAGGACGCAATTGCGGCTGACCAGATATTCACTACCCTGATGGGCGACCAGGTGGAACCGCGCCGCGAATTCATCGAGGACAATGCCCTGTCGGTGGCGAATCTGGATGTCTGACCTGGTGCTGTCACCGCTGCAGCGCGTCTGCAGCGGTGATGGTGCGCGCCCGGGCTGCACTCACTGATACGCCCGGTACACTGGGTCAGGTGCGTATCACCGCTTTGTGCAGCTTGCGGTAGCGGGTGCTCAGGAAGCGGCGTTCTACGAAATAGTAGAACGGGTAGGTCAGGACCAGGGTGGCAAAAATTGTGACGAGTCCGAGGAATACACTGTCCTTGTCAAACACCTGGCTGACAAACATGAAGGGCAGCAGGAACAGCTTCAGGTGCAGCAGGTAGGCGGAGTATGACATTGCGCCCAGTATCAGCCACGGTTCCAGCAGCATTACAAGGAGCCGGTTGTCGCTGGCCTTCCAGCGCTGTAGTACCAGCTCCAGGTCGGAGTACAACCACAACAGCGCCCCGAAAATAGATGCGAACACGAGGAAATTTGTGCGTATATGTATGGGGTGTACGTAGGCTGCATAAGCCAGTGTAATGCCGGTGAGCACGATCAGCAGCAGTATATTGCGCGGCGAATCGATCCGCATCCTGATATCGTACTGGTGCAGGTACGCCAGCAGAATGCCCACTGAAAACGCCGGCCAATAGTGCAGGAACACACCGAAGTTTAACGAGTTGGGTACTATCATAAACAGCAGTGAAACAAGCGTCACCGCCGCAATCACGGGGCGGTAGAACCGTCCCAGGTACAGTGCGATAAACACTACAAGATAGAACTGGAACTCGATCGCCAGCGTCCAGTAAACGGTATTGATACCGGCAAATTCACTGGCCAGTTCGCTGGAGTTGGCCCAGAACACCTTTGTCAGCAGCAACACGTTCAGCCATTCAGTGGCGTCGTAGCGCGCCAGCGGGCTCCCGGGTAGCACCAGCTCACCCGTTTTAAAACTGCTGAGCAGTTCCATGGTATAGGGCAGCAGTAGAACCAGCACCAGCGACGCCCAGTACGTCAGGTAGATGCGCCGGAACCGATTCCTGAGAAAGTGCAGTGGCGGCTTGCTGTTTCTGCGGCTGGATTCGGCAGAATACGTGATGACATAACCGGATATGACAAAAAACATCGGCACACCGAGGTGGCCAAAGGAGGCGATAGCGGCGATAAGCGGGGCTGGCTCGTCGAACAGGTTCCCTACGTGGAAAAAAAATACCCAGAGGCAGGCGAGTCCCCGCGCCACATCTAACAGCAATACCACCGCAGGGCCTAGCCGTTCTTGTCGATAATCATCGGTCCGGCCTCCGGTGCCGTGGTGTCACTTTCTTCGATCCGGGAAAACAGGTTCTCTGTATCCGAACGGCTGGCAACTGAGTCCAGGCGATCGTTCTCGATGTCGTCGTGAATCGGATCCAGTGTGACCATTTCTTTGTTGGCCCTGGCCGACAGGTGCTGGAAGCGATCGACCTTGCCGTGCAGGCCCTGCTTGCCGACCAGGCCGGTGACGGTCTCGTTGTAGTGATTGTTTACCGTGCGCAGTGTGTTGCCCAATTTGTTGAGACGCTCGGCAACCAGGCATACCTGGTTGTAAATATCCCCTGCCCTACTGCTGATCTCTTTCGCCTCCCGGTTGCCCTGTTCAATCATCCACAGGTTGGCCACTGTGCGCAGGATCGGCATCAGTGTCGTGTGCGACACCATGATGACACCTTTTTTGTAACCGTAATTGAACAGGTCCTTGTTGTGCTTCATGGCCTCGATGTAGGCCGGTTCGATGGGCATGAACATCAGTACAAAATCGGGGCTGCCAATACCTGGTAGGTTGGCGTAGTTTTTGGACGCCAGGTCGTCGATGTGGTTTCGCACGGCCCGTGCGTGGGCGTTCAGCGCGTCCGTTCGGGCCTCGCCGGTCTCGGCCGCAATGGCCCGGTCGTAGTCAATCAGCGAAACCTTGCTGTCGATAATGATGTTCTTGTTGTCCGGGAGCCTGATCACAAAGTCCGGCAGTTTGCGTTTGCCTTCGTCATCCCGGTAGGCAGACTGCGTGTCATAGTGTTCGCCCGCCTGCAGGCCGGCCAGTTCGAGTGTGCGCTGCAACTGGGCCTCGCCCCAGTTGCCGGCTGTCTTCTTATCGCCTTTCAGTGCTACGGTCAGGTTGCTGGCCTGGCTGTTCATCTCCAGCCCTATTTCCAGTACTTTCTGGATCTCTTTTTCCAGGATTGTGTTGCCGCGCAACGATTCGGAGTGCACCTCGTTGATGCGCGACTGGAAGCCGGAGATCTGCTCGCGAAAAGGTTTGAGCAGGGCCTCGAGTGAGGCCTGGCTTGTCGAAGTGAAGCTTTTGCCCTTGTCCTCAAAGATGCGGTTGGCCAGGTTTTCAAATTCCTTCTTGAGATTATCCCGAGTCTCATTGAGCAGCTGAATCTGCTCCACGTGCCGATCCTCGCGTTCGCGCTGTTGCGTCTGCAACTGGGCGTGTTCCTGTCGCAGCGAATTCAGAATCGAGTGCGTGGCCGCCAGTTCAGCCCTTGTCGTGAGCAGATCCGACTGGCAGGCCTCCAACTGCCGACGCTCCTGTGCCAGCGCGACGGATTGTCCACGCTGTTCGGCGCAGGCCTCGGACAAGGCTTCCTCGCGCAGGCGCAACTGCTCCCGCGCAGCGGCGAGTGCGCGCCGGCTGCTGATGCCCAGCCACAGGCTCAGGAGCAGCGCTGTCAACAGTGTCGCAGCCAGCGCTGCGGCAATGAGCATCACTGGGTCGTCGGGTAGCGTCATGCTGTCTCCCTGTCCATGGACTGCCAGTGTAAATCAATACCGGTCCGTCGGGGCCCCCTGTTACTGGATTCACCGGAACCTGTCGCATTTTGAAGCAGGTGACCGCGAACACGGTGGTGCGGTGTCGCGCTAGCGGGCGACGACCAGCAGTGAAATGTCGGCGACGCCGAGGAACAGCTCGCGCAACTGTTTCAGCAGGTTGAGCCGGTTGTGACGCAGCGCGGCGTCCTCAGCATTGACCATCACATCCTCAAAAAACGCGTCCACCGGGCCCCGTAGTTCTGCCAGGCAGGTCAATGCCTCCGTGAACTCATCGTCTGCCAGATGTGCCTGGAAGCTTGTGGAGAGACGCTGGATACTATCGTACAGCGCCTTTTCCTGTGGCTCTACCAGTAAGTCAGCGCTCACTACGTCGAAGCGATGGTCGCTGTCCAGCTTGCCCAGGATGTTGGAAACGCGTTTGTTGGCGGCGGCCAGCGCCTGTGCCTGGGGCAGCTGCGAGAAGGTGTGCACCGCCAGTACCCGACGGTGGATATCAAGCGGCTGGGACAGTTTGCGCGCACTGACAGCCTTGAAAATCTCAGCAGGAATATTGTCCTCTTCATACCAGGCGCGAAAGCGCTCAATCATATAGTCGAGGACCTGCGCTGCCGTCCCTGGAGCCAGTACGTCAACCGGGTACTGGGCGACGGCCAGTTCCAGGCCCTCGCGTAAATCCAGCGCCAGCCCCTTTTCGACGATGATGCGCAGTACTGACAGGGAGGCACGGCGCAGTGCAAATGGGTCTTTCGAGCCAGTGGGAGCCTGGCCAATACCGAAAATACCGACCAGTGTGTCCAGCCGGTCCGCGAGGCCGAGGGTGCTGGCTGTGGCGTTCTCGGGCAGTCGGTCCCCGGCGAAGCGCGGCCAGTACTGTTGCGCCAGCGCCGCAGCGACATCAACATGCTCCTGGTCATGCAGTGCATAGTAGGAGCCGGCGATACCCTGCATGTCCGCGAATTCCAGCACCATGTCCGTGACCAGGTCGGCCTTGCCCAACAGTCCCGCCCGCCGCGCCAGCTCGACCGGCGCGCCGACAACGGGCGCTAGTGCGGCGGCCAGTTTGCTTACCCGTTCTGATTTTTCCAGCACGGTGCCGAGCTTCTGCTGGAACACGATATTGGCCAGCGCCGGCAGGCGCTCGGCAAGTGGGGTTTTCTTGTCCGTTGCAAAGAAAAACGCCGCGTCTGACAAGCGCGGGCGAATCACACGTTCATTACCAGCGATCACCTGCTGCGGGTCGCGGCTCTCGATATTCGCGACCGTGATGAAGTGCGGCAGCAGTTCACCCGCCTCGTCGACCACATGAAAATACTTCTGGTGTTCCTTCATTGAAGACACCAGCGCCTCCGGGGGAACTTCAAGGAACCGCTCCTCAAAAGACCCGGTCAATGCCACAGGCCACTCCACCAGGCCAGTCACTTCGTCCAGCAGGTCCTCGTCGATGACAGCCCTCGCGCCCAGACGCCCGGCCTGCTCTTCCACCTGTTGGCGAATCATCTCCCGCCGTTTGTCGAAGGAGGCGACTACGCAGGCGGATTCCAGTGCGGCGACATACTCCGCGGGTCGCTGCAGGGTGATCGGGCCACTGCTGAGGAAGCGGTGGCCGCGAGTGGTATTGCCGGTGCTGACGCCGAGAATATCGCCGTGCGCGAAAGCGTCACCCAGCATCGCCACTGCCCAGTGCACCGGCCTGACAAACTCCTCCCGGCTGGCGCCCCAGCGCATACGGCGCGGAATCGGCAGCTTCTGGATACTGCCCTGTATGATATCGTTGAGGGCGTCGCTGGTTGTTACACCCGGCACCGTGGTGCGCAGGCCCAGGCGCTGGCCCTTGGGTGTGTCTATGGCCTGCAACTCCTCCGGCGCCACACCCTGCTTGCGCGCAAACCCCTCTGTGGCTGCAGACCAATGGCCCTGTTCGTCGCGTGCGCGATCGACGGGCGGACCCAGTATCTCCACCGATTTTTCGGCGCTGCGCAGCACCAGGTTTTCCACCATGACCGCCAGCCGTCGCGGGGTGGCAAACCACTGCACCTCGCCGTGGCCCAGCTCGCGCTGCTGCAATCCTTCAACAATGCCGTCGCGAAACGCCAGTCCGAGGGACTTCAGGGCCTTGGGTGGCAGTTCTTCGGTGCCCAGTTCCACCAGTAGTGTGTCAGTGCTCATGCGCTTACCGTGCCTCCGCCTGCAAACGATTCAGGACTTCTGTGCGCAGGTTCTCCGCCGCCAGCGGAAAACCCAGTGCTGCCCGGGCGTCGAAATACGCCTGTGCTACCGATCTTGCCAGCGTGCGCACGCGCAGGATAAATCGCTGGCGTTCCGTGACGGAAATTGCGTGGCGCGCGTCCAGCAAATTGAAGGCATGCGACGCTTTCATCACCATCTCATACGCGGGCAGCGGCAGGTTCTTTTCCACCAGGCGCAGGGCCTCGCGCTCGCAGAAATCAAACTGACTGAACAGCTGTGCGACGTCGGCTTCCTCAAAATTGTAGCGGGACATCTCCACTTCGTTCTGGTGGAACACGTCGCCATAGGTGACTTTTCCGGCGGGCCCTTCAGACCACAGCAAATCGTAAATGCTGTCCACGCCCTGCAGGTACATGGCGATGCGCTCGATACCGTAGGTGATTTCACCGGTCACAGGAAAGCACTCCAGCCCGCCCGCCTGCTGGAAGTAGGTGAACTGGGTGACTTCCATACCGTTCAGCCAGACCTCCCAGCCGAGCCCCCAGGCGCCCAGTGTGGGTGACTCCCAGTTGTCCTCGACGAAGCGGATATCGTGGATGGCGGTATCGACACCCAGTGCGGCCAGGGATTGCAGATAGAGCTGCTGGAAGTTTTCCGGGGAGGGCTTCATCACCACCTGGAACTGGTAGTAATGCTGCAGCCGGTTCGGGTTCTCCCCGTAGCGTCCGTCCGTAGGCCGGCGGCACGGCTGCACATAGGCGGCATTCCAGCTCTCCGGCCCGACGGCGCGCAGGAAGGTCGCGGGGTGAAAGGTCCCCGCTCCCACTTCCATATCCAGAGGTTGTAACACCACACAGCCCTGCTCTGCCCAAAACTGCTGCAGTTTCAGGATAAGAGCCTGGAACGTAAGGGTTTCATTCTTGGTTTGTGACACCGGTCCGCCTGTCAGATCGTCGCAAAAAGCCGGGTATTATACAGGCTCTTTTGACGGCATAATACGCGCTTTCCCCGAAAGTGAAACTCTACCGACAAACCGGCGAGGGTGATTCCGGCCGGCGGTGGGCCGTGCCAGCGCAGGTGCTTTCTGTCGGGGCTCCATTCAGCGACCTGAGTAACATTGAATCTTATGAAGTACCCATTTTTCGGAAAAATCATAGGCGGCCTGATCGGGCTTGCCGCTGCCGGTCTGCCCGGCCTCGTTCTCGGGGCCGTGGTTGGCCACTTCTTTGATCGCGCCCTGGTCAATGCCCTGTCGTTCGGCTCACCTGAAAATATTGAGCGAATCCGCAACAGCTTCTTCGAGACGACCTTCCTGCTGTCCGGATACCTGGCCAAGGCGGATGGCCGTATTTCCCAATCGGAAGTGGACCACACCGAGCAGGTCATCGCGCAAATGCGCCTGGATGTTGCGCAGCGCAAACGCGCTATCGAGTTGTTCCAGCGTGGCGCCGCCAGCGATTTCCAGCTGGAACCTACGGTTGCCGCCTTTCTGCAGGCGTGCGGCCCGCAGCGGCAGTTGCAGCAGACGCTGCTGCTGTTCCTGATTTCCCTGGCCCAGGTCGACCAGGGTATCGCGGTGTCCGAGCATGCGGCGCTGGTGCGCATCGCCAACCTGATGGGCCTGGGAGCGGCGCAGCTGGAACAGCTGCTGCGGATGTCCAGGGCCCAGGACAGTTTCCACCAGCAGCGCGGTCAGGCCGCGTCATCATCGACCTCCAGCCTGGAAGATGCCTACACCGCGCTGGGCGTTGCCAGCAACGCCAGTGACAAGGAAGTGAAGCGCGCCTACCGCCGGCAGATGAGTGAAAACCATCCCGACAAGCTGATCGCCAAGGGCGTTCCCGAGGAGATGATCAAACTGGCGACCACCCGGTCACAGGAAATTCAAAATGCGTATGAGATGATCAAGAAGACACGGCCGGCTATGCGTTAGGGGTAGTTTGATCAGATACGCCAGAAAGCAGGTGTAAACAGCACCAGCAGCGTGAAGATCTCCAACCGGCCGAGGAGCATCGCGAAGCACAGGATGGCCTTGCCCCACTCCGAGACATCACCAAAGCCGCTGGACACCCCCGCGATTCCCATGCCGAGGTTATTCAGTGTTGCCGCCACCGCCGAGAACGCGGTGGTGAAGTCCATGCCAATCAGCATCAGCAGTAACAGCAGTACGATGAACGCGGACGTATAAATAGCAAAAAAACTCCACACTGCACTGACGACGGTCGCTTCAACTCTGCGGCCGCCGACTTTAAGCGGAATGACCGCCTGCGGATGCACCAGTTGCTTCAACTCGCGCATCCCCTGCTTGAATACCAGCATTACGCGCATCGCCTTTATGCCGCCGGTGGTGGAGCCGACACAGCCGCCCATGCAGGAAAAGAAGATCGCCATAATGGGCAGCGCCACCGGCCAGGCGGCGAGGTTTTCGGTCGAGAAGCCAGTGGTGGTGATGATGGACAGCACCTGGAAGACACCGTGCAGCACACTTTCGGAGTGCCCGTGGATGTCCCACATCACCAGGCAGACGATGGTGATCAGCATGCAACTGGCAACCGCGATGGTGTAGAACCGTGTCTCGGAATCCCGGCGGTAAACGAATAGCGATTTGCGGCGCCATGCGACAAAGTGCAGGCCGAAATTGATGCTGGAGACAAACATGAAAATAGTCGCCACAACCAGTACAGCATCGCTGTCGTAGTAACCGAGGCTGGCATCATGGGTGGAGAACCCGCCCAGGGATACCGTGGAGAACGAGTGGGCGACAGCGTCAAAGGCCGACATCCCCACAGCGTAGTAGGCCAGCGCACAGCCCACGGTGATCGCGAGATAGACGGCGAACAACACTTTCGCGGTCTCCGTAATCCGCGGCGTCAGTTTATTGTCTTTGGACGGCCCCGGTATTTCCGCCCTGTACAGCTGCATACCCCCGATGCCCAGCATCGGCAAAATTGCCACGGCGACAACAATGATGCCGATACCGCCCAGCCACTGCAGCATCTGGCGGTAGAGCAGGATTGACTGCGGCAGGTTGTCGAGACCGACGAGAACAGTGCCTCCGGATGAGGTGAGGCCGGATATGGATTCGAAAACAGCGTCCATCGGCGTGACGTCGAGGGCGTCTGTGAGCGCGAATGGCAGCGCGCCAAACAACCCCAGTACCGTCCAGAACAGTGAGGTGATCAGGAAGCCGTCCCGGATCCTCAGCTCGTGGCTCGCTTTGCGGACGGGGAACCACATCAACAGGCCGGACAGGAAGATAATTCCCATCGCAGACATAAAACCGGGGGCGGTGTGATCTGACTCCAGCAGTGCCAGCAGCAGCGGAGTGATCAGCACCGAGCTGAAACACATCAACAGGATGCCAAGAATCCGAAAAGAGATGGAAAAATGCATGGCCTAGGAAAAAAATCCGAAGCCGACGGCAAACAATTTCTCGACTGCGCCAATCTGCTTGCGATCCAGCAGGAACAGGATCACGTGGTCATCTGTTTCCACCAGCACATGGCCGTGTGCAATCAGCACTTCATCGCCTCGCACGATGGCGCCGATGGTAACCCCTTCCGGCAGCTTGATTTCGTCCAGTCGGCGCCCCACGACCTTCGATGAGCGGGAATCCCCGTGCGCGGTCACTTCGATTGATTCCGCCGCGCCACGGCGCAGTGAGTGCACATTGCTGATATCCCCTTTGCGCACATGTGTCAGCAGGCTGCCGATGGTGATCTGCTGCGGGGAGATGGCGATGTCGATCTCATCGCCCACCAGCTCTGCATAGGCAGAGTTCGTGATCAGGGTGATGACCTTCTTGGCGCCCATGCGCTTGGCCAGCATCGACATCATGATATTGGCCTCGTCACTGTTGGTCAGCGCACAGAAGACGTCGGTCGCCTCGATGTTTTCGGAGGCCAGCAGTTGTGGCTCCGAGGCACTGCCGTTCAGCACAATGGTATGCTTGAGGCGCTCGGCCAACACCCGGCACAGGTCATAGGATTTCTCGATCAGCTTGACCTTGTACTGGCTTTCCAGCGTCTGTGCCAGTGTCGCGCCGATATTGCCGCCGCCGGCAATCATCACGCGCTTGTAGGGCTTGTCGATCTTGCGAAGTTCCGACATGACCGCGCGGATATTGTCCTTGGCGGCGATGAAAAACACCTCGTCATCCACCTGCACCACGGTGTCGCCCTCGGGGATAAGCGCGCGATCGCGCCGAAAAATGGCGGCAACGCGGGTGTCCACCTTGGGCATGTGGCGCCGTATTTCCTGCAATTCGTGGCCGACAATAGGCCCGCCGTAGTACGCCCGCACCGCGACCAGCTGCACCTTGCCCTCGGCGAAGTCCAGCACCTGCAGTGCGCCGGGGTTGGCAATCAGCCGCTGGATCGCCTGTGTTACCAGCTGTTCGGGGCCGATAATGACATCCACCGGAATATGCTCCCGGGTGAACAGCGCCTCCTGGTGAGCGAGGTAATTCGGTGAGCGCACTCGGCAGATCTTGGTGGGAGTCTTGAAGAGGGTGTAAGCGACCTGGCAGGCCATCATATTGATTTCGTCGCTGTTGGTGACAGCGATCAGCATATCCGCGTCTTCCGCGCCGGCCTTGTACAGCGTATTGGGGTGTGAGGCTCCGCCGACAATCGTGCCGATATCCAGACGGTCCTGCAGGGCGCGCAACTTGTCGCCGTCGGTATCCACCACGATGATGTCGTTCTGCTCGTTGGCGAGGTGCTCAGCTAAAGTGCCGCCGACCTGGCCCGCCCCGAGGATGATGATCTTCATGGCCTGCTGAGCTCTGGTTTGTGAACTGACCTTAAGGTTGCCAGCACGATAAAGAAATCGCCCCGTGATTGTAAGTCTCGGGGGACTGTAATTTTACACATGTCATCAGCCCACTTTCCGCAGCAGGGCGTAGAACAGGCCGTCCGGCCCATTTGCCGTCGGCAGCAGCTGGCGGCCACTGGTGACAGGCTCGCCCCAGTTGACGTCTGCGGACTGCAGGTCGGCATCGTCGCGGTCCGTGAGAAAGTGCTGTACGACCTGGCTGTTCTCCTCGTCAAAAATGGAACAGGTCGCATAGAGCAGGGTTCCCCCGGGTTTCAACAGCGGCCACAGCCCATTGAGTATTCGCAGCTGCAGCGCGGCCAGCTGGGCAATATCACTGTCGCGCCGCAGCAGTTTCACATCGGGGTGGCGCCGGATCACGCCGCTGGCGGAACAGGGCGCATCGACCAGTATGCGATCGAATGACGCCGCCGTCAGCTGGGCGGGTGGTGCGGCCGCATCTCCGGCCAGCAGCGTCGCGGTCAGCTCCAGCCGGGACAGGTTCTCGCTGACCCGGCGCAGGCGCGCCGCATCGATATCCATTGCCACCAGTTCAGCCAAGCCGGGCTGCAGTTCCAGAATGTGGCAGGTCTTGCCGCCTGGCGCGGCACAGGCATCCAGTACCCGGTCGCCGGCGCGGGCCGCCAGCAGCGTGGCGGCCATTTGCGCCGCTTCGTCCTGCACGCTCAACTGGCCACCAGTGAACCCGGGGATCTCCCACACGTCCACTGGCCGTGAAAGCTGCACTGCGCAGGGGCTGAGCGCGCCGGCGCTCGCGTCGATGCCGCTTTCACGCAGTCGCGCGAGACAGCTTGCGAGGCTGGCCCGCGCGCTGTTGACCCGCAGTGTCATCGGGGGCTGCAGGTTGTTGGCTTCGAGGATGGCGGCGCTCTGCGAGGGCCACTGGGCGATGATCTTCCGGTATAGCCAGGCCGGGTGGCTGGCCGCGGCGGCCGCATCGAGTCCCTGCAGCAGTTGCTCCCGCTCTCGCAGGTAGCGTCGCAGGATGGCGTTGGTCATGCCGCGCGCCCAGTGCTTTTTCAGGGCCCGGGTGGCCCCCACCGTGGCATCGACCGCCGCGTGGTCGGGCACCCGGGTGCTGTCCAACTGGTAGAGCCCACACATCAGCAGGCCCTGTATATCGCGGTCTTTGTCGCGCAGAGGCTTTTCCAGTAACTGCGCGAGCAGTGCCTGCAGCTTGGGGCCGTGTCGCAGTGTGCCGTAGCAAAGTTGCTGCAGCAGGCTGCGATCGCGTTCGCCAACCCGGTCCAGCCTGGCCGGCAGCGCCTGGTTCAGGGAGAGCCCGCCGAGGACATCACCGATGACAGCGGCGGCGGCGGCCCGGACATCCAGCGCCATCAATCGGCGCCCGCGGCGGGTATTTCAAAGCGCTTACCCACGGCGAACCTGGCCTGGTGGGCGCTGAGTATCTCCCGGGCCTGCAGCGCTTTGCCGCCCTCAAGCTGCAGTACTTCAATCGCCAGCGCCTGCTCGCCACACAGGACCACAATGCCGTTCTCGTCGGCCTGCACAATCGTGCCCGAGGCCCCGGGCGGGGCGGGCCGCACGCTTCCCTGCCAGATGCGAATGCGGTCACCATCGAGCCGGCTGAAACAGACGGGAAAGGGATTGAAAGCCCTGATGCGGCGATCCAGTTCGCGGGCGCTGCACAGCCAGTTCAACTGCGCTTCAGACTTGAGGATCTTGTGGGCGTAATTGGCCTGTGTGTCGTCCTGGGCGCGACTGTTCTGCAAATGATTCTGCAGATCTCCCAGTACCTGCAACAACAGCGGTGGTCCCAGTGCGGCGAGCTGGTCGTGGAGTTCGGCGGCATTGGTGTGCTCGCCGATAGCACAGCTGTTGGTGGCCAGCATTGCCCCGGTGTCCAGCCCTGCATCCATCTGCATGATAGTGATGCCGGTGCTGGCGTCGCCGGCCTCAATGGCGCGCTGTATGGGCGCTGCGCCGCGCCAGCGTGGCAGTAGCGAGGCGTGTACATTGAGGCAGCCGAAGCGCGGTGCATCCAGCACCGCCTGCGGCAGAATCAGGCCGTATGCGACGACGACCATGACGTCCGCTTGCAGCTGCGCCAGTTGCCGCTGTGCGGCCTCGTCTTTCAGCGAGGGCGGTTGCAACACCGGCAGGCCGGCCTGCAGGGCGAGCTGTTTCACCGGGCTGGCCTGGAGCTTCCTGCCGCGGCCTGCGGGGCGGTCTGGCTGTGTATAAACACCAATAAGTTGGTGCTCACTATCGATAAGAGCCGCCAAATGCAGCGATGCGAATTCGGGCGTGCCGGCGAACAGGACCCGCAGGGAGGAGTTGGCCACGACTGTCAGGCGCGCTGGCGCTGGTCTTTTTCCAGCTTCTTGCGAATGCGCTGACGCTTCAGCGGCGACAGGTAATCCACAAATAATTTACCGTTCAGGTGATCGATCTCATGCTGCAGGCAGATGGCTGCCAGACCCTCGAGTTCACGGGTGAATGCCTCGCCGTTGCGATCCACAGCTGACACTCTGACATGCTGCGGGCGACTCACCGTTTCGTAAAACCCGGGCACCGAGAGACAGCCCTCGTCATACTCACCCTGCTCGGGATCGAGCACGGTGACCTCGGGGTTGATGAAAACCATGGGCTTGCTTTTGTCGTCGGAGACATCCATCACCAACAACCGCTGGTGCACGTTGACCTGGGTAGCCGCCAGGCCGATGCCCGGTGCGGCGTACATGGTCTCCAGCATATTGTCGATCAGTGTGCGCGTGGCTTCCGTTACCTGTGCGACAGGCTTGGCCTCAGTGCGCAAGCGGGGATCGGGGAACTCGAGTATGTCCAGTACTGCCATGATATTGATTGCCTACCAGAGCCAAAAGTGGCCGAAATTGGCTGCGTGAATTAATAACATTTGGGCTTGCCAGCTTTATACTGCAACAGCAAACTGTCTTTATTATACAGCCTGCGATTGAAGGGTGCCTAGTTCTGGCCGCGATAGTGCGCGGTAGTGCAGTATAGAGGCGGGCTTGCGCGCGGTATTCCATTCTGGTGTGGGCGAAATTTTCGGGGCAGCGGTGTCGAGGCATCGCGCAGTGGTCGGGGGCGGCCGCAACGACTGGGCCGGTCCGAGTGGACCGGCGGATAATAAACAGGCCATACAGGGACGCACAACAATGAAAACAAGGTCACTATCGGTTTGCCTGCTGTTCGTGTCGCTGTTGTTCAGCGCCTGGACACTGGCGGCGGTGGAACTCAATGAGGAGGTGCCGGAAACCTACATCGTCAAGAAAGGCGATACGCTTTGGGGTATTTCCGGTATGTACCTGAAGCAGCCGTGGCTGTGGCCGGAACTCTGGGACGCCAACCCGCAGATCGATAACCCCCACCTGATCTATCCCGGTGATGAGCTGTACCTGGTGTGGATCGATGGCCAGCCGCGCTTGCGCATGCGGCGCGGGCGCGATGTCAAGCTCAGCCCGAATATGCGCGTGAGCCCGCTGAACCTGGCCATTCCGATTATCCCGCTGGATCAAATCGGGCCGTGGCTGGTGCGCAACCGGGTCATGGATGCCGAGGACATCAACGATTCGGCCTATATTGTGGCCGGCGATGAGCGCCGTCTGATTAGCGGCCCTGGCGACACGATTTATGGGCGCGGTCCCTTCCCCGACGGTGAGCGCGCCTACGGTATCTACCGCGTGGGGCAGAATTTTGTCGACCCCTTCACCCAGGAGTACCTCGGCTATGAGGTCCGGGATATCGGCAACGCCAAGCTGGTCAGCAGCAATCGCGACGAAGTCACCCAGCTGGAAATCACCCGTATCGCGGAAGAGGTGATGACCGGGGACCGCCTGCTGCCGCTGGAGGAGCGTGTCCTCGACGCCAGCTTCCACCCCAGGGCGCCGGACCGCGAGATCGTCAACGGAGTGATGATTGCCGTTGAGGGCGGGCTCACACAGATCGGTGATATGAGCATTGTCGTGATCAACAAGGGCAAGCGGGATGGACTGGAGATTGGCAATGTACTGGCCGTGTACCAGGCGGGCCGGCATGTATACGACAAAGTTTCGGAGTCGAATGTGGCTCTGCCGGACACCCGGGCCGGGCTCGCGATGGTTTTTGAATCGTATGAAAAAGTCAGCTTCGCGATTATCCTCAAGACCAGCCGGCCGCTGAAGGTGTTCGATCTGGTGAAAAACCCCTGATCACCTGACCAACAGACATGACGTCAAGGATGATGTATGAATGTTGCACAAGCCAGGGCCGCCGCTCGTGCGGCCGACGCCACTTTGGTGGCGATTGACGACGAGTACTACCCCCCGCTGCTGCGGGAAATTTCCGACCCTCCCCCCGCTCTGTACGTCCGCGGGGACGCCGCATTGCTGCAGCAGGCCCAGCTGGCCGTAGTGGGCAGCCGGCGTGCGAGTCCCGCTGCTTTGCGCGTTGCGCAACTGCTCAGCAGCCAGCTGGTGCGCGCGGGACTGCACGTCTGCTCAGGTCTGGCCCTCGGTGTGGACGGCGCTGCACACCGCGGGGCGCTGGAGGCCGGCGGCAGGAGTGTCGCCGTCACCGCCACCGGGATCGACCGGATCTATCCCCATCGTCACCGCGCGCTGGCCGCTGAACTCGCCCAGTCCGGCTGCCTGGTGACAGAATTCCCGCCCGGCACGCCGCCGCGGCGGCAAAATTTCCCACAGCGCAATCGCATTATCAGCGGCCTGTCGCTGGGGGTGTTGGTGGTGGAGGCCGCGCTGCCCAGCGGCTCACTGATCACTGCAGGCACCGCACTGGCGCAGGGACGGGAAGTCTTCGCCCTGCCCTGGTCCATGCTGCACAGCGGCGGCAGGGGCTGTCTGCAGTTGATCCGCGATGGCGCCAAAATGGTGCTGGAAGTGCAGGATATCCTGGAGGAGTTGGGCCCGCTGTACGCGCTACAGCAGGACGGATGTCCGCTGGACTGCGGTGACGAGAATGGCCCGCCCAGCGAGCAGTGGCTGCTGGACCTGCTCGGATTTGAGGCAGCCAGCCTTGAGGCGTTGGCAGACTGCAGCGGCAAGCCGGTGGCGGAGGTGCTGGCGGCGCTGTCGGTGCTTGAACTCTCGGGTCGGGTGGCGCGCACAGAGGGCGGTTATATTCGCTGCTAGCTTTTATGGTTGCCAAGTCGCCCCCAGTTCGTTAGATTTTCGCTCTTTTTACCGTCGCAGCGGCAACGCTGGTGCCGGGTACACTGGAGAGACGTGATGAGCAAGCCATTTGTAGCGATAGTAATGGGGTCAGATTCCGATCTGCCGGTAATGGAGGCCAGCTTTGCTGTATTGCGTTCATTTGGCATTGCGTTTGAGGCGCGCATTACCTCCGCTCACCGCACCCCCGAGGCAACCAAAACGTTTGTACAGGACGCTGAGAAACGCGGCTGTGCCGTGTTCATCGCGGCCGCCGGCATGGCGGCCCATCTCGCGGGCGCAGTGGCTGCCGCGACGGTGAGGCCGGTGATCGGTGTGCCCATGAATGCGTCAATGGACGGCCTCGATGCACTGCTGTCGACTGTGCAGATGCCAGCGGGCATTCCAGTGGCGACAGTGGCGATAGGCAAGGCCGGGGCGAAAAACGCCGCCTATCTGGCAGCCCAGATGCTGTCGCTGGGCGATGCCGCGCTGGCACAGGCACTCGCCGATGAGCGCGAGGCCAATGCGCAGCAGATCTACGCCAAGGATGCGGCCTTGCAGGAAAGCCTGAAAGGCTGATTTTGTCCCCTCCTCCCAGCGCACTCCACCTGCACGCGGCGACCAGGGCCCTGAGCCAGGGTGGTGTCATCGCCTGTCCCACCGAAGCCGTTTGGGGACTCAGCTGTGATCCGGAAAATGAGGACGCCGTCATGCGCCTGCTGGCGCTGAAAAGCCGGCCTGTGGAAAAAGGGCTGATCCTGGTGGCCGCTGATGAGAAGCAGCTCGAGCCCTTGCTCCGGGAGCTGCCGCAGCAGCAGCGACAGACGCTGTCCGCCAGTTGGCCGGGCCCGTCTACATGGCTGTTGCCGCACCGCGGTAGTGTGCCGCGCTGGGTTCACGGGTCTCACGACACCGTCGCTGTCAGGGTCAGCAGTCACCCCTGTGTCAGTGCGCTGTGTGCCGCTTGGGGAGGGCCGCTTGTCTCCACCTCTGCCAACCCCGCCGGGGCGCTTCCCGCGAAGGAGCTGTATCAGGTGCGGCGCTATTTTGGCGCTACCCTGGACTATATTCTTCCTGGCCGCGTCGGCAATGCGCGGCGCCCCACCGGGATTCGCGATCTCTTCAGCGGCCAAATTATCCGCGATTAGTACAGTTACCGCTGGTGCGTGCGTATAATGCGCCACGACGAGTTCCCCAAGGAAAACGGGCATGCGGATCGAGCAGGTCAAAGCGTATCTACTGCAGTTGCAGGACAACATTTGCCAGTCACTGGCAGCCGAGGATGGCAGTGCATCCTTTATAGAGGAGGACTGGCAGCGCGCGGAGGGCGGCGGTGGTCGCAGTCGAGTGCTGGCCGACGGCGCGGTGTTTGAAAAAGCGGGCGTTAATTTTTCCCATGTCCGCGGTGAGCAGCTGCCCGCCTCGGCCAGTGCATCCCGGCCGGAACTGGCGGGCAGGAGTTTTGAAGCCCTGGGCGTGTCCCTGGTGATCCACCCGCACAATCCCTACGTCCCGACCTCACACGCTAATGTGCGCCTGTTCGTGGCGAGCAAGCCGGGTGAGGAGCCGATCTGGTGGTTTGGCGGTGGTTACGATCTCACACCTTACTATGCCAATCGTGAGGATTGCATCAGCTGGCACCGGGTCGCGGCCGAGGCCTGTGCTCCCTTCGGCGCCGATGTCTACCCTCGTTTCAAGACCTGGTGCGATGATTACTTCCAGCTCAAACACCGCGGTGAGCCGCGCGGCATCGGCGGCCTGTTTTTTGACGATCTGAACGAGTGGGATTTCGATACCTGTTTCGCGTTTATACAGGCAGTGGGTGACTCCTACCTGCGAGCCTACCAGCCTATCGTGCAGCGCAATAAAGAGAAGCCCTATGGCGAGCGAGAGCGGCAGTTCCAGCTCTATCGGCGCGGTCGCTACGTGGAATTCAATCTCGTGTTTGACCGCGGCACCCTGTTTGGCCTGCAGTCGGGTGGGCGCACGGAATCCATTCTGATGTCGCTGCCGCCACTGGTGCGTTGGGAGTACAACTACAGCCCGGCGCCAGGTACGCCCGAGGCGGAGCTGACCGGTTTCTACCTGCAGAACCGGGACTGGCTGGGCGAGGCAGGCAGCGGGAAGGTCACGCGATGAGCGGGAAAGACAGGTACGCAGTATTCGGCAACCCGATCAAGCACAGCAAATCGCCTGCGATCCACGCCATGTTCGCCCAGCAGTGCGACCAGCCGATGGTATACCGGGCGGTCAAGGTTGAACTGGACGGTTTTGCGCGCGCTGCGAGCAATTTCTTCCGCGACGGCGGCGCGGGCCTCAATGTGACTGTGCCGTTCAAGCGCGATTCTTTCGAGTTCGCCGAGCGCCTGAGCCCGCGAGCTGAGAGAGCCGGTGCCGTCAATACCCTGACGCGGGCCGAGGATGGCGCTATTGAAGGCGATAACACCGATGGTATCGGTTTGATCAGGGATCTTATCGCCAATCTCGGCTGGACGGTGCAGGGCCTGCGCGTATTGCTGCTGGGTGCCGGCGGTGCTGCCCGGGGTGTGTTGGAGCCCCTGTTGCGCGAACGGCCGAAAGAGCTGCTGATCGTCAACCGCACCAGTGAGCGGGCCAGCCAGCTGGCGCGGGAGTTCGCCGACCTCGGCCCACTGGAGGGGGGTGCCTACGAACTGATAGGCCAGCGCCAGTTTGACCTCGTCATCAACGCCACCAGCGCCGGCTTGTCCGGCGCCGCTCCGGACCTGTCCGGAGACCTGCTGACCGAGCGCAGCTGTTGCTACGATATGCTGTACGGCCCGGAGCCGACTCCGTTTATGCGCTGGTCCGCACACCATGCGGCGTGGGCCGTGGCGGACGGCCTGGGCATGTTGGTGGAGCAGGCGGCGGAGTCCTTCTATATCTGGCGCAGGGCGCGGCCGGCGACCGGCCCTGTCATCCACCATCTGCGCGAACTCATGGCCAACAGCTGAAGGGCGCCCTCCTCAGCGGGCGGCCGCCTCAAGCTCTGTGATGTGCTGGTCCTTCAGCTTTACATAGTTGTTCGCGCTGTAGATAAAGTAGGACAGCTCCTTGTCACTCAGCGCCCTCACCTCCCGCGCCGGGCTGCCGGCGTACAGGTACCCGCTGCGCAGTACCTTGCCCGGCGGCACCAGGGCCCCGGCGGCGATCACGACTTCATCCTCCACCACTGCGCCATCCATCACTGTGGCGGACATGCCCACCAGGACCCGGTCGCCGACGCTGCATCCGTGCAGTACCGCCCCGTGGCCGATGGTGACGTCGCTGCCTATGGTCAGGGGCCAGCCCTGGGGATTGAACGGGCCGGCGTGCGTGATGTGGAGCACGCAGCCATCCTGCACGCTGGTGCGGGCGCCGATACAGATGCGGTGCATATCGCCGCGGATGGCGACCTGTGGCCAGACTGAGACATCGTCGCCGAGGCTGACCTGCCCCAGCACGACGGCGCTCGGGTCTATCAGTACGCGCTGGCCGATGTCTGGTGAATGGCCCTGGAAGCTGCGAATATTCAGACGGTTGTAGTGTTGCATCTGGGTGCGCTCATATCGGTTCAGGCTGCTACAATAGCCAGCCTGAAGCGCTGTGGCCAGACCCGGCCGCGACTTGGAGTAAGTATCATGCAGGACAATCCGCACCGGCGGCGGTTCATTGCCGGCGCCGTCTGCCCCCGCTGCGCCCTGATGGACAAGATGGTGGTCGATATGGACACAGACCAGCGTTTTTGTGTGAGTTGTGGGTTCAGTGAGGCCCGCCCGGGCATGCCGGCGCAAAGTGCGTCGCCTACGCTCACCCCGAAACCGGTGGAGGTTCCCACAAGGGTGAGCCGAGCAGCGGCGCGCCGGGTGGAGACGCCCGCCGAGGCGATCACGTTGATCGACCCGAAGAAAAGTAATGGGGAAGCAACGGATTAGGAGGCGAGGCGCAGTGCGAGGAAGGACTCATCGAGCAAGCCTTCCAGTCCGCCGCCCCCGGGCAGGCCGCGGGGGGGTGTAGGAAATAGCGCTGCGCCAGGCAAAGAAGGGGCGCGGACACTGCGGCGGAATTCGAGTGAGGCCCTGATCTATCGGTTATCGAGCGTCTCTCGCTTGCGAGTAGCCCTTCATGCAAGTATGGAACCCGTTTTTTTAATCTGTGACAGACACAGCCGCAGCGCGGTGTCTAGTCCAAAAAAACACAGGACATGGATCTCCGCTACAATGTAGGATTTAATGGGCATATCCGCTATAATCCGCGCGTTTTTATGGGTGCGGCGAATTGTCGCAGCCCAACAACGCACAGTAATCGGAATATTCCTGCAGAAAGTGGGCCTGGGTGGGCTGCGCATTCGCAGCGTGCATTCAATGCGTTTGCGACTTCCTCGGCCCGCAGGGGGCGAGTGACCAAGCGCTGCGCAATACCGATTATAGAATTACAGTTAAAATACAGGGAGACACGGGGAATGGTTTTTAAAGCGAAGCGGCTGAGTAAGCTCGCGCTTGGTCCTGTGCTGTTGCTGATGAGCGTGTTCGCCATGGCAGCCGGCGGCGAGGTCAGCGATATCAATATGTCACCTGGGGTTACCGAGGTGGGTCACAAAATTTACGATCTGCACATGTGGATTCTCGGTATCTCTACTGTGATCGGTCTGCTGGTGTTTGGGGTGATGTTCTACTCCATCTACTACCACCGCAAATCGCGCGGTGTCACCCCGGCTACCTTCCATGAAAGCACCAAGGTCGAAATTGCCTGGACGGTGGTGCCTTTTCTCATCCTGCTGGCGATGGCAGTCCCTGCCACCACGACACTGCTGGAAATCTACGACAACGACGATGCCGAGCTGGATGTGGTCGTCACCGGTTACCAGTGGAAATGGAAGTACGAATACCTCAGTGAAGACGGTGAAAATGTAAGCTTTTTCAGTAACTTGCGTACTCCTCAGGCTGAGATCGACAACACTGAAGCCAAGGGTGAGCACTACCTGCTGGAAGTCGATGAGCCGCTGGTACTGCCGGTCGACACCAAGGTCCGCTTCCTGGTAACGGCTAATGATGTCATCCACTCATGGTGGGTGCCGCAGCTGGCGGTGAAGCGGGATGCTATTCCCGGCTTTATCAACGAGGTGTGGACCAATGCGACTGAAGAGGGTGTCTACCGCGGGCAGTGCGCAGAGCTGTGCGGCAGGAACCACGGCTTTATGCCCATTGTTGTCAACGTCGTGAGCAAGGAAGAGTACGCCGAGTGGCTTGCTGGCAAACAGCAGGAGGCGGCAGAAATCAAGGAGTTGATGGCGCAGACCTTTACGCTTGATCAACTGATGGAGCGCGGTAAAGCAGTATACGATGTGAATTGTCTCGCCTGTCACGGCGCCAACGGTGAGGGCGGCGTCGGCTTGCCGATTGCCGGCAGCCCTGTTGCGACCGGTGATATCGGGCATCACCTCGACGTGGGCATTAACGGTGTGCCGGGGACGGCGATGCAGGCCTTTGGTGGGCAGCTGAATGACGTCGATATGGCGGCAGTTATCACCTATCAGCGCAACGCATTCGGCAACAATATGGGCGACACTATCCAGCCCATTGACGTTTACAACCACAAAAAAGGCTAATTGGAGGAGTTAACGATGGGCGATCATCATCACGGTCCTGCCAAGGGCCTCAGCCGCTGGCTGTTTACAACCAACCACAAAGACATCGGCACGATGTACCTGTGGTTCTCATTTTGTATGTTTATCCTGGGTGGCACCTTCGCGATGATCATCCGTGCCGAGCTGTTCCAGCCCGGCATGCAGTTGGTTGAACCTGAATTCTTTAACCAGATGACCACGCTGCACGGCCTGGTCATGGTGTTCGGTGCGATCATGCCCTCCTTCGTCGGCCTGGCGAACTGGATGATTCCGCTGATGATCGGGGCGCCGGATATGGCACTGCCGCGCATGAACAACTGGAGCTTCTGGATTCTGCCCCCGACCTTCCTGCTGCTGGCATCCACCCTTTTTATGGAGGGCGGCGCACCGCAGGCCGGCTGGACATTCTACGCGCCACTGTCGACCACCTATGCCGGGCCGTCAGTCACCTACTTCATCTTCTGTATCCACGTACTGGGTCTGTCCTCGATCATGGGCTCCATCAACATCATCGCGACGGTGATGAATATGCGCGCTCCCGGCATGACCTATATGAAAATGCCGCTGTTCGTCTGGACCTGGTTGATTACCGCCTTCCTGCTGGTAGCGGTGATGCCGGTGCTGGCCGGGGCGGTGACCATGATGCTGATGGACGTGCATTTCGGCACCAGCTTCTTCTCCGCTGCAGGCGGCGGTGACCCGGTGTTGTTCCAGCACGTATTCTGGTTCTTTGGTCACCCCGAGGTGTACATCATCATTCTGCCGGCTTTCGGTGTGGTCTCCCAGATCATACCCGCGTTTTCCCGCAAGCCGCTGTTTGGTTATGACTCCATGGTTTACGCCACGGCGTCAATTGCCTTCCTGTCCTTCATCGTCTGGGCCCACCACATGTACACCGTGGGTATGCCGGTATCCGGTGAGCTGTTCTTCATGTACGCCACCATGCTGATTGCGGTGCCGACGGGCGTGAAGGTGTTCAATTGGGTGTCTACGATGTGGCGCGGCGCGCTCACCTTCGAGACGCCTATGCTGTTTTCCATCGGCTTCCTGGTGCTGTTCACGATCGGTGGTTTTACCGGTCTGATGCTGTCAATTGCGCCCTCTGACTTCCAGTACCACGACTCCTACTTCGTGGTTGCCCACTTCCACTACGTGATGGTGGCGGGTGCGGTATTCAGCATGACGGCAGCTGTGTACTACTGGCTGCCGAAATGGTGCGGCCGCATGTACAACGAGACGATGGGCAAAACCCATTTCTGGATTTCGTTCATCGGTTTCAACCTGACCTTCTTCCCGCAGCACTTTGTGGGCCTGGCGGGCATGCCGCGTCGTATCCCCGATTACGCACTGCAGTTCGCGGACTTCAACATGATGTCCAGTATCGGTGCGTTTATCTACGGTGCGTCACAGATCCTGTGGCTGTACAACATCATTGCGACTATCGTCGCGGGTGAGAAGATTGACAAACCGAAGGTCTGGGACGGTGCGGAAGGCCTGGAGTGGACTGTTCCCACACCGGCTCCCTATCACACGTTCGAGACACCGCCGAAAATCGATCCGGCGCACGCGCACTCTTAAAGGTAAAGGCCAGAACTGATGTTCCGACTGAGTGACAAACCTGTTATCAATACCGTGGCCAATCTGGTCACGGTGGCGGTATGCATGTTTGCGTTTGTATTCGTGGTCATGGTGCCACTGTACAACGTGCTCTGCGATGCGCTGGGTATCAACGGTAAAACCAGTGGCCAGAGCTACACGGCAGTGCAAGCGCAGGTGGACGAGAGTCGCACGGTGACGATTCAGTTTATTGCCAACAACAACGAGGGCATGCCCTGGGAGTTTGCGCCCAGCACAACGGTGATGAAAGTTCACCCGGGTGCGGTGAACGGCACGGTATTCCTCGCGCGCAACCCGATGCCGAACGCCATGGTGGCACAGGCGATACCCAGCGTGTCTCCCTCGCGAGCGGCGCAGTATTTTCACAAGACAGAGTGTTTCTGTTTCAACCAGCAGCCTCTGGATGGCGAAAGCGAAGCGGAATTGCCGCTGCAGTTTATTGTCGACCAGGACCTGCCGCGCGACATCGGCACGATCACCCTGTCGTATACAATTTTTGATGTCACAGATATGGTGGGCGCAGCAGTCGTCGCTCGCTAAAACGCAGGTCGGGGACCTGCGTCCTATACACGGAGAAATAACATGACAAGTCAAACGTCCACAGAGTACGAAAAGTATTACGTACCGGAGAAGAGCCGACTGGCGGTCTGCGCCACGATCGGGTTGATTCTGAGTATCTATGGTGCCGCCAGCATCATGAACGATATGACGTTTGGGGATCCCGGTGAGGCCACCAGTTCCTGGACCATTTTCTGGGTGGGTATGTTCTTCTTCATGGCCACCCTCTTCGCCTGGTTCCGCACCGCGATCCGCGAAAATATTGCCGGAATGAACAGTGCGCAATTGAAAAAGTCTTATGTGCTGGGGATGTTCTGGTTCATTTTTTCAGAGGTGATGTTCTTCTTCGCCTTCTTTGGCGCGCTGTTCTACGTCCGCAACCTTGTCGGCCCGTGGCTGGCAGGCGAGGGCGAAGGTGGGCGCATGAACGACTTGCTGTGGCCTGGTTTTGAGTACGTCTGGCCGATGATGCAGACACCCCAGGAAGCGGTCGGTGGAGCGTCCGCCCAGCTCATGGCCAACAATGGCGCTTTTGTAAGCCCCAACACCAGCCTGTCTTTTGCAGATGCTGCGGTCTGGTGGCACTGGTTGCCGATGTGGAACACGCTGGTGCTGCTGACGTCCAGCCTGACCTGCCACATTGCACACATGGGTATCCTCGCGGGTGACCGCAAGAAGTTTAACCTGTGGCTCACCATCACTGTGGTGCTGGGTATCATCTTCCTCTGCCTGCAGTATATGGAATACCATGAGGCATACGTCGAGTACGGTCTCACCCTGAACGCGGGTATTTACGGCTCCACTTTCTTCATGCTGACCGGCTTTCACGGTTTCCACGTGTTCATGGGCATGACTATGCTGTTGATCCAGTTGCTGCGGTCGGTGATTGGCAAGCAGTTTACGGCGACAGACCACTTTGGCTTCGAAGCGTCCAGCTGGTACTGGCACTTTGTTGACGTGGTGTGGGTGTTCCTGTTCCTGTTCGTTTACATACTCTAGGGGCTCTCCGACGTTGATTCCTGGGTTGCCTGTGCCGCGGGTCCGACATCCCAGGGGTTCTCGTGCCCGATCTGGCCTGTCGCCACACCGTAGGCAATCAGCGCCATCAGCGCAACGGCGATGGCCAGCCTGACGCCCAGCGAATGAAGTGTTCCGCGCTTCTCACTGTCACCCTGATCCCGCATCAGATAGTAGAATCCGCTTCCCAGGCTGGCGACCAGCGCCAGCATCAATACGATAATTGCAGCTTTTAACAATGGATGTCTCCTTTAACAGTCGGGTGCAGTATAAACCAGCCGCAGGATTTGCGCCGGGATGTGGTGATGGCTGACTCCAAACCCGGGTTACAGTTCGATTTCGAGTGGCGCATTGCGCTGTTCACCGCGTTACTGGTGCCGTTCATGGTTGGCCTGGGCTTCTGGCAGCTGCAGCGGGCCGATGAAAAGAGTGCAATGGCCGCGGCTTTTGAGGCCCGTCAACAGCAGCCCCCTGCGGCGCTCGCCACTCTGTGGGAGCAGCCGCGCGAACAGTGGTCTTACGCATCTGTCACCCTGAAGGGTCACTTTACCCCGGATCAGTACCTGCTGCTGGATAACCAGATGCGCGAGGGTAAGGTGGGCTATGAGGTGCTCGATGTGTTGCAGTTGGACACTGGAGACCGTGTACTGGTGAACCGGGGCTGGATCGCCGGAGGTGCAGATCGACAGGTGCTGCCGCAGGTGCCGCGTCCCGAAGGCGCGCTGGAGCTGAGCGGCCATGTCTATGTGGCTCCGGGAACCCCTTTCCTGTTGGCCGAGCAGCAACTGGACGACTCCTGGCCAAAGCGGATCCAGGCGGTGGAGATGGATAAACTGATACCGTTGATCGACGTGTCACCGGGCCACCGGGTCTTTCCCTTCCCGGTGCGGATTGATGCCGGTGAGCCGGGGGCGCTGGTGACGGATTGGCAGATAGTGAATATGAGCCCGATAAAACATCGCGCTTACGCGGTACAGTGGTTTTCGATGGCCGCAGTACTTTTGGTGTATTACCTGATGCGAAGCAGTAACCTGTGGCAGCTAATCAGGGGACCAGGCAGGACAGGCAATTAAATGAAAGAGACCGACGCACGCGCCAACAACCGCATGGTACTGCTGTTGATTGGCGGCATTCCGGTAACCGTGATACTGGCGGCCACCTGGCTGTGGTTCTTTGTCGCGCGCGGCGAACTGGATCTGGTGGGTGTGCTGGGCACAGCCAATCGCGGAACGCTGGTGCAACCGCCCCGGCAGCTCGATGACTACGAGCTGCTGGAGGAGTCCGGTGCCGTGGTCAGGCTGTCCGACATGGAGCCGCGCTGGACCATGGTGATTCCAGCGACAGGTGGGCGCTGTGACGAGTCCTGTGAAAAAACACTGTATCTCACGCGCCAGATACACGTCGCTATGGGGAAGGAGTTCAACCGCCTGCAGCGTCTGTACATCAGCGAGTACAGCGCTGGTGACACAGAACTCGCGGTGGCAACACTCAGTGACGATCACCCCGCCCCGGGCGATTTCGCACAGTACCTGGCAACAGAGCATCGCGGCCTGCAGGCGTTAATAGTGCCGTCAGCCAGTTATAAGGCCCTGTTTCCGGAGCACCAGGCGGACCCGGCCACATGGTACCTGATGGACCCTGCGGGCTGGATCATGATGTCCTACAATGACGATGTGTCCTATAAAGACGTTATCGCAGACCTGAAATTCCTGCTCAAGAATTCCGGCGGCTAACAGCACATGACTGACGTACAGCAAACAGGCGCGGCCACGTGGCGCGACTACAAGGAGCTGACCAAGCCCAATGTGGTCCTGCTGATGATACTGACTTCCGCTATCGGTATGTTTATGGCCGTGCCGGGTATGGTGCCCCTGCACGTGCTGATACTGGGGAACCTCGGTATCGCGCTGTGCGCAGGCTCGGCCGCTGCGGTCAATCACCTGGTGGACCAGCATGTGGACGAGAAAATGGCCCGCACGCACAACCGCCCCATCGCCCAGGGGCGGGTGAGCAATGCACAGGCCGCGCTCTTCGCCGCTGTGATGGGGGCGCTGGGTATGGGCATACTGTTTGTCTGGATCAATGCGCTGACCGCGTGGCTGACACTGGCGTCACTGGTCGGCTACGCATTTATTTACACGATGTTCCTGAAGCGTGCCACACCGCAGAATATTGTGATCGGTGGGCTTGCCGGTGCCGCCCCTCCCCTGCTGGGCTGGACGGCCGTCACTGGAGAGGTCACGGGGCATGCACTGTTGCTGGTGCTGATTATTTTTGCCTGGACGCCGCCACATTTCTGGGCGCTGGCGATTCACCGGCGCGAGGAGTACGCGGCGGTGGAGATACCCATGCTGCCGGTGACACACGGTGTGGCGTTCACCAAGCTGCACATCCTGCTGTATACGATACTGATGTTCCTGATCACCCTGCTGCCGTTTGCGACCCGCATGAGCGGCCCGCTCTACCTGCTGGGTGCGGTGGTGCTGGGTGGCGGTTTCCTGTACTGGGCTATTGAGCTGATCCGCGGCAAAAACCCGAACGCGCCGATGGAAACTTTCAAGTATTCCATTGTCTACCTGATGTCGCTGTTCGTCATTATGCTGGCAGATCACTACCTGTTCCCTGTGAGTACCCTATGAGCCAATCGCGCAATATCAAACTGACAGTCGGCGGATTACTGCTGGTAATCGCCGTTATTGTCGGTGGCTTCGTGCACCGCGTATCGCTGCCCCGTGTGATGACTGAGTCGGAGATGAAGATCAACGGCCTGTATATGTTTGACACCCCGCGCGCCATCGGGGATTTCGCGCTGGTAGACCACCACGGCGAGGTGTTTGATCCGGACCGGCTCAAGGGCCAGTGGACGCTGGTCTTTTTTGGCTTCACCTACTGCCCGGATATCTGCCCCACGACCATGACTTTCCTGAACCAGTTTGTGAACAGTCTGGAGGGCACCGAAGCGGAGGATACCCAGGTGGTGATGGTGTCGGTGGATCCGGCACGTGATACCGTAGAACAGCTCGCGACCTACGTCCCGTACTTCAATCCGGAGTTCATCGGTGTGACCGGTGAGTTCCTGGATATCCATCGCTTTGCCACCGCATTGAACACCCCGTTCCGCAAGGTGGCCGGTGAGGGTGACGACTACCAGGTGGATCACAGTGCCAATGTGGTACTGATAAATCCGCGCGGGGACTACCACGGATTTTTCAAGGCGCCTCTGGATCTTGCCAAAATGAAAGTCACCTACCGGTCCGCCAGGTATCTCTGGGACCAGTAAGGTATGCGTGGCAGCAGTAGAATGTGAGCGCTTACTGACATAATGTAAATTGGTCGGCCCGCCCGCCGGGCGACCAGAAATGAAGCGAGTTCTATTATGGTTTCCGATCTGCCGCCCCTGGTTCTCGTCGATGGCTCTTCCTATGTCTATCGCGCGTATCACGCGCTGCCGATGCTGACGACGTCCAGTGGCGAAAACACCGGCGCCGTGCGCGGTGTCATCAGTATGTTGCGCCGCCTGGTGGCGGACTATCCGGACAGCCCGGTCGCGGTGGTCTTCGATGCCAAGGGCAAGACCTTCCGCGACGAGATCTTCGAGCAGTACAAGGCGCATCGCCCGCCCATGCCGGATGAGTTGCGCGAGCAGATAGAGCCCATCCACGCCATCGTCAAAGCCATGGGCCTGCCCTTTATCTGCGAGCCCGGAGTCGAGGCCGACGATGTCATCGGCACACTGGCGCGCCAGGCCAGTGAACAGGGTCGGCACGTGGTGATCTCCACCGGTGATAAAGACATGGCGCAGCTGGTGAATGCGCACACCACCCTGGTCAATACCATGACCGACACGGTCATGGATGAGGCCGGGGTTACAGAGAAATTCGGGGTGCCGCCGCAGCTGATCATCGATTTCCTGGCGCTGATGGGTGACAAGGTCGACAATATTCCCGGCGTGCCCGGTGTCGGCGAGAAAACGGCGCTGGGCCTGATCCAGGGCCTGGGTGGCCTCGATGCGATCTACGCCAATCTCGACAAGGTCGCTGAGTTGTCCTTCCGCGGCGCCAAAACCATGGCCGCAAAACTGGAGCGGGAGAAGGACAACGCCTACCTCTCTTACCTGCTGGCCACCATCAAGACTGACGTGCCGCTGGAACTGTCCCCGGAGCAGTTGCAGAACGGTCCACCGCAGCGCGAGGCGCTGGTGGACTGGTTCACCCGGCTCGAGTTCCGCTCCTGGCTGGACGAGCTGCTGGACGCTGCGGGGTCTACGCCAGCTGCGGTTGAGAAGCCGCCCGCCGACTATGAAATCATTTTCGACCAGGCCGTGTTTGACGCCTGGCTGGAAAAACTGCAAGCGGCGCCGCTGTTTGCCTTCGATACCGAAACCACAAGCCTGAACTATATGGACGCCCGTATCGTCGGTGTCTCATTTGCGGTGGCACCGGGTGCGGCCGCCTACGTGCCGGTGGCGCACGACTATATGGGTGCGCCGGCGCAGCTGTCGCGTGAGTCGGTGCTGGCGGCCCTGCAGCCGCTGCTGGAGGATGAGAACCGGGGCAAAGTGGGCCAGAACCTCAAATACGATGCCAGTGTGCTGGCCAATCACGGCATCACCCTGCGCGGAATACGCTTTGACACCATGCTGGAATCCTACGTGCTGGACTCCACCGCCACGCGTCACGACATGGACAGCCTGGCGCTGAAATACCTCGGCCAGAAGACGATACATTTTGAGGATGTCGCCGGCAAAGGCGCCAAGCAGCTCACCTTCAACCAGATCAAGGTGGAGGACGCCGGGCCCTATGCGGCCGAGGACGCGGATATCACCCTGCGCCTGCACGAGGAGCTGTGGCCCAGGCTGGAGCAGCACGAGGGCCTGCGCAGCGTGTTGACGACCATTGAAGTGCCGCTGGTGCCGGTGCTGTCGCGCATCGAGCGCCAGGGTGCACTGATCTCCCGCGACCTGCTGGTGCAGCAGAGCGGTGAACTCGGCAAGCGCCTGGTGGAACTGGAGGGCGAGGCGCACGAGTTGGCCGGGCAGCCGTTCAACCTGGGCTCACCGAAGCAACTGGGAGAAATCCTGTTCGAAAAACTGCAGCTGCCGGTGATCAAGAAAACACCGAAAGGTGCGCCTTCAACCGCCGAGGAGGTACTGGTCGAGCTCGCGCTGGACTATCCCCTGCCACAGGTGCTGCTGGAGTACCGCAGCCTGAGCAAGCTCAAGTCGACCTATACTGACAAGCTGCCGGAAATGATCAACGCCGCTACCGGTCGCGTGCACACCTCCTACCACCAGGCTGTGGCAGCGACCGGCAGACTCTCCTCCACCGACCCCAACCTGCAGAACATCCCCATCCGCACACAGGAGGGCCGTCGCATACGACAGGCGTTCATCGCCCCTGCAGGCTACAAGATCGTGGCGGCGGACTACTCCCAGATCGAATTGCGCATCATGGCGCACCTGTCGGGCGATGCCGGTTTGCTGAAGGCGTTCACAGACGGCCTGGATGTGCATTCCGCCACCGCTTCGGAGGTGTTCGAGGTGCCACTGGAGTCGGTGTCCGGCGAGCAGCGCCGCAAGGCGAAGGCGATCAACTTCGGGCTGATCTACGGCATGTCGGCATTCGGCCTCGCGAAGCAACTGCATCTGGGACGGCAGGAAGCGCAGCAGTATATCGATCGCTACTTTGAGCGTTACCCGGGCGTCGCCGAGTATATGGATCGCACCCGGGCGCTGGCCAGGGAACAGGGCTTTGTGGAAACCCTGTTCGGCCGCCGCCTGTACCTGCCGAATATCAATGCCCGCAACAAGATGCATGTGCAGGCCGCCGAGCGCACCGCGATCAACGCGCCGATGCAGGGTACCGCCGCCGACATTATCAAACGCGCGATGCTGGCCGTGGACGACTGGCTGCAGCGGGGCGACACCGATGCCCGAATGATCATGCAGGTGCACGATGAGCTGGTGTTTGAGGTGGCCTCCGGGGCGGTGGAGCCGGTGCGTGAACGCATTTGCCGGTTGATGTCAGAGGCGGCTGAGCTGTCGGTGCCGCTGTTGGTGGAAGCCGGGGTGGGCAATAACTGGGATGAGGCGCACTAGGTCCATCACCGTGAGGTCTCGCCCCTGCCGTCCGGGCTGGCACAGCCCAGACACGGGCATGCCCGAAGGTCCCGGGCTGTGCCAGCCCGGAGGTGGCAGAGGCTGATTCCTGCAAATTTAACGAGCGGAATGAACTTTACAGTACACCCCCGGTCATAGTGACTGTAGCGCAAGCTACATCCCTAAGTGGCTTTTATCCTAAGCCAACCTGAGCAAGCCTCTTTTCCCCGAGAGGCCCAAGTTTCCCCGGCTGTGTGTGAAAGCGACAGCCGGGGTTTGTTGTGCCCGGTGTGCGCTAGGTGAGCTCCCCGCTTGCGGAGCCCTGCGTCAACCACTGATCGAGTACCGCCATCAGCTCCTTGTGTCCTTCGTGTTTCAGCGCTGAGAACAGCTGTGCGCTCACCAGGTCGGTATTGTCTTTGAGCTTTGCGCGCACCTGCAGCAGGGCGGTCCCGGCCGCGCCGCGCTTGAGTTTATCGGCTTTCGTCAGCAGGATATGCACCGGCATGGCGGCCTGCAGTGCCCAACCGAGCATCTGCTGGTCGAACGGCTGCAGGGGGTGGCGTATGTCCATCAACAGGATCAGCCCGCGCAGGCACTGTCGATTTTGCAGGTAATTTTCCAGTTGTTTGGTCCATTCGCGCTTCACGGCGAGTGGGACTTTGGCGAATCCGTAACCGGGCAGGTCGACCAGGCGCTGGCTGTCGGACAGCTCGAAAAAGTTGATGAGCTGCGTTCGACCCGGTGTCCTGGAGGTCTTTGCGAGCTTTTTGTTATTCGTTAAGCTATTGATTGCACTCGACTTTCCAGCATTTGACCGACCGGCAAAGGCCACTTCCCAGCCGCTGTCGGGAGGGCACTGGGCCAGTTTTGCCGCGCTGGTCAGGAACTGCGCACCCCGATAATTCGGCGATGCGGGCAGGGTGGGACATTCGGGTTCGGTCATTGCGAGGGATTGCCTTTTTTGGACTGGGTATCTCGTATATAATGCCACAGCTTTTTTGTCTGTTATCAAATGCTTGAGTAGTTAATTGGCTCACCGGGCCTATAGAGGTGTCCCCATGAAAAAATTGTTCGCGGCTGTTCTGATGATGTCCACTGTTGGCGCCTGGGCTGCAGGTGCTCCCCCACAGTACCAGACGTCCTGCTTTGCCTGCCATTCAACCGGCGCTGCCGGAGCACCCAAGGCCCACGACGAGGCCGCCTGGCAGCCCCGCATGGAGAAAGGGATGCCGGCACTGGTAGAGTCAGTGAAAAAGGGTATGAATGCGATGCCGCCCACCGGCATGTGCTCCACCTGCACCGATGAAGACTACATCGCCCTGATCGAGTTCATGGCCGCACCTGCGCCCACAAACTGAAGCGACCTTAATATCCGCTAAATCTGGAATTCACATGAAGAAACTAGCAGTCCTGTTCAGCCTGGCTCTTGGCTGGACGTCGATCGGTGTTGCAGCCGCCACCAAGCCCGTGGGTGATGCCGCCGCCGGCGAAACCCAAAGCGCCGCCTGCGGTGCCTGTCACGGTGCGGATGGCAATGCCGCCTCCCCGTTCCCGAAACTGGCCGCTCAGGGTGAGAAATACCTGTATAAGCAGCTGCAGGATATTCGCGATGGTATTCGTGAGGTGCCGACAATGGTCGGCCAGCTGGACCGTAAAACGGACCAGGACCTGGCGGATATCGCGGCGTATTTCGCCTCGAAGAAACGCTCGGGCGGACACACGGATCCGGAGAAACTTGAACTGGGCGCGAAAATCTACCGAGCGGGCGTTCCCGATCGGAATGTTGCGGCCTGTATCGCCTGCCACTCCCCAACCGGGAAAGGCAACGATCCCGCCGGTTTCCCATCGCTCGCCGGGCAGAATGCACAGTATGTCGCTGACCAGCTGCGCGCCTATCGCAAGGGCTATGACGATCCTGCCGGACGCACCAATGACGGTGAGGCGATGATTATGCGCACCACAGCCTTCGGCCTGAGTGACAAGGAAATAGAGGCCGTGTCCAGCTATGTGGCGGGGCTGAAATAGAGCCAATGGCCGTAAGAGGTGGCATTTATGCCACCTTTTTTTTCAGCTGATGAACGTCCCGCGCCAATTGCGGTCTCATCAAGCATCAACTATTTTCTGGAGAGAACCATGATCAAAAAACTAGTGCTGGCCCTGTCTTTTATGGCGTTCGGGCTTTCCTGTGCAGCGGAAGACGACGCGGCGACCACGTATGTGGCAGGTACTCACTACGAGCTGATCACACCCCCGGTGCGCTCGGTTGATCCGGATAAAATCGAGGTCGGCGAGTTTTTCTGGTACGGCTGTATCCACTGCTACAACTTCGAATTGCTGTTGGAGCCCTGGGTTGAGAAGCTGCCCGAGGATGTGAGCTATCGCGGGATCCCCGCTGTATGGGCCGAGCCGATGAAGCTGCATGCCAAGGCCTATTACGCCGCGCAGGCGCTGGGTGTGCTGGACATCATGCACCCGGTGATTTTCCAGGCGATGAATGTCGATCACAAGAAACTGCTGTCGCAGGGAGAAATTGCAGCGCTGTTCACCGCCAACGGCGTATCCGAGGAGGACTTCAACAAGGCGTTCAACTCCTTCGGGGTGAACAGCCAGGTCAGCCAGGCGATGGCCACGGCCAAAGCGGCCAAGCTGAAAGGTACGCCGGCGATGATGGTCAATGGCAAATACTATATCAGCCAGCAGACTGCCGGGTCGCAGGCGAACATGCTGAAGGTTGCCGACTTCCTGATCGAAAAAGAGCGCGCTGCCAACGCCGACTAGTGCGCGTTGGCGTGTGTTGCGCCTAGATCACCAGCCACTCGGGAACGGGCAGGCCCTTGTTCTCGAGAAACACCGGGTTAAACAGCTTGCTCTGGTAGCGGTTGCCGTAATCACACAGGATGGTGACGATGGTATGGCCCGGCCCGAGGTGCTCTGCCAGGCGCACCGCGCCGGCGATATTGATCGCCGCTGAGCCGCCCAGGCACAGCCCCTCGTGTTTCAGCAAATCAAAGATGTACGGCAGCGCCTCTTCGTCGGTGATCATGAACGAAACGTCCACCTTTGCCTGCGCCACGTTGTCCGTCACATGGTTGATACCGATGCCTTCCATGATGGACCCGCCTTCGCTCGGCCGCGTCTCGCCGCTGCGGAAGTACTCGTACATCGAAGCACCCGCAGGATCTGCCAGGCCGATGGTGATCCCGGCGTTGTGACTTTTCAGCGCTGTCGATACCCCGGCGAGAGTGCCGCCGGTACCGACGGCGCAGATAAACCCGTCTACTTTGCCGTCGGTCTGCTGCCAGATCTCCTGGCCTGTGGTGCGCTGGTGTATCTCCATATTGGCGAGGTTGTCGAACTGGCGGGCCCACACCGCGCCGTTCTCCTCTTGTTTGGCGAACTTCTCCGCCAACCGTTGGGCGGTATGTATATAGTGATTGGGATCGCTGAACGAAGTGGCGCCGACCAGGTGCAGGTCCGCCCCCAGTAGCTCCAGGGTATCGATCTTCTCCTTGCTCTGGGTAACCGGCATTACCACCGTGCTGCGATAGCCCATGGCATTGGCCAGCAGTGTCAGCCCGATCCCGGTATTACCGGCGGTACCCTCGACGATGCGGCCGCCCGGTTGCAGTTCACCAGAGGCCTGTGCCGCCCGGATAATCCCCAGCGCCGTGCGGTCCTTCACTGATCCGCCGGGATTCAGGAACTCCGCCTTTCCGAGAATGGTGCAGCCGGTTTTTTCCGATACCTGTTTCAGGTAGAGCAAAGGGGTGTTGCCTATCAGTTCGGTCACATCAGACGCAGTGCGCACGTAATAATCTCCGCTGGAATTGCCCGACGAGTATGCCATAGCGTGAGCATCCGGTCAGGGATTTGTCGTTGCGCGCCCTCGATACAGTGCTATACACAGCAGCAGGGAGAGCACGGTGATGAAGACCATGAAGTCCAGCATGGGCGCAGGTGTATCGACCAGGTAGGCGCCGACCAGCGCCGTCGCCGAGGCCGACAGCGCCATCTGGATAAAGCCCATCAGCGCCGATGCCGTGCCGGCGATCTGCGGAAAAGGACGCAGCGCGATCGCCATCGCATTGGGCAGGACCAGTCCCATGCCGGTGGAGTAGAACATCATCGGCAACACCAGTACGGCGATACTGTGCGGGTACAGAGAGGAGCCAATCCACATGGTGGTAGTGGCTATGGCGGCCATCACTGCGCCAGCCAGTACGGTATGTTCGGAGGCATAGCTCGCACTCATTCTGGCGCTGACAGCGCTGCCCAGCATATAGCCGGCCACGGATGTCAGGAAGATAAAACCAAAGTACTGCACGGGTACGCCCAGCATATCGATGTACACAAAGCTCGAGGATGACAGATACGCCAACAAGCCAGCGTAGACAAAGCCGCTGCCGAATGTGGCGGTGACAAACATGGGGCTGCGCAACAAGCGGGCGTAATTGCGCGCGATGGACAGCGGGTGCAGGCTCTGCCGCTCCGGCAGGGACTCGGCCAGGAACACATTGATCAGCACCAGCATGACAGCACCGTACACGGCCAGGAAAACAAAAATACTGGGCCATGGCAGCCACAGCATCATGATGCTTCCCATCGTGGGCGCGACGGCCGGGGCCAGAGCCATCAGCATGGCAATCAGTGACAGTGCCCGGGCCGCTCGTGTCGGACCGAACACGTCGCGGGCGACAGCGCGGGCAAGGGTCGGGCCCACACAGGCGCCCACACCCTGGATGAAGCGGAACAGCATCAGTTCCTGCACCGTGGTGGCGAGGCTGCAGCCCAGGCATGCCAGCACAAACAGCACGGTGCCGCCGATCAGTATCGGCTTGCGGCCGAAGCGGTCCGCCAGCGGACCACAGGCGAGGTGGAACAGGGCGAAGCCGGTGAGGTAGGTGCTCAGGGTCAGGTGCATGTGGTGGATGTCGGTGTCCAGGGCCGCCATCATCGCGGGCATCGCGGGCAGGTAGACATCCACACTCAAGGGGCCGAGCGCCACCAGGGCCGCCAGCAATGCCAGCAGCCAGCGGGAGTCAGGGTGCAACTGTCGGTGGGCCATGGGGCGGCGATGCTAATCGATAAGACCGGTGAAAGCAAAGCACTGCGCGGTGCAGCACGCAGCTCGGTGAGTATTGACTAGTATATTAGATAAACCTAATATTAAATCTTTCGGCCAATTGGCCGGCGGGGGCAGGCAGGCAAGTTGATGGATATCGAGTTGATGCACACTAATGTCGAGGCGGCATCCTCGCTGCTGAAGTCGCTGGCCAACCCCAATCGCCTGCTGGTGCTCTGTGCACTGGTGACGCGGGAGCATACTGCGGGTGAACTGGAGCAATTGACGGGCCTCAGTCAGTCGGCCATCTCGCAACACCTGGCGCGTCTGCGGGAGGAGCAGTTGGTCGCCACGCGGCGACAGGCGCAGCGGATTTACTACTCGCTGTGCAGTTCAGACGCCGCGGCCGTGCTGGCGACACTGCATGGAATCTACTGTGCCGATGAATGATCCCGGCCGCTATGGCCCAGCGGCGGGCGCCGCAGTTGACGGCCTCGTCCAATACGCACTGAAAGGCGGTTTGCCGAAGCTGATTTTCCTGTTGGCACTGGCGGCGGGTGTGATTGCGCTTCTGTACACGCCGCGTGAAGAAGAGCCCCAGATCGTGGTTCCGATGGTCGACGTTCTGGTGCAGGCCCCCGGACTGAGTGCCAAACAGGTCGAGCGGCAGGTAACGATACCGCTGGAAAAACTGCTGTCCCAGATTCCCGGGGTGGAACACGTCTACTCCGCTTCGGCGACAGGCGGCGCCAGCGTCACACTGGCGTTCTATGTGGGCCAGGACCGTGAGGACTCCCTGCTCAATACCTATAATAAACTGTACTCAAACCAGGATCGCGTGCCTCCCGTGGTCAGCAACTGGATGGTGCGCCCGGTGGAAGTGGACGATGTGCCCATTGTGATGCTGGGCCTGTGGAGTACAGATGCCAACCGCTACAGCGATTTTGAACTGCGCCGCATCGCGGATGAGGTCTCAACTGTCCTGCAAGGCATCCCCGAGACCAGTGAAGTCAATGTAGTAGGTGGGCGCCCGCGCACTGTCAAAATCCTGGTTGATCCGGAGAGTCTGGGTGCCCGCAAAACGACGACTGCTGATATCGTGTCGGCGCTGGAAGTCTCCAATGTGCTGCACTCCTCGGGTGAGTGGGCTTTCAATAACGAATCCATCGTGCTGGAGTCCGGCGACTTTATCCAGGGTGTGCCGGAACTGGAAACGCTGGTCGTCAACGTGATTGACTCTGTACCGGTCTATCTGCGCGATGTCGCCCGTATTGAAGATGGCCCGGCGGAGGCGGACAGCTACTCCTGGATCGATTTCACTGCCGCTCACCCGGCAGGCAGCGATGGCGATAATAGTGCCGGCCTGGCCCCTTACCCGATGGTGGCGATATCTGTCGCCAAACAGCGCGGTGCCAATGCCGTCACTGTCGCCCGGGCTGTTCACACCGAAATAGCGCGGTTGCAGCAGCAACTGTTGCCGCCGCAGGTGCAGGTTGAGGTGCTGCGCGATTACGGCCAGACGGCAAATGAAAAGGTGAATGACCTGACCAGCAGTCTGGCCTTCGCCATAGTCACGGTGGTGATGTTTATCGGCGTGTTCCTGGGCTGGCGCGCCGCTGTCGTGGTCGGGCTCGCAGTACCGGTCTGCTACGGCATTACCCTGGGCCTGGATTATGCAATGGGTTACACCATCAATCGGGTGACCCTGTTTGCGCTGATCCTGTCGCTGGGCCTGCTGGTCGATGACCCGATCACCGGGGTGGACAATATCTCCCGTTTCATGACGAGAACCTCGATGCCGCTGCGTGAGCGGGTAGCGGCCGCGATAGCGGAGATACGGGTACCGCTGGTGCTGTCCACCGTCACCATTGTTATGGCCTTTCTGCCGCTGGCGTTCATCACAGGCATGATGGGCCCGTATATGGCACCGATGGCATTCAATGTGCCGGTCAGTGTGATCGCCAGTACCCTGGTGGCTTTTCTGGTGACACCGTGGCTGGCCAGCCGCGTACTGAAAGCACCCGTGGTGCCGGACGACGCGGCCAGCGGTGCGCCGCAGAACGGTTTTTACCGCCGCGTGATGACGCCGCTGGTCAGTGATCGCGGTCGGGCCAAGGCGCTGTTGTGGCTGGTGCTGGGGCTCTTTATCGCCGCCGCGGTGCTGCCACTGTTCCGCGCCGTGCCGTTAAAGCTGTTGCCCTTCGACAACAAGAATGAAGTCCAGGTGCTGATCGACCTGCCTGAGAGCGCGAGCCTGGAGCACACGGCCGCCGCGGTACAGGAGGTGGCCAACCAGGTGAAGCGGATACCCGAAGTGCGCTCTGTTGCGGCGTTCGTGGGGGTGGCCTCCCCGATTGATTTCAACGGCATGGTGCGGCGCTACTACCAGCGTACTGGCGCCAATATGGGCGAACTGCGACTCACGCTGGCGGATAAATCAGAACGTGTCCAGCAGTCCCACGGTGTTGTACTGCGCTTGCGCGAACTGCTGGCACCGCTCAACCGCGACGGAGTGAGCATCAAGATTGTGGAAGTGCCGCCCGGCCCGCCCGTCCTCAGTACACTGGTAGCGGAAATCTACGGCGATACACTGACACCGTACAACACCCAGAAAGCCGCCGCCAGGACAGTGATGGACAGGCTTTCGCGCGAGGCCCACGTGGTGGAGATTGATTCGACCATCGAGCATGCACAGGGCCGCCTGCGCTTTGTTGTCGACAAACAGAAAGCGGCACTGTCCGGTGTCGCCACGGATGACATCGCCAGCACGCTGGCCATGGCCAACGAAGGCCATGTGTCAGGATACCTGCAGCTTGAACGGGAGGCCCGGCCGCTGCCGCTGGAGCTGCGCATGGACCCGCGCCTGCGGCTGTCGGCCCATGATTTTGAGCGACTGCTGGTCAAGGGTCGTCAGGGTGTCACCAAGGCCACTACTGAGCAGGGACTGGAGATAGCACCGCAACCGTTGGTGCCGCTGGGCGAACTGGGGAGCTTCGAGGAGGGCCTGGCTGACCAGGTGATCCACCACAAGGACTTGCGCCCTGTGGTGTACGTGACGGCGGAACTCAGCGGTCGTACCCCGGCGGAAGTGATTGCCGATGTGAATGCAGACCAGGGGGCACAGCCGCGTGACGCCGCACCCTGGGAGACGCGCAACTACCTGTACAGCGGTGCGGGCGACAGCTGGACACTGCCTCCCGATACCAGCGTGGTGTGGGGTGGTGAAGGCGAGTGGCGCATTACGGTGGACGTGTTCCGCGACATGGGCCTGGGTTACCTGTTCGCGCTACTGGCGATCTTTGCGGTGCTTCGCCTGCAGACCAGTTCCACCGCGCTGTCCCTGATTATCATGTCCTCCATTCCACTGACGATCATCGGCATCATGCCGGGATTCTGGCTGATGAACCAGTTTGGTGAGCAGACGGTTGGTGGTGCGCCGGACCCTGTCCTGTTCACTGCGACCGCGATGATCGGCATGATTGCGCTGGCCGGCATTGTGGTGCGCAACTCGCTGATACTGGTTGAGTTTGTCAGTCAGGCCAGGGCGCGCGGTGAGGCGGTCAAAGAGGCGGTTTTGCAGGCCGGCTCAGTGCGACTGCGGCCGGTGTTGCTCACCGCGGGCACCACCGTGCTGGGCAACCTGATTATCACGCTCGACCCGGTTTTCAGCGGGTTGGCACTGGCAATTATATTTGGCATCGCGGCATCAACCCTGCTCAGCCTGATCGTGGTACCCACGGTCTATCTGCTGGTGTTCGAGGATGATGTCGTTGCAGGCCATACGCCCGGGGAGGGAACACCGGTATGAGCGCTTCACGCTACAAACTGCTGCTGTCTGCGGTGGCACTGATTGCACTGCTGTTGCTGGTGGCTGCCATGGCAGGTTTGTTTAGCCACAGGATTGCACCCGGCCTGGCGTCGGCACCAGTGACGGATGCCAGTGAGGCGGTGGAGGTCACGGCAGAGCAGGCCGTGTTCACGGAGTCTGTGCCGGCCTCCATAGAGGCCAAGGAAACCACGATTATCTCTTCGCGCCTGCTGGCCCGTATCACCGCTATCGCTGTGCGCGCGGGCGATTTTGTGGAGCAGGGGCAGCTGTTGATTGAACTGGAGAAAAACGACCTGCTGGCGCGAGCGCAGCAGTCCCGTGAACAGATCCTCTCGGTGGAGGCGCGGTTGACCGAGGCCACAAAGAACCTGCAGCGGGCCGAGGAGTTGCACAAGCGTGGCCTGATTGCGATTGCCGACCGCGATGCAGCGCGGGCGACAGCTGCGGCGCTGGAGGCCGATCTCGGTTCGGCGCGACAGGATTTGCAGGCGGCGGAGGCTGCCGTCGGCTTTACCGAGATCCGCTCGCCCATTGCCGGGCGCATTGTGGACCGTTTTGCAGAGCCCGGTGATACCGCCGCTCCCGGGCAGAAGCTGCTGTCGCTCTACAACCCGTTCTCACTGCGGGTTGAGGCCTGGGTGCGCGAGGAACTCGCGCTCTCCCTGCAACCGGGCCAGCAGCTTCCGGCCGAGATACCGGCCATGGGGACAACACTGGTTGCGCAGATCGAAGAGATTGTGCCCGCCGCGGATCCGGGTTCCCGCAGCTTCCTGGTCAGGGCCATATTGCCGGCAGACCAGCAGCTGTTGCCGGGTATGTATGCCCGTCTGCGAGTCAATGCCGGTGATCGCCGTCGCCTGCTGATACCGGCGGATCGTGTGGCCAGTGTGGGTCAACTGGATGTGGTGTGGGTGGTGCATAACGGCAGTGCTGAACGGCGTTTTGTGCGACTTGGCGCAGCGGCGGATGACGGTACCGTGGAAGTGATCAGTGGCCTCGAGGCTGGGGACCGGGTACTGCCCCGGGCCGACAACTAGCACAGTGCTGCCCCGCCCCGGGTGCGCGGTTTGAAGCTCCCGGACCAGCGGCCCGCATCAGGCCTTCTGGAAATAGATGATCGCGCCGATCACGCCGTGATCCGTGAATGTCACGTGAATATTGCTGGCGCCCTGTAACCAGAGCTTTTTCATAATGATGTTCAGGTCGTACTCATTCATCTGCATATGCGGCGCGTTCAGCGCTCTGCCCTTGAGCAGGTTGCGCAGCTGTTTGTTGAAGGGAATTCTGCGCAGCAAGCGCCAGTACCAGAAGCGACGGTTGCTGAACGTAAAATGGAGTACGCCGACGCCGCCGCTGCGGAGGCTGGCCAGCAGCCTGTCCAGCAGCACGTAGCCCCTGTCCTCGGGGATATGCTGGAATACAATGTAGGAGTGCACCAGGCAGTACTGCTGCTCGCCCAGCTCACGGCAATCGTTCGTCTCTATGAACGATACGTTTGTGATCGACTTGCCTGCCGCCTGCCGCTTCGCTTCAGCCAGCATCGAGGGTGAGACGTCGACACCTGTCGCGTGCTCGCACCTGCGGCTGATGGGAAAGAGCAGCCGCCCCACGCCGCAACCGAAATCCAGCACCTGTCGCGGCTGGAACCCGGGATCGACATGCCGCTCGATAGTCTGGAACACCGTGTCGATATCATGCTCGCCGGAAGCCCAGAAATCAGCCATGGCCTGGTCGTCGAGATTCTCGGCCAGAAACTTCTCGTTTGACATGACACCCCAGTAGGGGTTTTCGGCACCGTAGGTCTCCCAGTCATCATCTGAATTTTCAAACATCGTTCCGGCCCGCTGGCTTCTTCGAATCTGTTGATATCTGCTGTTCCAGTGTATCCAAAGCGCCTGTCAATTCCAGTCGAATAGCGTTTGCAGCCAGCCCTGCGGGCTGTAGACTGGCCTTTTGTGAAGATGGGGAACGCTATGAACTTCTACTCTACTGTCGCTGCGCTGCTGCTCGGGTTCTTCCTTGCGGTGTCAGCCATGGCGGAGGCGTCACCGGAGTCGACACTGGATGCGCTGCACCAGGCGGGGGCTGCGGGGGACCAGGCTGGATTTGTGGCGCTGCTGGCGCCGGACGCGGTCTTCATTGGTGTGGTGGACGGCGATGCCCGTTTGCAGGGTGCAGCACTGCGTGATTTCATCAGCGCTGGCAGTGACTGGGACTACCGCGCCACGGAGCGTGAGGTGCGGGTATCCGGTGACGGTACCGTGGCCTGGTTTGATGAGGTGCTCAGGCGCGAACCACTGGCGGGCGGTCGCGGCTCCGGTGTGCTGGTAAGCAGTGACGGCGTATGGAAAATCGCCCAGTATCACCTCTCCGCGCCACAAGCCGATGTCGCTGCGACGGCTGTTGCGCCTGCACCGGCGGCCCCAGCCGCCACTCAGGCGCCGCAAAAACCGGAGTGCAGGAAGATTCGCCACAAGACCAACAAACAGGCCAGCTGCTGAAAGCCATGCCTGCCTGCGCCAGTCTACTGCTCGAATTTCATCACCACTTTCCACCACAGCTTCGGCAGCAGTGCGCGCCACAGGTACAGCAGTTTGGCTTCTTTCGGGTAGATGATGTCCCGGTCCCTGCGCACCCCTTTCTCAATGGCGTCGATCATCTGCTCCGGGTCGCCCAGTCGGCCGCTTTTCTTCGCCTCAACGATACTGCCGGGGGTGTCGGTGGCCATGGTCTGGTCGACCAGGGGCGTGTTCACAGCCGGTGGGCAGACCAGGTGAATACGCACGCCTGAGCTGCGTATCTCGTTCTGCAGCACTTCGATATAGGCGTTCACTGCGGCCTTGGTCGCGCAGTAGGCGCCCATCTTCGGTACCAGCGCGATCCCTGCGATTGAGCCGAACGCAATGATGCGACCCCTGCCCCGCTCCATCATCGCCGGCAACACGGTCTTTACCATATAGGTGGTGCCGAAGTAGTTGATGCGAAACAGTTTCTCCATATCCTCATGGCTGTGATCGATCAGCCGGTGGCCCGGCATCAGCGCGGCGGCATGCACCAGCAGTTCAACCGGCCCCAGCGCCGCGATGACGTCTGCGACTTTGGCTTCCACGTCCTGCAAGTTGGAGATATCGCAGCGGAACGCGGTGATATTGGCAGACTCTGCTGCGGTGTCCTGCAGCCCCTGGTCATTGACGTCGAATATCGCGACCCTGGCGCCCTGTCTCGCCAGTCGCCTCGCGGTTATCTGGCCCATGCCGCTGGCCCCGCCGGTTACGATGGCAACCTTGCCCGCCATGTCTATCATAAAGACTCCCCGATGTTATTGTTGACGTTACGGCAGCCAGTCTGCTGGTAGTTTCCGCTCCGGGCAAGACTGCGAACGGCCATTGAATGTGACCGTTTTTTCATAACACAGTCGTGTCAGAAATGTGCTCCAGTGGCAGCGCGGTCCTCTGGATGACGCGCCGCAGCTCAAAGCTCGAGTGCACACCGGTCACCCCCTCGATACGCGTCAATTTGCCCAGCAGGAATCGCTCGTAGTACTCCATATCCGGAACCACCGCCCTGAGCAGGTAATCGGATGCCTGCCCGGTGACCACGGAGCACTCCATCACCTCCGGGTACCGCGCCACCTCTTTCTCAAACGCCTCGAATCGATCGGGCGTGTGGCGGTCCATGCTGATGCCGATATACGCGGTGAGCTTCAGCCCCAGCATGGCCTGGTTCAACAGCGTGACATGCCCGCGTATCAAACCGGATTCTTCGAGCCGCTTGACGCGCCGGGAACAGGGTGTGGGAGACAGCCCGACGACATCCGCCAGCTCCAGGTTGCTGATGCGGGCATTTTTCTGCATGGCCTGCAGGATACGGCGGTCTGTGCGGTCCAGTTTCATAGATTTCCCCACTGTGGATACTCGATGTTAGCGAAAGAATAGAATATATCACCAAAAAAATAACACATATAAGACAATTATTGCGCAATTAGACGGCAGGTGTGCAATCTTTGCAATCTATCCCTACTGCTGACGCCCTATACTTTGCACTCGGCTGATCAATCACCTGTCGCGGTTGTGTTGGTGGGTTATCCCCCCGCCAATGTCGTGCAGCTTGCCTCACGAGGGCCAGCACAAACTGACCGCACAGGTGATCGGCCACAACAACATTGAGCAGGGTAGAGCATCATGAGCAACTTCGATCATCGCAAGTACAAAGCGTTTCCCCCCATCGCCATGCCCAACCGGCGCTGGCCCGACCGCACCATTGAGAAGGCACCGCGCTGGTGCAGTGTCGATCTGCGCGATGGCAACCAGGCGCTGATCGAGCCGATGACGGCGCGACAGAAGTCGCAGCTCTGGGACCAACTGGTCAAGATCGGTTTCAAGGAGATAGAAGTGGGCTTCCCCTCTGCCTCCAGCCACGACTACGACTTCGTGCGGGAGCTGATTGAGAATGACCGGATCCCCGGAGACGTAACCATTCAGGTGCTGACCCAGGCGCGCCCCGACCTGATCGAGAAAACGTTCAAGTCGCTGCAGGGCGCCCGGCGCGTGATTGTGCATGTCTACAACTCCACCTCGACCGTACAGCGCGAGCAGGTGTTCGGCCTCGACCGCCAGGGCATTATCGATATCGCGGTAAAAGGCGCTGAACTGGTCAGGGACTGCGCTGCCAGGTACCCGGAGACAGAGTGGGTCTTTGAGTATTCGCCGGAAAGCTTCACCGGTACCGAACTGGATTTTGCCGTAGAGGTCTGTGACGCGGTGAATGCCGTATGGCAGCCGACGCCGGAGCGCCCGGTGATTATCAATCTGCCGGCGACGGTGGAGGTGAGCACGCCGAATGTCTACGCTGACCAGATCGAGTGGTTCTGCGATCACGTCGCCAACCGGGACAGCCTGTTGATCTCCCTGCACACGCACAATGATCGCGGCTGCGCAGTGGCCGCCGGTGAGTTGGGTGTGCTGGCGGGTGCCGACCGGGTTGAAGGCACTTTGATGGGCAACGGCGAGCGCACCGGGAATATGGATATCATCACCATGGCCATGAACCTCTACAGCCAGGGTGTGGACCCGGAGTTGCAGTTGGGCCATATGGATGAAATCCTGCAGACGACCCGCGAGTGCACGCAGCTGCCGGTCCATCCCCGGCACCCCTATGCGGGAGAGCTGGTGTTTACGGCATTTTCCGGCAGCCACCAGGATGCGATCAAGAAGTGCCTGGTCAAGCGTGATGAAAACGCGCCCTGGGATGTGGCTTACCTGCCTATTGATCCGCAGGATATCGGCCGCTCCTACCAGGAGGTGATCCGCATCAACAGCCAGTCCGGCAAGGGCGGCATTGCGTTCGTGTTGCAGCGCGACTACGGCCTTGAGCTGCCGCGCTGGATGCAGATTGACTTCAGTGCCACGGTGCAGGCCTACGCGGAGCAGCGTGAGACGGAGGTGGGATCCGCCGAGATTTACCAGCTGTTCCAGGACACCTACCTGGCGGGCAGCGGGCGCTGGAAACTGGGCAACTACCAGGTGAGCCGCGAGGAAGGTGTGGACCAACTGCGGGCTGAATTGCAGGAAGGTACGGCGCAGCACGCGTTGTCCGGCACCGGCAACGGTGTCGTGGCCTCCTTTGTCGATGCGATGCAGCGCTTCACCGGCAAGCAGATTGTGCTGGTGGAATACAATGAGCACGCCCTGAGTCAAAGTGCAGATGCCGAGGCCATTTGTTACATACAGCTCAATATTGACGGCGACCGTTTTTGCGGGGTCGGTCGCAGCTCGGACATCATCCAGGCGTCACTGGACGGTATCCTGGGGGCGATCAATGCCGCTGCGGCGCGGGACCACCACGCCGCCGCCTGACGGTGGCGGCTGTCAATTTTTTACCAAAAGTGTGAACTTGTGTGCCCGGGGGAATGGCCGGGTGCCGCTCTCTGGGTTATTGTGCCCCGACGTATGGCCTACAGGACGATACCGGGCGCCATTTTCGGCTGTCCCGCTATTGCGAACATGGACAGTAAGCTGATCGATTCAAGTAAGGCGCGATGGCGGCGACTGAAGCGCCATTTCACAGAGTCCTTTACCGGTGAGCTATTGCCGCGCCACCGCGCGCACGACGATACCTATGTCGACGAGGCGCGCAATCAGCGCCAGCGCAGCGCCTATCGCTACATCTTTATACTGACGGCGGTCATCATGCTGCCTATTGTCGTTAATAACTTTTACACAGAACAGCTGGTACCGGCGGCAGCCACCCTGCTGTTGCTGCTTGCCCTGGCAGTGAATATTGTGTTGCTGACCCTGCACCGGGAGTCCTTCCTGTCACCGGCGATGGTGGTTGCGGCGAACATTGGCCTGGTCATGCTGTCGCTCTATCGGGGGCAGGATTACAGCCTTTATCTGCTATTTCCTCTGCTGGTGTCCGTACCTATTCTGTTCAACACGCGCTGGGCCATTATTGTCGGGGTGTTGAGTGGCCTGGTCGCTGCGCCGGCCGTATTCACCCAGTACGACCCCACCACCGCCGCTTCGATCGGCATCAGTATGGTGCTTACGTGGTTGATCAGTGCCTGGCTGGTCTATGCGATGTCCGAGCAGTCGCTGAGACTGAAGGGTATGGCGATCACCGACTCCCTGACCGGTGCTTTCAATCGGCGCTACCTTGAGTTGCAGGCCGCCAGGGCGCTGCAGGACTGGGAGCGGCATCGCCGCAGTGTGTCGCTGTTACTGCTGGACATCGATCACTTCAAGAAAATCAACGACGAATTCGGCCACAGCGTCGGCGACGCGGCCCTGAAACACCTCGTCAGCCTGATCAAGGAGCGCATTCGGGGGGTGGATATCCTGTGCCGGTTTGGCGGTGAGGAATTTGTACTGCTGTTGAGTGAAACCACGGCGCTGCAGGCGAAGATCGTCGCCAACCAATTGCGGCGCGCGGTGGAGGGGGCCCAGGTGTTGCCTCAGGGCCGAATGACCATCAGTCTGGGTATCTGCGATGTGCGGCAGGTGACGGATCTGGAAACCTGGTTCAGAAAAGCCGATGAGGCGCTATACTGCGCCAAAGACCTGGGGCGCAACCGTGTTGAATTGGCAGAGACGCCAATAGTGGCGGCGGTGTCCGGGATAACGGCAACCGGTCGGTGAAAGGCAATGCAGAAGGCGGTCACCCATTGGCGCAGGGTTTGTGTAGTTTGCGGCTTCCTGTTCCTCGCAGCGTGCAGCAGTACGACATTTGTCTACAACAGGCTGGACTTCCTGTTGCCGTGGTATGTCGATGACTATGTCGATCTCAACCAGCCACAGAAACAATACCTGGACGAATTGCTCCAACCTTTTCTCGCCTGGCACCGCTATCGCGAATTACCGGACTACCTGAGTATCCTCCAGGGGGTTGAGAGCAATCTCGACCACCCGCAGACGCCGGCGATGATCGCCGCTGTGTTCAGCCAGTTCGAGCAGGCCTGGCTGCGCCTTGAAAGCGAGTCACTGGATTGGCTGCTGGAACTCGGAGCGCAGTTGTCGGAAGAACAGATCACGCTGCTGATGGAGGAGCTTTGGGAGCGGCAGGAGGAGTACGAAGAGGAGTATCTGGAGCGCACTGATGCAGAGTTCTATGAGGACAGCTATGAGGACGCCGTGGACAATGCGCGGGAATATCTCGGCCCGCTGTCCGATGCGCAGCGGGAAGTGCTGCGCCTGTTCAGTCGCAGCCTGCAGCGGTCGGATCAGGCGTGGTTGCAGGCGCGTGCGCGGTGGCTGACGCAGTTGGCGGTGCTGCTGGAGCGCAAGCCGGGTTGGCAGGAGCGCGTGCGCAAGGCGGTCGCGATGCAGAGGGAAAATCCGGCGCCCGAATATGAGCGCATTTACAATCACAATCTGGCGGCGATCTACAACGTCATCGCCGATATCCTGAACGGGCGCAGCGAACAGCAGGACAAGCATCTGCGCGACCGTTTACAAGAACTGCAGCAGGACCTGCAGAGCCTGATCGCACAGGGAGCCGAATCCGGGCCCGAAGGGGCGCAACACACCGAATCCGGTCCCGACGGCGCACAACACACCGGCGCGGGGGGCGTCAGCACCCCCGTCCAGGCAGACTAATCCAGCAGCGACAGATCCCGCACTGCGCCCTTGTCGGCGCTGGTCACCATCTTGGCGTAGACTTTCAGTGCCGGGGTGACCTTGCGCGGACGCACCTCTGTGGGTCGCCACGCCTTGTCTCCCCTCGCCTCCATCGCCGCACGCCGCTGCGCCAGCTCCTCGTCGGACAGCGCGACATTGATGGTGCGGTTGGGGATGTCTATCTCTATGATATCGCCGTTCTCCACCAACCCGATGGCGCCACCGGAGGCTGCCTCTGGCGAGGCGTGCCCGATCGAGAGGCCCGAGGTGCCCCCGGAGAAGCGCCCGTCTGTCAGCAGCGCGCAGTCTTTGCCCAGCCCCTTGGATTTGATATAGCTGGTCGGGTAGAGCATCTCCTGCATACCCGGCCCGCCGCGCGGACCCTCATAGCGAACGATGACGACGTCACCGGCTTTCACGCGGTCATTCAAAATGTCGTCTACCGCTGTGTCCTGGCTTTCGCAGACATGGGCGGGTCCCGAGAATGTCAGGATCGACTCGTCCACGCCTGCGGTTTTGACCACGCAACCATCCAGCGCGATATTGCCGGTGAGAATCGCCAGGCCACCCTCAAGTGAAAACGCATTTTCCAGCGAGCGGATACAGCCGCCCTCCCGGTCGGTGTCGAGGCTGGGCCAGCGGGTGCTCTGGCTGAAGGCCGTCTGCGTGGGGATGCCAGCCGGCCCGGCGCTGTAGAATTTGTGCACCGCTTCGTCCGTGGTGCGCATGATGTCCCACGCGTCCAAAGCGTCGGCCAATGTGCTGCTGTGCACGGTGCTGCACTCGGTGTGCAGCAGCCCGGCGCGATCCAGTTCGCCGAGAATACCCATGATGCCGCCGGCGCGGTGTACGTCCTCCATATGGTATTTGGGAGTGCTCGGGGCGACCTTGCACAATTGCGGCACCTTGCGCGACAACCGGTCGATATCCGCCAGAGTGAAATCCAGTTCCGCCTCCTGTGCCGCCGCGAGCAGGTGCAGGATGGTATTGGTCGATCCGCCCATGGCGATATCGAGGCTCATTGCATTCTCAAACGCCTTGAAATTACCGATATTCCGCGGCAATACCGAGTCGTCGCCCTGCTCGTAGTAGCGCCGGCACAGGTCCACGATCACGCGGCCAGCGCGCAGGAAGAGCTGTTCGCGGTCCGAGTGCGTGGCCAGCGTGGAGCCGTTGCCGGGCAGTGAGAGACCCAGCGCCTCGGTCAGGCAGTTCATGGAGTTGGCAGTGAACATGCCGGAGCAGGAGCCACAGGTGGGACAGGCCGAGCGCTCGTACTCGGCCACTTTCTCATCGGA
>JAGRIE010000220.1 GCA_020443425.1 Halioglobus sp.
CTTGAGGGGGGTCGATTCCGGGTCCGGGTACAGGCGCAGGCTGTCGCCGCTCACCTGGGCAATCGCCGCCAGCACCGTCGGCGATGGCGGGTAGGGGTTCTCGTTGGTGTTGAGTTTCACCAGAGTGTCGTGCTGCGGCTGTTCCCCCGGAACATAGGGCATCAACTGTCCCACCAGATCACTCCAGTACCGACTCATAGCCTGCTCCGCCTAGAAAAACGAAAAGCCCGGATCGACAATAGACCGGGCTTTTCCAGGATGGCGTCCCCTAGGGGGTTCGAACCCCTGTTACCGCCGTGAAAGGGCAGTGTCCTGGGCCACTAGACGAAGGGGACGCAGTGTGCTGTTCCCGTGTGGGAAGCGCCGCGCTATTGTTACCGAAGCTCGTCCCGGATGCAACTCGAGGTCGCACTCCACGACGGGTCTGCTCCATCCCGCCCAACCGCGCATCGACACGCCGCGCTGCCTGGGAGCGGCGCGCCGCCGGCCTGTCAGTACTTGAAGACCGTAT
>JAGRIE010000221.1 GCA_020443425.1 Halioglobus sp.
GGTCGGAAATGGAGTATGGCCTGGAGGACAGTGGCGCCCGCCTGCTGTTTGCCGATCAGGAGCGCATCGATCGCATCGAACCCTACCTGGACCCGCTCGACCTGCAACTCATTGCCATCCGCCCACAGCGACCGCTCCCCTACCCGGAATTTCATTACCTGGTGGAGGATGCTGCCTGGCAGGAAGTTGATCCTGATGACTATCCGGTGGCTGCAGACGACGATGCTTCCATCATGTACACCTCCGGTTCCACCGGACATCCCAAGGGCGTGCTGTCGACCCACCGCAACATTACTCATGCTCTGTATACCTGGCTGTTCATCAAGGAGGTGAACGAGATCCTGCGCCCGGAACTGGTGGAATCAGCGCCACCGTATGAACCGGCCATCCTCTGCAATGTCCCACTGTTCCACGTGACAGGCAGCCACGCCCAGTTTCTCAACTGTTTCGTTACCCGGCGCAAGTTCGTGATGATGTACAAATGGGATGCGCGGGTGGCACTGCGGTT
>JAGRIE010000222.1 GCA_020443425.1 Halioglobus sp.
CGAGCTCGTACAGCTGTTGCGCGCGATCAACCAGCAGCGCCAGCAACTCTGGATCAGCCGGTTTCTGGTGGAAGTCGTATGCTCCCATGGCGATCGCCTTGACGGCATTGGCCCGGTCATCGTCTCCGGTAACGATGATGACCTTGGTTTCCGCTGCAAGTGACAGTAGCTCTCGAAGCGTTGCCAGACCTTCGGTCACGCCGCCCGGGTCCGGGGGCAAGCCCAGGTCGAGAAGAACAACGCCCGGCTGGATCCTGCGAAACTGGTTGACAGCCTCGGTTCGATCGCCGGCGATTTCCACCTCGAAGTCTTCGAACGCCCAACGTAGCTGGCTTTGCAAGCCCTTGTCGTCTTCTACTACCAGCAGCGTTCTCTTGTCTTTCTTCACGAGCGTTCCACCTTAAGCATTGTCTGCTGTTGTCTTCTTATTCGGCTGCCGCAGAGCAGGGTATTCTTACGCTAAACAGCGAGCCCTGGCCCGGCGTGCTTTTTACGGCAATG
>JAGRIE010000022.1 GCA_020443425.1 Halioglobus sp.
TCTTCCATCGTGCGGGCTGGAAAACCGTGCTGGAACGTGCCTTCGGTCACCGCACCTTTTTCCTCTATGCCCGGCAGGATGGGGAGATTGTCGGTGTGCTCCCGCTGGCCCAGATCAAGAGTGCGCTGTTCGGGAACACACTGGCATCGCTGCCGTTCTGTGTTTACGGCGGCATAGTTGCCGACAGCGACGAGGTGGCGCTGGCGTTGCGCGAAGAGGCCTGCAGGCTGGCACAGCAGCGCAAGGTGGACGCGCTAGAACTGCGCAATATGACTGCCAGCAACGCCGGTTGGCCTGTCAAGGAGCTGTACTACACGTTCCGCAAAGCGATTGACGCCAGTGATGAGGTCAACCTGAAGGCGATACCGAACAGGCAGCGCGCCATGGTGCGCAAGGGTCTGAAGGAAGGCCTGAGCAGCGAGTGGGATGCGGGTGTGGAGCGCTTGTACCGGGTGTACTCCGAGAGCGTCAGGAATCTCGGCACACCGGTATTCTCCTCGAAGTATTTGCGTATACTGCGGGAGGTCTTCGGCGATGACTGCAGTGTGCTGATGATCAAACACCAGGGACAGGATGTCGCAGCTGTGATGAGTTTCTATTTCAGGGATGAGGTGATTCCGTACTACGGTGGCAGTACCTCAGTGGCGCGCACGATCAAGGGCGTCAACCATGTGATGTACTGGGAACTGATGCGCTACTCGGCGGAGCAGGGCTACCGGGTTTTCGATTTCGGTCGCAGCAAGGCCGGTACCGGGCCTTACAGCTTCAAGAAGAACTTTGGCTTTGAGCCCCAGCCTCTTCCCTACGAGTACTATCTGGTGACGTCCACCTCGGTACCGGATGTGAATCCGCTGAACCCCAAATACCGGCTGATGATCAACGTGTGGAGCAGGCTGCCGTTGCCGGTGGCGAATTTTATGGGGCCATTCCTGGCCCGGTCATTGGGCTAGAGGCGGTGGAAGCGACCGGCATGGCGGGCAGGATTACAGTGCGCAGCAGTCTGTGGGCGGCGGGGCTCTACTGTCTCGCGGTACTGTTGATCTTCCATCAAACAGCATGGTCCATGGTCTATATCTGGTCCCGGTCCGAGACGTTCGCCCACGGGTTTTTGATTCTTCCCATCTCGCTGTGGTTGATATGGACGCGCCGTGATTTGCTGGTGTCGATCAATCCGCGGCCCGCGTGGTGGGTCGGCTTGTTGTTGCTGCCGATAGGGTTTGGCTGGCTGCTCGCGTGGCTGGTCGATGTGGCGGTGATACAACAGCTGTCGCTGGTTGCCATGCTGGTCGTGGGTTGCTGGGCCATTATGGGCCACAAGCTGGGTTCTGTGCTGGCGTTTCCGTTGTTTTTCCTTTTTTTCGCGGTGCCGATCGGCGAGGGTCTGGTCGCGCCGATGATGGAATTCACCGCGACGTCCACGGTCTGGATGATCCAGATGACGGGCATACCGGTGTACCGCGAGGGTCTGTATTTCAGCCTCCCCACCGGCAACTGGTCGGTGGTCGAAGCCTGCAGTGGCGTGCGGTATATCATCGCCTCGATCACTGTCGGTGTGCTCTACGCGTACCTGACCTACCGCAGCTTGACACGGCGCCTGGTCTTTATCCTCGTCTCCGCCATTATGCCTGTCTTTGCGAATACAGTGCGCGCCTACATAATTGTGATGCTGGGCCATATGAGCGATATGACGATTGCCACAGGTGCAGATCACCTGGTTTACGGGTGGGTGTTTTTCGGTATCGTGATTTTCCTGCTGTTCTGGGCAGGCTCGTTTTTCCGCGAGGATGACCAGGACGAGGTGCCGCTGCAATCCGCAATCGTCGACCCCGGCTACCGCGCCGGCGCCAGTAATGGCCTGCTGGCGCTGACATTTGCCGGCACTGTGATACTGGCCGCTGTCGCACCCGTGCTGGCGCACCAGGTGTTCGGCCCGGCGGCCACTGTGCGGAGTGCGGTGGCGTTTCCCGCCTCTGAAGGGGCCTGGCAGCAGCTCGCAGCCGCGGATTGGGGGTGGAACCCCGTCTCCAGGGTATCCGGCAAGAGCGCTGCATACTATCGGCGCGGCCAGCAGGATGTCGGGGTCATCGTGCAGTTTGCCGATGGCACCATTGAGGGTGCTGAGGTCATCGGCAGCAGCACATTCTTTACACGCGAGGATAGCGGCTGGCGTGTTGTTGACCAGGGCAAGGCCACAATCGGCAGCCCTGATGGTGAACTGACTGTCGATATGGCACAGCTGCGCGGTCCCCGAGACAGCCTGCTGGTCTGGTCCTGGTATGTCGTGGGCGGCACCAGCACCTCCAGCGACTACTACGCCAAGTTGCAGCAGACGCTGGCAAGGCTGGGCTTCGGTGACTCGCTGACCTACCGTGTGATCATCGCAACACCGATAGACCTGCAACAGGGCGACGCCACAGCGACCCTGCAGGACTTTGTCACCGACTATGGCCCGCTGCTCTACCAAAGCTTGCGGCAGGCGGCGTCGACAGCGCCTTGATGGATGACCGGCCGCTAGTCGCCCACATAATCTATGCCCTGTCGACAGGCGGGCTGGAGAATGGCCTGGTTAATATCATTAACCGCTCGCCGCCGCAGCGCTACCGGCATGTCATCATCTGTCTCACTACTGCGGATGAATTTGCCCACCGTATCCAAGCCGACAACGTCACAGTAATTGAGCTTCACAAGCGCGAGGGCTATGACCTGCACTGCTATGCCAAGTTGCGGCGCCTGCTGAAAGAGCTGCGCCCGGCTATCATCCACAGTCGCAATATGGCGGCGCTGGAGTCGCAGCTGTGCAGCCTGTGGCTGCCCGGGATTAAACGGGTGCACGGCGAGCACGGTCGCGAGGTGAACGATCTGGACGGGAGCAATTGGAAGTACCTGGCGTTTCGGCGTTGCATGCGATTGTTCATCCACCGCTACATCGCCGTCAGTAAAGACCTCGCGCAATGGCTGGTCGCCAAAGTGGGTGTCAGCGCGGCTAAGGTCAGGCAGATTTACAACGGTGTCGATCACAGCCGCTTCACACCTGAAACTGTGAAGCCATTGGCATTATTGCCTGCGCAGTGGCAGCAGCATGATGGTATCTTGGTGGCAGGAACAGTAGGGCGCCTGACACCGGTAAAAGATCAGCAACTGCTGCTGCGAGCGGTCGCGACTTTGCGCGAAAGTGACCCCGGTTTAGCTGCGAGGTTGCGCTTGATCATCGTCGGTGATGGGCCTCTTTACCCGCAGCTGGAGCAACTGGTGGAGCAATTGGCGTTGCAGGACTGTGTCTGGATGCCCGGGGACAGGAAGGATGTGCCCGATCTGCTGCAGGTGATGGATGTTTTTGTACTGCCCTCGCTGGGTGAGGGTATATCCAATACGGTGCTCGAAGCCATGGCCAGCGGCCTGCCCGTGATAGCGACAGCGGTCGGCGGTAATGTAGAACTGGTAGAGGAGGGCTGCAATGGCAGCCTGGTCCCGGCGGGGGACCACCGCGCGCTGGCGAATGCATTGGCCGCTCTGCTAACAGACGATGGCCAGCGGATCAGGCAGGGACACACTGCGCGTGAGCGTGTCTGTCAGCGGTTCGACTGGGACCGGACCGTGAGTGCCTACCTGCAGGTATATGACGAACTGCTGGGGCGTTCAACCGTTACAGCAAAAGAGAGTACAGGATAGGCTATGTGTGGGATTGCCGGGCTTTTCGATACTGTCGGACACAGCGAGTTCGACAGGAACCTGTTGCAGGCTATGAACCAGACCCAGTTTCACCGCGGTCCCGATGAAGGCGGCGTGTTTCTGGAACCTGGTGTCGCACTGGCTCACCGACGGCTGTCCATTATCGACCTGTCCTCTGGCCAGCAACCGATGTTCAGCGCCGATGGCAATGTCTGCCTGGTGTACAACGGTGAGATTTATAACTTCGGTGAACTGGCGCAGGAGCTCAAGGCCCGCGGGTACCAGTTTCGCACCCGCTGTGACACCGAAGTCATTATTTACGCCTGGCAGGAATGGGGCGAGGCCTGTGTAAAACGTTTCCGCGGTATGTTCGCATTCGCGCTCTACGACAAGGTGCGCCAATGCGTGTTCCTGGCGCGGGATCGACTGGGCATCAAACCACTGTTTTTCTCTGTGCTGGATGGCCAGACACTGGTCTTCGGGTCGGAGCTGAAAGTCCTGAAAGCGCATCCCGGGTTGTCCAGGAAGCTGGAGCCGCAGGCGGTGGAGGACTATTTCACGCTGGGCTATATTCCAGAGCCGAAAACCATCTATCGCAATGTCTACAAGCTCCGGCCGGGGCACACCCTGCTGGTGGAGCGCGGCAAGCCGGTACCGGCGCAGCAGGAATACTGGGATGTGCCGTTTGCGCCAGTGGCAGTCGGCACAGAAGCCGAATTGTGCGATGAGCTGTATTCACGCCTGCGCGAGGCGGTCGATATCCGCCTGGTGGCAGAGGTGCCGCTGGGTGCGTTCTTATCCGGTGGCGTGGATTCCAGTGCGGTAGTGGCTGCGATGGCACAGCTACAGCAGGACCCGGTCAACACCTGTGCCATCGGCTTCGATGTGGCCCAGTACAATGAGACAGATTTTGCCAGGGAGGTAGCACAGCGCTACCACACCAACCATCTTGAGCGCGTGGTCGCCAGCGATGATTTCGACCTGCTGGATACGCTGGCCGGTCTCTACGATGAGCCTTACGCCGACAGTTCCGCGATTCCCACCTACCGCGTGTGCCAGTTGGCACGTGAGCGCGTGACCGTGGCGCTCTCGGGTGACGGCGGGGACGAGAACTTCGCCGGCTACCGTCGCTATCGCTGGCATATGAATGAAGAGCGGCTGCGCGGTGCGTTGCCACTGGGTGTGCGCAAACCGGTGTTCGGTGCGCTGGGGCGGCTCTACCCCAAGCTGGATTGGGCGCCGCGGGTATTCCGCGCCAAGACGACGTTTGAGTCGCTGGCACGCAATTCGGTGGAGGCGTATCTGCACTCCGTCTCACTGACCTCGGAGGAGCAGCGCAAGGCCATGTTCAGCGACGCCCTGCACCGTGAACTGCAGGGCTACCGCGCGGTCGAGACGTTTAACTACCACGCCAACCGCAGCCCGACCGATGATCCGCTGTCGATGATCCAGTACCTGGATATGAAAACCTATCTGGTGGGCGATATTCTCACCAAGGTGGACCGCGCCAGCATGGCCCACTCACTCGAGGTGCGGGTGCCGCTGCTCGATCACAAGTTCGTGGAGTGGATCTCCGGGCTGCCGGTGAATTACAAGCTGCGCGGCCAGGAGGGCAAATATATCCTGAAGAAAGCGCTGGAACCCCATCTCTCGCACGATGTACTGTACCGCCCGAAAATGGGGTTTGGCGTACCGCTGGGCAAATGGTTTCGCGGCCCGCTGAAGCAGCGGTTGCGTGAGTCGCTGCTGGACGGTGGGCTGGCCCAGACCGGCCTGTTCAACCAGCACTACCTTGAGAAACTGGTGAACGACCACCAGTCGGGCCTGCGCGAGTACAGTGCGCCGCTGTGGTCGCTGATGATGTTCCAGGCCGCCATCGCCGACGACGACTTCGCAGTGAGATGACGAGCATGCGTCTGGGTTTGGTCGGACCGCTGCCGCCTCCGAACGGCGGGATGGCGATGCAGACACTGCAACTCGCCCGCCTGCTGTCCGACGAGGGAGTCGAGGTGGAACTGGTGCAGACCAATGCTCCGTACCGGCCGGCAGTGGTGGAAAAAATCAAAGGGCTGCGGGCGGTATTTCGCATCGTCCCGTATCTGTGGCGCATCTGGCGGCTGGCCGGCAGGGTGGATGTCATCCACCTGATGGCAAACTCAGGCTGGTCATGGCAGTTGTTTGCCGCGCCGGTGATCTGGATCGGCTGGCTGCGAAATACCCCCGTGATCGTCAATTACCGGGGTGGCGAAGCGCGGGAGTACCTGGGTGCCTCGGCGCGCTGGGTCAAGCCCTCGCTGGCCCGGGCGACGCGATTGGTCGTGCCCTCGGGCTTCCTGCAGCAGGTGTTCAGCGAGTTTGGTGTCGCTGCCGACGTGATTCCGAATATCATCGATCTGGAGATGTTCCACCCGGCTGCAGAACACACCACAGACAGCGTATTTACACTGGTTATCACCCGCAACCTCGAGCCAATCTATGGGCTGGATACTGCCATACGCGCGCTGGCGCTGGCGCGGGAGACAGTGCCCGCCCTGCGACTGAAAATTGCCGGCAGTGGCCCGCAGCGGGCTGAATTGCAACAACTGGTGCAGCGACTGGGCCTCACCGATGTGGTGGTCTTCCTGGGGCGCTTGGATCGCCAGCAGATCGTTGACCTGTATCACGGTGCGGATGCGATGTTGAACCCTTCCCGGGTCGACAATATGCCCAACTCGGTGCTGGAGGCACTGGCGTGTGGCCTGCCTGTTATCTCCACCAATGTCGGCGGGGTGCCGTATATCGTAGAGGACGGACAGACGGCATTGCTGGTGCCGCGCGACGACGCTGATGCGATGGCTCAGGCGATAGTCACAGTCTACACCGACTCCACGCTGCGCAGTGGCTTGCAGGAGCGGGGATGCCGTGCAGTGGCACAGTACGCCTGGGACGAGGTGCGGCCGCAGTGGCTGTCGCTTTACACTACCCACATGGTGGCAGCATGAGTCTCTATACCAAACTGGTGTCCGGTGTCCTGTTTCCGCTGCATGAGCGGCTGAAGGGACACACTTCGGTCGCCGTTATGCGCGCGATGGAGCGCTCGCAGTGGCTGTCGGCCACCGATCTTGAGCAGCTGCAGGTCCGGCGGTTGCGCGAGTTTCTGGAACGCATCGGGCGCGATGTTCCCTATTATCGTGAGCTGTTTGCCGAACTCGGCTTTGACCCGTCCCGGGTGGCCAGTGTCAGCGATTTGCAGCGATTACCGCTGACGGGCAAGGCCGATATCCGCGGCAATATGGAGCGCTTGAAGGCGGATAACGCGGGCAGTCTGGAGAAATTCAGCACGGGGGGGTCCAGCGGTGAGCCGTTGATCTTTTACCGAGGCAAGGAGCGGGTCAGCCACGATGTCGCGGCGAAATGGCGGGCCACCCGTTGGTGGGATGTCGACATCGGCGATCCGGAAATCGTCGTATGGGGCTCCCCGATCGAGTTGGGTTCACAGGACAGGGTGCGCCTGGTGCGCGATAAGATACTGCGCACTGAGCTGCTGTCTGCCTTCGAGATGTCGAATGCCAATCTGCTGCAGTTCACACAGCGCATTCGGACGCTGAAGCCGCGTATGTTGTTCGGCTACCCGTCATCGCTGGCGCTTATGGCGGAGTATGCGACGAGCAATGGCTATGCGCTTGATGGCCTCGGCATCAAGGTGATTTTTGTGACCTCGGAACGGCTCTACCCCTATCAGCGCGAGGCGATTGAGGCTGCATTCGGCGCGCCGGTGGCCAATGGCTACGGCGGCAGGGATGCGGGCTTTATCGCCCACGAGTGTCCGCACGGCGCCCTGCATATTACAGCGGAAGATATAGTGGTTGAAATCGTGTCCGAGGATGGCAAAGTAGTGCCCGACGGGGAGAAGGGGGAGATTGTCATTACTCACCTGAGCACGGGTGACTTCCCCTTTGTACGCTATCGGACCGGTGATGTGGGCAGCTTGTCACAGCAGACCTGCAGTTGCGGGCGCGGGCTGCCTGTGCTGGCGGAAATTGAGGGACGATCAACCGATTTTGTCAGGGCGGCCGATGGCACGGTGCTCCACGGCCTGGCACTGATCTATGTCTTGCGTGAAATTCCGGAAGTGGAGGAATTCAAGATCGTGCAGGAGTCGCTGACCCGAATCACGCTGCAACTGGTCACGTCCACCAGTGAGACCGCGCAGTTGGAACACACTGTCACAGAGCAGTTCAGGCGCCGGTTGGGGGATTCCCTGGTCATAGATTTCGTATACGTCAATAAAATTGAACGAGAGGCCTCCGGTAAATTTCGCTATGTTGTCAGCAAGCTTGCCAGTTAGCCCGGCGGGCCGGGAGAGCACCTGATGCGCGATATTATTATCACTGTGCTGGTGTTCGGTATGTTGCCCTTCATTCTGCGCTACCCCTGGTATGGCGTACTGGCGTGGTCGTGGCTGAGCTATATGAATCCGCACCGGTTGGCGTGGGGGTTTGCCTACGACATGCCCTTTGCCCAGATAGTGGCGATCGTGCTGCTGTTCTCCATGATTGTCAGCAAGGAAAAGAAATCGTTGCCGGCGAACCCGCTGGTGGTGGTCTGGGTGATATTCCTGATCTGGTTGATAATATGCACGGTATTCGCGGTCTATCCCGACCTGGCCTTCCCGCACTTGATCAAGGTTCTGAAAATACAATTGATCACCTTCGTGACCTTGATGCTGATGCGCGATTTCCAGCGAGTCAACCAGTTGATATGGGTGATTGTTTTCTCCATTGGTTTCTACAGTGTCAAAGGCGGGATATTTACCTTTATGACGGGTGGTGGTTATCACGTCTTCGGTCCTGCCGGCAGTGATATCCAGGAGAACAATGCGCTCGCGGTTGCGGTACTGATGATCGTGCCGCTGATGCTTTACATGAATAAGTTCCCCCCCAAACCCTGGGTCAAGAAAATCATGCCCTACTGCATCTTTTTCAGTCTGGCGTCTGTCATCGGTTCGCAGTCGCGGGGCGCGGTACTGGCGATTCTGGCAGTCGGCGGCTACTACTGGTGGAAGTCCAATAGCAAGTTGGTGACAGCAACGGTGTTTGTATTGTTGACGACGCTTGCGCTGGTATTTATGCCCCAGAGTTGGCATGACCGCGTGGACTCCATCTCCGAGTACCAGCAGGATTCCTCATCGATGGAGCGCATTCGGGCCTGGCAGTACAGTATTGCCATCGCCAACGATCGGCTGACCGGTGGAGGTTTCTCGTCCTGGTCACTGCAGAACTACTACCAGTACGGGATAGAGGCGCAGCGCGCATTCGTTGCCCACAGTATCTATTTCAGTGTATTGAATGACGGGGGGTGGCCGGGCTTGTTCCTGTTCCTGTTGATACTCTGGTTGATGTGGCGGCAGCTCAGCGGTGTGATAAAGCTGACCAGGGATGACCCGGACCGGGTACAGTACAATTTCCTGGCGCGGATGCTGCAGATATCCCTTGTTGCCTTTTTGGCCGGCGGTGCGTTCCTGAGTCTGTCCTATTTTGACCTGGCATGGCATTTTATGGCGATTACAATCACCCTGAGTCACCTCGCCAAGTCGCCCCACGAGCACATAGATGGTGTGACACAGACGCCCAGGGTCGTCAGACGTGGTGTGCGCGCACCGGCGCGCGGCAGGCGACCGCAAGTGCCGCGTGAGACCTAGGTGGTGATGCCGTGAAAAGCCAGGATTCGAGTTTCATCGCCCGTATACTGCCACTGGTTTACAGTGCCTATCGCAGCCAGAGGCTGTCTATTCTCATTTATCACCGTGTTCTTCCGGAGCGCGATCCGATGCGGCCCGGAGAGCCGACGGTAGCTGAGTTCGATATGCAGATGAAAATGCTGCGCCAGTATTTTCATCCACTGCCGCTGGTTGAGGCAGTGGAACGACTGCAAGCGGGTACGTTGCCTGACGGCGCGGCCTGTGTGACCTTCGACGATGGCTATGCCGACAACGAGCAGTATGCGATGCCGGTGCTGCGCAAGTACGGGGTTCCCGCGACGGTGTTCGTCAGCACAGGCTTTTTGAACGGCGGGCGCATGTGGAATGATTCCGTCATCGAGGTATTGCGGAATTACCCGGGGGAGGTGCTGGACCTCAGGGACATTGACCTTCAGTGTTACACGCTGAGATCGCATGAGCAGCGCCGGCTTGCTGTCGATAGTATCCTGCGCCAGATCAAGCACATGGATCCGCAGGAGCGAATCGAGCGCGTCAATGAGATCCAGAAGCGGGGCGCTCGTCTCCCTGATGACCTGATGTTGACCGACGCACAGCTGCGATCACTGGCAGGCAACGGTATCGCCATTGGTGCGCACACGGTGAATCACCCGATCCTCTCCAGCATATCCCCTGAGGCCGCCCGCAGTGAAATTGCAACCAGCAAAGGCGATCTGGAGGCGCTCCTGCAGGAACCGGTAGACGCCTTCGCTTATCCCAATGGCAGGCCGGAACTCGACTACGGTACCGAGCACCGAGACATTGTTCGCGAGTTGGGGTTCAAGGTTGCAGTTTCGACACACTGGGGGGTGGGCACAACCGGCAGTGACAGATACCAACTGCCGCGATTTACGCCCTGGGACAGGCAGCCGCTGAGGTTCACCGGGCGTTTGCTTGCCAATTACCGGCAACTGGATCCACTGCTGGCCTGATCCTCACTGCGACCACCCGGGCTGTCGCCGGTTTTCGGGAAGCGGGTATTTGCCGTATCGCGGTGAACCTATTGCCCGGTTTTTCCCGCGGGTTTCTCCCGCGTTTCCACTGTTACCACCGGCGCGGGGGCGTCGGCAGGCACCGCCGAGGGGGTTCCCCATTGACCGGCCGCAATCAGTTTGTTTTTTAATCCGGGTAGCGGTATGCCGGCACCATACACGGTGTTGGCCACCAGTCTCGCCTCATCGAACTGCTCCAACTCGACCAGCGTCAGGCCCATATTGTAGAGCGTGAGGATGTCATCCGGGCGCAGCCTATTGGCCTGGCGGTAGGCGAACAGGGCTTTCTCGTACTGCTCGGCCTTGTGCAGCAGCAAACCGTACATCATATACGGGATGGGGTCTTTGGGACTGTACCCGATGGCTCTTTGCATCTGGCACTCCGCAGGGGGCACTTGTGCATCTTCAGGCCATTCCCAATGCATCATGCGGTACTTCATCGCGCTGTGCAGTGCCCGGTGGTGGTTGGGCCACGCCATCAGGGTGTAGGCAATATCATTGATGGCGTAGGAGGTTCTGCCCGCCTCCAGGTTTTCAATATCCGGGGTAAAGTGCGCCCGTTCAACAACGTCGAGTTCCGCAGGAAAGTTCGCGCGCAGCAGGTAATCGTAAGGCCCGAAGGGAATATTACTGCCCACACATTTCTCACCGTCCAGAGTCTCGCCCACCCACTGCGGTTTTGCATCAGCCTGTGCAAGCGGGCTCATGCAGCTGGCTATCACGATCAGCAGCGCGGCATGGATAGTGTGGTTTCTGCTAAGCAGTGCGGGCATATCGGCTCTCTGCCATAGTGAGTGGGTGATCGATTTTAGCGCAATTCACCACGGGGTGTAAGGTAAGTGCCGCAATAAGCCAACGGGCACCAATCGGGATGCGGGCGTCTCTCACCGGGGGTCCTCCGTGGCTGCATCGCGGCGTGTGAACCAGGCCTTCGCCGTAAGGTAGAGGGTAAAGGCGAGCCAGCGCGGATTGAACCCGTTCAGGAGAGCGGCCCTGGCATACTGTGCTGCGCCGGTATAGCGTTTCTGCGCTGCGAGCATGGTCGCGGTATGTTTCATCTCACAGGTTTTGCCGCGGCAGCAGAAGCGCACCACTACATCCTGCCGGCACCGGGATATACCCTTGTCGTAGACGTACATCTGGTAGAGTTTTTTTTGCACGGCGGAGCTGGCGGTCGACAGGTTGTTCGTGGCGTTGCTGTCTGGGATATGGTGCAGCGACGAGTAGCGGGTGCTGTACAGCATGACGCGGGCGGTATCAATCGAGCGGATAAAGATATCCCGATCCTCTTCGTAGCGGATACTCTCGTCCATGCCGCCGATTGACGCGTAAAAATGGCGTTCGAAGATACTGCAGTTCAGGTGTGCGAACCCACCGCCAGACAGTAAAAACGCGGCGTCGACAAAGTAGCTGTCCTCAGTGTTGCGGGGTCGCTGTGACGCTTTCGGTACCAGTGCATCCAGCCAGACGTCCTCGGTCTGCATGACGCCGTTCGAGTGCACGGCCCGCTGGTTGCTGTAATGCATATCGACCGGCCTGCTGGAGGCAGAGATGCCCGAGAAAACATGATCGAGATAGTGATCGTCTGTCCATTCGTCGTCGTCATCCAGGAAACACAGGTATCGGCCCCGGGAATTGTGGGCACCGAAATTCATAGCATAGCTATGCCCGTGGCCGTTGGGTCGGTGCACGAGTCTGAGGAAGGTGACATCGTTGTACTGCTGTTCCAGCTCTGCATAGCAGGCCATGTTTGCGTCGGTTGAGCCGTCAATCACCGCGATGACTTCTTTTTGGACAAAGGTCTGTCGCTGCACTGAGCGCAGTGCGACCTCAAATTGTCCAGGCCGATCCCGTGTGGAAATTATGATGGAAAAAAACGGGTCCTTTTCCTCTGGTGCCATTGCCAACTCTTTACACTATTGGGGTGTGAAAGGCGGTCGTGAAGCGATTCGCCAGCGGGAAATCCGCGCCCTCAGTGCCACACGGGGCATGACGCGTATTGTAAATGCTTGTTTCCCACCCTGTCTCAGGAATTTTATGAATTAGTGGGAAGTACATGGGAAGGCGCTCACAATTTGGGTAGAAATGTGTGTAATATAATCGCTAACGCTGGCATAAATGGCTGTCGGAAGCCTTTCGATAGTGCGCAGGCTGCTGTTCCAGTGTGCCCTGAAAGCGTATGTTGCGTATCGTCCCGACGACAGTTCTAACACAATTGCGCCAGATGAAGGGAATTCCGCTTAAATGGCAGCCGCCAGAGATTGAGTTCAAGCAATGAAGCGAGACAGTAGAGCCCGAGTGCTGGTGTTGGATGCGGATTTGGCTCCGTGCCTGACCATCTCCCGTTCCCTGTCCGCACGTGGCTGCATTGTCGATGCCGCCAGCCATACGCTGAGGCCGTTGAGCCGCTACTCAAACTCTGTGGAGGATGTCTACCAGTACCCGGACCCGCTAGCTGCTCCTGATGCCTTTGTCGAGTGGCTGCTGGAGCATGTTCGCACCCATAACTACGACCTGGTCATTCCCGTCACAGAGCGGAGCCTGGTGGCGCTATCGGATCGCCGCGACCGCCTGGCCCATATCAATATCGCAATGCCATCAGCGACCAGTCTTGAAATCGTGCTGGACAAGGCCCAGACACTGTTGCTGGCGGACAAGGTCGGTGTGGCTATTCCCCGAGGCGTCACGCTGGAGTCCCTGGGCCAGCTCGACGCCCTGAAACATTCGCTGCAATTTCCCGTTGTGCTGAAGCCGGCCCGCTCGATAGGCTCCAACGATGGCGGCACCAGCCAACTGCGGGTCAGCTATGCATTCGATGTCGCCGGGCTGGAGGCCCGTTGCATACACGCGCTGCGATTTGGCCCGGTGCTGCTGCAGGAGTTCTTCCCGGGTGTCGGCGTCGGTATCGAGCTCATCGCCAGGCAGGGAAAAATTGGCTATGCCTTCCAGCATCGCCGTCTGCATGAAGTACCACTGACCGGCGGTGGCAGCAGCCTGCGGAAAAGTGAGCCGGTCATGCCGGAGTTGCTTGAGGCGTCGGAGCGATTAATCGCCGCCCTGGACTGGACCGGGGTGGCCATGGTCGAGTTCAAAATGAATCCGCAGACGCGGCAGTTCTGCCTGATGGAAATCAACGGGCGATTCTGGGGGTCGCTGCCGCTGGCCGCCGCTGCCGGCGCAGATTTTCCCTCGATGTTGCTGGACCTGGAACTGGACGATGAACTGAATCCCTGCGCTCCCTATCGCAACAATATCTACTGCCGTTTGTTATCCAGGGACCTGGCGTGGTACGAGGCAGTCCTGCGCGGTAATGCCGACAGGCGTATTGTAAATATCCCGGATGGCTGGGATGTGTTCAAGGAATTGCGCCTGTTGTTTCATCCGAGGCACCGTTTTGATGTGCAAAGCTTTCGCGATCCGTTGCCGGGACTGGTGGATATCGGCAGGCTCCTGAAAGGCTACTCCCGGCGCCTGCTTGCCCTGTTCACGGAAGTCAGTTTTTTTGCCCGTCAGCACCGCGCCTGGAAGAAGGGGGAAGTGGCCAGGAATATTGCGCAAGCAAAGTCGATGTTGCTGCTGTGTTATGGGAATATCAACCGCAGCGCGCTGGCCGATGTCATGCTCAGGGGGTATGCCCAGGATTCGGGTATAGTCGTAATGTCGGCCGGCTTCCATCAACACCCCGACCGGCCCTCCGACCCGGTGATGTCGGAGGTGGCAGCACAGTTCGGGGTTGATATGAGCGCCATGCGATCAACCAGTGTCACCGAGCAGATGCTGCATGACAGCGATATAATTTTTGTGATGGAAAAAAGCCACTATGACAGGCTGGTCAGTGTCGATCCCCAGCTGGCCGACAAGGTTTACCTGCTCGGTGCGCATCCAAACAGAACAGGCTGGCAGGTAGAGATAGCCGATCCGTATGGCAGGGCACGGGGCAGCTATGTGGTCTGCTTCCGGCAGATAGCCGAGGCCGTCGACGCCATCAAGGCGGTGATTGCGGAGCGCACCGGTGACTAGTGTGATCCGGCATGCCTGAGCGCAGCGGTAGAATCCTGATAGGGCTCGGTTCGGGGCGCACCGGCACCGCATCGTTGACATCACTGATAGATCGCCAGACCGATGCGATCTGCTTTCATGAAATGAACCCGTCGAATGCGGTGTTCAGCGGCAATCCGCAGCCGCACGTTAACGCTATCCGCGAATACCAGCGGCTGCTGGACGGTGGCGACACCGCCAGGTTGTCGATCGACTATTCACGCCCTTCCACGGTGAAAACCTATGAGAAGCTGCAAACGATGGGGCAGGTGAGGCTGATAGGCGATATCGCGTTTTATTATCTTAACTACATCGATGAGTTGTTCGAGATTGCGCCGGAGTGCGTGGCTGTCTGTATGAAGCGTGACAAGGCATCGACAGTCGCCAGCTGGTTGAAGAAGTCTTCTATCAGTCGCTGGCGATCTCTGTGGCTGGCAGATAAATTGAAATCGTGGATTACACGCATGCCCTTTCACACGGAGTACAATTTTTGGCAGGAGCACGACGGCAGCCGCTGGATGAAAGACCCTGTATGGGATAGTTGCTTTCCAAAGTTTGACGCCGCTTCCAAGGAAGAGGCCATTGGGATGTACTGGGATTACTACTATCTCGAGGCGGACCGATTGCAGAAGAAGTATCCCGATCGATTCTGGATATTCGATGTCGGCGACCTGAGCAATCTGCAAGGGCAAAAGCGCATTCTGTCTCGATTGGGTATCGCCGAAGATGAGATGGTAGTCGGCGAGAAAGTACACTTACACCAGTCCGGGGAAAAATCCGGCGGCGGCGAATTACGCTAGGATGCGCCCGGGGGAATGACAGGCATGAGCAACAGCGATATCCGGCTCCTGCCAAGGTTCTTAGGCGAGGAGGGCCAGCGATTTTTCACCCTGCAGACCCGCTGCCGGGAGCAGCCCAGGGCGCATATTGTCTATGTGCCGCCGTTCGGAGAGGAGATGAACCGCTGTCGCGCACTGGTGGCAGAACAGGCGAGAGCGTTTGCCAGGGCGGGATACTGGTGTACTGCCATTGATTTTTACGGCTCCGGCGACAGTGAGGGCGAGCTGCGCGACGCCTCACTGGCAGTTTGGCAGGACAATATTCGGCTTACTGTTGAAACGCTTCAGCGTGAGGCTCCCGCTCCCATTATTTTGTGGGGCTTGCGCCTCGGTGCTTTCATCGCGATGGACTTCGCCGCCAAATCGTCCATCGATATACAGAGTATCATTCTGTGGCAACCGGTGGTGTCCGGTGAGCGCTACGTAACGCAAATCTTGCGGCAGCGTGTTGCCGCACTGGTAGGCAAAGACCTCGCGCCTGAGACTACCTCCCAGATTCGCAACAAGCTTGCGGAAGGCGAATGCGTGGAAGTCTCCGGCTATACTCTCGGAGGTGTTCTGGTGCAGGATATCGAAAACCTGTCGCTGGCGGGGATGACAGCACTGTGCCGCGATAGGATTCACTGGCTGGAGCATGTCAGTGAGCCGGGTGCCGCGCCCGGCGGTGCGACAATCAAGGCGGTCGAAAAGCTTCGTGGCCTGCAAAATGATGTGGCGGTGCATCCATTCACCGGGCCGCAGCTGTGGCAGTTGCACAAGCGCGATGCACTCCCCGAATTACTTTCCATTACCAGTGGGTTGTTGGCATGAGTGCGCCTTTGACGAAAGAGATTCCACTGGTTTTTGACTGCCAGGGCGAGGATCTGGTGGGGATCGTGCATTGCCCGCAGGCACCTGGCGCTGTCGGCGTGTTGACCATCGTTGCCGGTGGGCCGCAGTACCGAGCCGGTGTCGGTCGTGGAATGGTCAGCCTGGCGCGCAGCCTGGCCGGCCATGGCGTGGCGGTGATGCGTTTCGACTATCGTGGGCTCGGTGATAGTAGCGGGGAATTCGCCGGATTCGGCGATATCGCAGAGGACATTGATGCGGCGGTGAACGCTTTTCGCCGGCAAGTCCCCCAGGTGCGGAAAGTGGTGTTGTGGGGAGGCTGCGACGCAGCCTCCGCGGCGATGATACACGGGGCCAGGGTGGCCGGTGTGGAGAGCCTGATTCTCGGCAACCCCTGGGTGAGCACCGAGGAGATACGCTCCGCCGTGTTGAGAAAGCACTACACCGGGAGGTTGGGTCAAGCGCAGTTCTGGCGCAAACTGCTGCGCTTCGAATACAATCTTTTCGACTACGCGCTGGCGGGAGTGAAGAAACTCGCCGCCAGGCTCGCGGGCGTGTTTTCGAGGCCGGAATCGCCGGCGACGCAGCAGGGCGGAGCAAGCGTTGGCCGGCCCATCGACCGGATGTTGTCGGGACTGAGGCAGTTTCAGGGACCGGTGTTGTTCCTGATGAGCGGTCGCAGCCTGGTCTCCGATGAATTTGATGAACTGATAAACGGTGATTCGGCATGGCAGTCCGTTTACCAGCGTCCGTCCTGCCAGCGTATTGACCTGCCTGATGCAGACCAGACTTTTTCCGATGGCGACTCCCGCGAGCGTGTGAACCAGGCCATCCTTACCTGGGTCAGGGGCCTGGAGTAGACCGTTCGGCAGTCCCGCCTGCGTCCACACCGGTGCGTCAGTAAAATAGCGTGTACTAAGCTGGCCGCAGCTTTTTCACCAGTAGTTTCAGGGTATGGGCTGTAAGCTGCACGAGCCCGTGCGGGGTGCGAGGGTTGTATGCGGCCAGGCCGTGTTGTTCCCTGCGCACGGACATCCAGTCCGATTTATAGGCATCATCACCGGACAGGTAATCGATGCGGTCAATGCCATCCTCTTCGATTGCCCACTGCATCATATGTGCGGTCAGGACTGTGCCGGGCGACAGGGCCTTGTAATCTTCATGATAGGCGAGCTTGAATATATAGGCCGTCCGCTCGCATACCAGCCAGATCTGGCTGGCAACCGGCTGCCGATCGTAGCTTGCTATGCCCAGACGCAGCCAGCCCCTCGCCGCTGCAAGGCGCAGTAATCCCGGCACAAAATCCGGGTAGGGCTCTTCGACTTTCCAACTGTTGTTGTACACCGTTACGTAGCGCTCGATGGCGCCCTCAAGTTTATCGCCACCCTGTACGATTTCCAGCGAACCGCGGTCGTCGGCGAGAAACTTTTTCGTTTTGCGTGCCAGGGTATTGCGGAGCTTCGACGGGCGCGATGCGAGGTAGGACTGGTAGGAGTGCGCATCAATATCGTGTATCCAGTTGCCGAAGCAGAAAAACTCGTGTCGGCCTTTCCAGCCGGCTCGGCTGAGTGCATCGCGCATCAGTCGGAACTCGGGCGTATCCGCAGCCATGGGCGCCAGCGTTAAGGAGGAGATGCGCTCCGTTCTCGCCAGGTGACGGAATAGCGCCTGGAAAAGGTCTTCCGGGTCTTCCGAGTTGACGATGGGGCAGTAGCTCGAGGTGTAGAATGTGCTGAGGGCGGAACCGCGCTTGTGCGGGGAACTGATCTTCAGCGGGCAGGCGACAAAATTATCCGGCCCGGATCTCGCGATATAGAGGATGGCCTGGTCGCAGTTGTCCAGCGCATGGGCGGTGAGATTCTCGAGCCACTGCCGGCCGTACTGCGGGTTTCTCGCTTCGTACTCTGAGAATGCACGCTGCAGTGGCGCATCCAGGCCGTCCTGCCCGAGGTGCACTTTCTCAATTCGAATGTGATGATGCAGGTCAGCCAACAGATCGATGCCGGTGTGAGATCGATAAACACTATCGGGGAAAAGCCGGGGAATGGCAATACTTCTGTCGATTATGATAGCCTGATCGCATTTTCTGGCTTGAGCAGACTGGATTGCAAGGTTAGCATGAAAGTCGATGCTCGCTGGACAGCGTGTCATTCAATACTAGTAGTGTTTAATATGGATATTCAATCAGACGTCATTGCAATTCTGCAATCAAACCTGGGTGTCCCCGCTGGAGCGATTCCAGCACACCCTGACACCCGTATTCTCGGTGCGATTCCAGAAATGGATTCGATGTCTGTGGTCGGGATATTGGCCAGCCTCGAAGAACAGTACGGCATCATCGTTGACGACGATGAGGTAGATGCCGATGTTTTCGCCACGGTGGGCAGCCTGACTGCATTTGTGGAGTCCAAGCTCGGCTAGCCGATGAACCGCAAAGACTTCAGCATTGATGGCAGTTTTCTTGAGCACCGGGGTAGAAAGGTATTCTACCTGCTGCTGGAACCGGTCGGTGGCGGCGTGCGAGATTCGATACTGTTTCTGCCGCCGTTCGCTGAGGAAATGAACAAGTCGCGCCATATTGTGGCCAGTCAGGCGCGTGCGCTCGCCGCTGCCGGCTACAGGGTCATGCTGCTTGACGTAACGGGTTGTGGCGATGCCGGTGGCGAGTTTGCGGATGCCACCTGGCAGTGCTGGGTGGAGGACGCGTTGCTAGCTGCGGACACCCTCGCCGCAATGGGGGCCGGGTCACTGTCATTGTGGGGGTTGCGACTGGGTGCGCCGCTGGCCTGTGAGGTTTCACGGTCGCGAGCGGACATACGCCGGCTGGTGCTCTGGCAGCCGGTGCTGAACGGTGAACAACAGATAGACCAGTTCCTGCGCCTCAAGGCTATGTCATCAGCTGTCAATGGCAGCGTCAGTTTTGATCGTAAAACGCTGTGGAATGAACTGCGCGCAGGGCGCCCGCTGGAGGTTGCAGGTTATGACCTCTCCTCTGCATTGGCTCTCGAACTGGCAAAAGTCAGGCTCAATGATCTCAAGCCCGGGTGCGAGCAAGTGGATTGGGTTGAGGTTGGCACACTATCGGGTGATTCATTTTCGGTCGCCGCCGAGAGTGTTGTTTCAAACTGGCAACAACAGGGTGTCAGTGTGGGCAAGCACAGCGTGCCGGGAGACCCTTTCTGGCGGATAGTGGATGCCGGTATCAATGCCTCCTTGCAGCGCTGTACGTCTGAAGTGTTTGCGCAATCGTGACGGCCTACCGCGAACAGGTCGTCGTCTTCGATTGCGCAGCTGATCGTCTGGTGGGTATCACTGCTGTCCCGGAGGTCGCAGCGGACGTCGGTGTGCTGATTCTCGTGGGCGGGCCGCAGTACCGGGTGGGAAGCCACCGCCAGTTCACACTGTTGGCAAGGAGCCTTGCCGAGGCCGGGTTTGCATCGCTGCGATTTGACTATCGCGGGATGGGTGACAGCGAGGGCGAAAAGTGTGAGTTTGACAATACCGAGGAAGAGATCGCTGTCGCTGTCGACGCGTTTATCCAGAGTGTGCCCGGTGTTTCACGGGTAGTACTGTGGGGACTGTGTGATGCCGCCTCCAGCGCGCTGATTTTTGGGCACCGCCATCCGCATGTTGCCGGTTTGGTTCTGTTAAACCCATGGGTTCACAACGGCGATTACTCGCCGCAGGTGAAGCTGGCGCATTACTATCGACCCTCCCTGTCAACGCGACACCAGTGGCGACGCCTGTTGTCCGGGCAGATAAAACTGTGGCCCACTTTCAAGGAACTCGCCAAAGATAGCCTTGCGTTACTGGGTAAGTCTGCGCCTGGTCTCGGACAGAAGACAGTGACTCGTTCGTTCATCAAGGCGATGCAGGAGGGAATGGAAGAGTTCCAGCACCGTATCCTGATCGTGCTCAGTGGGGCGGACCTGACGGCGCGGGAATTCTCAACGCTGGTTGCGCAGGACCCGGCTTGGAAAGATGCAATTGCAAAGTCCACTGTGACGACCCACACCCTGGCGGACGCTGATCACACTTTCTCGCAGCGACTCTGGCAGGAACAGGTCGAGCGCATGACCATTGATTGGTTGGCACAGCAGTAGGGGGAGTGATTCTCCCGCCAACACCCGTTAGTGTGAATCGCTGCCTGAATGGCCCTGCATCCACAGTTCAAACACGGTCAGGATCCACACCAGTTCACCGTAGTAGGCCGCGTGTTGGCTCTGGTGCATTTCGATAGCCTTGTCGATGAAGGCCGGTTTGATCAGGCCGCGCTGTTTGAGTTTCAACAAGTTGTCATAGGCCAGCTCCCGCAGCGGTTGATAGTTCCGCATCCATACGCCGAATGGGAGTCCGAAACCCTGCTTCGTCTTCGCTATCGTCTCCCCGGGCAGCCAGCCTTTCAGTGACTCCTTGTAGAAATGGCGCAGGTCATTGCCTTTTATCTTCCAGGCGCTGGGGACTTTGCAGGAAAACGCCACCAACTCATCATCGAGCATGGGATAGACCACGTCCACGCCGGCCAGCGCACACATATGGCTGACCTTGCGCAGGTCGTTGTCGGCGAGAGTGATCTGCCAGTCCAGATACAGCATTCGATTCAGGCTGGAGGTCGGTTCCGGGCGCTGGTAAATCGAGCGCAGAAGGGTGAGCGGCAGCGCTGTATCCACCGCCCGCAGGACGTCATCGGGGAATATCTCGGAGGCGGCATGGCGGTGCAGGAAGTTATAGCTCTGCATACGGTCCGGCAGCGGTGTATTTGCCTGCGCGATATAACTCTTCGCTTTGGACGCCAGCGGCAATCCGGAAGGCATTACATTCACCAACGGGTCAATCAGGCCTTTGCGTAACAGGGCCGGCACTTTTGCATAGTGCTCAAACACGCGTTGTTTCAGGTAGCGTTCGTTGCCACCGAAAAATTCGTCGCCGCCGTCCCCGGCCAGCAGTGTTTTCACGCCGTCTTCTGCCGCCATCTTGGCACAGAAATACGCCGGGAGCGCCGAGGAGTTGCCAAACGGCTCGTCGTAGCTGGTGGCGATAGTGGGCAGGGCCTCCACCACATCCTCAGGTGTAACATAGTATTCATTCAGTTCGACGCCGAAATGCTTGGCCGTGATTCGGGCAAACGCCATTTCGTCATAGCCCTCTGCGGCGAAGCCGATCGAATAGGCGGATGCCTGGCCTTCACGCAGCTCGGAGAACATGCCGACAACGGTGGAACTGTCGAGTCCACCACTGAGGAACGCGCCCACTTTTCCGGAGCCGGGCAGGCAGTTTTCCACAGAGGACCGCAACTTGTGGCGCAGTTGCTCAGCCAGCACGTCGAACGACTCTTGCTGTGTGTCGTCGGAGAAGCGTGGACACCAGTAATTCACCCGCCGGACGTTGCCGCCCTGGTAGTCCAGATAGTGCGCAGCGGGCAGCTTGTGCAGGCCGCGATAGACCGTGCCTGGGCTCGGCACCATATGGAAGTACACATAGTTGTAGACGCCCTGCTCAAGCAACTGTGCCTTGTCCTCGGTGGCGACGAGAGCGCCACTGGCGAAACTGCCGAAGGCAAGGGCATCATCGCCGGCATGGTAGTACATCGAGTGTTGGCCGAGGCGATCGATAGCCAGCAGTACACGATCTGCCCGGGTGTCTATGATTGCGCAACAAAACGAACCCATCAGCCTTGCGAAGATGCCCTCTGCATACTGTTCATAACCCTTTGCGAGAGCCGCGGCACCGCCTTGGGTGTCCGCCACAGCGGCGAGTTCGCTGTCGCGGAACCGGGGGTGGCCGGCAATGGTGGCGACGCCTCCAGCAGTGAGGGTATGGGTGCTGCCGGAGGTGGCCAGCGCAAAGGCGGTCGTGCTTTGCGTTGTTACGGGCAGCGGCGACTGGACGGCAGTGCGCATGGCATTAAGCCGGTCTGCGGCGCGCACCGGGCTGCCGGGAGCGCAGTATCGACCGATGATGCTGTGCCGTGTGAATCCATTCTTGACTTGTTTGCTGTTGTCGCCGCGCTGTTTCATTGCAGTGAACTCACTCACCAGGTTCCGGACCCGCAATGCTATCATTTGGACCGAACAAGGGTAAGCAGACGGGTTCACATCTCGGGCATTTCGCCGCCCCCGGCGCCTGCTTTATGGCTGACATTGCCAACGCCGCAGCCTGCAGCTGTCGAGCGCCGTATTGATTGTGACGGGCTTAATAAAATGCGGTTATTTTGGTGGTGTGGCGGGCGAGAATCTGCCACAGTAACTTGCATAAAAAGGGCGGACTGTGTGCGGACAGAGTAAACTTGCTATTTAATTCATACGAGTTCATTTTTCTCTTTTTCCCGCTGTGCGCGCTCGGCTTCTTCTGCTGTGCCAGGTTTTTTACGCTCAATACCGCGTTGGGCTTTTTGGTATTCGCCTCGCTTGGCTTCTACGCCTACTGGAAGCCGGCCTACCTGATCTTGCTGCTGTTTTCCATCGGTTTCAATTTTGCGGTGGGGCAGGTGCTCTCCAGGGAGAACTACTGGCGCCGGCGCAGCGTGCTAATTTTCGGGATCAGTGTCAATCTGGCGCTGCTAGGCTATTTCAAATACGCGAATTTCTTTGTCGACAATGTCAACACGGTGTTTGGTACACACTGGGATGTCGGGACCATCTTCCTGCCATTGGCGATCTCGTTTTTCACCTTCCAGCAGATCTCGTATCTGGTGGATGCCTGGCAGGGCAAGACGCACGAGTATAATTTCCTGCATTACGCGCTGTTTGTCTGCTTTTTCCCGCAACTCATCGCGGGGCCGATTGTGCACCACCGGGATATCATTCCGCAGTTTATGAAGCCGGGCAACCTGACCCCGAGGTGGTCCAACTTCGCAGTCGGCATGTCTATTTTTGCCATCGGGTTGTTCAAGAAAACCGTTATCGCAGACAGCCTTTCCACCTATGTCGGCCCGGTATACGACACCGGTGGCGCAGGCGGTAATATCGATTTTTTCAGGGCCTGGGGCAGCTCTCTGGCTTACACCTTCCAACTGTATTTTGACTTCTCCGGTTACTCCGATATGGCGATTGGCGCCGCCCGGGTCTTCGGTGTACGTCTGCCGGTAAACTTTTTCTCGCCGTATAAGTCCACCAGTATTATTGAGTTTTGGCGTCGCTGGCATATGACGCTGTCACAGTTCCTGCGGGATTACCTGTACATTGCCCTCGGTGGCAACCGCAAAGGCAAGTACCGCCGCTACCTCAACCTTTTCCTGACCATGTTGCTGGGAGGCCTCTGGCACGGTGCGGGCTGGCCGTTTGTCGTCTGGGGCGCACTTCACGGCGGCTACCTGATGGTCAATCACAGCTGGCGCCATATGCTGTCGCGGTTTGGCTGGAATGTCTCCAGCCATCCGGTATACATGGCATTTGCCTGGGGACTGACCTTTCTTGCAGTGGTGTTCTCATGGGTGTACTTCCGCGCTCCCACGCTGGAGCACGGCAACCAGATTGCGATGGCCATGCTGGGTTTCTCCGGCTTCGAGGTTCCAGCGGGTATCCTGGCCCGGTTGGGCGACGTGGGAAGCCAACTGACGGCGATTGGGGTTGTGCCGGTCCAGGGCGGCGGTACGATGATCCTGGGCAATTATCTCTGGGTGTTGGCGGTTGCCCCGGTCGCGCTGCTACTGCCGAATGTGGCCCAGATTTTCTGCCAGCACGAGCCGGTGCTGTATGAGAATGACAGGGCGTTCAGGGCGCTTCGTTCCAGTGATCTGTTGAGTTGGGACTACAGTACCCGATGGGCGGTAGCGATAGCGCTCGCAGGCGTGGCGGGCATTTTGACGCTGCAGCAAGTCTCCGAATTCCTGTACTTCCAATTCTGATATGACAGCCAATACCTACCTTCTGCGTGTAGTGATCTTTGGCCTGTTGGCCAGTTGCCTGGTGGTGGGCATCAATTACGTGGTTGATCCCTACGGTATTACCGGTATGCAGCGTGTGGCGGGATTCAATGAACACAAGGTTGAGATCAATGAGCACACCCAACTGCTGAAAAAGTACCAGCCCCTGTTGTCGACACACAATGCGCTGATGGTCGGGAATTCCCGTGTCGAACTGGGTATCGCACCGGCGCATGCCTGCTTTCTCGATGCGGGTATGGACCTTTACAATCTCGGGATGCCGGGCGCCGCCGTGGAGACACAGCTCGCGTACGCGCTGAACCTGTTGTACCAGCAACCGGTTGAAACGCTGTTCCTGAGTCTCGACTTTACGGATTTTATTGCCAGCAGCGCACAGCCCCGGGAAGATGGATCGCGGCTGGGCGAGGCGATGGCCGGGTTCCGCTTCACGGCGGCGGGGACGCCGAGTGATGGTTACTACCAGAGTGTGTTTCGCGACTACCTGAAATCACTGTTTTCGCTTGATGCGCTGGCGGCCTCTGTCATGACGATCGCGCTACAGGGCGAAAGCGCTGCCGACCGCGATGATGCCGGGTTTAACCCGGCGCGCGATTTTGCTGAAGCGGTGCGGATCGAGGGGCCGCACGCGCTGTTTGCGCAGAAAATGGACAGCCTGGCGACGAAGTACAGCCGGCCCTGGTATCTGCGCGACGCACAGGGACAGTTGAATCCGGCGTTCGCGACGCTGGCTCATTTTCTGGATATCGCTACGGCGCGCGGCATCAAAGTGTACCTGTTTACCAACCCGTTTCACGACAGCTTCTGGGACCTGTTGCGGGACCAGGGGCATATGACGGCCTACAGTGACTGGATGCGCTCGCTGCAGGCGCTGGTGCGAAACTACCCGCAAGGTGCGGTTGAGTTGTGGGATTTCTCTGCGGACTCCCCGTATATCCATGAGGAGGTGCCCGCTGCCGGGGTCAGGTCCGGGCCGCTGCAGTGGTTCTGGGAGCCGGCACACTATCGACGAGAGTTGGGTGACCTGATGGTCAATGCCATGCTGTCCGACGGTTGCGGTACCGATATCGCATTTGGTCGCAGGCTACACTAACGGCTGCTGTCATGGCGGGCCAACAGCGATTCCACTTCCGGCAGTATTGAAGAGGGCTCGATTTTTTTTCCCAGGATACCCACCGCGACACCCGCCTGCGCGTCCTTTTCTGTATCCCCCAGCATAAAGCTCTGCGACATTACGGGGTGCCAGTGTTCGATCAGGCTGAGCAGCATCCCGGTCTCGGGTTTGCGGCAGTCACAGGCCCTGGACAGGTCCGGCACCGTGCCGTCGGGGTGATGGGGACAGTAGCGGATATCATCGATGTGTGCGCCTATGTCCGCCAGCTCTTCTGCCATCCAATGGTGCAGAGTGTCGACGGCGTCAGCCTCGTAGTAACCGCGGGCGATGCCGGCCTGGTTGGTCACGATGAAGACCAGGTAGCCGGCATCGTTCAGGCGTTTGATGGCCGCTTTAGCACCGTCTATCCAACGGAAATCGGCAATCTTGTGCGTGTAGCCGTCGTCGTGGTTGAGCGTGCCATCGCGATCCAGGAAGGCGGCAGGCTTTCGCAGCCACTCCGACAGGTTTGCCCTGGCGGCATTGAGATCCTCGGGAATACCGATATCGATGAAGAACCCACGGTAGGCGCGACCGACCAGCAGCCCCTGCTGTACCAGCGCCGGAAACACCTCCTGTTCCAGCGAGCAGGGGCTGTCCCCGATCGTGTCCAGCATCGAGGCCTTCAGCCAATATACGCCGCTGTTGATTAGGCCGGACTGCGGCTCTGTAGGCTTTTCCCGGAAGGCGCTGATACGCGCGCCATCCAGTTCGACAAAACCGTAGCGTGTGGCGTTCTCCACTTCAAGCAGGGCGACGCGACACAGCCAGTCCCCGGGTTCGCCGTCGCGGCTGCAGTTGCACAGGTCAAGGTAGTTGAAATCGAATATGGAATCACCGTTGAGCAGCAGGAATTCATCCTGCAGATAATCGCGGGCATATTTCAGCGCCCCCCCGGTACCCATCGGGGAGGGCTCCACGACCACCGTGATGCTGGCCTGTAGCGCCTGCGCAAACGTTGAGTCAGTCCCGTATTTTTCATTCACGACACCGGACTGGTAACCGGCCAGTAACACAAAGTCGGTAAAACCGAAACGGCGCAGGTTGAGCATGACGTGCTCGACAAAAGGTCGCCCGCTCACGTCCAGCAGTGGTTTTGGCGTGTCGCGTACGGCGTCACCCAGACGGGTGCCTTTGCCCCCGATGAGAATGGCGGCTTGTTTCACAATTTTCATAAAAATATGTTTTCCGCAGGCCGGTAAGCGCTTTATCTATGCCTGTTGGCCCATTAGTATCTGAGGGCCAATATAACTGTGCCCTCAAAACGGGGCAAGGGTATACCTTGCTGCAGTTGATCTGAAAAGAAGCACAATGAAAAAATTGCTGTACCTGGTTCACCGATTGCCTTTTCCACCCAACAAGGGCGACAAGATTTCCTCGAATAATATGCTCAATTATTTTTCGGGGCGCTGGCGTGTGCATCTGGGTACCTTTGTCGATGACCCTGACGACTGGCAGTACGTGGATATCGTCAAGGAGAAATGTGAAGACAGCTGTATCGTCGAGCTGCCGGGACACAAGCGTATAACAGGCAGTCTTGCGGGCCTGGCGACCGGCCAGGCGCTGAGCCTGAGCTATTACGGCAATGCGGAACTGCAGGCGTGGGTGCGAGCGACGATAGAGCGGGAGTGCCCCGATGCGGTGTTGATCTTCAGCGGTGTGATGGGGCGGTTTGTGAAGGGCCTGCTGCCGCCACATGTGCCGGTCATATTCGATGCAGAGGACGTCGACAGCGAGAAATGGCGAAGTTACGCAAAAGCAAAGCCCTGGCCGGTATCGTGGCTCTACGAGCGGGAGGCGAATAAATTGCTGGCCTATGAGCGTGCCATGGCGGCGGCGACGCATGCCAGCATTTTTGTGTCGCAGGAAGAGGCGGCACTGTTCAGGCAGTTGGCGCCGGAAAGCGCGGAGAAAGTCCACTACCGCACCCAGGGTGTCGACAGTGCCTACTTCGATCCTGCGCTGGCGTACGAAAATCCGTATCAACCGGGGCAGAAGGTACTGGTGTTCACCGGCGCGATGGACTACTGGCCGAACGTCGAGGCGGTCAGGTGGTTTTGTGAACATGTGCTGCCGGCAGTGCGTAGAGGTGAGCCTGATTTCCTGTTCTGTATCGTCGGCATGAAACCGACCGACGAGGTGTTGCAACTGGGCAAACTGGACGGCGTGCGCGTGACCGGCGGCGTGCCGGATGTGCGGCCCTACCTGCACTATGCGCTGGCGGCCTGCCTACCGCTGCAGATTGCGCGGGGTATCCAGAACAAGGCGCTGGAGGCGATGGCGATGACGCTGCCGGTGCTGGCAACGCGGGACGCCCTGGTGGGTATTGTCGATTACCCTGACGTATTGTCGGTCGTGGCCGATGACCCGGCAGCCATGACAGTTGCCGCGCTGGAACTGTTGGCGCAGCCGCGACAGATGAACACAGCAGGCCGTGCCTGTGTACTGGAACACTACAATTGGGATACCAACCTGCGACGCATGGAAGGCTTTCTGATTAACGATGAGGGTGCGCAGTAATGCATGTACTGCATGTACTCGATCACTCGATACCGCTGCAAAGCGGCTATACCTTCCGCACGCGTGCGATTTTGAAGGAACAGCGCGCACTCGGGTGGAAGACGTCACAGGTGACGGGTCCCAAACACAACCCGGGCAAGGCGATAGCGCCTCTTGAAAGTGTCGATGGCTTTGACTTCTACCGCTGCCAGGGGTCTGACAGCCTGTTTGAGCGACTGCCCGTGATCGGGCAGTGGGCCGTCATCAGTCTGCTGACAAAGCGATTGCTTGAGGTGGCGCGCGCGGAGAAGCCCGACGTGATCCACGCACACTCCCCGGCGCTGAACGGGGTGGCTGCGATCAGGGCGGGCAGGGCGCTGGGTATTCCGGTGGTGTACGAGGTTCGCGGTTTCTGGGAGGACGCTGCCGTCAGCCACGGTACCAGCAGCGAAGGCGGGCTGCGCTACCGGCTCACCAGGGCCATGGAGACCTGGGTGCTGAAACGCGCCGATGCGGTGACCTGTATTTGCGAGGGCATCCGCCAGGACCTGATTGCGCGCGGTATTGCCGCTGAAAAAATTACTATCGTTCCCAATGCTGTCGATGCCAGTCGCTTCCAGCCGGTGGGAGACCGCGACGCCGCCATCGAGGAGAGGCTGCAACTGGCTGGCAAGAAAGTGGTGGCGTTTATCGGCTCTTTTTACGCCTATGAGGGACTGGACCTGCTGGTGGCAGCGATGCCGCGAATACTGGCGGCCCGTCCGGATACCCGCCTGCTGCTGGTCGGTGGCGGCCAGGTGGCGGATGAGGTCAAGCAGCAGGTGGCGCAACTCGGTATCGAGGATGCGGTGATTATGACCGGCCGCGTACCTTACGAAGAGGTCGATGCGTATTACTCGGTCACCGATGTGCTGGTTTATCCGCGCAAGTCGATGCGGCTCACCGATCTGGTGACACCGCTGAAACCGCTGGAGGCGATGGCGCAGAAAAGTATGTTTCTTGCATCCGATGTCGGCGGCCACCGGGAGCTGGTGCGTGACGGGATCACCGGCACCCTGTTCAAGGCCGATGATATTGATGACCTGGTGGCGTCGCTGCTGCGGCTGCTCGACCAGGAGGAGCGCTGGCCGCAAATTCGACAGGCGGGCCGGGATTATGTTGAAAATGAACGCAACTGGGTGAACAGTGTGGCAAATTTGAAATCGGTTTATCGGCGCCTGGTGCCCGGAGGGTCACAGTAATGCTGATCAGGGCAAAAGCACCACTGCGGCTGGGCCTGGCCGGTGGTGGCAGCGATGTGGCACCGTACTGTGATCTCTACGGCGGTGCCGTGTTGAACGCCTCCATCAACCTGAGTTCGTATTGTACGATAGAGCCCTGTGATGACGGCACCGTGACCTTCGTGGCCACCGATCGCGAGGAGGTTTTCAGCGCTCCCTGTGCCACGGAGTATGCCTACGACGGTCTGCTCGACCTGCACAAGGGCGTCTACAACCGCATTGTCCGGGAGTTCAACAACGGCGAGCCCCTGTCATTGAAAATCAGCACCCACTCGGATGCGCCTGCGGGCTCCGGCCTGGGGTCGTCCTCCACCATGGTGGTTGCGATCCTGACAGCGTTTGCGGAGCTGTTGCACCTGCCGCTGGGTGAGTACGATGTCGCTCACCTGGCATTTGAGATTGAACGCATGGATATAGGCCTGCGCGGTGGTGCACAAGATCAGTACGCGGCCACATTCGGCGGCGTGAATTTCATGGAGTTCCACGAGCAGAACCGTGTCACGGTGAACCCACTGCGTATCAAGAAGTGGATTCTGAGTGAGCTCGAGGCGTCCACGGTGCTGTACTACACCGGTGTCTCCCGCTCATCAGATATGATTATCGCGCAGCAGATTGAAAGCTTTAAGTCAGGGCAGGGCAAGTCGGTAGAGGCGGTACACCAGCTGAAGCAGGACGCGAGCGCGATGAAGGACGCGCTGTTGCGCGGCAATATCCGTCGCTTCGGTGAAATCCTCGGTCGCAGCTGGGAGGCGAAGCGCCACTTGGCCGACAAGATCAGCAACCCCCAGATTGAGGACGTCATGAATGTTGCCCTGCAGGCGGGTGCCTGGGCAGGCAAGGTCTCCGGTGCGGGCGGCGGTGGCTTTATCATGTTTATCGTTGATCCGGTAGAGCGAGTGCAGCTGATCCGGGCCCTCAACCAACAGGATGGCGATGTCGTCCCTTTTCAATTTGAACCACATGGAGCTTGCGCATGGAACGTCCCGACCTGAGTTACGTCGTCAATGAATTCCGGCAATCTGTGGCGGTCAAACAGCGGATACTGGAAGACAGCGCATTCATGCAGCAGATCACGGACATGGGGCACCTGCTGATTGACCGATATGAGGCGGGCAATAAGCTACTGGTCGCCGGCAACGGTGGCAGTGCCGCTGACGCCCAGCACATCGCTGCCGAGTTTGTCAGCCGGTTCAATTTTGATCGCCCCGGGCTGCCGGCACTGGCACTGACCACAGACACCTCTATTCTCACCGCGGTGGGCAATGATTACGGTTACGACCAGCTGTTCCGCCGCCAGCTTGAGGCCAATGGCCAGGCCGGTGACGTCTTCCTCGGTATCTCCACCTCGGGCAACAGTCCCAATATCCTGATGGCGCTGGAAGCGGCGCGTCTCAAGGGCATCACGACCATAGGGCTGACCGGGGAGAGCGGCGGCAGGATGCGCGATCTCTGTGATCACTGCCTGTGCGTCCCCAGCGGTGATACGCCGCGTATCCAGGAGGCGCATATCGTGATAGGTCATACCCTGTGTGCGATGGTCGAGTTGGCACTGTTTGAGGATCCGCGCTAGCGGGCGGTCTGTCATACCGGCTAATCTGCGTGAAAAGGGCTCTGTTGCGCCATCACTGAGGGTTGGAGTAAGCTGTTTTTACCTTTCCGGCCCCTTCCGGGGTGGAGGCGACAATGCAGCTTGCTTTGCTTGTGATTACAGTGACACTGGGTGTGTTTGTCCTGTTCAGCCTGCGACAGGTCAGAACGGCGTCCGAGGATCATCGTCAACAGGATCGTCGCAGGGCGCCGGGTATTACCCAGCCGTTTCATGCAGTGTCGATTGAACCCGCGCGCAATAGCTGCCTGGCTGCAAGACAGGCGGGCTCGCAGCGGTATTTGAGTGAAGAGGCACCTGCCCTGCCGCTGGCGGAATGTACGGAGAGGGAGTGTGAGTGCCGGTATCAGCACCATGCTGATCGACGCAGTGGTGCCGGGGATCGCCGTCTTGGCCCGGTTGAGGAATCCGACGAATCAGAGTTTTGGAGTTTACGCAATCGCCGAAGTTTCCTGGTGCGACGCCTGGCAGGGAAATAGCGTATTAAATCTGTCTCTGATTTCACCCTGCAATATTCTATGGTGTACTGGTTTGTCTTTCTCCAAGTGTGATTTATCCGTGTTGAGACTTCCTGAACGATATCCGTGGACGGTACCGCTGTGAGTGTGCGCCGGTCCGTTACCATTTTCTTCAGCGCAAAGTACGTAGAACTGGTGCTGGGCCTGATCGCAAGCCTGATACTGGCGCGCCTGCTCACGCCTGAAGAATTCGGGATTTACAGTATTGCCGCTTCCGTCGTCATCATCGGCTATCTATTGCGGAATTTCGGTGTCGGTCAGTACATCGTCCAGATTGAAGAACTGAATGACGGTATCCTGAAATCAGCGTTCACCGTCACGCTGGCGATTTCCTGGTTTATCGGTCTGCTGCTGTTCTTGGGCGCGCCCTTGCTCGGCGACTATTACGACAACGCCGGCATCACTACGGTATTGCGCTTTCTCTCACTGAATTTCCTGCTGCTGCCCTTCGGTTCCATCGCCGATGCCGTCCTGCGCCGAAATATGGCCTTTGACAAACTGGCGGTTATCAATGTGAGTGCCGCCTTCACCACGCTGGTGGTCGGCACCACCGCCGCTTATCTGGGCGCCAGCTATCTGTCCATTGCCTGGGCCAGCAATGCCTCCACCATCGTCTCTATCCTGCTGACGCTGTACTTCAGGCCCGCGGGACTTCCCTGGTCTCCGGGTGTCAGTCACCTCAGGGAGGTGTGGAAGTTCGGTCTCAAGGTGGGGATGATGGACCTGTGCAACCGGGGCAGTGACGCCGCTACAGAGCTTATCATCGGTCGCGCGCAAAGCCTGTTCAGCCTGGGCATCTACTCGCGTGCCTACGGTACGTTCTGGCTGTTTGAATATGCGTTCACGCAAGGCATCCGGCCGGTCATCCTGCCCTACCTGTCGAGGGCCAGGCACGAACAAGCTGACCTCGGCGAACTCTATATGGGCATCGTGACCTTCACCTCGATTTTTCTGATACCATTTTTTGTGTTTCTCGGCCTCAACGCCGACGACATTATTCATATCATGTACGGTGATCAGTGGACGGAGGCGGTCCCGGTATTACAGGTGCTGTGTATTGCCGGCTTGTTTTTTGCCCCGACGATATTCTTCGAGCAGTTGATGATCGCCCAGGGGCGACCCGGCCAGGGTCTGCGCTATATTGTGATATCCCAGGTGCTGCGCATAGCGGCATTGCTTGCACTGGTCGGTGTCAGCCTGGAGGCGGCCGCCGTGGCACTGATCTTCTGGGCGCTGGTGAAGGTAGTACTGGCGCTCGGGATGGCTCACCAGCATTTTGGTTTGCGGCCACTGGCATTTTTCCGGGCCCTGCTGCCTGCCATCGCTACCGCGGCTCTGCTGGGGCTGGGGATATGGGGTGTGCTGGATGTTGCCGATACCTGGGATAACCCGTTCGCCAGGTTGGCCGCCACCGCACTGTGCGCGGCAGCGATCTGGTTGGGCTCCATCTTTGTATTCAAGCACCCCATTACGGCGGAATTGCGCACTCTGCTGAAGAAAGTCAGGGCGCGAACATCCTGAGTGGGTCGCCGGCTTGCCGGCGTTTTCCTCAGCCTGGCGGCGTCGTGCTGAATCCGGCGACCCAGCGGCAGATCTGCTCAATAGCGGTGACGCAATTGGTGCAGTACCGGGCGCTGAAATCTGCCGGCAGCGGTTGTCCGGCGGGGAGGGCAGAGGCGGCCGCCAGGGCTGCGCTGCCGTCAAAATCCACGAACGCGATACGCACGGTCAATTCGCCCAGTGGTCGGCCGAATGCCACACCCGGCAGCAGCGCGACACCGGTGTCATTGAGCAGTTGCTCACACAGTGCGACGCTGTCCACGAGTCCCTGTGAGGCGAGTTCGGGCCGGAAAGCCTCAAAGTCCAGGAACAGATAGAATCCGCCGTGGGTGGGCGCAATATCAAAGCCAGCTGCGTGCAGTCGCGAGACCAGCGTGTCGGACAGGTGCGCCAGCACTCGTCGCGACTGGATCAGGTATTCATCAATCTCCGGGCCACCCTGGAAGGCTTTGATCGCGGCGTACTGTATCGGTGCGGAGGTGGAGGTGTAGGTTTCACTGGCCGCTGTCGCCATCGCGTGTTTCAGCCACTGCAGCTCAGCGGGGAAGGCAAAGGTCCCCAGCCGCCAGCCGCCGGCCCCACACCACTTGCTCAGGCCACTGCTGACGATGGTTCCCTCCGGGTAGAACTGGGCGATGGAAGTGTGGTCGCCGCGAAAATTCACCTCACCGTAGATTTCGTCCGCCAGTACCAGCATCCTGTACTCGCGGGCGACCTCGGCAATCGCTGCCAACTCGTCATTGCTATAGGTGTAACCGTGCGGGTTGGACGGGTAGTTGAGTATGATGAGCCGCGGGCGGTCAGGATCCGAGGCGCACAGCCGGGACAGGTTTTGTGGCGTCACTTTCCAGTGGTTGCTGGCATCGGTTTCCAGCCATTTGATCTGCCTGCCGATGATATGCGCCTGCGGTGCATAGGAGACCCAGCTCGGGGTCGGAATGACCAGTTCCCCGTAGTAGACCAGTTGCAGGATGAACATCAGTTCCTTGGAGCCCGGGCCTATCATCACGTCCTCGCCGGCGAAGTGCAGCCCCTGGGTCCTGTGGTAGTAGTCGGCGACCGCAGTGCGCAGTTCGGGCAGGCCCAGTACCGGTAGGTAGTCTTTCTGGTGGGCGTTGATTCGCAGTTCATTGACGACCACTTCCGGGACCGGGAAGGGTGACTGGCCAAGGCCGAGTTTGAAGATCTGTCGACCCTGCCTGATCAGTTCATGGCTGCGTTCATTGATGCCGAGGGTCGCGGAGATGGGCAAGCCGCGAACATTGAGGTTCAGGTGGGAAGTGAGTCCGGGCTTGTCGGGCATGAGAGTCCTATAGTGACTGGCTGCGCCGTCAGGAGGTCTATCGGCGGCTTTGCATGGCATTGTACTCGCGTTCAAAGAAAAACTCTTGCTCGCCAAACGCGGGTTTGAGCTGGTCGAGCCAGGTGGCTTTCTCACAGTACTGCGCAAAGAAAGGGCGGTAGGACCAGTCCGGGTTGCGGCTTTGTAAAAACCGCAGCACAAAGACTTTCTCACCGTTGATTTCAGTGACCCCCTGTACCTCGACTTTCCCCGGTGAAGCACTCATCACCGGCCCGCGCGCGGTGCGACCGAGGCCGGACAGCTGCTTTACGGCCTCGCGGTAAATCGTGACGGCTCTCGCCAGCGGAATCTCAAAATACTGCCTGGCGCCGGTGTCGCGTTCCACGAACATGTAGTACGGGATGACGCCCGCTTTCACCTGCATCGCCCAGCTCTTCGCCCAGACGTCGGGAGAGTCGTTGATGTGTGCCAATACCGGGCCCTGGCTGCGAATTTCCACGCCGGTCTGGCGCAGCAGCGCTATCGCCCTGCCAGCCATCGGGGAGTCTATTTCGCGCCAGTGATTGAAGTGCGCCATCACCGCTACGTGCTTGCCGGCCTTGACCAGTTGCGAGAGCAACTCCAGCAGTTCCGCCGAATCGCTGTCACTGACGAAACGCTGGGGCCAGAAGGTCAGCGCCTTGGTGCCGATACGGATTGTCCTGATGTGATCAAAGGCCGGTTCTGTCAGTGGTTTCAGCAGCGCGGCCAGGTGACGGGTCTTCATCACCATCGGGTCGCCACCTGTCACCAGCAGGTCGGTGACACCGGGCTGCTCCAACAGGTACTTGTGCAACTCGGAAGTGTCAGTGGATGCCATGCGCAATTCTTCATCGCCGACAAACTGCGCCCAGCGGAAACAAAACGTGCAATAGGTGTGACAGGTTTGGCCCTGGGTCGGGAAAAACAGTACGGTCTCGCGATACTTGTGTTGCAGGCCATTGAGTCGCTTGCCGTCGCTGGCCACCGGTACATTCATCTCCAGTTGGCCGCTGGGCTGGGGGTTGAGTTCCCGGCGCAAGGCGGAGGCAAGCGACTGGATCTCGGCCCGCGGTGCGTTCTGCTGCATCAGCTGCGCCATCTGCTGGTACACATGTGGTGGCAGCATATCTTTCTGCGGGAACGTGAGTTGGTACAGTGGGTCATCAGGCACGTTTGACCAGTCGATCAGGTTTTCGATCACGTACTGGTTCACCCTGAATGGCAGAATGGACGATACCACTTTCATTTCAAACAACACGGATTCGGGCAGCGCCTGAAGCTGCACAATCCTGTCGATATCTTTAAGTGTATAGACCTTGAACTGGGGCAGGATGCTATCGGTTGATATCACGACGTCGCCCCGGGATTCGTCCAACACTGAAATCTGGTTCATACCTCTTCCTGTCTACTGACCAATGCAGTTAACGCCAGGTAATCAGGTCTGCCCCACCCGGCTCTAGCCCTGCGACAGGCTAACCAGGCGAGCAAGCTCCAAAATCACCACCGAGCAGTACTGCAAAAAGCTGATCCCGAAGAAACCCGAGTCGGACCATTCTGGATACACGAGAATAAATATGGCGCGATCGTTGCAATATACCTTTTCGCAGAATATGCTCACAGAGTATAGCAATACCGCATATGGTAGGTGAGAGTCGACTGATTTTCTACCAGATTCCCAAGATTCTTCCGGTTTGCGATCTGGCGCACATAATAAAAAGTTCACTGGTACGCATTTCTCGCAGGCCAAAATATAGTGTCGCCGCCCGATACTGGCTTCTGTACGCCGTGTTCCTGGGTTAGGACTTTTTATGACAAAGGGGAGGGTGAGGTCTGTGGAAGCCTTGGAGCTGGCCAAGAAGGTGATTGCGACAAATCTGCAGTTGGAACAGGATCGACTGGAGGCCGATACGGCGATACTCGGCAACTTCCCTCAGTTCAATTCACTCACGATTGTGGGCGTCATCGGCTCGATCGAGGACGAGCTGGATTGTGTGATCGATGATGAGGACATCACTACCGATATCTTCACGACAGTCGGCGATCTGGCGGAATTCATCGAGAGCCTCAGCAACTGAGCATGGGTGTGGGCAGGGAATGCCGGTGCGCGTTTTCCCCGATCTTTCCAACATCCCGGCCTGGCCAGGCCATTGTGCTGCTGGTGCAACCGCCGATTAGTCGCAGGCGGCGGCCAGCCACGCGCGGTATGTGGCACGGCTGCCGGTTTCCAGGCCTGCGGCAGGTGGAGTGTCACGGTGGCTGGCGGCGGCCTGTTGCGTCCGCTAGTACGACCACACCATGTCGTTCAGCTTGTTATGGAGCTTTCGCCCGATGGCATACAGGGATGGCATCTCGATGTAGGGGTGCTCTGCCTCGACGCTGACCCAGTACTCGTGTTGTTCGGAAAAATCCGCTGACACAAAATCCTGCGGGTGGCCGTGGATAAATTCGCAGAGCTTTTGCAGCCGCTGCTGGTTCACGCGGTTGCGGGTCAGTTTGTTGTAGCGGAAGTCGCTTTTCTTCACATACTCGAACGGGTGGGTCAGGATGACCACATTCTCGACACCGGCGCGCCGCGCTTTCCACAGCAGGTGTCTCATTTCCGGCCAGGAGCAGCTGGTGATCTGCAGTGATTTCTTGTGCCGCCTGCCCGCCAGGTTCAAATCCTGGTAGGAGAATACCGGCAGCTCCATCACACCGTGGATGCGATGGCGCCCGGAATCGTGACGCAGGGAGGGTTCGTGCGGCTGGTAGACCCCCAGCGCGATATTCGAACTCAGCGGAATGCCCAATTCAGCCATTACCCGGTAGACAGTGTCGTCGGCGCGCAGGCTGCCGGTGCGGATGGCCAGCGGCCGCTGACCCACCCAGCGTTCGAAAACATCAATACAGGTACTGAATACTCGTTTCAGTTCCTCGAAGCTGCGGCCGTCGCAATCATCGTGACGCGGGAATTCACCATAGGCCGGATCCTTATTGAAGCTGAGCCAGACCGGGTGTATATGCAGCTGGATATCCTGGCCGGCGGCCTGCAGGCGTTTGATCACGCCCTGCATCGGTTCATCGCCGAAGAAGAAGTAGTTGGCGCACTCGACAAAAAAGGAGGCCTTGGTCTGGTAGCGGGCAAACGTATCCAGCATGAAGCCGAGTGCCTCTTCCCTGCCATCGACGACGCCGTAGACCGCCGGTTCAGCAACCGGTTGGTTGTTGGCCGGATCCTCAAAGTGCCCGGCAATACTGAACTCGGTATCGATTGAAATGCTGATCTGTGTGGGCTTGCCTGCCGTCATCTTCATACCCGGGTCACCTGTGTGTCAGGAGTCGTACAGCGTGAAGCCGCGCGCGGCGGCTGCCACCAGTGTATCGGTGACCTCGTCGGCACGGGCCATAAACATCGGGCAGTTGTGAAAACGCCACTCCACCAGTTTCTCCGGTGGCATGATCTCGCGCAGTTTCCAGATATTGAACGTCCACTGCTGTTGTACGCCGCCCAACTCCATCGGGATCTCCACCTGCTTTTCCACGATGGTAACAGGTAACGTGGGCATAATGGTCTGTGGCGCAGGCCAGTTCTCCACCAGGCTTTCGACATGGTGCACCTGTGTCATCACCTGAAACGTCTTGCCGATACCGATAATCTGCGCCTTGTGCTGCGCCATGAAATCAAACGGTGTGCCCGGCCCCATGCCGCTGGGGGCATTTTCGTGGCCCGCAGCCAGCTGTGCTGCGAGGGGGCCGAGGGCGGCCACGCGATACGCCGGGTGGCGGCTTTGCACCACACCGCGTGAGCGGCGGAACAGCTCTGTCAGCAACCCCATCTGTGACGGTGTGCGGCGCAGGTCGAAGCGGGGATTCTTTTTCAGTGTCTGGCGCGTGCCCTCGCCGTTCTCGCCAAAATTGAAAGCCGGCATCACCAGCGTGCGATCCGGGCCGCAGTAGTCGATCAGGGCTTTCAGTAGTTCCATCGCACTGCCGCTGTACATCGGCTGCAGGTTGTTGACCGAGCTGTGTACCATCAGTATCTGCCAGTCGTCATCCAGGTGGCGGTCGATCTCCGCGATCAGTTCGTCGGTGGTGAACGTGCCGTGAACGAGGCGCAGCAGCGGGCTGGCTCTTTTCTTGAGCCTGAAGTACGCGGCGCGCACCTTCAGGAAATACTCGCGCGGCAGCAGCTTGAGCAGAATTGACGAGAGCTTTTCGACCACTGGCGTCATGCTGGTGTGGCGCTACGCTGCATTTTCCGAGGCGAGGTATTGCAGTATGGCCGGGACACTGTCGAGTTCCGCGAAGTCCTCCACATCCATATAGAGATCAAACGCCTGCTCCAGTGCCACCATGATATGCACATGGCCGAGGGAGTCCCACTCCTCGATCTCCTCCATGGTGGAGTCCTCACGTATCGCGTCCGCCGGTATTTCCAGCGCCGCGGCCATGATGTCCTGCAACTGTGTAAATGCGCTCATTCTAGAGGGGTCCTTCAATGATGATCGGAAAATCCTTGCCGGGTTCACCGGCATCGCCCGCGTCGAGGCGGCGGGCATAAACGCCGTTCTCCGCTACCGCGAACCCGTTCTCCGGCAGGAAGTGTTCTACCAGGATGTTCTTGCGGGTCGGGATGTATTCGGCGACCAGCGCTTGCACACCGGCGCTGCCGAGGTTGCGCACGATTGTACTGAGAAATGCCTGCTCTGCCATCCGCCCGATCACGCGGCAGGACATCAGGAAGGTGTCCAGCCGGGCCTGCTCACCGTTCGCCCGCTCGACAATGGCCAGCCCGACTATGCCGCTGTTGCCGAAGTTGTCTTCCAGCGAGAAGTGGTACACGGAGAAATCGGCGGCGTCGATCATGCCGGCGATATCCTTTTCGCCGTAGCGGCGCGTGGTCAGGTTGAACTGGTTGGTTTTCTGCGTCAGCTGCGCGAGGCGGGCGACTGCAGAGGCGTCGTCCAGCCGCACTGTCATCCTCATATTCAGTGATTGCAGGTAATCCTCAATGCTGCCGCCGGTGTCGCTCAGCTGCTCCAGCTGTGTCCTGCGCATGCGTTCCTGCGCGTACATCGCGGTCTTCTGCAGGTCCTCCGCAGTCAGCGAGACGATCTCCAGTCGCGCCAGCGCGTCCAGGCAGGACGGGATATCGGTGGCGCGGGAGGGCACCTGGATCACATCGACTTCGGGCAGGCTGTGGCGCACGGCGGAGCACTCGTAGTCGCTGTCATCGACAAAAATGAAGGAGTCCAGCCCCAGGTTCAGCTCCTCGGCGATGGCGCGCAGGTTGTCGGGCTTGGGCTGCCAGTTCACGCGCTGCGCCGCAAAGTGCTCGTTCTTCAGCAGTTGGTGCGGGTGGTTCAGCAGCACTTCATTGAGGTCGTCGGGATTGTTCTTGCTGCACAGCGCCAGGATGAAGCCGCGCTGTTGCAGGCTCAGCAGCCGTTTCTGGAAGTCCACGAAGGCGCGGCCCGGATACTCCTGGCCGAGCGCGATGCCGTTGATGCCGTCCTCGCCGATAACGCCGCCCCACAGGGTGTTGTCCGCATCCACCACAATCACCTTGGCGCGGGTATGGTGAATGCTCGCGGCCAGTGTGGTGACAGCATTGGCAACTGCCAGCCCCCCGTCTGCCGCGTACGGGAACACGGAGGAGTACCACAGGCGGGCATCGAAGAAATTGTCGCGACCGCATTGCATCACTAGCTGGTCCAGGTCGAGGTAGCTGACGCCACTGAATTGCTCACGCAGCTCCCGGGTGATATCGCCCTTGATCTGGTTCCACCACTGGTATTCGGACTGCTCTGCCATCACATCGTAGAGGCCGAGGCCGGGTGGTGGCTGGGCGGGCAGCACAGTGACGATGATATGGCCGGCCACGGCAGCACGGAACTGGCGGACAAGGCCGCTGAGCGCCTGCGTGGCCTGCGCCTGTATGTCCTGCCTGTCCGCTGCGTTGATACAGGCCGCAGGTGCCTGGAGGGCGGGGTGCAGGTCCTCCCGCGTCAACAGCAACAGGGTGACATCGGGAGTGTGCTGGCACAGACCGGACTGCCCTGTGGCTTCCTGCACTGTGGTGCCGTAGGGTGCGTGGTAAATATCGAGGCTCAGCCCGTTCAGCGCCGCAGAAAAGTGCAGCCACGGGTCCAGCAGTTCGCTGGTATAGGTGTGGACAATGCCCAGCCGCACCGCTCTGGCCTCACCCAGCGTTGCCAGGTGCCGGCGCAGTTTGCCGGCCTGTTGCGGCGAGGGCACCATGGAGCGCAGCGCGAGCTGGTTCTTGATGTCCTGCGCAGATTGCAGCGCCAGCAGCTTGTCGAATTGGGTGTCAGAAATTTTCATTGTGGATCAGTGACAATTGGCCAGGTCTTCGCTTCAGGAGGTTTGTTGTTCTCGACAGACGCGACTTCCACCGCGCTTCCCTGTTGTTCCCTTTGGCAGAGCTTACACCGGTGGCGGGGAACCTGATAACGGCGCTTTCCAGAGTGTGAATTGACTCTCAAAAGCATTGGTGCTGCCTAGTGTGCTGTGCGATTCTAGCATAGAATTTTTTACTGGAATCTGCACAGGCGCACATAATGTCCCGGGCATTCTCAATCTACCTCGACGCGATCAGGTTTCTCGCGGCTCTGCTGGTCCTGTTCTACCACGCTAACTGGATCTATCGTCCCGGCATACTGTTCACCAGCCTCGGCCATGAGGCCGTGGTGATTTTCTTCGTGCTGTCCGGTTTTGTCATCGCCTACGTCGCAGATACACGCGAGACTGACTTTCGCGGCTTTATGGTGGCCCGGGGTGCGCGGATTTTCTCCGTTGCCATCCCCGCCATCATTTTGACGGCCGGGCTCGACTACGCTGGCTTCCACATCCAGGATGCGGCGTACCCGGAGGGTTACCGCGCCTGGGATTACCCCGCCATCCGTGTTGTCACCAGCAGCCTGTTCCTGAATGAAATCTGGATGCTCGGCATCCAACTGTTCACCAATGTGCCCTACTGGTCGCTGAATTACGAGGTCTGGTATTACGTGTTGTTCGGCATCCTGTTCTTCTTTGAGGGGCGCAGGCGCTGGATCGTGTTCGGGCTGTTGTGTCTGTTGCTGGGGCCCAAAATCGTGCTGCTGATGCCGGTGTGGTGGATGGGCGTCTGGATATACCGCTCGCAGTACCTGGCCAACCTGTCGCGGCCTGCGGCATGGGTGTGCCTGGTGCTGTCACTGCTGGGTGGTTTCTGGTATGTGCATGTCAATATGGGGCAGTGGGGCTGGGACTACCTGAAACAACTGATGGGCCCAGACCTGCATCTGCAGCTGTCGTTCAGCCGCCAGTTCATCAGCGACTACTACCTGGGGGCGATCCTGTCACTGCACTTTGTCGGCCTGCGCGTGTTGCTGGCGCGGGTTGAGGACCTGCCACAGAGGCTGACTGCGACAATCCGTTACCTGGCCGGCGCGACCTTCTCGATCTACCTGTTTCACCAGCCGCTGCTGTGGTTCTACAACGCGGTATTCTTCTCGGTGGAGGAGGGCATACCGCGCTACCTGTTTGTGGTGCCCTGCACACTGGTGACTGTGTTTATCCTCTCCACATTCACCGAGAAGAAAAAACACCTGTGGAAGCGCTGGGTGGAACAGGGGCTGCAGTTGCTTGAACGCACCGGCGCCCGGTTCTGGCAGTCATTCGCGCGCTAGCCCGCCGCGCTGCCCTCGGCGGCAGATGCCTGCCGCAACTGATCGATGATCACCGCCAATGTCTGTTGCTCGTCGGCATTTTTGACGCCGCTGGTCTGGTCCGTGTACAGGCGCGGCAGTCGCGGTGCCACCACAGTGCAGTGGCGGTGGTTTTTCTCAAAGCTGCGGGCATAGGCCTCGGCCGCACTCTTGGCGGCAATATACTCGTCAAAGCCCTTGGTGTTCTGCTCCAGAAAGACACTGGAGGGAATGAACACCTGCAGTGCATGACTGTTGTCGCGGTGCGGCATGACCTGCTGCAGCAGCCGCGCCAGCCCGTCGATATAGAAATCGCAGTAGCGGGTGAATAGCGGGTGATCCCAGAACTTGCTGTCGCTTTTGCTGATGGTCGGTGACGCCAGGTAATAGATGTGCGTGACCGAGGCGCAGAAGTCCTGCATTTCCTTGCCGGGCGCGCCGTGCAGGACATTATAGGGTGCAACGGCGGGGGTCGCCCGCTGCTGCCCGATCTCCCGCGCGACTGCCTCGGCGTCCTCCCGGCCCGCAGCATAGGTGATCATCAGGCGGGCACCACCGGCGGCGAGTACTTTACTGATTACCTCGCCCAGCCCCCGGGAGCCGCCGATCACAAGCGCATTGTGGCGGCTGAATTCATCGGCTGGCACCAGCGTGGCAATCTGCTCAACACTGGCCTGGCGCACCGGAGCCGGGCGAAAGAATGCCTCTATCCTGCCCTGTACTCCCGCGCCCTGCAGTGCCAGTTCGACCCTGTCGATACGAGGGTCAGTGCTGAGGACACGGTAGGCCAGTGCGGCGCTGTCCCGATCTTCCGCGCCGGGTCCCGGCGCCCGAAAATCGACCTCCAGCCTGGCGAATACCGAGTGCAGTCCCGGGCACTTCATGCCGACGATACGGGTGCTGGCGAGCAGCACCGCGAGTTGTCCCGCTGGCAGATGCCTGGTGGCATCGGGAAACAGTGATGCCATCAGCGCGCTATCCCAGCCAAGTGGCACCGAGCCGGAAATTTCGCTGCAATCCTCGATACGCAGGTCAAGCGGCAATCCGGCATCGGCATCGCAGGCAGTGACAGCCGCTGCGTCCGACGGGGAGGGCGGTGTACTCTGCGCGAACTCGATATCGATGATCTGGCAGCGGGTGCCCTCCGCGAACAGTTCAATACGGGTCACGCCGTCGGTGGTCTGCGCAAACGCCTCCAACTCCTGCCCCTGGGTCGCCGGTTTGTTGTACTTCACCTTGATGCTGGCCAGTGTCGAGTCGCGGCCCCGCTGCCGGAGCAGCAGATCGAGGGCCCTGATACTGCCGCACACACCGTGAATCAGGGTTTGCCCGAATCGGGTGCGCCTGGCCGCGACCGGGTCCAGGTGCAGTGGATTGTGGTCGCCGGAGGCACCGGCGAAGTCCAGGGATTCCTGCGGCGTGATGGAGAATTTGCCCAAGCTGTTCATACCGTCCTCACGGGGTTTTATTGTTGTCAGCGCCTGTTGTTACAGCCCGGTGACCATCCGCTGCTAAAACCCGTTGCGTAGAGGGTGGCGCTTCAACCGAAAATGTTATCCAATACCGTATTCAGATGGAAACTCGATGGTATCCTGTTGCGCTACCCGGCAGTGATGCAGCACGTTAATGGTAAAGGAGAAGTTGGATGAGTATACCGGTATTTGTCAGCATTGACCCCAAGTCGACGACAACGCTGGGCGGAAACCCCATTGAGGGGCGGCTGATGGGCGATGAGATCGGCATTGCCGTGGCGGTCGAGAATGAGCGGGCAACGCTTACCGAGCCGTTCAACAATGTGGAAGTCTCTATGGCAGCTATCGGGCTCAACGGTATCAATGTCATCGTCAACGGTCAGCATGTGCACGTGGTAGGCAATTACGAGCCGGACAATATCACCTTCCGCTGCGCCGCCTCCCTCGCCGAGACAACAGCGATTTGTAACAGCGCAAGATTGAGCCGCAATGGGGAGACTGTTCGCAGTTAGGACACGGACTCACCGCGCTTTTTCCCGTGGCTGGTATCCGACACTACAGCCTGCGCCTGGCCTCGGTTATCACGGTTTGCATTCTCGCGGGCAGTGCCCGGTGGCGCTGCACGCACAGGTAGAGCGTTTCACTGACCGGCTGTGGCAGCCGGTGGACTTTCAGCAGTTCTGGTTTCGGAAAGGCCGCCACCGCGTGCGCCGGCAACACGGTAAAGCCCAGTCCCAGCCCCACCGGCTCCAGAATCAGCCCGATCTGGTTTGAGAAGCCCTTGCGGGTGATCAGGTCGCTGTGCTGAAAGGCGGGGTAGTTGGCGCCCAGCAACAGGCCGGCATGATGGCTGCCGTCGGGATGGTCTATAAACCCGAGTGCTTCGAGTGTCTCCCAGGTCGGCTTTTTCACGCCCGCCGGGGTGACCAGCAAAAGGGATTCTGTCGCAATCGCCTGGCATTCGACATCAGCCAGCGTGGAGCGGGCTGTCATGAAGCCTATATCGATTCTTGCAGTGGCGACTGCGCTCTCAATATCACGGTTGGGTGCGAAGCGATAATCGATGACCAGCTCCCGGTGCCTGGCCTGCAGTGCCAACAGGTGGGGATACAGCTTGAGCCCGACACTGCCCGGCGACATCAACCGCACCATCCCTTCGTACGGCGGGTCCTCCGCCACGCGCTGCTGCAGGTTCGACAGGGCCAGCAGGATGCCTTGTGCATCCGAGTAAAGCCGCTCGCCGGCGTCCGACAGCGAGAACTGCTTGCCGTGGCGAATCAGCAGTTCGACGCCCAACTGCTGTTCCAGCTTGCGCACATGCTGGCTGACCCCTGACTGAGTCATGTGCAGTCTCTTGGCGGTGCGGGTAAAGTGGCCGACTTCGACAAGCGTACAGAACGTTTGTAACCAGGTGGTATTCAATATTAGAAACCGTAATTAAAGTGATAACAAATAATAATTTTATATAATCATAAAGGCAATGTAAGCTGATCCTGTCACCAATACAGGAGAGCACACATGAGCAACGTTTATCCGAGAAACTTTTCGCATATCGGTATATCCGTCCCGGACCTGGAAAAGGCCGTGGATTTCTATACCAAGGTGATGGGGTGGTACCTGATCATGGCGCCCACTGACATCGAGGAGGATGACAGCGCCATTGGCGAGATGTGCACCGACGTGTTCGGAGCCGGCTGGGGGAGTTTTCGTATCGCGCACCTGTCGACCGGTGACCGGATCGGTGTGGAGCTGTTTCAGTTCAAAAACCAGACGGACCCGGAAAATAACTTTGAATACTGGAAAACCGGTGTTTTTCACTTCTGCGTGCAAGACCCGAATGTCGAGGAGCTTGCCGAGCGTATTGTCGCGGCCGGTGGCAAGCGCCGTATGGAGAAACCGCGCTACTACTACCCGGGTGAGAAACCCTATCGCATGATCTACATGGAAGATCCTTTCGGCAATATTGTAGAGATCTACAGCCACAGCTACGAGCTGGTTTACAGTGAGGGCGCTTACTGATTTGTCCGTAGTGAATGCGTGCGTGTGGCTTGAATCCGATGGTCTGGGAGGGCGCCGCCGCTGCGGACCGCAAGCGCCGGTGTGGCCGCTTCCTCGCTATAGCGTGACGCGCAGGCGCACCCTGTCGCGACAGCGAATGCCGGTCTCAAAAATCGGTTCAGGATAGGAGTCAAAGTACCCGGTATCTATACAGTGCATTCTGAATCCACACTTCTGGTAGAGCGCCAGTTGCGACAGGCTTGAATTCCCCGTTCCGACTTCCACGATGCGGGCGCCGGAACGCGTTGCCAACTGTAACACCTCAGTGATCAGGGCCTTGGCTATCCCCCGTCCCTGGTACGGGGGCAGCACGGCAATGTTTTTCAACTCGGCGATATCACCTTGTCTTTTGAGCACCGCAACGGCAGTGAACGTTCCCTCAGCCTGGCAGACAAGTATTGTCGAATCGGTGATATACCCAAGGACGGCATTCCTGTCAGGATCTGCCAGTAACAACAGATCCATCAGTTCAGGCGTGACCGGCTGATCATGGAGGTTGATGTTCATTCTGGCTCCCGCCTGTCAGGACTAAACTGCTGTAGCTTTTCCGCTAAGCGATCAATAGCAATACAGAGGTTATGATATGTTTTTTCGCGGTTGGATGCAGGTGCGACCAAAGGTTGATTCCTGTGCAATTCTACGCGAGTCTCCGAAGTAGCAATTGCCAGCGAAGATGTCGATACCGATAGAAAATTTGAGCATACAGCCAAACGAAAACAGTCAGTAATCCCGCCTGAATCTCGACATCGTCTTCGTATACGCACGACCTGTCATCGGTTGGCACCACTTTAATCGCGTGCTTCCAGACCGGGACAAGGCCGCCTCCCTCATCGGTATACATCAGCATCTCAGCTTCGTTTATCGTCCTGAATGTCAGGGAATGCCGCCACGCCGGGATGAAACCGAAAAACAGAAGGCGAGTACTTTGTGTGGCACCCTGCTGCCACTCACTTGGAAATTGCCGGGCGCCGGCAAAGCCCAAAAGACCTTTTGTCACAAACACCAGGGTGCTGCTTTTCTTCACCAGCGACCAAACCCTATCCGCGGGTGAGGGGAACTCTGAGGACACTTTTACCCGCAATCTGGCCCCCTGTCCTTCAGCTGGCAGTCGTTGCTCGTTGTCCGGGCGCGCCGCCCACCGGCAACACCCAACAGTCCCGCTGCCAACAGTAATAGTGTGGCGGGCTCTGGAACGTCATTGCCATAGCGGATCGTCGCGGATGCCCACACACCTGATTCGGTGCCAGCTGGATAGCCACCGTAGAACCCGTCCTGCCTGTTTACCGTGCAGGAGCCGCCGGGGACTGGGAAAAAGAAACACTCTCTCTGATTACCCCAGCCGGTGGGAACGATGAAAATGTCACCCGTGCCGAACAGGTCTGCGGATGACCAGCCACTTAAAAGCTGCGTCCAGGAGCCGGAATATCGAAGAGCCGGGATATAGCTGAGCGACCTGTTTCCCTGGCCAAAAGCAGCGTTGCGCTCGGACAGGCTGTAACTGTCGTACAGGGCCCGCACGTTGTCGCGAGAGGACAGTGACCAGGCCAGGCTGTCGAGAAAACCGTCACCGTTAATATCCGCCAGCGAACTGGAGGCATTCAGGGCGTCAATCTGTGCAAGCGCTGCCGTCAATGGATAATTGAGCTGTACAGTATGCTTTGCCCAAAGTAGTCCTGAAGTGTCATCAAGAACGTAATCGCCTGAGTCAATCAATCCGGCGTGTGCAGACCCGATGCCTGGCAGCATTAGCAGGGCAGCGGTTGTGAGGGCCTGTACGATTCTTTCCGGAATCTTGACTAGAAACATACTATTCATTCTGGTCACTCCCTGTATCCATTAGAAATAGAATTCGTCCAGTGATGCCTGCCGTGTTTGTTATGGACCGCCGGTATGCCTTACATCCCAGATGGATTCCAGTGGGCCCGCAGCAACCGGTAGGTATATGTTGTAGTCAAGTCCTGGCCTGCTGTCTAGTCATGTGTATGTGTATCAGGCTACTCCCCGGTCAGCCGACTCGTATAGGTAAGCCGTCAGCACGACGGCCTGTAACAGCCGCTCGCTGGCCCATCATTCACGATCTGTTATTATTCAGCTTGGAGTTCGCCTAGTGCCATATGCCGCACTGTTGCGGCAACCGGATTGGAGCCATGTTTAAACCGCTGAAATTTGCATCACACTGCCTCTTATCGGGTTTGCCGGTTGCGCTGTTGGCGCTCTCGCAGCCGACGGGAGCGCGCGATGCCTATGCAGTGGATACAGGGCAGCTCTCTCTGTCGGCTGTCTACGCAGTGGCCACTGTCGACGCATGGGAAGAGTACAAGCGCAAGAAACTGGGCGAGGCGTATGAGGCGGGGCCAGCCCCGGAGCCGGCAACAACACGCGCAGCGAAGATCAGGGCGAGTAGCCGTGACGCCGGCGCACAGCCGATTGCCTCCGGTTCAGCAGCAGAGCCCGCCGAGCCCGTGCAGACAGTGGCTGCCGCAACGGAGCCGGCGCAGGCGCCGAGTGCAAAGCCAGTGGCAAGGCCAGTGCCCAAGTCACCACCTGAATCTGTGGCTGCCGCAGCCAAAGTACTACCACCTCCCGACCTGACCGGTACCAGGCTGGTGTATACGCGCCAGCCTTACAACGCCCAGCCCATCCCCGGCAATACACGCGATTCAGAGGTCGCCAATTTCCAGTATGCGACGGATGTGCGCCGCATCAATGACGGCCTCACCGAGGCGGATGTGGTGATCGATACGCTGGACGGCAGCGCCCCGCAAGTGTTGTTCGACTGTACCGGCAACGATGACTACAACTGTGTGGCGCAGGAGGCGCGCGTCAGTCCGGACGGTAAGAAGATTGCCTACAGTGTCGGGTTTTCTGCACCGGGTAAAAACGGCCTGATCCCCCAGTTCAATGGGCGGATACAGGAGCTGGCGCCGCTGCTCTGCGCCCAGATCTATATCTACGATATCGAGGCGAAGACCAATACCCCGGTCGGTCATCACCCCGGCGGGGATTGTGCGGCCAATTACGACAATGTGCCCAAGGCCATCGACCGGCAGCCGGCCTGGCTATCCAATACCGAGCTCGTCTTTGTCTCCAATCGCGCTGGCAAATGGCCGAATCGAGAGGGGGGTATCCAGCACCTGAAGTACTGCGACAACTACCCGTACTGCGTGTCGCAGACCTATCCCTACGGCCCCGCCGGGCAGGCCATGCAGTTGTGGAAGATGAATGTCGATGGCAGCGGGGCGGTGAACTGGGGTCCGCAGGATCTCAACGCGCTGTCGCCGGAGGTCATGGCCAACGGCGATGTGCTCTACTCCTGCTATAACGCCCACGCCGACAAAGGCTTCTCGCCGGGGCAGAACACGCAGGTCGCGCTGGCCAACCTGATGTGGCTGTGCCGGGTGGACGGCAACGGTGCCGACATGACGGTGAAACTCCACGGTCACAAGCAGAACATCCTGAAAACCCGCGACTGGTTGCAGACCGCCCCGGTGATCGGTGGTTTGAGCAACACCAAGGGCGGGCTTATCGGGTTCGAGGAGGTGCGCGGGCTGCGCTCCGTTGCCGAGATTTTCAAGAACAAGCTGGCAGTCACCACCTATTACCGCGCCAACCACAATGGCAGCAATGGCGCCGTCTACGCGTTTGATTACGGCGTGCCCCATGTGGAGGGGTGTAGCACCGAGTCCTGCATCAGGTACCCCTACCGCAAGCCGGCGAGCAATACGCCTGGTAGCGGCACCTTTCTGCCGTCCTCGTTCAAGGCGCTGACCCCCTGGGGGCAGTCGGGCGATTCCTTGCCCGGTTTCGAGTACCGGGGGCGCGGACTGCCGGACCGCTCATTCGGCAAGGCCGGCTACCCAGCCGCCTTCGACGCGGACCATTTCCTGATCACCCATGCCCGGGGCCAGTGCTACGCAGCCGCCTCGGGCGTGGAGGTCACCAGGACCTGGTTGGGCGACAACTCGGTGTGTCGCAGGACCATCGTGCTGGTCAACGCGCCCTCAGGTGCCACCAGCGAACTGCCCAGCACCACCAACCCGTTTGATCGCAGCCAGATGATCCCGCTGGTGGACGACCCCGACTACCAGGTGTGGGACGCCAAGCCGATCAAGACGTATCAGCAACTGCACGGCCAGCCCGCCCCGAAACGGCCGGCGCCCTTGCCCCCGGGCAAGTGCTACCTGCAGGTTGTCGATGCGCGCCAGTCCGAATTGTACGCGCGCCCCAGCTCCCATCCGCAGGGCACCTCTACGCAGCGCTGTGCCTGGCAGGGCTGTGCGGTACAGCCGCAGACAGAGAACCCGGACTACTTTGCAAAGAATATGAAGTATCTGTCGATATCGATTCCTGTCCTGTGGGATATCAGCTACCAGGGCAACAGCGAGCTGTACAAGATGACCATGAACACGCTCGGCTACCGGGATCTCAAGGGTTATCAGCGCGTGCCGCTGCAAGCCGACGGCTCGGTCAAAATCGAAGTGCCCTGCGACACCCCGCTGCTGATGAGTGGCGAGAACGCCAACGGTGAGGTGATCGCGCACGACGATATGCTGCACTCACTGCGCCCCGGTGAGACCCGGACCTGCCACGGCTGCCACGACGCGCACTCCGAGGAGCGCTTTGCCCAGCTGGGGAGCGTATCCGCTGTAGAGCGGTTTGCCAGCACCCTAGCCGCCAACAGCAAGCCCAGTGCGGGGAAAATGCACGACCTGCCCAAGTTTGCGGATGTGCAACCTGTCATCACACGCTCCTGCGGCGGTTGCCACAGCGGTTTTGAGAACGACGAACTGCTGTACTCGCGCATCGTGTGGGATGCGAAGCAGCGTGATTTCAGGGATTGGCTGCCCGTTACGCCGGTGCAACCCGGCGTGGCCGACAACACCCTGTGGCGGCCACTGACCAGCCGCTTTGTATCCAAGTTTGCGCTGGAGTCGCCGCTGTACTGGTACGCCAATAACAGGCGTATGGACGGCCGCACCAACGCGACCTACGACTGGGATATCGACTACAAAAAGGGGCATCCCGATACCGGCATTTCAAAACAGGAGCGGGAGCTGCTGAGGGACTGGCTGGATAACGGTGCACCTTACCAGTAATGTTGTTGTGCAACTGTGGTGGTACCGGGAGAGGCAAGATGGCGCTGGATCGTTTCACGAAGAACTACCTGATCGGCCTAGTGCTGGTGGCTGTCGCCGGGCTCGGGTGGTGGCTGTCCAGTTGGGATGCCCGGGTCAGCCAGATCAATGACATGCTGGCAGCAGATGGCGAACTGGCGACGTATCCGTACCAGTTCCATGTGCTCTCGCTGGAAAATGGCGTTGCGGAGATCGCCAGCCCGCGCTCCGCAGAAGTCCCTGTGATCCGTTTCCTGCGGATTGTGTACCCGGAGTATGCCAATGCCAGCGTGACCGACAGTGCCGTAATGGCGGCACAGGACAGGCTGGTGGCCGTGCAATCGCGCGCCGCCAAACTGGTCAGCGAGCAGGACGGTGTGGATGCAATCCGCTGGACGATCGATCGCAACTGGTACGCATCGCAGGGGATACAGCTGGAGTGATTGCACCCGCCTGAGAGCGTGAATTGCAAGTGCGGTGGTGCAGGAGCAGTGAGGGCAATGGTACCGGAGGCCGGACTCGAACCGGCACGCTTTTAAAGGCATCGGATTTTGAATCCGACGTGTCTACCAATTTCACCACTCCGGCATCGAGGGGTAGGTGGAGGCCGCAGACCGGGCTCCCCCTGGAGAGCGCGCGATTATAGCAACCGGCGGTGAAAGTTCAATATTTATCCTTAACTCCTCGCAAGTTTGCGGGTACACTGCCGCCCGGTTTCATTCTGAACCACTAATCTGAGTATCTCTGGGAGAAAAGAACATGGCCATGAAATTGGTAAAAAAGACAGCGGAATACAGCATCTACCAGCGCGGTGATGAGCGCTACGCGGTGAAAGGCGCGAACAAAAAGGCGATCAACGGGGACGACAAAGTGGCTGTCCTGTTGGCCGAAGAACTGATCAAGGCACCTGCTGCTGCCAAACCGGCAGAGGAAGCGCCTGCTGAGGAGCCGGTTGCAGAGGCCGACGCTGAAGCGGCCGCCGAGGACGCCCCGGCCGCAGACGCCGAGTAAGCCGCAAGGCTTGCACAAGAGCCGGCCTCGCGCCGGCTTTTTTATCGATGAAACGCAGCGATTTCCATTACACCCTGCCGCCGGAGCTCATCGCCCAGCACCCGTTGCCGGAGCGCAGTGCCAGCCGCCTGCTGGTGCTCGACGGGAGCAGCGGCGCGACCAGCCATCGCCATTTCGGCGATCTTCTCGACTGCTTGCTGCCCGATGACCTGCTGGTCTTCAATGACACCCGGGTGATCCCGGCCAGGCTCTGGGGTCGCAAGGCCACCGGTGGCAAGGTGGAGCTGTTGCTGGAGCGAGTGACCGGCCCGCAGACGGCGCTGGCGCATATCCGCGCCAGTAAGTCGCCGCCGGCGGGCTCGATGATCCACCTCAGTCGCGAGCCGGAGGGCGAGGCCGGCCCCTACAGCCTGCTGGTCACCGGGCGTGAGGGTGAGCTGTTCAGTGTGACCACACAGGACGGGCAGCCGCTGTCCGGGATTTTGCAGGACATCGGTCATATGCCGCTGCCGCCCTATATCGAGCGCACCGATGAGACCGCCGACAGGGAGCGCTACCAGACCGTGTTTGCACGGCGCGAGGGGGCCGTGGCCGCACCGACCGCCGGCCTGCACTTCACCGAGGCGCTGCTGCAACAGCTCGACCAGCGCGGCATCCGCCGCGCCACGGTGACGCTGCATGTGGGGGCGGGGACCTTCCAGCCGGTGCGCGAGGACGAGATCGAGAACCACCTGATGCACAGGGAGTATCTCGAGGTGGATGAGGCTGTCTGCGCCGCGGTGCGCGAGACGCGGGCGCGCGGCGGCCGGGTGGTGGCCGTGGGCACCACAGCCGTGCGCTGCCTGGAATCGGCCAGCCAGGCGACGGGGACGCTGGCGCCGCTGCGCGGGGATACCGATATCTTCATCTACCCCGGTTACCGTTTCCGCAGCGTCGATGCGATGGTCACCAATTTCCATCTGCCGGAATCGACCCTGCTGATGCTGGTGAGTGCCTTTGCCGGTCATGCGTCTATAATGGCCGCCTACGCCGAGGCGATTCGGCAGCGGTACCGTTTTTTCAGTTATGGCGATGCCATGTTTATCACCGCTAATCCACAAGCCAGGGCCGGGCAATGAGCCACCAGTGTGACATGCAATTCGAGCAGTTCGGCGGCGATGGCAGTGCGCGCCGCGGGCGACTGCGTTTTCCGCGCGGCACAGTGGAGACCCCGGCCTTCATGCCGGTGGGCACCTACGGCACGGTAAAAGGCATGCTGCCGCGGGACATCCGCGCCACCGGCGCTGAAATTCTGCTGGGCAACACCTTCCACCTGTGGCTGCGCCCCGGCACCGATATCATCGAGCAGCACGGCGACCTGCACGACTTCATGGGCTGGGATGGCCCCATACTCACCGATTCCGGCGGTTTCCAGGTGTTCAGCCTGGGGGAAATGCGCAAAATTTCGGAGGAGGGCGTGAAGTTCCAGTCGCCGGTCGACGGCTCCAGGGTGTTCCTGGACCCGGAGACCTCGATGCGCATCCAGAAGAGCCTGGGCTCGGATATCGTGATGATCTTCGACGAGTGCACGCCCTACCCGGCCACTGAGGCCGAGGCGCGGCAGTCCATGGAGCTGTCGCTGCGCTGGGCGCGGCGCAGCAAAACCGCGCACGGCGACAGTGCCGCCGCGCTGTTCGGGATTGTGCAGGGCGGCATGTACCCGGCGCTGCGCCGCGAGTCGCTGGCCGGCCTGGAGGCGATCGGCTTTGACGGCTACGCCATCGGTGGCCTCTCGGTGGGTGAGCCCAAAGCGGATATGTTGAATGTGCTGGAAGCGGTGGCGCCGCTGCTGCCGCAGGACAAGCCGCGCTACCTGATGGGGGTGGGCACGCCGGCCGATCTGCTGGAGGGGGTGCGCCGCGGTATCGATATGTTCGACTGTGTGATGCCGACGCGCAACGCGCGCAACGGCAACCTGTTCACGTCATCGGGTGTGCTGAAACTGCGCAACGCCCGCCACAGAACGAGCACACTGCCGCTGGATGCGGCCTGCGACTGCTACACCTGCCAGAACTTCAGCCGCGCCTACCTGCACCACCTGGACAAGTGCAACGAGATCCTCGGTTCACAACTGAACACCATCCACAACCTGCACTTCTACCAGCAGCACATGGCCGGTATCCGCAGCGCGATAGAGGCCGGCCGGCTGGACGAGTTCGCGCGGCAGTTCTACGAGCAGCAGGCGAGAGGTGTGTGATGTACAAGCTCTGTTTCTATGTGCCCGAGACACATCTTGAGCCGGTGAAGGCGGCGGTATTCGCCACCGGCGCCGGCAGCATCGGTGACTATGACAGCTGCTGCTGGCAGGTGCTGGGCCAGGGGCAGTTCCGGCCGCTGCAGGGCAGCAGTCCCTTCCTCGGCCGGCAGGGCGAGGTCGAGCAGGTCGCCGAGTACCGCGTGGAACTGGTGTGTGAGGCCGCTGTGGTGCGGGCCGCCGTGGACGCCCTGCTGGTGGCGCACCCCTACGAGACGCCGGCCTGGGATGTGGTGGCGCTGGTCACCGAGTTGCCGCAGTGATGGGCACACGCCCGGCCATCCTGCAGGCTATCGACAGCGGCCTGCCGCTGCACGACAACGATTGGCACAGCCCGATGGGTGACGGCCAGTGGCCGCAGGCGGCGGTGCTGGTGGCCCTGACCGAGGAGGTCGCGCCCCGGGTGCTGCTGGGGCGGCGCGCGATGCACCTGACCAACCACCCGGGAGAAATCGCGTTTGCAGGTGGCAAGCGCGAGCTGTCCGATGAGTCCCCCTGGCAGACGGCGCGGCGCGAGGCGATGGAGGAGGTGGGGCTGACCGAGGACTGCATCCAGCCGCTGGGCGAGTTGCAGCCACTGATCACCCGCACCGGCTTTGAAGTCTTTCCCTGTGTCGCCAGTATCCCGGCGGCGCCGACACTGGTGGTCGATACCGATGAGTTCGCCAGCATCTTCTTCGCGCCGCTGGCGGCGTTCGCTGATCCCGACCTGTTCCGGCTGGAGACAATGTCTGACGGCAGGGTGTTGCGCAAGGTCCCGCACTACCAGTTGGGCGGCGACAACGTATGGGGTGTGACGGCCGCGATACTGGTGATGTTGGCCAATGTCGCCTACGATGCGGGTTTTGATTTACAACGCAACTGGGAGCAAGCACCGTGAAATACAGTCTGGGCGATAAACGGGTGACACTGGTCGGCGAGGGGCACTACATCGCTCCGAATGCCACCCTGATCGGGGACGTCACACTGCAGGAGAACGCCTCGGTGTGGTTCGGCTGTGTGCTGCGCGGCGACGCTGACCATATCGAGATAGGCGCGGGCAGCAATGTGCAGGATGGCACGGTGATGCACGCGGACCCCGGCTTCCCGCTGACGCTGGGGCGGGATGTGACGGTTGGTCACAACGCCATGCTGCACGGCTGTACAATCGGCGATGGCTCGTTGGTGGGGATCAATGCCGTGGTGCTCAATGGCGCCAGGGTCGGCAAGGGCTGCCTGATCGGCGCCAATGCGCTGGTGACCGAGGGTATGGAGATTCCGGACGGCTCGCTGGTGCTGGGCTCGCCGGGCAAGATCAAATCGCAGCTGTCGGCGGAGCAGCAGCAGGCCCTGCAGGCCAGCGCGCACCACTACGTGCAGAACGGGCAGCGCTATTCGGAACACCTCCGGGAGCAGGAATGAGCGGTAACACACCCCAATCGCCCTGCATCTCTGTCTGCGTGTTGGACGATGATGACATCTGCCTGGGCTGCTACCGCTCAGCCGCTGAAATCACCGACTGGTTTATGGCCTCGGACGAGGAAAAGCGCGAAGTGCTGCGCAGGGCGCGCGAGCGCAGGGACGGCAGCTTCCCGGTGCAGCTGCAGTAATCTTCCTGTTGTGCGCGGTGGCGGCGCGGGGCGACCCTACCCGGCCAGTTGCGCCCGCGCCGATTGCACCACATTGCCTTCCAGCGCGAGAATCTCCAGCCGGTAGTTGCCAATGGTGAGCCCGGCGTAGGCGTCGGGGAAGGACTCCAGGTGTTCCAGCATCAGCCCGCTCAGCGTTTTCGGGCCGTCGGTGGGCAGGTCCCAGTGCAGTGATTTGTTGATGTCGCGGATATTGGTGGTGCCATCGATGATGTAGCTGCCGTCCCGCTGCAGGAAGATGCTCTCTGTCATCTCCGCCATATTGGAGGTGAACTCACCGACAATCTCTTCCAGGATGTCCTCCAGCGCCACCACGCCCATCACTTCGCCATACTCGTCCACCACCACGGCGAGCGGGGATTTCTTCTTCTGGAAGTTGAGCAACTGCGTGTGCAGCGGTGTGGTTTCGGGTATGAAATAGGGCTTTTCCATCTCCCGCTCCAGTGCGGCCCGATCCAGCCCCTCCCTGGCGATGACCCGGCTGATATTGCGCATATGCAGCACGCCCAGGATATTGTTGATGTCATCGCGCCAGACCGGCAGCCGCGTGTGTGCGCTGGACTGTATTTTCAGCAGGATCTCCTCATCGCTGTCATCGAGGTCGATACCGTACACCTCGTTGCGCGGCACCATGATGTCGTCCACCGACACATGTTCCAGATCGAGGATATTCAGCAGCAACTCCCTGTGCCGGGCGGGAATAAGCTTGCCGGCATCGGTGACGATGGTGCGCAGTTCCTCGGCCGAGACATGGGCGTCGTTCTGTTTTTCCGGGTCGAAGCCCAGCAGCCGCAGCAGCCCGTTGGTGATCACGTTCACCAACGCCACCAGCGGGTACATGATCTTCATCAGCGGCAGCAGTATCAGGCTGGACGGGAAAGCGATTTTCTCGGGGTGCAGCGCGGCGACCGTCTTCGGTGTGATCTCACTGAAAATCAGGATCACCAGGGTGAGGAAGCCGGTGGCGATGTACACGCCGGCGTCCCCCCACAGCCGGATCGCGATAATGGTGGCGATAGCGGAGGCGAAAATGTTCACCAGGTTGTTGCCGATCAGGATCAGCCCGATCAGTCGATCCGGTCGCGCCAGCAGTTTTCCGGCGCGAATGGCGCCCCGGTGATGCTGCTTTTGCAGGTGCTTCAACCGGTAGCGGTTGAGCGTCATCATGCCAGTTTCAGAACTGGAGAAGAATCCGGAGAGGAAGATAAGTGCGACAAGAATCGAGAAGAGTAATCCCAGCGGTGCTTCGTTCAAAGCAGGTTCAGACCTCGTAGGTGAAAGCGGGTTCCATCTTGAAGAAAAAGTAGGGTTGGAGCAAGCCCCGGATGCGGGTTTGTGACGCGGTCTACGTGCGGTGCAGGATCAGCTCCAGCACCAGTTTCGAGCCGAAAAAGGCCAGCATCAGCATGGCGAAGCCGGCCAGCGTGAAACGCACGGCGGTTTTGCTGCGCCAACCCAGTTGGTAGTGGCCCCACAGCAGCGTGGCGAACAGCAGCCAGGCGAGTATCGAGAGTACGGTTTTGTGGACAAGGCTCTGGGCGAAGATGTCATCGATGAAGATCGCCCCCGACACGATCGCGATCGTCAGCAGCCCCAGGCCGATCCACAGCAGTTCAAACAGCATGCTCTCCATCAGCTGCAGCGGCGGCAGTATCTGGATGATGCCGCGGGTGTGGCGGTGTTTCAGCTGGTGATCCTGCAGCGCGAGCACGCCCGCCTGGATGGCGGCCAGCGTCAGCACCGCGTAGGCCAGTATCGAGCTGGAGATGTGCAATACCACGCCGCTGCTGAGGTGGCTGAGCAGCGGCGCTGTGTCCGGGGCGAAGGTGGACACCAGCACCGCCAGCGCCGACAGCGGGAACAGCACGATCAGCAGGTTCTGCAGCGGCCGGCGCATCAGCGAGGTGATGCAGGCCAGGTTGATGACCAGAAACAGCAGTGCGGCGATTTTGAAAAAGCCGAGGTCGACACCGGTGCTGGGAAACACAGTCTTCCAGACGATGAGCGCGTGCGAGAGCAGCGCCGCCAGGCCCAGCAGTAACACGCCGCGATCAATCTGCCGTGAGCGCTGTGAGAGATGCAGCAATTGCAATCCGGTCGCGGCCAGGTACAGCAGTGCGCAGAGCGGAGCGAGTAAAGTGATAGACATCTCTTTGGGCCGGGGGCTGGGTAAAGTATACTGCGCCCTTTGTACCGGCTTGTCACAAGAGAATCAATAGTGGCCAACGTCGCGTGTTACCGAGACTCTGGAGAGATGTACCATGTTTGAGAGCCTGAGCGATCGACTGTCCCATAGCCTGCGCAGTATTACCGGCAAGGCGCGCCTGACCGAGGAAAATATCCAGGAAACCATGCGGGAAGTGCGCATGGCGCTGCTGGAGGCCGATGTCGCGCTGCCCGTGGTCAAGGACTTCGTGGAGTCGGTGAAGCAGCGCGCGGTCGGCCAGGATGTCATGAAGAGCCTCAGCCCCGGGCAGGCCTTCCTGAAGATCGTGCAGGCCGAGCTGGAGGCGGTGATGGGCTCGGCGAACGAGGGCCTGAACCTCGCCACCAGCCCGCCGGCGGTGATTATGATGGCGGGCCTGCAGGGCGCGGGTAAAACCACCACGGTCGCCAAACTCGCCCGCCTGCTGAAGGAGCGTGACAAGAAAAAAATCACTGTGGTCAGTGCCGACGTCTA
>JAGRIE010000023.1 GCA_020443425.1 Halioglobus sp.
GGTTTCCTGATCGGTGCTACCGCCGGGCGCACCACGCTGAACGGCGAGGGCCTGCAGCACCAGGACGGCCACAGTCACCTGATGGCGGGTACGATTCCCAACTGTGTCAGCTACGATCCGGCCTACGCCTACGAGCTGGCGGTGATCATCCACGACGGCCTGCGGCGCATGTACCACAAGGGTGAGAATCGCTTCTATTACATCACCACGATGAATGAGAACTACCAGCAGCCGGAGATGCCGCAGGGGGTGGAGGACGGCATTATCCGCGGCATGTACCGCTTGAAGGCCGCTGACGCCGACGCCAAGCTGCGCGTGCAACTACTCGGCGGTGGCACTATTTTGCGTGAGGTGGAGGCTGCCGCGGCCATGCTGGAAAGCGATTACGGGGTGGCGGCTGATATCTGGAGCCTGACTTCCGTGAATGAACTGCAGCGCGAGGGCAAGGATGTGCAGCGCTGGAACCTGTTGCACCCCGAGCAAGAGCCGCGTATTCCCTATGTGACACAGCTGTTGCAGGAGGCGGGGGGACCGGTTGTCGCCGCCACCGATTACGTCAAACTCTACGCCGACCAGATCCGGGAGTTCGTGCCGGGTCGCTACACAGTGCTGGGCACCGACGGCTTTGGCCGCTCAGACACCCGCGCCAAACTACGCCAGTTCTTTGAGGTCAGCCGCGACTACATCGTTATCGCGGCCCTGAAAGCACTGGCCGACGAGGGCGAGGTGGAGCCCGCCCTGGTCACCAGCGCGATAGAGGCACTGGGTGTGGATCAGGACAAAGCCAATCCCGTAACGGTTTGAGCAAACAAAGGAATACGATGTGTCCGTAGAACAAGTCACAGTCCCCGATATCGGCGGCGCCGAAGGCGCTGAGGTCATAGAGCTACTGGTCGCCGTCGGCGACCGGGTTGAACTCGACCAGAGCCTCATTGTACTGGAGTCGGACAAGGCGTCGATGGAGATACCATCCACGCTGGCCGGCACCGTGGTTGAACTGCTGGTGGCGGAGGGCGACCAGTTGGCCGAGGGTGCCCCGATCGCCAGCATCGAGGTGTCTGGCGGCGCTGACCCGGCGCAGGCCGACCGCAGCGAGGCCGCCGCAGAGGACAGTGAGTCAGCGGGCGGCGGGGACGCTGCCGACACTGACACCGGGGACGGGGTCGAGGGAGGGGCAGAGCCCGCAGAGAAGCCTGCGCAGAAAGCCTCGGCTGAGAAGGCCCCGGGCGCCGGCGCGGCATCCTCGCAACCGGCATCGGCGCCACCGGTGGCCACCGGGGGAGCGACTGCTTCTGCGGCGGCGAGCGAACGGCAGGAGGGCGCAGAAGCGTTTTACGCCGGGCCCGCAGTGCGCAAGCTGGCGCGTGAACTGGGTGTGCAGTTGGGGCAGGTCGAGGGCACCGGCCCGCAGGGGCGGATCCTGAAGGAGGACCTGCAGCAGTTTGTGAAGGCATCCCTGGCGGCGCCGGCTGCAGCGCCGGCTGGGGCCGCTGCACTGCCGCAGGTCCCGGACGTCGACTTCGGCAAATTCGGCGAGATTGAAGTCACTGAGCGCAGCAAGCTCGACAAGCTCACCGCCGCCAATATGCAGCGCAGCTGGCTCAACGTGCCCCACGTCACGCAGTTTGATGAGGCCGATATCACCGATCTGGAGGCGTTCAGGGCCTCGCTCAAGCGCGAGGCCGAGCGGCGGGACACCAAACTCTCCCCGCTGCCCTTTGTGCTCAAGGCCTGCGCTGTTGCCCTGCGCGACAACCCCAGGATCAACAGTTCGCTGGCACAGGGCGGCGACAGCCTGGTGTACAAGAAATACATTCATATCGGTATGGCGGTGGACACGCCGGCCGGTCTGGTGGTGCCGGTGATCCGCGATGTGGATCGCAAAACCATCTGGGAGCTGGCCGCGGAAGTTGCCGAACTGGCGGGCAAGGCCCGGGACAGGAAGCTCGGCCCGGCGGAGATGCAGGGCGGGTGTTTCACGGTCTCCAGCCTCGGCGCTATCGGCGGCAACGGTTTCACCCCCATCGTCAATACGCCCGAAGTGGCTATCCTGGGGGTGTCGAAGGCGGCGACCAAACCGGTCTGGAACGGCAGCGAGTTCGCGCCGCGCACACTGCTGCCGCTGGCGCTGTCCTACGATCACCGCGTGGTGAACGGCGGTGATGGCGGCCGCTTTCTCACGCAGCTGGCCAGCCTGCTCAGCGATATCCGCCAGCTCAGCTTGTAGCCGTTATCGCCAGCACCAGTGCTCGCGAACAGCCGCCGCTATCGCGGCGGGGTCCTGCACCGTTGTCGCCCTGGGCCAGAGTTGCGGTGCGAGTGATGCCAGGTCCTGCAGTGAGCAGGGCGGTAGCCCGCTGTCGCGCAGCGCATGGATAAATTTCAGGGTGCGAAAGCCGTCAAACCACTGGTGAAAGTGGCGCTGGAATTGTGCGGCTGATGTCGTCTGTCGCCGGCAGTGTTGCAGCGCCGGGGTGATGCCGAGCGTCTCCAGCGCCGCGGCGGCCTGTCGCGCCAGCGCTGGCGAGAGCTGTTCACCCCGGTGGTCGCGCTTGACCAGCAGCGCGGCCATATCCTGTTGCGGCACCTCTGCCAGGGCCGGCAGGCTGTCGAGCAGTGCGGCCAGGGCGGAGAAACCGTGCGGGTGGTAGAACAGCGCCGCGCCGCGCGGGTTCCCGGCCGCGGCAATCGCCGCCACAGCCGGGCCCGTGCCGAACGGTACGCGCGTCGAGAAACGCGATTGCAGACTGATTGTCTCGCCCTGCAAGCGGCTCACCGGGCCCAGCTTCGCCAGTTTGTTCAGCAGGTAAAAATCCTCTGCACCGGCGCGCCGGGGGACACCGCGCACATGGGCATAGGCAGTGGCCCGGACCGCAAGGCAGCTGCCGAGAGTGTGGAAGGCGTAGGGCGAGCCCGCGTACTCCAGTCCCAGCACATAGTGGTGCAGGCGCAACTCGTACAGCGCGGTGGCCGCATTGCAGGCGGTGTCCGTGCCCGCGGTATGGTGGAACGGGAACACCGCAGCGACTGCATCCGGCGCGGCGGTCTGCAGCCGGGCAAAGTAATCCGGTGGCAGTGTCGCGTCGGCGTCAGTGCTGCACAGCCACTGGCCGCTGATACCGCCGCCGTCCATCCACTGCAGCGCCAGGTCGCAGCCCGTCTTGCGCGCCAGGCCGACACCCTGGGCGCGCGGCGTGGGCCCGCGCAACATCTCCAGGTCCAGCAGGTACAGGTCAACCTGTGGCGCCAGCGGGTACACGGCCACGGTGTCGCGCATCGCCCGCGGCCGGGCGGGGTTTTGCAGGGCGTCCCGCAGAGCGGCGTTGGCCCGTGGGTCGAGGTCCGAATCGGGTCGGTTCAACACCAGCACGACAAGCGTTCTGCCACTGCCAGCCGGTAGCCGCGCCAGCCGCTGCAGCAGTGCGGGCTGCTCGCGGTAGGCGGGCAGCACCAGTGCGCTGTCCCAGTGCGGGCGGGTAAAGTGCGGCGCTGGCAGGCCATCCTCTGTGTAGCGGCTCAGGTAGCGGCGCAGGGCCAGGGCGTCGCGCATCAGCTGCCGGCCACGCCCCTGGGACCAGCGCTTCTGCGGGCGATCAGCGGCGGGCAGGCCATCAGTGCAGCGCGGCGCGTATCGGCAGTCGCGCCACCAGGTCCGCTTCGATATCGAGCAGTTCATCCCAGCGCCGCGCGATAGCATCTGCGTCCAGGTATTGCCCGGCCAAAGTCAGGAACAGTTCAAAATGGCGCTCTTCGGAGCGGGCGATAGACTGGTAGAACTTTTTCAGTGGTCCGGTTTCCAGCGCCTCGGCCACCAGTGCAAACCGCTCGGCGCCGCGCGCTTCAATAATGCTTGCCGTCAGCAGCCGGTCCATCAGGTACACCTCCCGGCCGTGGCGAATGGAGTTCCGAAATGCCACCACGTACGGGTCTTTCTGGTCCGGAGCGATGGTCAGGCCGCGCTGGTGAATCCACTTCAGCACCTCTCGGTAATGGGTCAGTTCCTCTATCGCCAGATCTGCCATCGCAGTTACCAGCGCCGTGCGATCGGGGTAGTGCGAGAGCATGGAGATCGCCATGCCCGAGGCCTTCTTTTCCGCAGTTGCATGATCCAGCAGGAAACTGTCGAAATCAGCCAGCACAGCCTCTGTCCAGCAGGTCGGAGTGTGGTAGCGCAGGGGGGATGCAAGCATGGCAGTGGTGTGTGTCTCAGCGGAAAAGGCCCGTTATTGAACGTTAACAGGGCACTGAAAACAAGGACCGCGGCGCGGTACAACTTGCGGCAGTTTGTGATCGATATGTTAAACTCCCGGGTCACTTACCCCCTGATGGCGATAATCAGCTTTCATTGACTTCACAGACCCGGGACAGCCTGCCAATGATCATCAAACCACGCGTACGCGGATTTCTCTGTATCACGACTCACCCGACGGGTTGTGACGCCAATGTCAAACGACAGATCGAGTATGTCAAAGGCAGGGGGCCTATCGAAAATGGTCCCAAACGGGTACTGGTCATCGGCGCGTCCACGGGATACGGTCTGTCGTCCCGAATCACTGCCGCCTTCGGCTGCGGAGCAGCGACACTGGGTGTGTTTTTCGAGAAAGAGGGCAGCGCCACCAAGCCGGGCACCGCGGGCTGGTATAACTCCGCCGCGTTTCACAAGTACGCCGAGGCCGACGGGCTCTACGCCAAAAGCATCAACGGCGATGCATTCAGTGACGAGATAAAACAGAAGGCGATCGATACCATCAAGGCGGACCTCGGCCAGGTCGACCTCGTGGTCTATAGCCTGGCCTCACCCCGCCGCCAGCATCCGGTGACCGGCGTGATACACAACTCCACACTGAAGCCGATCGGCAGCGCCGCGACCCAGAAAGGCGTTAATACCGATAAGGAGGAGGTGCAGGACTTCCACCTGGAGGCGGCCACCCAGCAGGAGATTGACAACACCGTCGCGGTGATGGGCGGCGAAGACTGGCAGATGTGGATCGACGCACTGGACGAGGCCGGGGTGCTGGCGGATGGCGCGAAAACCACTGCCTATACCTATATCGGCGAGAAGCTGACCTGGGATATCTACTGGCACGGTACGATCGGTGCCGCGAAAAAGGATCTCGACAAGCGCGTTGTCAGTATTCGCGAGCGACTGGCGGCGAAGGGCGGCGATGCGCGTGTCTCGGTGCTCAAGGCGGTGGTGACCCAGGCCAGCGCGGCCATTCCCGCGATGCCGATCTACCTCGCGCTGTTGTTCAAAGTCATGAAGGAAAAGGGCATCCACGAGGGTTGTATCGAGCAGATCGACGGCCTGTTTCGCGACTCCCTGTACAATGCCGCGCCGCAACTGGATGAAGAGGGCCGTTTGCGCGCTGATCGCAAGGAACTCGACCCTGCGGTCCAGGCGGCGGTGGCGAGCCTGTGGGAGCGTATCAACACTGACACCCTGAAGGACCTGTCAGATTTTGCCGGTTACAAGCGCGAATTCCTGCAGTTGTTCGGCTTTGAGGTAGAGGGCGTGGACTACGATGCCGATGTCGATCCCGACGTTGCGATAGCGAATATGGTCTGAGCCGATGTTTGACCACGGGGTACCGTTTCGACTGAATGCGCGAGTGCGGCGGCTGGTGGCGCCGAATCCCGGTGTCATGACCGGTCCCGGCACCAACACCTACCTGCTGGGTGATGACGAGGTTGCCGTGCTGGACCCGGGCCCGGCGATTCCAGCCCACATCGATGCAATTCTGGCGGCGGCCAAAGAGCGGATCCGCTGGATCGTCTGCACCCACACCCACCCGGATCACTCCCCCGCCTGGAAGGCCGTGGCCGAGGCCACCGGGGCACAGGTTATCGGGGCATCACCCCCGGACGATATGTTCCAGGACAAAACCTTCAAGCCGGCTGTCGAAGTGCAGCACGACCAGGTGCTGGCGACCGGCGAGTTCACGCTGCGCGCTGTCCACACGCCCGGCCATGTCGGCAACCACTACTGCTACTTCCTTGAGGAAGAGGGTATGTTATTTGCGGGCGACCATATTATGAATGGCTCGACTGTGGTCATCATCCCGCCCAGTGGTGATATGAAAGCGTACATAGAGTCGCTGCAACTGCTGTTGCAGTACCCGCTGCAGACTATCGCGCCAGGCCACGGTGATGTCTTGCAGGAGCCGGTTGTGGCGGTGGACTGGCTGGTCAATCACCGCTTGCAGCGCGAGCAGAAAGTGGTCGATGGCCTGCGCAACACGGGGCGGGCGTCGGTGGACGAGCTGGTGAAAGTGGTCTACGACGATGTCGCCACCAGCTTGCACAAGATGGCGAAACTGTCGCTGTCCGCCCACCTGATCAAATTACAGCAGGAGCGGCGTGTGCGGCGGTATCAGTCTGATGACAGCTGGGAGTTGACACAGAGCTAGGGTAAGGCGACACACAATAAAGCGCCCATCTGCCGGGCGGACATTACTAACAATAACGTTGGAGAGCAGTATCGATGAACGGTTTGATGATGAATCAACAGCTGACACTTGCCTCGATTGTCGAGCATGCGGAGCGGGTCAATGGCAGTGCCGAGATTGTCTCTGTCACCGCGGAGAACCCGCGTCACCGCTACACTTACCGCGAGGCATTTTCGCGTTCGCGACAGCTGGCTGACGCCATGTCGCACTGGGGATTGCAGCAGGGTGACCGCATTGCGACGCTGGCCTGGAACGACTACCGGCACTTCGAGACCTACTATGCCTCGGCGTGCAGTGGCTACGTCTGCCACACCATCAACCCGCGACTCTTTCCTGAGCAGCTGGTCTACATTATCAACCACGCCGAGGATCGCTTCGTGTTCCTGGATCCGGATTTCCTGCCGCTGGTTGAAGGGTTGGCAGCGCAGTGCCCGACCGTGCGCGGCTGGGTGGTGATGGCGAGCGAGTCGCATATGCCGGCAACCGAGCTGCCCAACGCTATCTGCTATGAGTCACTCGTGGCCTCCGGCAGTGCCGACTTCCAGTGGCCGCCGCTGGATGAGAACGCCGCTTGCGCGCTGTGTTATACATCCGGCACCACCGGTAATCCCAAGGGCGTGCTGTACTCCCATCGCTCTACCATGCTGCATGCCTACGCGACGATGATGCCCGATGCACTGGCAATTTCTCGCGCCGATGTGGTGCTGCCGATTGTCCCGATGTTCCATGTCAACGCCTGGGGCAATCCCTATTCCTGCCCGATGGCGGGCGCGAAACTGGTGTTCCCCGGGAACAAAATGGGGGATGGCGAAACGCTGTGCGCATTGATCAATGAGGAGAAGGTGACTTTGTCTGCCGGCGTGCCGACGGTGTGGCTGGGCGTGTTGGCGCACCTGAAGGCCAGCGGACAGCGTGTCGACTCGCTGCGCCAAATCGTCGTCGGGGGCGCCGCCTGCCCCCTCTCCATCATGGAGGAGTTCGACGGCTACGGCGTCGAGGCGCGGGTCGGTTGGGGCATGACTGAAATGAGCCCGCTGGGCACGGTTAACGCCAGTGCCTCGCAGCGCGACAGCTACAGCGATGAGGCTTTTGCGAAAATCCGCCTGAAGGGTGGGCGACCGATTTTCGGGGTGCAGATGAAAATCGTCGACGATGCGGGTGAGGAGTTGCCGTGGGACGGCGAGTCGTTCGGTTCGCTGCTGGTGCGCGGTCCCTGGGTGTGCTCCAGCTACTTCAAGCTGGAGGGCTCCGGAGCGCATGCCCGGGAAGCTGGCTGGTTTGAAACCGGGGATGTCGCCACCATTGATCCGGATGGCTTTATGGCGATCACCGATCGCACCAAGGATGTGATCAAATCGGGCGGCGAGTGGATTTCATCCATCGAGGTGGAGAACGTGGCCACCGACCATCCCAAAGTGGCCGAGGCAGCGGTGATCGGTCACTATCATCCGAAGTGGAGTGAGCGGCCACTGCTGATCGTGGTGCGCGGTCCGCAGGGCCAGGACCTCACCGCGGAGGATATGCTGCAGTGGTTCGACGGCAAGATCGCCAAGTGGTGGACACCAGAGGCCGTCGAGTTCGTCGACGAACTGCCGCATACCGCCACCGGCAAGATACAGAAGGTCGCGCTGCGGGAGATGTTTAAGGGCTATACGTTCTCAAGCTGATGGCTGCCCCGCCGCCGGCGATCAACCGGTGTTGCGCATGCCGGCTGCGATGCCGGCGATTGTCACCATGATGGCCTGGTCGATGACGTCGTCCTGTTGTTTGCGATTGCGCTCCAGTAACTCCGCCTGCAGGAAATTCAGCGGGTCAGTGTAGATGTTGCGCAACTGTATGGACTCGCGCGACCAGAACTGGTGTTGCAGTAACTCGGACTCGCCCAGCAGTTCGAGGATGACATCGATATCCGACGCCAGTTGCGCGCGCAGCTGATCGCCGATCTCGCGGTACTGTTGCGATACCAGTTTCTGGTCGTAGTACGCGGACAGGCCGCTGTCGGCCTTGGCAAACACCATCTCCAGCATCGACAGGCGGGTGGCGAAAAACGGCCAGTCTTGACTCATCTCCTTCAGGGTGTCGGTTTTCCCGGCTGCCATTAAATCCTTGAATGCCTGGCCCGCACCCAGCCATGCCGGCAGCATCAGGCGGTTCTGGGTCCAGGCGAAAATCCACGGGATCGCGCGCAGCGAGGCGATGCCGCCGCCGGACCTGCGCCGCGCCGGCCGTGAGCCCAGCGGCAGTTTTGCCAGTTCCTGCTCGGGAGTGGCCTCCCTGAAGTAGCTGACAAAGTCTGCATTGTCCCGCACATACGCCCGGTAGTAGTCGCAGGAGCTGTCGGACAGGCTGTCCATCACGTCGCGCCACTCCTGCTGCGGTGTCGGCGGCTCCATCAGGTTGGCCTGGAGTATGGCGCTGGTGTACAGGGCCAGCGTCTTGATCGCCATGCCCTTGAGACCGAGTTTGGTCCTGATCATTTCCCCCTGTTCGGTGACGCGCAGCCCATTCTCCAGCGAGCCAGGTGGCTGCGACAGCAAGGCTGCGTGAGCGGGCGCGCCGCCGCGGCCAATGGTGCCGCCGCGACCGTGGAACAACGTGAGTTTGATGCCGGATTGCCGGCAGCGTTCTATCAGGGCTTCCTGCGCCCGGTACTGGGCCCAGGACGCCGCCAGCATGCCGGCATCCTTGGAGGAGTCCGAGTAGCCGATCATCACCATCATCCGCCCCCGCAGGTGGTCGTGGTATTGCGGAATCGACAGCAACTGGTCGACCACCTCGGCCGAGCGGTTCAGGTCATCCAGTGTTTCAAACAGCGGCACAATCGGCAGCGGTGTGCGCAGGCCGGACGCTTTCAACAGCAGTTCCACGGCCAGTACATCCGAGGCCTGTCGCGCCATCGAAATGGTATAGCAGCCCAGCGCCTCAGGTCGCTGCCGGGCTACCACCGCGCAGGTATCCAGCACTTCTTTCACCTGTTCGCCCGGTTGCCAGTCGGTGGGGATCAGAGGCCGTTTACTGGCCAGCTCTCCCAACAGGAAGGCCTGTTTCTGCTGTTCGTCCCACTGCTGGTAATCACCGAGATCGAGGAACTGTGTCAGTTCGGACAGCGCTTCCGTGTGGCGATCCGAGTCCTGGCGGATATCCAGTCGCACCAGGTTTACGCCGAAGCACTTGATCCGCCGCAGCAGATCGAGCAGCTTGCCGTGGGCTATTTTGGCCATACCGCAGTCCAGTAGCGACTGATAGCAGGCATAGGCCGGCTGCCACAGCTCCTCCTCGCACACGATAATGGTGTCCTCGGGTGCCTTGTCGTCGCTGATTTGCGCTGTCAGTGCCTGCAGCGTCAGCCGCAGTTTGTCGCGGAGTGCGCGCAGCACACTGCGATAGGGCTCCCGGGCGTTGCCGGACAACTGCCGCAGCGATGCGTTGCTGGCGGTCATGGACAGCTCCTCCACCAGTGCTTCCACATCCCTGAGATACAGCGCGGTGGCCTGCCAGCGGCCCAGCAGCAATACCTCTTCGGTGACGGTCGCTGTGACATTGGGGTTGCCGTCGCGGTCCCCACCCAGCCAGGAGGCGAATGTCACGGGTGCGGCCTCCTCGGGCAGGCCGTGGCCAGTGACATCGAACAGGGTGTTGTTCAGGCGGCGCAGAAACTCGGGAATCGCGTCCCACAGCGAGTTTTCCACCACGGCAAATCCCCATTTGGCCTCGTCGATCGGAGTGGGTCGTTTGTCGCGAAAATCGTGTGTATGCCATATCTGCGCGATCAGTTCCCGCAGGCGCTGGTGGATCACATCCTCCTCGCGCTCGGTCAGGCCCTCCAGTTCCAGCTGGCCGAGACAGGTATCGATTTCACCGTGTTTATGAATCAGCGTGCGCCGGGTAATTTCGGTGGGGTGTGCGGTCAGCACCAGTTCAATCTTGAGATTCGCGATGGCGGCATTGATTTCAGCGGCGCTGCGGCCGTCGCTCTGCAGCAGTTCAAACACACCGGCCAGCGCCTCGGTGGCGGAATACTCCTTGTCCATCTCGCGGGATATCGTATGGTGTTGATCGGCAATATTGGCGAGGTTGAGGAACTGGCTGAAGGCCCGGGCAACCGGCAGCAGTTCGTCCCTGTCGAGGCCGAGCAGCAGGCCTTTCAGGCGCTCCTCATCTTTGCCGTCGCCGCCGCGTGCGGATTTGGAGAGCGTGCGAATCTGCTCAATTTTGTTGAGGAAATCCTCGCCCGCGGCATCGCGCATGGTGTCGCCCAGAACCCGGCCGAGCATACTGACGTTCTGTCTCAATGAGGAGTATTGCTGGTCATTCATGGTTTCACCTGTGGGTAGTGGACTAGTCGTAGACATCGATCATTTTCGCCTCATCGCAGAACGGCAGGCGGGCGCACAAACCGGCGTCGAGGGGCAGTTGCCGGACGCGCCAGAGCGGTCCCCAGCAGCACTGCGGGCATCTGGGTGGAGCCGGTATCTCGCCTGACGCGTTTCATGCAGTGCGGCGCTGTCATCGCACACAACTGGTAGGGAATACCTTTGGAGCGAAAATACGTCCCCGCGCCCCCGAAGCCCGATTGTAGTGCAGCGCTGGCTGTCAATGCACCAAACAGTGCTGAATCTCCTCTATACCCTATCTGGGTGGCGGCATATCACGGACATGCAGATCGAGCTGGGGAAATGCAATCTCTATGCCATGCTCTGCGAACAGCTCATTGATCCTGATGTTCAGCGCGTTCTGTGCCTCCAGTCGATCACTGAGCGAAGCGACAAACACTCTCAGCTCGAAATCCAGTGAGCTGGCTCCGAACGCCAGGAACCAGCAACTCGGTGCCGGTTCCGCCAGTACCCGCGGATCTTCGGCCGCCGCCTGCAGCAGCAGTTCGCGCGTGGCGACAGGATTCGTGCCGTAGGCAACTCCCACCTTCAATATAACCCGGGTGGTGGTATCGCTGAGCCCCCAGTTGGTGAGGTGGCCGGTGATAAAAGTCTTGTTGGGCATCACGATTTCCTTGTTGTCGAAATCGAGGATGGTGGTCGCGCGGGTGCGGATTCGCGTGACGCGTCCATTCATATCGCCCACCGTGATGACGTCGCCGACGCGGAACGGGCGTTCGAACAATAGAATGATCCCGGAGACAAAGTTGGCGAAAATTTCCTGCAGGCCAAAACCCAGGCCCACTGTCAACGCCGCGGCCATCCACTGCAGTTGCGACCAGCGCATTCCCAGCAGGCTGAAGCCTATCAGTGTGCCGCCGATGACGATGGTGTAGCGCAGCAGACTGGTGATGACATAGCGGGAGGCGGCGTCGACCCCGGCACGTGACAACAGGCTCAGCTCCACCAGTCCGGGTAGATTGCGCGAGCCCAGCACGGTGATGACCAGTGCGAAAATACCCAGCAATACGCCATCGAGCGTGACCGGGAGTTCGAGGGTGGTGCCATCGGGGCCGGTGTCGCTGAAGTGCCACAGCGCGATCTCGTCGAGACGGTAGATCGCGGGTAACACGTCGACCCACACCCACAACAGGCCGATGGTGAGCAGGCTCAGGCGCAATCCGCGCAGCAGGCTGGCGGTCTGGGCACCGACCTCCTGCGCCGAGATATCGTCCTCGGGAATCACTACGCTCTCCATGGTGCTCGCAGTGTTGTCGCGCGCGGCGGCCTGGCTGGCCTGCAGCTGTCGCAGCGCCAGGTTCTGTCGTCCGACCAGAAACCAGCGCTCCAGCATCCCCAGCGCAATGGTCACCACGATGACCAGGCTGATGCTCTCCAGCACTGATTTCAGCAGCACGCCAGCGGAGTAGATATAGCCTGACAGTGCCAGTGCGGCATTCGCCAGCAGCAGCAGCGGCAGCACTGCCCGCATTACCCAGTGCAGCGGTGAAGGCTTACCGTCGTAGCCCCAGACCTGGCCGGGCTTCAGCAGGCGCCAGAATATCCAGGCCAGCGTTACCGCGCTCACTATGACGGCGAGGCGGGCCTGCATGTCAATCGCAACATCAGAGCGTCGGAAAAAGGCCAGCATGGTGATGTAGTACATCGGCAGGACAACGACAGCGCCCAGCGGTGCCAGGCGCTGCAGGGTTTGCCGGCGCTGCCGCCGCCAGCCGAAGTGTGCCTGTGCCAGCCCGCCCTCAACCAGCGACCAGCGCAGCAGCTGGATGGCAAGCAGTGGCGGTACCAGCGCCATACAGGCCAGGCCCAGTGAATGACTGTAGCGCCCCGGGTTCCCCACTTGCTGCAGCAGCACACCGACAATGGCCAGTGTCGCCGGAACCGCCAGGGCCCCGAGCGCTGTCCACAGGAACGCGATTCCGGTCGCCCTGAAATTGGGTGTATGCGTGCGATCTATCAGCGCGGCCTGGGCACGGAGGTGGGACGGCGCGCGAAGTCGCACTGCGACCAGCACCAGGATCGCCAGCAGGCAGCTGCCCCACAGCCCCGGACGCTCGCCGGCGTTGCGCAGACCGAGCTTGATGGTGGTCGCGAAACGTGACACCAGTGTCAGGTCGCGCAGGCCCGCTGGTACCCGGACGAGCCAGCCCCTGTCGATATCGCCGTGACTGGGCAGCCACAGCAGGTGGCGGTCAAGCAGTGCCTGCAGGGCTTCGGTCGCCGTCAGGCGCTCCTGTAGTGCGGTTTCAGTCTGCTGCAGTGCGGCGATGCGGCGCGCGATGACGGGTTCCAGCAGCTGCAGCAGTTCCACGCGTTCGTGGAGTAGGGGTGGCAGCTGTTCTTCGGAACCGGCGTCACTCTGCTCGTCGTCCGCGCCTGCCTCACTCGCCTCCTGCAGCGAGCGGAGCGCCCGCGGGATATCCGATAGCTGCTGCTGTTGATCGTTGAGGGTGACCAGGCGCAGTCGCAGGTCGGCGAGCGCAATCCTGGTTGAGTCAAGTGTCTGGCGCAGGCGCGCGGGTGTCTCCAGACGCCTTCTTTCGGTCCACATCCAGCGACCGACATGCTCATTGGCGCCGCCGAGATCCAGGCGTGCACGACTGTCACGCAGGGCCTCGGTCACATAGTCGCGCTCCTCCTCAATGCTGGTGAGTTCACTGCGGTCGCGCGACAGCAGTTCATGGTTGTCAACCAGTTCGGCGCCAAGGGCGGTGTTTTCACGGGCGGCCAGCAGTACCACTTCGGAGCTGCCGGCCAGGGATGCCTCGGTTTCGGCGAGGCGTTCTATCAGCGCCTGCAGTTCTGTGCGCCACAGGTTGGCAATGCGCGCCTGCAGAATTTCGATACGTCGCTGGTCGATACCCAGCCGCTGTCGCAGTTCGCGCACTGTCAGTTCCAGTTGTCGCTGGCGCAGTGCGGCGCTGTCCTGTTCTATCACGCGTAAATCGAGTTCAGCCTTGGCGCGGCGCAGTTCGCTGGCGTGGCGTAGCTGGCGGGCTTTGAACAGCGCCGTGCGTTCGTCGCTCGGGTCCGCGACGGGCGGTGTGGACATATCCTCAACCCTGCGCCGCAGTGCCGCGATGTCGCTGGCGGCCTGCAGCGGCTTGGTCAGGGAGACGGTCATCTCGAGCTCTACCGCGTCTATTTGTGCCTGCAATTCCGCCACCGTGCGCTGCTGCTGCTCCAGCAGGCGCTCCAGCGTTTCGCCATCGGCATCGGCCGGCAGGCGCTCGGACCAGCTGCGCAACGCCTGCTCCCTGTCCAGTTGCAGGGCCTTCTGCAAGTCCTCGATACGCTTCGGCAGCCCAGTGTGTTCAGCCCGCAGTTCATCAACCCGCTTGCTCAGCGATGCGGCCTCGCGGTCGGCAGCGTCGGCGGCGTCGAGGGCCTCGTTCGCAGCCTGCACAGCGGTGGCGTCCAGACTGGAGTTTGCGATCTCTGAGCGCAGCAGATCGGTCTCCACGGAGGCGACTGCCACTCCGGGGGCAAAGGGGGATGTCGCCAGCAACAGTGCCAGCAGCGCTGGCAACAGGCAGCGAGGCCAGCTGTGGTGGGGGCGGTGGGCAGAAGTGTCGATTTGCACGCTGGATTCTCGGTTTGCGATATGAAGTAGGCGGCAGAGCAGCCAGTGGGACACTCGTCGGTTGGCGCCACTCCCGGGCGCACTGTCGCGAATCCGCACTCATTGCCGTGTGCAGGCGAAAACCCCGATTGTACGTGGGCACAGACGGCGTAACAATGTATGCAGGCGCGCGAGTGTGCGGATTAGCCGGGTCTCAGGGCGGGGACTGGCCGGGCCGGCACCGACTACACATCGCAACAGTAATTCGTAAAAAAATAATAAATAAATTACGAATTACGGTTTTCATCTGGTGCCAGACTGACTATTATGGCGATCCTGTTGGTCTATCGTTGCGAGTACATTCGATATCATGCCAGAGACGCAGTACCACGCCCGTACCCTGCCGCAGGTCGTTGCCGAAGCAGCCCTCGCGCACGGCGCGCACGCGGCTATTACCGATGGCGCTGTCCAGCTGACCTACGAGGAGTTGAACGCTGCGCGTATCCAGGCCGCGCGGGCTTTTGTCGCCGCCGGGCTGGAGAAAGGGGAGCGCGTGGCGATCTGGGCTCCCAATATCTACCAGTGGATCATTGCCGCGATTGGCGCGCAGAGTGTCGGCGGCGTGCTGGTGCCACTCAATACCCGTTACAAGGGCTCCGAAGCGGCGTTTATCCTGCGCGCCAGCGGCGCTAAAATGCTGTTCACCGTGGCGGAGTTTCTCGGCGCGCACTATCCCCGGATGTTGGAGAAACAGGATCTCCCTGCACTGCAGCGCACCGTTACCCTGGCCGGGGAGGCACCAAACTGCCAGTCGTGGCAGGCGTTCCTGGCCTCTGGCGAAGCGGTACCTGTCGCGGAGGTGGAGCGCCGCGCTGCAGCGCTGACGCCCGACGACACCCTCGACATCCTGTTTACCTCCGGCACCACCGGCAACCCCAAGGGGGTGGTCACCTGCCACGGCCAGAATATCCGCACTTTCGAGACCTGGAGTGCCACCGTCGGCCTGCGCAGTGATGACAACTACCTGATTATCAATCCGTTCTTCCATTCGTTTGGCTACAAGGCGGGCTGGTTGGCTGCCATCATCAGCGGCGCGCATATCCTCCCGGTGCTGAATTTTGATCTCGACACCGTGCTGGCGCAGATCGAGCGCGACAGCATCTCCATGATTCCGGGGCCGCCTACCATCTACCAGTCCCTGCTGGCCCATCCGAGGCGCGAGGAGTACGACCTGTCCAGCCTGCGCCTCGCGGTTACCGGTGCGGCGCCGGTGCCGGTGGAGTTGGTGCGACAGATGCGCGAGGTGCTGGGTTTTGAGGTGGTTGTCACCGCCTACGGGCTGACCGAGAGTTGCGGCGTGGTATCGATCTGTCGTGCTGACGACAGTGCCGAGCGTATTTCCCACACCTCGGGCTGTGCCATGACCGGGACGGAAATCCAGTGTGTCGACAGAGACGGGCAGGTGGTTGGCCCCGGCGTCGACGGTGAAATATGGGTGCGCGGTTTCAACATCATGCAGCACTATTTCAACAACCCCGAGGCGACGAGGGAGGCGCTGGACAGTGACGGCTGGCTCAAGACCGGCGACGTCGGGGTGATGGATGAGGACGGCTATGTGCGTATTACCGGGCGCATCAAGGAGATGTTTATTGTCGGCGGTTTCAATTGCTACCCCGCGGAGATCGAAAACATCCTCTGCGACATGCCGGGCATCGCCCGGGCTGCTGTGATCGGTGTTCCCGACCAGCGTCTGGGTGAGGTCGCCCGCGCGTTCCTGGTGAGGAACGCCGGGACAGACCTTGATGAAGCTGCCGTCATTGACTGGGCGCGCGGCCATATGGCGAATTACAAAGTGCCGCGTTCTGTGGTTTTCCTGCCTGAGTTGCCGATGAATGCCGGCGGCAAGGTGGATAAGGGGGAACTGGCAAAATGGATGCCGCAGCGCCAGTGATGAACGACCTGTCCTCCCCGCCGCAGACCCAGCAGATCGACCTGGATGCCACCGACCAGGCGATAATCGACCTGCTGCGGAAGGATGGGCGCATGCCGTTCCGAGCGATCGCCCGTGCACTGGACGTAGCGGAGAACACGGTGCGGGCGCGCGTGCGTCGCATGGAAGAATCCGACACCATGCGGGTGGTGGCCGTCACCGATATTGAGGCGGCCGGTTATGGCATGCTGCTGGCGATAGGGGTGCAGGTCGAGGGCCGGTCCCCGGAAACCGTGGCGCGGGAACTGGCCGCGATTGCCGAGGTGTTCTCGGTGAATGTGGTGGTTGGCGCGCAGGACATCGAAATTCTTGTGGTGGCGGAGGATCAGGCCGCGCTGAATATCCTGATCACCGACAAGTTGGGGGCTATTCCGGGTGTGCGTCGCCTGACGCCGGCACTGGCGCTGGATGTGCTGAAAAACCAGCCCGACTGGGTGCCGTTTCATGCGGCGTAAACTCGATGGGGCCGATCGCGCGATCGTCGAGAGACTGTCGCGCGATGCCCGCGTCAGCAATCGTGAAATCGCGGAGCAGCTCGGGGTCACAGAGGGTACCGTGCGCGGCAGAGTCAAGCGCATGGAGGAGGAGAAGCTGATCCGCATCACGGCGGTGACCAATATCGATCGCTTCAAGGACGCCGCCCTGGCCTATATCTGGATCGAGGTGGAGCGCAGCGGGCAGACGCGGGAGGTCGCGGCAAAGCTCGCCGAGATTGCCGAGTTGGGTTTTGTCGGTGTGATGCTGGGGCGTGCTGATATTCTGGCGATCACAATGGTGCGTAACGCCGAGCACCTGGCCGAGTTTGTGCACCAGCGCATCAGTGTCATCGGGGGTGTGCGCGGTACCCGCAGCACGCTGGGAGTCAATTTTATCAAGCACGATTACCGCATGGCGCGGATCGTCAGTTAAAGAGGAAGGGATACGATGAACAAGCAAATGACAGCGGCGCAGGTCGTTGCACAACTGGAAGATGGCATGACCATCGGTATTGGTGGCTGGGGCCCGCGGCGCAAGCCGATGGCGCTGGTGCGCGAGGTCCTCCGCTCCGACCTGAAAGATCTCACCATCGTGGCCTATGGCGGCGCAGACGTCGGCATGCTGTGTGCGGCCGGCAAGGTGAAGAAAGTCGTGTTCGCGTTTGTGTCGCTGGATTTTATCCCGCTGGAACCCTATTTCCGCCAGGCGCGCCAGTCCGGTTCCATCGAGGTGATGGAGATCGACGAGGGCATGATGCTGCTGGGACTGCGGGCGGCGAGTTGGGGCATTCCCTACATCCCCACCGAAGTCGGCCTGGGCACGGATGTGATCAACAAGAACCCGGATATCAAGGTGATCGACAGCCCCTACGACGATAAGGAGTGGGTGGCCATGCCGGCCCTGAAACTCGATGTCTCGTTGATTCATGTCGACAGAGCGGATGAGCGCGGCGTCTGCCAGATTGCGGGACCGGACTTTTACATGGATGACTGGTTCGCACGGGCGGCGGCGAAGACCTTCGTGTCCTGTGATGAACTGGTCGACACCTCGTTCTTCCACGACCCCGCACAGGCGCGGCTGGTGCACTGGGAGCGCTCCGTGACGACAGGTGTAGTGCCTATCCCGGGCGGTGCCCACCCCTCCTCATGTACCCCGCTGTACGGCTTTGATGTGCCGCACTTCAAAGCCTATGCCGCCTCCGCCAAGGAGGAGAGTGGCTTCCAGGGCTATGTCGACAAGTTCCTCGGTGCCTCGGAAGAGGAGTACCAGAAGAATGTGGGTGGCCTGGATGCCATCCGCGCTATTGCACTGCCCACTTACTGATTGGCCCAGGAGAATACATCATGACTGCAGCAACTGATTACACCCTGGCTGAACTGTGCATTGTCGCCGCCAGCCAGGCATTCGCGAACGAGGGCGAGGTGCTCGCCACCGGTATCGGCGTGGTGCCGCGTCTGGCGGCCAGCCTTGCGATGAAGACCAGCAACCCCGATCTGATGATGACGGATTCCGAGGCGTGGATGCTGAGCGAACCGAACCCGCTGGGGGCGCGCCCCGCCGATTTCGTCCCGGCCACTGAGAGCTGGATGGGCTTCTCACGCATTTTTGACAATGTCTGGAGCGGCAGGCGTCACGCGATGCTCGGGCCGACCCAGATCGACCGCTTCGGCCAGTCCAACACCTCGGCGCTGGGCGGCACCTATGAGAAACCCAAGACCATGATGCTGGGCGCGCGCGGCTTCCCGGGCAACTCCATTTCCCACCCCAACAGTTTTTTCGTGCCGGCCCACAATACGCGGGTATTCATGGACGGCGAGTGCGATTTCGTATCCTCCATCGGCTACAACCCTGCGCGCCTGCCAAAGGGCCACTCGCTCGACGATGTCGATATCAGGCTGGTCATCACCAACCTGTGCGTGATGGATTTCGGCGGGCCGGACCACCAGGTCCGCCTGGTGTCGCTGCACCCCGGTGTGACAGTGGAAGAAGTGCAGGAGAACACCGCTTATCCGATACACGTTCCGGACGATGTCCCGGTGACCACTGCACCCACGACCGAGCAACTGGCCGTGATCGCCGCACTGGATCCTCACAACCAGCGGGCTTACCAGATCAAGGATAACCCGCCGGGCAACCGCGCCTGAAACGAGGCTTGAAGCATGCTTGAAACGCGATTAACCAAACTGCTCGGCTGCCGCTATCCGATTGTGCAGACGGCCATGGGCTGGGTCGCCGACCCGAGACTGGTGGCGGGCAGCTGCAACGCCGGTGCGTTTGGCTTCCTCGCCGGTGCGACCATCCCTGCGCATGAGATGGAGCGCGACATCCTGCGGGTCAAGGAACTCACCGACAAGCCGTTCGGTGTGAACTTCCACATGTACCAGCCCAATGCCGCGCAGATCGTCGACCTGGTGATTCGTCACGGCGTGCGCGCCGTCAGCTACTCGCGCTCCCCCGGCCCCGAGTTCATCAAAAAGCTGAAGGATGCGGGCGTAGTGTGTATGCCCACTGTGGGCCTGCCCAAGCACGCGATCAAGGCGGTGGAACTTGGCGCCGATGCAGTGACAGTGCAGGGTGGTGAGGGCGGTGGGCACACCGGTGCCGTGCCCACGACCCTGTTGATACCGCAGGTGGTGGATGCGGTGGGCGACCGGGTGCCGGTGGTTGCCGCCGGCGGCTTCAAGGACGGACGCGGCCTGTTGGCAGCGCTGTCCTGGGGCGCAGACGGTATTGCAATGGGCACGCGCTTCCTGATGACCGAGGAGAGCCCGGTGCCGCGCGCCACGCTGCAGCGCTACCTCGACTGTAAAAGCCCCGGCAATATTATCGTGTCCAAAGCGATGGACGGCCTGCCCCAGCGCATGATCATGAACGAATTGCTCACTGAACTGGAGAAAGCCAGCACGTTGCGCAAACTGCTGATTGCAATGCGCAACGGCCTCGCGTTCCGCAAGCACACAGGTGCCACAGTGTTCAGCCTGTTGAAGTCGGCCATCGCGATGAGCAAGGACGATGATATGACAGCGGCGCAGGCCATCATGTCGGCCAATGCGCCGATGATCATACAGAAGGCGATGGTAGACGGCGATCCCGCACACGGGGTACTGCCGTCAGGGCAAGTGGCCGGCGTTATCGACAGCTTGCTGTCCTGTGAAGACCTGATTCAATCCATTGTCGCCGAAGCCGAACAGCGTCTCACCCTGTTGTCGCTGCGCGTGACGGAAAATAGCCAGGAGTAATCTATGTCCAGACCTTTCAGCACCACGATTGAAAACGGTATCGCCGAGATGATCCTCGATCATCCGCCGGTCAATGCCTTCGACAGCGCCGGCTGGTTCGCGATCGCTGCCGAGATCGACGCCCTGGGAGTCAGCGATGACGTGCGGGTGATCATCATCGGTGCCGCGGGCAAGGGCTTCTGTGCCGGCGTCGATATCAAGGAACTGGCCGCCGAGCCGGGCAGGATCGTCGATGTGAACAAGGGTAACTACGAAACCTTCCGCGCGATTCACCGCAACCCCAAGCCGGTAATTGTGGCGCTGCACAGCTTTGTGCTCGGCGGCGGCATCGGTATGGCGGGCGCTGCGGATATCATCCTGTGCTCCGACTGTGCCCGCTTCGGTGTGCCTGAGATCGATCGCGGCGCCATGGGCGGCGGCGCCCACTTGCAGCGCATGTTCCCGGTGCAGAAGGTGCGCTACATGTACTTCACCGGCGAGTTTATCGACGCACAGGAGGCCTATCGGCTGGGCGCGGTAGAGCGGGTTGTGCCGCTGTCGGAGCTGTTGCCGACCGCGCGTGACATTGCCGCCAGGATTGCCGCCAAATCGCCGGCCATGGTGAAACTTGCCAAGGAGGCACTGACCGGCATTGAGGATGGCAATCTGGAGGACAAGTATCGCTGGGAGCAGGGTTTCACCCTGGAAGCCTACACAGTGGGTGACTCACAGGAATCGCGCGACGCTTTTGTCGAAAAACGCGACGCCAAATTTTAGGGACGACAGACAATGGATCTCGCTTATACCGAACAGCAACAGGCATTCCGTGAGGAGGTGCGCAGCTGGCTGGCTGAAAATGTACCCGCCGAGCCGCTGCAGACCTTCGACACCGCTGAGGGCTTCCGGCAGCACCGGGAGTGGGAGGCGACACTCAACAGTGGGCGCTGGGGCATGGTGACCTGGCCGCAGGCACTGGGTGGTCGCGGCTGCGACCTGATCGAGTGGCTGATTTTCGAGGAGGAGTACTACCGTGCCCGGGCCCCGCTGCGCGTCAACCAGAACGGCATCTTCCTGCTCGGGCCGACACTGATGGAGTACGGCACCGAGGAGCAGAAGGCACGCATCCTGCCGAAAATGGCGAATGGAGAGGAGGTCTGGGCGCAGGGCTGGTCAGAGCCCAACGCCGGGTCTGACATGGCGGCGATTCGCTCCACCGCGAAACGCGAGGGTGACAAGTACATTATCAACGGCCAGAAGACCTGGTCGACGCGCGCGGTGTGGGCCGACTGGTGTTTCGGTATGTTCCGAACCGATCCCGAATCCGAACGCCATCGCGGCCTGACCTTCATCCTGGTGCCGCTGGACAGCCCCGGCATCACGGTGCGTCCCATCCCGCAGCTCGACGGCCTACCGGGCTTCGCGGAAATATTTTTTGACAATGTCGAGGTGTCGGTCGACAACCGCCTCGGTGACGAGGGTGCCGGCTGGAGCGTGGCGATGGCCACGGCCGGCTTCGAGCGCGGCCTGATGCTGCGCTCACCGGCGCGCTTCCAGGAGACGGCGCGGCGCCTGGTCGAACTGTATACAGCCAACAGGGAGTCCGCCGATTGCGACCCGGCGGTAAAGGACGCAGTGCTGCGCGCTTATCTGGATGCCGAGAGTTACTGCCTGACCACCTACCAGACGGCCTGTCGACTGAACAAGGGCGGCAAAATCGGTGCCGAGTCCTCCACCAACAAGATTTTCTGGTCGGAACTGGACCAGAGCATGCACGCCACTGCGATGAGTATCCTGGGTGCGCGCGCTGAACTGCTGCCGCATGCACCGGCGGCGCAGGGTGTGGGTACCTGGCTGGACGGCTGGCTGTTCTCGCAGTCGGGTCCTATTTACGCCGGAACCAACGAAGTGCAGCGCAATATCATCGCCGAACGAATGCTGGGAATGCCGAGGTAGCAGATGGATTTTACGTTTACAGAAGACCAGTTATTGTTCCAGGAGTCGGTGCGTGATTTCCTGGTGAACGAAGTAACCCCGGAACGGATTCGCGCGGGTTGGGAAACCGACAGCGGCCGCGACCCCGCGTTGTGGCAGCAACTGGCCGAATTGGGCCTGACCGGCATTACGGTACCCGAAGCCCACGGCGGGCTGGGCATGACGGCGCTGGATTTCGTGTTGCTGGCACAGGAGTGCGGCTATGTCGCGCTGCCCGAGCCGTTGGTGCACACCGCGCTGGTGGCGGTGCCTATGCTGACAGAGCTGGGGGGTGAACTGGCCGCGCACTGGCTGCCGCAGATCGCCGCCGGCGAGGCCACAGTGGTGGTCGGGCTGGAGCGCAATCTTGTGGTCGAGGATGCCCATATCGCGGACCTTCTGTTGTTGCAGAGAGGCGATGAGCTGGTTGCCGCGACTGCTGAACAGGTCGTGTTACAGCACAGTGAGTCCATCGACCCCTCGCGCAAGCTGTATACCGTTGAGGTGGCAGCCGCTGCCCCCACAGTCGCCTCCGGGTCGCAGTCGGCAGCCCTGCTCAGCGCAGCGCAGGACCGCGGTGCACTCGGTTGTGCAGCGCAGGCGCTGGGCCTGGCACAGCGAATGATCGACCTCACCGTACAGTACACCAGCGAGCGACAGCAGTTCGGCAAGCCGATCGGCAGTTTCCAGGCGGTGAAACACCACATGGCGAATATCGCGGTGCGACTGGAGTATGCGAAGGCACCGACCCATCGCGCCGCCTACGCGCTGGCGGTCGGCCAGGAGAGAGCGGCGCAGGCCGTCTCCCACGCCAAGCTGGTCGCCTGTGAGGCAGCGAACCTGGCGGCGAAAAACTGCCACCAGGCACACGGTGCGATGGGTTACACCTGGGAAGTGGACCTGCACATTTTCATGAAGAAAGCCTGGGCCCTGGCCAACACCTGGGGCGATGCGGGCTTTCACAAATCTCGGGTCGCAGAGTCTATCTTTGCTCCCGGCGCGGCACTGGGTGCCGGCGCAACTTTCGCTTAAAGACAGAGGACAGGAACATGGCAGACGCTTATATCGTAGATGCAGTACGCTCACCCACCGGCCGCCGCAAAGGGGGCTTGTCGGATGTGCACGGCGCCGACCTCGGTGCCCATGTGCTGAAGACGCTGGTGGAACGCAACAGTATTCCCGATCACGAGTACGACGATGTGATGTTCGGCTGTGTGGATACCATCGGGCCGCTGGCCGGTGATATCGCGCGCACCTGCTGGTTGGCAGCGGGCCTGTCCGATGCCGTGCCGGGGACGACAATTGATCGCCAGTGCGGCTCCTCGCAACAGGCTGTGCACTTTGCCGCACAGGCCGTTATGTCGGGCGTTAATGATGTCGTGATCGCGGGCGGTGTACAAACCATGACCCAGATCCCCATTTCCTCAGCAATGATTGCCGCCCAGCCGATGGGTTTCAGCGATCCGTTTTCCGGCAGCCAGGGCTGGGTGGCACGCTACGGCAGCACGCCCCCCTCGCAGTTCACCTCCGCGCAGATGATTGCCGATAAATGGAAGCTGTCCCGGGAGCAGATGGAAGAGTTCGCGCTGCGCTCCCATACGCTGGCGCTGGAGGCGATCAGGGCGGGCCGCTTTGATCGGGAGATCGCGCCGCTCAACGGCGTGGCGATGGACGAGACGCCGCGCAATACCTCGATGGAGAAAATGGCGGAACTGGAGCCATTGATGGAAGGCGGTACTATCACCGCGGCCGTCTCCAGCCAGACCTGTGACGCTTCATCCGCCGTGCTGATTGTCTCCGAGGCAGCGCTGAAGCGCTACAACCTGACGCCGCGCGCCCGCATCGCACACATGAGTGTGCGCGCTGCCGACCCGATATGGATGCTGACCGCACCCATCCCCGCCACCGAGTATGCGATGAAAAAGTCAGGTATGAAGCTGTCGGACATCGATCTGGTGGAGATCAATGAAGCCTTTGCGTCGGTGCCGATGGCGTGGCTGCTGGAAACCGGCTATCCGCTGGAGCAGACGAATGTGAATGGCGGCGCGATTGCGCTGGGCCATCCGCTGGGTGCCTCTGGTACGAAGCTGATGACCACGCTGCTGCACGAACTGGAGCGCAGCGGTGGCAAATACGGTTTGCAGACCATGTGTGAAGGCGGCGGCCAGGCGAACGTGACCATCCTGGAGCGTGTTTAGGCGCGTCACTCCCGATCAATGCCGATACACAGCATTCAAGAGCATTCAATAGAGGAACTTGAACATGAGTGGAATACTAGCGGGCAGGGTAGCTATCATCACCGGAGCCGGTGGCGGTCTGGGCGCCGCCCACGCCAGGGTTTTTGCAGCCGAGGGCTGTGCCGTCGTTGTCAATGATATCAATACGGATGCGGCGCAGGCCGTGGTGGATGAGATCAGCAGCGCCGGCGGGAAAGCGGTGGTCAACAGCTCTGATATCACCAATTACGACGACAGCCTGAACGCGGTCAAGCAGGCCATTGACAGCTTTGGCGATCTGCACATTGTGCTCAACAATGCCGGGGTGAACCGCGATCGCATGTTTGCCTCAATGACAGAGCAGGAGTGGGACACGATAATGGCGGTGCACCTTAAAGGCCATTTCTGTATCAGTTCGCATGCGGTGCACTACTGGCGGGGGCGCTCCAAGGAAGGCCAGGCGGTGGATGCCCGGATTATCAACACCACCTCAGGAGCGGGCCTGCAGGGGTCAATCGGGCAGTCAAACTACGCCGCTGCGAAAGCGGGTATTGCTGCGCTGACATTGAACCAGGCTGCCGAACTGGCGCGCTACAACATCACTGCCAACGCGGTTGCGCCCTCTGCCCGCACCGGCATGACCAGTGCTGTGCCCGAGATGGCCGCGCGCATGGCGAAGCCTGAGGACGGCAGTTTCGATCACTTCGCGCCGGAGAATGTCTCCAACCTGCTGGCCTGGCTGGGCAGTGCTGAGGCGGCACAGGTGACGGGCAAGATCTTTGAAGCCGAGGGCGGCCGTATCTGTATCTGCGACGGCTGGCGCACCACAGAGGGTGTCGATCGCGGCGCGGCCTGGGCGCCGGCCGAAATCGGCGAGGCGATGAAAGAACTGCTGGCCAAGGAAGTCCCTGCCCAGAAAGTCTGGGGCACCTGAGTTCGGGTCACGATCGGAGGCGCTATGGAATTTGCATTTACAGAAGAGCAGGAAATGATCCGTGACACGGCGGCGGCATTTCTGTCTGAAATCTCCGACAGCGCCGCGGTGCGTCGCGCGATGGCCACGGAGCAGGGGTATGAGGCCGCCGTCTGGCAGCGTATCTGTGGCGAAATGTACTGGCAGGCAATTCACGTGCCCGAGGCACACGGTGGACTGGGGCTGGGTTATGTCGAACTGGTCGCAATGATGGAGCAGATGGGGCGACAGCTGTTGTGCGCGCCGTTTTTCTCGACGGTCTGCCTGGGAGTCAACGCGCTGCGTGTCGCCGGCAGTGAGGCACAGCAGGCGCTGTGGTTGGGGCAGATTTGTGCGGGCGAACTGACGGCCACGCTGGCCTTCAACGGCGGCTCAAGTCACTGGGGAGCGCAGGCCATCACCGCTACCTGGCGTCGCGAGGGCGATCAGTTTGTACTCGACGGTGAGTACCGCTATGTCATCGATGGGCACACGTCGGGTTTACTGGTTGTGGCCGCGCGGGCCGAGGGTTCCACCGGCGAGGACGGGATCGGGCTGTTCCTGGTGCCCGCGACCACGGCAGGTGTGGAATGCAACTGGCTGCCGACAATGGACCAGGCCCGCAAGCAGGCCGGTGTGCGTATGAACAGTGTCACGGTGGGTGCCGATGCAGTGATGGGAGAACCCGGGCAGTGCTGGGAAGCGCTCGCTAAAGTGATCGACCTGGCCACTATCGCGCTGGCCGCAGAACAGGTCGGCGGTTGTCAACAGTTACTGGATATGACCGTGGCCTATACCGGTGAGCGTGTGCAGTTCAACCGCACCATTGCCAGTTACCAGGCGGTAAAACACAAGGCCGCCGATATGATGCTGAAGACTGAGGTCGCGCGCTCCGCGATATACTACGCCGCCTGTGTCGCCCAGGAGGCGCTGGAGGATGGCCCGCTGGCAGGTGAATTGCGGGAGGCGGCGAGCGTCGCCAAATCCTATTGTTCGGACGCGTTTTTTGCCATCGCCGGGGATTCGCTGCAGTTGTTCGGCGGGGTCGGTTTTACCTGGGAATACGATGTCCACCTGTATTTCAAGCGGGCCAAGTCCTCCGAGCATCTGCTGGGGAACGGCGCTTTCCACCGCGAGCGCCTGGCCCGCGCCTTACTGGATTGAGGGGAATACTGTGAAGTTGAGTTTTAGTCCCGAGGACGAGCTGTTCCGCGAGGAAGTGGCGACCTGGTTGCAGGACAACCTGACCGGCGAATTCGAGAAACTGAAGTACCGGGGCGGTCCCGGTGACGAACACATGTTCCCGGACGAGCGCAAGGTCTGGGAGCAGAAGTTGGCTGAAGGTGGCTGGACATGCGTCGGCTGGCCACGGGAGTACGGTGGTCGCGGTTGCAGCATAGAGCAGCAGGTGATTTTCTTTGAAGAGTACGCGCGCGCCGGTGCACCGGGTCGCGTGGGCCATATCGGCGAGGGGCTGGCCGGCCCGACCATCATCGCTTTCGGGACTGCGGAGCAGAAGAAAAAGTACCTGCCCGGTATCGTGGCGGGGACCGAGTTGTGGTGCCAGGGTTATTCCGAGCCCGGAGCCGGTTCCGATCTGGCCAATGTAAAGACAAAAGCGCGCTTTGACGAGTCGCGGGGCAAGTGGCTGATCAATGGGCAGAAAGTGTGGACCTCGCTGGCCCACGAATCGGATTTCTGTTTCGTCATAGCACGCACCGACCCGGAGTCAGTGGCGCACAAGGGGCTGGGCTTTTTCCTGATCGGTATGGACCAGCCGGGTATCGAGGTCAGGCCCATCGAGCAGATCACCGGCACCTCCGAGTTCAACGAGGTGTTTTTTGACGAGGCTTACTGCGATGCCGACGATATCGTGGGAGCGCCCGGCGACGGCTGGAAAGTCGCCATGGGCTTGCTGGGGTTTGAGCGGGGAGTCTCGACACTGGGCCAGCAGATGCAGTTCCAGAACGAACTTGACGAGGTGGTGCGCCAGGCGCGCAGCAACGGCGCCGCCGGGGACCCGGTGATTCGCCAGCGCATCGCCCGCGCACATGCTGAACTCAAGATTATGCGCTACAACTCGATGCGGATGTTATCGGGCCAGAGTGCCAGCGACGGTGCCCTGCAGAAGGAGGCGCTGATCTACAAATTGTTCTGGGCGACGTGGCACCGAAGTCTCGGTGAACTGGCCATGGATGTACTGGGCCCGGAATGTGAAATTCTTGAAGGTGCTCCCTATGCGCTGAGTCGCCTGCAGTCCATGTATTTGTTTGTCCGCTCTGACACAATCTATGGCGGAACCAACCAGATACAGCGCAATATCATTGCCGAACGGGGGCTGGGTATGCCCCGGGAACCCAAAGGTACAGCGAAATAACAGCCAGAGCTTGAGGAACATGCGATGAATTTGAAAACGCCTGAGTACGTACCGGGTCACGGCCTGATCAAGGGCAAGTCAGTACTGGTGACGGCAGCAGCCGGTGCCGGTATCGGTTTCTCCGCCGCGCTGAAAGCGGCGGAGGAGGGTGCGCGCGCCATCGTGTTGAGCGATATACACGAGGGGCGGCTGGCCGCGGCGGTGGACAAGCTGAAGGCCGAATCGGGTCTGGCCGACGTGTATGGCAAAGTCGGGAACGTCGCCGTTGAGGAGGATGTTCGCGCCCTGGTTGATTTTGCCGAAGCGTCCATGGGCGGCGTCGACATCCTGATCAACAACGCCGGCCTGGGCACATCGAAGCTGCTGATCGACATGGAGGATGATGAGTGGCATCGCGTCATCGATGTGACACTCAATGGTACTATGCGCATGACACGCTATATGATGAAGGTCATGAAAGCGCGCGGTCAGGGCGGCGTTATCGTCAACAATTCCTCGGTACTGGGCTGGCGGGCGCAGAAAGAGCAGGCGCATTACGCCGCGGCGAAAGCGGGCGTGATGGCACTGACACGCTGCGCCGCACTGGAGGCTGCGGAGTTTGATGTGCGCATCAATGCGGTGGCGCCCTCCATTGTCCTGCACCCGATGCTACGCAAATCGGCATCCGAGGAGCTGTTGGCGGAACTGGAGTCCAGGGAGGCCTATGGGCGCGCGGCGGAAGCCTGGGAAGTGGCCAATGTGATGATGTTCCTGGCCTCTGACTATTCCAGCTATATGACCGGGGAGATCGTTTCGGTGTCCAGCCAGCGCGGCTGACAGGGATAGAGAACACTGGCCTAGTACACAATCAAACAACTGGAGAAACAACGTGAGAGAAGCAGTAATCGTATCCACAGCAAGAACCGGCCTGGCCAAGTCATTTCGCGGCGGCTTCAATGACACTGAGGCACCGGCCATGGGCGGCCATGTGGTTCGGGCGGCCATCGCACGGGCGGGTATCGACCCGGCGGAAGTGGATGACTGCATCTTTGGCGCGGCGGCCCAGCAGGGCACCCAGGGCTATAATATCGGGCGCCTGTGCGGCATTGCCGGTGGGCTGCCGGACACTGTGGCGGGTATGGCCATCGAGCGCCAGTGCTCCTCCGGGCTGATGTCAATTGCCACAGCAGCCAAGAGCATCATGTGCAACGAGTACGATATCGCTGTGGCCGGTGGCGTGGAATCCATCTCCCTGGTCCAGACCAAGCACAAGAATGCCTATCGCAATATCTCCAAGGCCGTCACCGCCGTCGATCCCACTGCCTATATGCCGATGCTGGAGACGGCCGAGGTGGTCTCCGACCGCTATAACATCAGCCGGGAAGCGCAGGATATCTATTCCCTGCAGAGCCAGCAGCGCACGGCGGCAGCCCAGCAAGCGGGTCTGTTTGACGACGAGATCGTGCCGATGAACACTACCATGGCGGTGTTCAACAAGGAGACCAAAGAGACTACCTATCAGGACGCCGTGGTGGATCGAGATGACTGTAACCGTCCCTCTACCACGCTGGAGAGCCTGACAGCGCTGGAGCCGGTGTTCAAGGACGGGCAGTGGGTGAAACAGGGGCGCTTCATTACGGCGGGCAACTCCTCGCAGCTGTCCGATGGCGCCTCAGCCTGCGTGGTCATGGACAGCCGTCTCGCGGCACAGAAGGGCCTGGCGCCGCTGGGGATCTATCGCGGTCTTGCGGTTGCCGGGTGCAAATCTGACGAAATGGGTATCGGTCCTGTGTTTGCCGTGCCCAAACTGCTGAAGCGCCACGGCCTGGGTGTGGGCGATATCGACCTGTGGGAGTTGAACGAAGCGTTTGCCTGCCAGGTCGTTTACTGTCGCGACCAGTTGGGTATCGACAACGACAAACTGAATGTCAACGGCGGCTCCATCTCCATCGGCCACCCGTTTGGTATGAGTGGCGCCAGGATGGTTGGCCATGCGCTGTTGGAGGGTAAACGTCGCGGTGCCAGGTATGTAGTGATTACGATGTGCATCGGCGGCGGCATGGGTGCCGCCGGACTGTTTGAGGTCGCCTGATCACGCATGGAACCGCATTCCGTGTGTGCTGGAGTTGTAGCACACAACCCGAGAGCCAGCGACTTGCAAGAGCTCGTCGAGAACCTGTTCGCCGGCTCCAGATGGGTGGTGATCATCGACAATGCTTCAGCCGAGACGGAGTACCTGGATACCCTGGCGTGCCAGCAGCCGGGGGTTACCATTGTTCGCAATACCCATAACAGAGGAATCAGCGGTGGGATTAACCAGGTCATAGAACACGCGCGCGAAGTGGGCGCCAGGTTTGTAGTCGCCTTCGATCAGGACACGAAGATTTCACCCGACCTGATCGATGTGCTGGCCAGCGATATCGAGAGTAAGCAGGGTAAGGGGGAGCCAGTGGCGGCGATTGGCCCACTGGTGGTCGATGATTACACCGACTACCCACTGCCGTTTATCAGTTTCAGGCTGCCCTGGAACAGCAGGCACCGCCGCGAGGAATCGGCGGCAGGCGAGCAAATGGTGGCCTGTGATTTTCTGATCAGCTCGGCTTGCCTGATCCCGATGCAGGTCATCGACGATGTGGGGGCGATGAACGAAGCGCTGTTTATCGATAATGTCGACCTGGAGTGGTGTTTCAGGGCCACCCACAAAGGGTACAAAATCTACGGTGACTTTGGCGCCGCTATTCGCCAGCAGATCGGTGAGAATCATACCAAGATACCTTTCACCAAGGCGGTCATCCGCTACCACGACTATCGGCGTCACTACTACATGACCAGAAACCGGCTGTGGCTGTACCGGCAGCATTACACAAACAAGGCTTGGGTGGTGCATGACCTGCTTCGATTCACCTTTAAATTCTGCTATCTGCTTGTTTTCAGGGGCAACCGGGTGAATCTCTTGAAAAGCTCCTTCAGAGGCCTGATCGACTCATTCACCATGAAGTCCTACAATAGTAGCCGCCTATAACAACAGCGTCTGGTCGCTGTATCCGCATGCCCATGCTATGACACATAAGAAGAAATTTATATTTGTCCTCGGGCCGCATCGCTCCGGGACCTCGCTTGTTGCAGCTGCCCTGCACGCCATGGGGGTAAATCTCGGCAGTCGCTTTATCGATCCGAACGAGGACAATCCGAAAGGCTTCTTCGAAGATGAAGAGGTTGTCCGTTTTAACGACCGCTTGCTGCGAAGCATGAACCTGTCATGGGACAGTTTCGGGTTTATATGGCAGGAGGACTTCAGCGGCAAACAATTCAAGCCCTACCATCGTGCGGCCGTCGCAATGGTGCAGGATCGATTTGGTGATACTGCCATCGCGGGTTTGAAGGATCCTCGCTTCTGCATCCTGTTGCCGTTCTGGAAGCGCGTCTTGTCAGAGGCTTTCGATGTCGACATCAGTTATGTGCTGGGTATTCGTGATCCGGAGGCAAGTGTGCTGTCGCAGAAGGCCAGGCATATCAAGGACAGTGACTTTCATATGCTCGGCAGGCGCAATGTACAAACTCTGCTGCTGTGGTGGACCTACATGTACAGGGCGCTGGGCCAGGTCGACCCAGAGCGGCTGGTTATCGTAGATTACACGTCACTGGTGCAGACGCCGGATTCACAATGCCAGCGTCTGGGCAGGTTTCTGGGGCTTGAGCAGTCGGGGGCAGAGCATTTCAGTCGCGAACATGTGGAACCGCTGTTAAACAGAAGCGGCAACCGGCACAAGCTGGAGCGCAGGCATGGCCCACTGCTCTGGGAGTTTGCGGACACCCTGTACCAGCGGCTCTTCAAGCTGGCCGGGCAAGAGACTGTGGATGCGAAGGATCTCGATGATGCGCTGGCGCGTTTGGATATCAGCAGGCTGGAATCGTTCTACCTGCAAGAGCTGCAGTATATGAGCGGATACGCCTACAGGAAAAGCCTCAATCTCCGCCACCGCCTGATTCTGACAATCCAGCAACTCGGGGATGCACAGGGCAAGCAGATCGAACTGCAATCCAGATGTGACGAGCTTCTGGCACAGAATCAATCACTTAGGGAAGACCTGAATGTGGTGGTGAGCACCAGGGGTTGGAAGCTGTTGACACTGCTGCGCAGCTGTATCCCTTGGCCATTCCGGTGATGTACCTGTAGTATTGGGGTGCTTTGTGAGTGACTACCCGTATGACCCTTAGAAAATTATGGCAATCAGTCAGCAGATTCAGGTGGCGATCATCTGCTGCTACAGTTTCTGCCAATATTCGACTTTACGGTTGGGCCGCCACCTTGCGAAAGGTGAGGTTCCGTATCGGGGTGTTCCTGAATGGAAGATACCGAAAATCGAGCTGGGGTCGCGGCCAGGAATTATTCGAAAATGTCAGCGAAGCAACCGCTCTTTTCGGCCGACCCACGATACTCATCATAGGCGCGCTTGATCTCCCGCAGTGCAAGAAGTACCGGGTATCGCAGAAGGTGGAGTATTTTCACACCATTGGATGGGGCTGCCACTACTGCCATTACAATGATGTACACAGGGCCATCAGCTACCTGCAGATTGCAACAGCCCTTATATTTTACCGTGTCCCCAGCTGTGCGCAGTTCGGGGAGTACCTGGAGGAGGCTTCCCGGCTCGGTGTCAAAACGTTCTACGATATCGACGATCCAATCTTCAATGCCACTGTCTACGCTGAGAACAAAAACCTTGACCATATCGCGCCGCATGAGCGCAGCCACTTGTTGGCGAGTGCTGATGACTATCGTGGCGCAATGATGAAAGTGGACGCGCTGATATTGAGCACCGCTTATCTACAGGCATTGGCGCGGGAGGATTTCGGAATGCCTGCGTATCTGTGGCCAAATCTGGCGGATGCCGCGACGCTATCGATAGCACGCAACCTGGCCGAGAGGGACGTTGACGAGCACCCGCGCAGGGTCATTATTGGTTATGCTTCGGGCTCCCGGGCGCATGATGAGGATTTCAAGATCGTCGCAGAGGCAGTGGCTGATGTCCTTGATCTGTATGACAACGTGGATCTGCAGGTCATAGGGTACGCGGTGATGCCGCCGGCGTTGGAGCGCTTCAAAGGGCGAATCAATACGCGACCGTTTGCCGGCTACGTGAAATACTTCGAGGCCATGAATAGCATTGACATCAATATCGTGCCGTTGGTCGAGGATAGGTTCAATGCATGCAAGAGTGCCATACGTTACATCGAAGCCTCGCTGTGCAGCGTCCCGACGGTTGCGTCATCGGTGGGTCAGTTCTCTGAGATCATCGACAATGGGAAAGATGGTTATCTGGCAGGCAGCAGGGAGACGTGGGTTGCTGCGCTGGGCGAGTTGGTCAACAACAGCGCTCTAAGATTGCAGATGGGCGAGGCCGCCAACGCAAATATACAGGCGCATCACACCTTCTCCTGCCCGGATGTCATAGAAAGGGAATTAATGGAGCAGTTTGCGGTGTCCAATGAATAAATTACTTATCCTCAATCTGTACTTCGCGCCAGAGAGCTTTGGCGGCGCGACGATTGTTGTTGAGCAAACTGCTCGCCGCCTGAGGGAAAAGCACAACTGGTCAGTTTTGATAGTGACAACGATCCGTGATCACTCGCTGCCTCGATATGCCCTCAGGCGTTACAAGATAGACGGTATAAATATTATTGCCATCAACGTGCCGGCAGAGTTACAGGGTGAAGCCGCGTATAAAAATGCAGAGACCGCCAGGCGAGTGGTTGAAATTGCGCGGGCGTTCCAGCCCGATATCTGTCACTGTCACGCGCTGCAGGTGCTCGGTTGCGATTACTTTGATGAGTTGACGAAAATCAATACCAAAATCGCCATTACCGCGCACGATTGCTGGTGGATATGTGAGCGCCAGTTCATGATTAACTCAGACGGCTATTATTGCAATCAGTGGGTTTTGAATGATGCCCAATGTGGGCAGTGTTCAACGGATCATCGCATGCAGGTCAAACGCAATGAGTATCTCAAGCGGCAGCTGGATAAGGTAGATCTCATCCTGTTCCCGAGCGACTTCCACCGCAAGCTGCACCTTGCAAACGGCGTCAGCGAAGATAAATCCCGGGTCAACAAGAACGGTGTAACACTGCCCTTGCCCGGCTACTTCGGTGTGCGCGCTGAGGCGATGAAACAGCGCAATCACACTGTATTCGGGTTTGTCGGCGGACCCGGTGCAATTAAAGGGTCAGAGCAGATAATCCGAGCGTTCAGTGAAATAGAAAGCACAGACTATACGCTGCAGGTGGTTGATGCAGCCGGCAACGTTGGATCGAGTTGGGTGGATCGGGATTACTGGAATATACCGGGTACGGTGGAGTTTATACCCCCCTACCAGCAGAACGTGATGGACGATTTTTTCGCTGGTATCGACGTGCTGCTGTTCCCATCGCAGTGGAAGGAGAGTTTTGGCTTGACGGTCAGGGAGGCGCTGGCTCGCAATGTCTGGGTAATTTCAACCGACTCCGGCGGGGTGGCCGAGGATCTGGAAGACGGTGTCAATTCCAGTGTCATTCCGTTTGGTTCAGGGGTCTCCGAGTTGCGCCAGTGCATCGAATGGGCGCTGCAGCGCCAGGACTGGAGTGGCTACCAGAACCCACTGGCCCAGCAAGTTCGCGGGTTTGATGAGCAGGCGGAAGAGCTGTCAGCTTATTTTCACGGAATGCTTGAGGTGGGGCAGCACGCGGCAGAGCCGCTGTGAGTGTTTAGAGTGGCCTGGTATTCCTGAAATCCGGTGTCATGATTTCCGTCAGCCTGGAGAAAATGGTTGGGAAGCAGGGGTCCCGCTCGATTTCATTGCCCCATTTTTCACGGAGCCTCTGGATGTACTCCAGGTCATCGGTTTTAGGCCGGGTCTGGGACTCAAGGTGAATCAGCTTTGAGTCAGGGCAGAATACCAACCTTCCGCGCTGTGATAGTTTGAGGCACAAATCCACATCAGAGAACGATGTCGGGAACACTTCTTCGTCAAAGCCACCAACCGAATCGAATGCCGAGCGCCTGGTGAGCAGCGCGGCGCCGGTTAAAGCGCTGGTATTCCTGGTGGAGTAGGCCCAGCGCTGGTAGCAACTTGAACCATAGGGCAGGTGCTTGAAATAGTGGCCAGCGAACCCGCCAATGCCCAGTGCGATCCCGGCGTGCTGGATGGAATAGTCGGGGTACAGCAACAATGGCCCAACGGCGACAACGCCTGAGATCTCCAGATACGGTACCAGCGTTTTCAGCCAGCTGAATTCGAGCAACTGGACATCATTGTTCAGGAAACAGATGTGGGAGTCAGGGTTGGATTTCCTGACACCCAGGTTACACATTCTGGAAAAATTGAATGGCCCCTGGTAGTCACAGATGGTGACCCGCTCGGCCCCGGCCAGTTCATCCAGCATTTCCCTTGTCTGTGAATCGGTAGAGGAGTGGTCAACCAGAACAAGGTTCAGGTTGGGGTAGTCCGTCTTCGTCCACAGTTCCAGTACTGATTGCAGTAGCGCCGGTGAATTGCTGTGAGGGATGACCAGAGTGACTTCAGGCCAATGTGCAAGCTCCACATTGGAATGGTAGAGGTCATGCTGGCTGTCAATCGATACGTTTGCCTGCGCTTTATTGCCCGTCGCCAGCGACCAGTAATTTGCTATGGCTTCCCCGTCAACCCTGGTCAGGGCCAGGTGGTCATCGCTGGTTGCACTTGATCCCTCAGTTGAGCTTGTTCTCTGGTGATACAGCGGGAAGGGGATATGAAACACATTCGTATCCCGGATACTGGGGGCGGCTCTCAACAGCAGCCGATGGTTGCGCACGCCCTCAAGATCGTCACTGATGTTTTCCAGGTGCAGCAGGAATTCAGATCGCCAGCAGCTGAGGCAGTTCACATAGTTTTGTGATAGCAGCAGTTCAGGGTTCCAGTGAGGTTTGAAGTACGGATCAAAGCGATTTCCATTCGCATCAATTTTGTCCTCGTCGGTGTAGAGCAAGTTGACATCGGGTTCGAGGCATATCGCTGCTGCGAGGCATTCCAGCGCCCTGGGATGCAACAAGTCGTCCTGACCCACAAACATGACAAAGCCGCCGTCCAACTCGCGCAGTACATTTGCCGTCTCGTTGCGGAACTGGCCTCGGTCCACACCGTCCCTGACCGTGATGCGCGTATCTTTGGACTGGAGGGATGCCAGGGTGCTCTTGAGTTGGGTGTTCCTGGCCTGGCTATTGATGCAGATCAATTCCCAGTTTTTATGTGACTGTTTCTGTAAAGATTCAAACGTGGCACTGAGAAAGCCGGAGTCTGGTCTGCAGACGTGCAGAATAACCCTGAGCTTGATGGCTGATGGTGCCGGTTTGCCAACGCTTGCCTTGCCTATAAACGTGTCGATCTCAACGCATTCGAAGCTTCTGATCCAGTACGCATAGGTGTTCAGGAGTGGGGATCTTCGAATTCTGAGAACAGCTTTTCGCAGGGTCGGGTATGTGCCGTACTTGGAAAGCGCTGTGAAGACTTTAGATATCATGGCAATTTGCGTTTATAGTCAGCAACTGATTGTATCAACAACATTTAAAAACACTCTATTCCCTGTGTTTCGTAACCACTGCGCTGTTTGGCTTCAGTGGTTGATATGAAGCGGCCTCTGCCATAACCGCACCTGCGGTGTGGCAGCTAACTCCCCGGTGGAAATAATCCGTTAATCCAATAATTCCGGGTGATATGCTCAGCTGTGATTGGCATACAACCAAAGCGCCCCGAGTCTTAGTCTACTGCTGAAAAGCTGGTGAGCTGTGAGCGTACGAAATGGGGGCCAATGCTTGCACTTCAAGGAAATACACCATAATCCTTTAAACCCAATTTTCCATGTTGAGCAGGGATGGAAACATTGTCAAAACAAAAATTCAAGCTTCTTTTGCGTTCACCATCGAAACCGGTTCGATCGGATTTATCACCGCGTCACCGTGTCTGTGGGAAACGGTATTCCGGTAGTCTCAAGTGAGCTACAATCAGGCATTTCGTGCCCGGTGCGAAGGCCGGATTGATCTGCTACAGATCAGGGGTAATGCCCTATTCCTGGCGCGTACTGCACCGATAGAGAAAACTGTCGATCGAAACCTGCCGAGCGCACCCTTCTTACGCCTGTCATCGAGCAAGCGATACACGATAGCATGGAATCATGGAAAGAAAATTGTGGAACAGAGCGAAAGTGTCGGATGCTGCATCACCAGTACAGGGGCGCCGTGTTGGCTGGTGGACGCTGTTCCGCAAGTGGTTTACAGATCTCGCTTCCCCCGGGGAACGATCCGGTGACACTGGTCCGTCGCGCGTCTACCCGCAAATCGCGGATATTGCCCTTGAGGTCACACTTCCTATCAGTTTTGTTGTCATCCGGTTTTCCGATGAGTACAGACACAATTTCCTGGTGTCTCCGAGTGCCCAGGACCCTATCAACGAAGTGATTGAAGTCGACAACTCGTCCAACCTGTACTTCGACAATCTGTCGCAGGCCATTGCGGCGGGCCTGAACAGGGCGAACAATGACATTATCGCTGTCATTCACGAGGATGTACTGCTGCCTCAAGGTTGGCAGGCGCAATTTCAGCAAACCCTCAGTGAGTTGGAGGAGCACGATCCGTCATGGGGGATGCTGGGCAGTGTGGGGTGGGATGCAGAAGGCAGGTTTGTCGGGCATTGGAGTGACCCCCACCAGTTTAAAAACACGTTCGCGGACAGCGAGCGCAACTTTCAGGAAGTGGTCAAGCTGGATGAGCAGCTCCTGATCTTCCATAGGCAGAGGGCGCCGGCGCTGGACACCCACCTGCCCGGAATCCATTTTCTGGGGGAGGACCTGAAACACGAACTCGCCGGCGCAGGCCTGCGAACGTATGCTATCAATGCGCCCACTATCCACAAGTTCGCCGATAAGCACGGCGACAGGATAGTCAGCTCGATTCAGTCCGACAAGATCAGTGACAGGGAGAGCGCCACCTACCTGGCCGATGAGGCCTGCTGTAAAGATTATGTCAGTTGGAAGTATCCGGCGCTGTTCCCCGCTGCCACGCCAGTGCCGGTGCCGGCAGCGCTCAATGATCATCAGCGCCTGCAGCTGCAGCGCCCCGTGATTATCCTGTGTAAGGGTGAGCTGGAGTGCGCGCTGGTCAGTGAGCTGGTGCGAGATTGCGGGGTAGTGGTCCCGGAGGAGCCTGCGGCACCCGGGCAGCCACCCGCATTGATGATCGCGATTTATAAAATGATTATTGAGAAATTCAGGTGCCACGCTCCCTGGCAGGCCGCGTATACCCAGGAGCGCCTGCTGTCCATTGCCGCGCCGCTGCTTGGGAACCTGCAGCCGGGGCAGCACTGGGCCTTGGCATTTCCTGAGAGCAACCTCATTCTCCCCGAGTTGAGTCGGGTGTTCCCGGATGCCCGGTATCTCTGCGTGCACCGCGATCCTCTTGATATCTGTCTGGGGGCCAGCGATAAATCCGCGCGCCTGGACAATCACATCGGGCGTATAGCGTTGCCTGAGGCATACAGCCACCTGGGCCTGGAGCGGGCACAGATTCTCCAGGACGACGAGCTCGATCACAGGGTGTACACCACCATTCACCAACTCGGGCTGCTGACCCGGCATCTGGCAGCCCCGCAGCGATCGGATCCGCTCTTTCTTGCCTACACCGAGCTGCAGGTGAGTCCCGTATCGGCGCGTGCGCAGCTGTCCGGCTGGCTGGGAGAGGCGCCGCCAGGCCCTGCGTTCCCGTCAGCGAGGCGGGTTGATAGCCAGAATGAGAACACCGGCCGCTACTCTGCGGCGAGAATCGCCGCTGCCGCGGAGCAACTGCAGGGTGTCCGTGCGGCGCTCGGGTATATCTAGGGGGTGGGTCTTTCTGCTATTCTTCCGCGCAGCTGCGAGTGGGCGGCCCTGGTTCGAGTGCCGCCATCGTGCAGCATCTGCAATGCCTTGTTAAATATAGTGATAGCTAATTAATGACCGGATCAACTCAGAAAGACTCTTCGCGGGTAGAAGAAACCACCATAAGCCTTTTCGAGCAAAATTCCCTCAGCGATACCAAAAAAACTTTCATCATTTACGGGGTCGGTCGAGGTGGCACCACCATGGTGGCCGGTGTCGCCAAGCTCTGTGGTCTCGATATTGGCAGGGACCTCCCCATCAACCTGGAAGACAATGATTTCAATATCCATGTACTGCGCAAGGCCGGGATCAAACCGGTAGAGCATATCCTGGAGTCGCTGGCGGAGCGCAACAACACCAAGGATATATGGGGTTGGAAGTTTCCCAGGGCGATCGCGTACCTGCCCTATATTCGAGAATTTTTGGTGAATCCGCACCTTATCCTGGTATTTCGCGACCCCGTTGCCACCTCGGCTCGGCAGATATTGTCGGGGACGCCGAAAATCAAGGCGATTGAGGCTGTACAGCGGCTGCAGATGCGCAATATGGAGTTGGTCAAGACCTGGAAGGTGCCGAGCCTGATCGTCAGTTATGAGAAATCCATCCAGAGCCCGGAGCAGTTTATTTCCGACCTGTGCCAGTTTATCGGTGTCGAGAAGCCGGCGGACACCTCCGCCATTCGAGCTTTTATGGAACCTGGAGAGTACAAGCCAATCTGAACGGACGCCGCGGCGCTGCAAGGTGGCCATGGTTTTATTGGGCCAGGACTCGGGCGTCGACCATAGGGGGTATGAATCCCAACGTATACCCCGTTCTTTTCCTGTCAAACGTATCTAGGGCGGATCAGTGTGATGAAGTGGTGGCTGGTGCTGTTGTTGGTGATTCCAATCGGCTGGAAAGTGGCGCAGCTAAACGATGCCCCGGCGGTGCAGCGTCCGAATATTATCCTGGTTATCGCCGATGACCTTGGCCAGCAACTGGGCACGTATGGGGACCCGAATGCGCGCACACCGAATATTGACAAAATCGCAGCCGAAGGCACGCAGTTCAATGCTGGCTACGTCACTGCGGCATCCTGCAGTCCCTCGCGGGGCAGTATTTTCACCGGTTTATATCCGCACCAGCACGGTATGATGGGCCTGTCGCAGTTCGGCACACAGCGGATGCTGGATAATGTCCCCAAACTGCCCAACGAGCTGAAGAAACTCGGTTATCGCACAGCGATTATTGGCAAGAGACACTATGAGCCGGAAAGCCTGTTCGACTGGGATGTCGAGGAGGAGGACTACGAGGAAATGTTTTCCGACCGCAATGTGCTGGCGATGAGCAAGCGTGCCGTGGACTTCATTGACGACGGCGACGAGGGGGAGCCCTTCTTTCTGGTGGTAAGCTATGTTGATCCTCACCGGGGCGGCTCTGATGACGGCGTCAATTACGGTCGCAACCGCAATACCAAATTTCCCAAACTGAAGTCCGGCCTGCCCGAGAACGCGACCCCGCCCTCGCAGATAGAGCCCTTTCCCTTTTTGGGCCTGGATTCTCCCGCAATCCGTGAAGAACTGGCTGATTTTTACGGCGCGGTAGATCGACTCGATATCGGCGTGGGTGCATTGCGTGCTGAACTGGAGAAGCGTGGGTTGTGGGAGGATGCCTATGTAATATTCGTCGGCGATCACGGGCCCGACGTCACGCGCGGAAAAATGGCGGTCTATGAATCTGCCACCCGTATCCCCTTCCTGTTGAAAACCCCCGGCAAGAACCAGGGGTTTGTCCGTGAGGAGTTGGTCTCAACCATTGATATATTCCCGACCCTGATGGACGCGGCCACCGGTAACGCGCGTCAGCCCTATCAAGGGCGCTCGCTGCTGCCGCTCGCAAAAAGTGCGCCGCCGCCGACATGGCGACGCTATATGTTCTCCGAGTATATTACACATGGGCCAGGGCAGTTCTACCCGCGGTACGCGGTGCGGGACGAGCGCTATAAACTTATTTATAACGTGCTCGGTCGAAAAGCGGCCAATCCACTGGGCCCCAGGAACTACTGCAATGCCTGGTGGGAGGCGCAAACCGACAAGTACAAGGACACAGCCATTCGCAGGGTGTATTTCCGGGTGGAACACCCTCCCCGGGTGGAACTCTACGATCTGGAGAATGATCCGCATGAGTGGAACAACCTGGCCGGCGCTGCAGACTTCGCGGCGACGAAAGACCGCCTGATGTCAGCGCTGCAGGATTGGCGCCAGTACACCAATGACCCGTTGCTTGATCCTGCGGAGTTCCAGCGAGAGGCAGTTAAAGGTCTCGCACATGACTGAGCCCGATAAGCGGGAACCGGTCACCCGCCGCAGCTTCTACCTGCCGGATCCGATATGACCCAGACCTCCTGGCGCGCTGCCATATTCAACCGGCGAATGCTGATCTGTGTGTTTACCGGTCTGGCTTCCGGTATGCCTTTGTATGTGCTGTTCCAGCTGGTGCCCGTCTGGCTCAGTGAGGGCGGTGTGTCGCTGGTTGAGATCGGTTTATTCTCGCTGGTGGGTATTCCCTATACCTGGAAGTTCGTGTGGGCGCCGATGATGGATCGCTGGGTGCCGCCTTTCCTTGGGCGACGCAGGGGCTGGATGCTCATCACCCAGGTCGCGCTGCTGCTCTCAATCGGTGTCTTTGGCATGTTCCAGCCCGCCCAGTCAACCTGGGTGATCGCGTGGCTGGCGGTGGCGGTGGCGTTTTTCAGTGCCAGCCAGGATGTTGTGCTGGATGCCTACCGCCGGGAAATTTTGCCAGACGAGGAATTGGGGATGGGTAATGCCATCCATGTGCAGGCCTATCGAGTGTCGAGCCTGATACCGGGCTCGCTTTCGCTGATACTGGCGGATGTCATGCCCTGGTCCAGCGTGTTCTGGATCACCGCCGGTTTCATGTCCGTCGGTGTGATGATGACCTTGCTCGTGTCGGAGTCAAAGGTCGAACTGCCGCCGCCGTCCGGACTGCGCGATGCGCTGATAGCACCGTTTTCCGAGTATCTGGGCCGCCGCGGTTGGTCAGGCCTGATCCTGGTGCTGGTATTCATGTTCCTGTACAAGATCGGCGACAATATGGCGACCGCGCTGTCCATGCCGTTCTACCTGGAGGTCGGATTCAGCAAAACAGAGATCGGGCTGGTGGCCAAGCACGCTGCCCTGTGGCCTTCCATCGTGGGCGGATTATGTGGTGGGCTGATCATGGTGCGGGTGGGTATCAACCGCGCGCTGTGGCTCTTCGGCGTGGTGCAGGTCGCCAGCATCCTTGGGTTTGCCATTCTGGCCAGCAGCGGCCCCGAGTTGTGGCTGCTGGCCTCCGTGATTGGATTCGAGTATCTGGGCGTGGGCATGGGAACCGCGGCATTCACTGCCTTTATAGCCCGGGAGACCAGCAAAACCTACGCCGCCACCCAGTTTGCCCTGTTCACGGCGCTGGCGGCCGTGCCACGGACGCTGGCGAATGCCAGCACCGGGCTCATTGTCGAGCAGATTGGATGGGTGGATTTCTTCCTGTTTTGTACTGTGTTGGCGCTGCCGGGAATGCTGCTGTTGTTCTGGGTTGCGCCCTGGAATGGTGATCAAAAAACAGCCCTGCAGGAGCGCGCCGGGACGGGTTAGGGCGTGTTTGCCTCCGCGATCACATTTTGGGGGACTGGTGCTGCCCGCCGGGGAATTCAGAGTTGCCTTGATGATCGCAAATAGGGGAATATAGGCATTTAAGTGTCCGCAATTGATAGAAGTGTAGCGATTATGAATCAGTACGTCTTACTTAGCCTGTCTGGAATCAAATAGATGGGAGAACAAGCTGTAAGTGGGGTCAGTGAGAAGTTGCCCACCCGGGTGATTGCCATACTGGGTATGCATCGCAGTGGTACAAGCTGCCTGACGGGTTCGTTGCAGAACTCGGGGTTGTTTCTGGGCGAATGCCATACCTGGAACAAACATAACGAAAGGGGCAATCGTGAGAACCAGAAATTCGTCGACCTGCACGAGGCCATTCTCGCGGCAAACGGTGGCGCGTGGGATGCTCCGCCGGCAACAGCCATCTGGAATGATGAGCATATCGCCTGGGGCCGGGAGCTTCTTGTGGCACATGCCGGAGAGCCGAATTTCGGCTTCAAGGACCCGCGCGGCCTGCTGGTGATTGATGGCTGGAAAAGCCTGTACCCCGATATAGAGTTCATCGGTATTTTCCGCCATCCGAACGCGGTGGCGAAGTCGCTCGGCAAGCGCAGCAGCAAGACGCGCGAGGAATCGCTGAATCTGTGGTACACCTACAACAGCATTCTCTACCGGGAGTACAGGAAGAAGCCGTTTCCCCTGCTGTGTTTTGACGATGATGAGGCGGTGCTGGACGAGAAAATTGTGCGCGCGGCCAGCCAGATGGGCCTCAGTCGCCCCCACGCAGAAGAGAAATTCTATACCTCGGAGTTGAGGCACAATGACGGCTCTGGCGCCGAGGCGCTGCCGTGGAAAATTCGGCGGCTCTACCGAAAGTTGAAGAATGCCGAATTTTGATCGGTGTAACTGAATGTTAAACCAGATACAGCAGGGCATTCGTAGACTCATTGACGGTGGCGATGCCTCCCGGGATGTGATCGTCAGCTTTGTCGTGATTGTTTACGATATGCCGGCCCAGGCGGAGAATACCATTCGCTCCTTGTTGCCGGGCTACCAGCGGGACGTCAGTGCGGACGACTACGAAGTCCTGATAATCGAGAACGAGTCGTCCAATACCCTGTCGCGCGCGTTTCTCGACTCGCTGCCCCGCAACTTTTCCTATCACCTGAGGCAGGAGACCCGGCCGACACCGATTTATGCCATCAATTACGGCATAGACATCGCCGCCGGTGCCAATATCTGTGTGATGATCGATGGCGCGCGCCTGCTGACTCCGGGTATTGTGAAAAACATTCTCCGCGGGCACCGTCTCTCGCCGCGCGCAGTTGTAACCGCCCCGGGATATCACCTAGGGCATGAATTACAACAAAAAGCTGTCGGTAGCGGGTATGATGTGGCGCATGAAAAGTCCCTGATGTCGTCGATCTCATGGCCTGATGACGGCTACCGGTTGTTTGAGATCTCCTGTTTCAGTGGCTCTTGTGCGGCCGGCTTTTATCTCCCGCACGGCGAGAGCAATTGCATCAGCATGCCGCGAGAATTGTGGCAGGCCCTGGGCGGGTATGACGCGCGTTTCGATATGCGCGGCGGGGGCGTGGTAAACCTCGATCTCTATAAGCGAGCCTGCGAGTACCCGGGAATCACCCATGTGTTCCTGCACGGTGAGGGCACCTTCCACCAGTTCCACGGCGGTGTGACAACCGGGGGAGAGGCCGCTGAAGCCAGGCAGGCGTTCATTACGGCGATCATGGAGCAATACCAGAGTATACGGGGAAGAAAGTTCGAGCTCCCTGTGACGGAGACGGTTTATCTGGGTGAAATTTCTGAGTACGCATTGAGGTTTGTGCAGTTTTCATCAACGAATAAACTCGAAAGAATGAAAAATGCGGCCGGGACGTAGTGTGTTTTGGTCAAACACTTAAACAGTTATGAGGTCATTGGGAGTTTATGAATAACCAACTATATTTTCCGCCGTCACTGCAGCGATTTGAGCCCAAGCGAATGGTGTTCAGCACCTGGGTGGATCACCTGCCGTTCGCCTACGACCTGATTGCTGCAATTCGCCCCAAGTTGTTGGTGGAGCTGGGCGTCTACAACGGTCTCTCATTCTTCACTTTTTGCCAGTCCATGGTTGAGCACGACATCGACGGGGTGGCCTATGGCGTCGATTGCTGGGAGGGCGATGAGCACACGGATGCTTACGACGATTCGGTCTACCAGGACGTCGCCGACCATGCGCGAACACACTATCGCGGCAATACGTATCTGCTGCGCATGTTTTTCAATGAGGCGTTGCGCCATTTTAACGACAATTCGGTGGACCTGTTGCATATCGACGGCCTGCATACTTATGAGGCCATTCAGGAGGATTTCACCAACTGGTATCCCAAGGTCAAACCCGGGGGCATTATCCTTTTTCACGACGTAATGGCAAAGATCAAGGATTTCGGTGCCTGGAAGTATTTTGAGGAACTGGAAGCGCAGCACGAGGATGTGTTCAAGTTCAACCACGGGTTTGGGCTCGGTGTGTTGCGCAAGCCCGGTGGCGAGCCCAGTGATGAGCCGCTGCTAAACCTGTTGTTCTCCAAAGATGAAGAGACGCAGAAACAGTTGCGCCAGTTCTATGTGCATGCCGGGACATTCCTGGAGGCGCGCCGCCAGGCCGGCTTCTGGCGCCAGGCGCGCAAGGGCGGTGCCAAGGGCGGCCAGGGCAAACTTGCCAAGGCGAATGCCGCGAAGGAGGCGTCCCCGAAGGAGGGCTGATGCACGACATTCACTCGGTCTGGAGGACAAATTAATGACAATTGAAAGCCTGTCTGCCGCCGATCTGGAAGCGTTGGCTGCCTACCGACCTCTGCTTGAGGAAGTGCATGCCCTGATTGATGCGGGCGATTACGAAGCCGGGATCACCCGGCTACAGAAGGTCGCCAGGGCCAGTGGCGATGAGGCGCTGATGAATCACCTCATTGAACTGCGGGTCGCCGCATTCCCGAAAATGGCCGAGAAAGTCACACCGGCGCCGATGTATGAGGCAAATGAGCTGTTGGGGGATGTCGAGGCTGTACAAGCCCGGCTGGACAGAGACGGGTACCTGTTTTTTCGCAACGTCGTACCGGTCGCCCTGCTGACAGAACTGAGAGACCAGATAACCTGCATACTCGCTGACCTGGGGTGGATAGAGGGCGGGGAGCAGCGCATGGCAGCCAAGGCGCTATGCCGTCCCCTGAGGGAGGGGCAGCCACGGTTTTTCAAAGCACACGATCGCATCATCAAGCTGGAAGCCCTGCACAGCCTCGCCCATGAGCCCGCCATCATGGACGTGATGCGCCAGGCGTTGGGGGAGAGCGCTTTCCCACATCCCCTCAGCATTGTCCGGTTGATTTTCCCCGACAGCCCGGAGTTGGCGACGCCGCCCCACCAGGATTTTCCCAACAACCAGGGTACGCCGAACCTTACTGCAGCGTGGATGCCGCTGGCGGACTGCTCTATCAGTGATGGCTCTCTGGCAGTGATGGAAGGCTCGCACAAGTTTGGCGTACTGCCGTTGAAATTCCATCTCGGCGCAGGAAACCGTCGGGCTGTACTCAATGACGACGTAATGGCGTGTCGCTGGGTCGGTGCGGATTTCAAGCTCGGGGATATGGTGCTGTTCCCGTCCCTGACGGTGCATAAGGCCATGGAAAATCACAATCTGGAGCGCATGCGGCTGTCAGTGGATTTTCGCTATCAGTTGGAGGGAGAGGCGCTCACAGAAGGATGCCTGCAACCGCACTTCAACCGCGTCAGCTGGGAGGAGATCTACCGCGACTGGCAATCCGATGACCTGAAATACTACTGGCGCAACAAGCGCTATGTGGTGGCGCCTTGGGATGCATCGCTGCACGAATTGCCCGATGATCATGTGGACGAGGCCTACGAGCAACAACTGGCCTACAACATCGCCCTGACGCGCAGGAAAGAGAAGCGGCTCGCTGCAGACGATGCCTGAGCCCACCGCTGGTCGTGGGGATGCGACGGCTACCAGGTCAGGGGTATCTGGTTTTTGGGAAAGCTTGAGGCGCCAAAAAACCAGGTTTCCACGGCGTAGCGCAGTTTGGTGAAATCAGTGCGGTACTGGGTCCGGTGTAAATACAGGTGATCGAAGAAAAATGCGTCGCCAGCATTGAACTCGGGTACCATCACAGCCTCGTTGCGGGCGAATTGATCCGTCACCAGGGAGTCGCTGACGGACCAGTTGAACTGGGCACCCTCCGCCGACGCAATCTCATACAGCCGCTGCGGCACCACATCCAGTCCGGGCGCCCCGGTGTCCGCTCCGCACCGGTTCAGCGGAATCCACATGTTCAGGCTGTTCAGGTTGGTTCCCATGAACGCGCCATCCTGGTGCCATCCGGCTTCGGCAACGGGGAGTCGTGAGCGCCTGAGAACCCACTTCTTGGCCGACAGGCAGGGCGGCTCACCGAGGTAGTCGGTCATCAACTGCTTGATCCCGTGGGCCTCATAAAGCTGTAACAGGGACTCCGCCACACTGGGTGCTTCGACACACATGGCGGAACCGGAGTCGCGGTGAAAGCTGCGGGTGTTGGCAAGCTCCCGGTCCTTGTTCGGCATGATCGTTTTGAGGTTCGCCGGTGGGTTGTGATAGACGCTTGCAGGGACCGTGGCCTTGGGGTCCGCACAGGCATCGATCACCCGGTCTGTCGCGTTGATCAGGGTGTCGACCGATGCCTGCGGAAACATTTGCCGCACGATGAGCCCGCCGTGTTCCGCGATGGCTGCCCTGAGCAGGTCTGCGTTGAGCTCTGCGGCCGGGATCTCCGGCACGCGGGGTTGGCTGGGGGTGGCGTTTGCAGGCTTCTGGATGAGCAGGCGGGGAGAACCAGAGGGCTCCTTCAAACGGTAAGCCTCCATGCGGTCGCCCATCCGGAGGCAGTCGGACACGATATCGCGTGATTCCAGGGTGGCGGGTGTCAGTTCAAACAGGCTCATAGTAGGTTTCGCAGGTAAAAGACCATTGGAAGTGTATGCCATTTTAAATTCCCCGTCGATATTCCGCAGGCAAACGGCGGTGTCATGGAGCTTGCTGCATACAGTACAATACGCTTAGACCCTGTCCAAAAATGTAATGTTCCAAGCGGTGTGCTGTGTTTGATAATCCGGGCAAGATTCGTTTTTTGCGCAACGCCGTCATCGCATCGGCGCTGGCGCTTTCCCCCGTGGTGTCCCCAGGGAGCTTTGCCGCTGCCGATGAATTGAAGTTGCCGAATCTTGGCGAGTCGAGCACCAGCCTGTTTTCATCACAATTCGAATATCAACTTGGGCGCGCATGGTTGCGCGAGTTCCGCAGCCAGGTACCGACGATTGATGACCCGCTGCTCTTTGATTACCTGGAAAACCTGATCTACGAACTGGTGGAGCACAGCCAGTTGGAGGACAGGCGGATCGATCTGGTCATCGTCGACAACCCTACGCTGAATGCCTTCGCCGTGCCCGGTGGGGTGATAGGCATTCACAACGGTCTGCTCATGTGGGCCGAGACGGAAGATGAGCTGGCTACAGTGCTGGCGCACGAAATAGCGCACCTCAGCCAGCGCCATTTCTCTCGGGGTGTGGAATTTCAACAGAAGCTGCAACCGGTGGCGCTGGCGGCGATGCTGGCCAGCTTCGTGTTGATGGCGACCGCGGGCGGCGATGCGGGAATGGCGGCGCTGTCTGCGACCCAGGCCGCGGCCCAGGATTCAGCCCTGCAGTACAGCCGTGGGAATGAGCAGGAGGCGGACCGGATCGGGATGCAGACAATCGTGGGTGCCGGCATGGATCCGCACGCTGCTCCCGCGATGTTTGAGCGGATGTTGCACGCGACGCGGTATTCCGGGAGCGATCAGGTGCCGGAATTTCTTCGCTCCCACCCACTGTCCGAAAATCGTGTCGCAGACACCCGCAACCGGGCCAGGCAATACCCGAAAAAGGCGCCAGAGCCCGACCTGGAATACCAACTGATGCGGGCCCGGGTCATCACTGAATTAACAGAGACTCCCGCGCAGGCGGTGGCCAGGTTCCGGGGTGAACTGGAGGGAACGCCGCGCTCGCGGGAGGCGGCCGTCTACGGCCTGGTGCTATCCCTCACCGCTGCCGGCCGCGCTGATGAAGCGGCGCTTGAGCTGGATTCCATCTGGTCGACCAATCCTGATCGGCTGGAGTACATCATCGCTGACGCCGAAATTGACATGGTGCGCAACAGGCCGGAGAGCGCGGTCAAAAAGCTGCGTAAACGACTGGAAATCTCTCCCGGAAACCACCCGTTGACCATGGCCTACGCCACGGCCTTGATGAAAAACCAGCAGCCGCATATCGCCGAGGAGGTGCTGATCGCTCAGAGCAAACGCAGGCCCAATGACCCGGGCCTGTGGTACCTGTTGGCCGAGGTACAGGGCCTGTCGGGCGATATCGTTGGGCTGCACCAGTCCCGCGCGGAATATTTCATCCTGAACGGCGCATTGGATGAGGCGAGGAAGCAGTTGACCTATGCGCTGAAATTAACGGGCAGCAATTTTCATGCATCCGCGAGGATAAACCAGCGCCTCGACGATATCGCCAGGATGCAGGAACAGATGGAAGAGTTCTAGAACCTCAGGCGTTGCCTTTCACCGGCACTTGAATACGCTGCGCGAAGTCGAGCATGCGGCGAAGCGGTACCATTGCCTGCGCCCCGATACCGGGATCGACAAAGATTTCGTTGTCGCTGCGAGAGAAGACCTGCGCCAGTGCTTCCAGATCGTTCATGCCCATCCACGGGCAGTTGGCGCAACTGCGACAGCTCGCACCATTACCAGCCGTGGGTGCAATAATGAATTCCTTGTGTGGCGCCTGCTGTTGCAGCTTGTAAAAAATGCCCTGATCGGTCGCCACAATAAAGCGCGGATTGTCCATCTCTGTGGCGGCCCGGATAATCTGGGTGGTGGACCCCACCCTGTCCGCCAGTTCCAGTACGGCCTGTGGCGACTCCGGGTGGACCAGTACCGCGGCATCCGGATAGACTCGCTTGAGATCGGCGATACCCCGTGCCTTGAACTCCTCGTGCACGATACAGGCGCCGTCCCACATCAGGATGTCTGCGCCGGTCTGGTTGCGAACATAGTTGCCCAGATGCTGGTCGGGTGCCCAGATGATTTTTTTGTCCTGCTCCGCGAGGTGCTCGGCGACATCCAGCGCTATGCTGGAGGTGACGACCCAGTCGGCCCGGGCCTTGACGGCGGCCGAGGTGTTCGCATAGACAACTACCGTGCGGTCGGGGTGTTGGTCGCAGAACGCCGAAAAATCGTCGATTGGGCAGCCCAGGTCCAGTGAGCAGGTCGCCTCCAGCGTCGGCATCAGGACCCGCTTCTCCGGCGTGAGGATCTTGGCCGTTTCGCCCATGAACTTCACGCCAGCCACCACCAGTGTGGTAGCGGGGTGATCGTGACCGAAGCGCGCCATCTCCAGCGAGTCCGAGACACAGCCCCCGGTTTCCTCGGCCAGCGCCTGGATGGCAGGAGATGTGTAGTAGTGCGCCACGATCACAGCGTTTTCCCGCACAAGCGCCGCTTTGATCTGGTCTTTCAGCGCGCGTTCCTGCGCTGGGCTCAGTTTTTTCTGCTCAGCGTGGTCGAGGTGATATTGCACCTGCTTGCGGATGGATTCCAGTTTGTCGGATGCTAGACTCATACACAGATTAAAAGTGGGATAAAAAGGTGCGGTATTCTAACACAGTTTGGTGACCTTTTTGCGCCTGCTACCCCTTCAATGTATCCAGGGAGAGACTTATGGTTGAGTACGATTACGTCAAGACCCGCCGCGAAGATGTCCAGCCCATCAAGGACAGCCAGGTGCCGCTTGTGCGGTTTTTCATGCGCTGGACCACGAAGCTGAATGTGGCGGTATTCCGGGCCAGCAAGGGGCGCCTGATGAACAAGTTTATCGGTGGTTATCCGGTCTGTATTGTCACCACCACCGGCGCCAAATCAGGGAAAACCCGGCGCATTGCACTTATCCACCTCCCCCATGGTGAAAACAAGCTGTTGGTTGCCTCGCAGGGAGGGATGAACAGAAACCCGGTGTGGTATCACAATATTGTCGCCCATCCCGAGGTGCGGATACTGGTCGACGGCACGGAAAAGACCTACCGGGCGCGCCGGGTGAGCGACGATGAGAAGCGGGATTTATGGCCGCACCTGGTGTCGCTGTATCCGGATTTCGATGAATACCAGGCGCGTACCGATCGCAATATCCCGGTGTTCAGCTGTGAACCTGTGGCAACCTGATTAGTCTTGCAACCATTGCGGCCAGTCGTTATTGATACTGCCGCTCCACTGCGGCCGGCGGCGCTCCAGGAAAGCGACGCCCCCCTCGACAGCATCGGGCATCGCCATAGTGTGGTTCAGCGCCCGGCTTTCCAGGCTGGCGATGTCATGCAGGCCTGTAGACAGGCCGCGCCAAAGCAGTTGCTTGTGCAGTCCGACGGGCAAGGGGGCGCAGTTGGTGCTGATATCCCGGGCGATCTCCATCGCTGTCGCCAGCACGTCGGCGGCGGGGACTGCGCGGCCAGCCAGCCCCCAGTCCCTGGCTTCCTCGCCGGACAGTTTTGGCGCGCGCACCAGAAGTTCAAAAGCCCTCTCCAGCCCGACCAGTCGCGGCAGTACATACTCAATCGCAAAATCCGCGACGACGCCGCGGCGCGATTGCAGGAAGCCGTATTTGGCTTCGCGTGCAAACACCCGCATATCTGCCTGCATCGCCAATCCCAGGCCTGCGCCCACGGCATGCCCATTGCAGGCGGCGATGACGGGTTTGCGGACCTCCCATGCCTGCATGCTGAGCGGACAGGCATTCACCGGCTCCTGCTGTGCTGAGCCGTCAAAGGTACTGCCGCCGCCACTCATGTCCGCGCCGGTGCAGAACGCCGTTCCGGCGCCTGTCAGCACCACTGCCCGCACCTCATCGTCTTCATCACAGCGGCGATAGGCCGCTCCCAGGCCATCGATAATCGCCTTGGACAGGGTGTTTTGCGCCTCCGGGCGATTGAGCGTGATAAGCGCGATGCCGTCGGAGAGTTCCAGTGTCAGTTCCTGGTTCATAGGGTGCCTTATCTGTTGTGGTTGCCCGCAGGGCAGAGTGGCTCCAGCCTATCTGAACACGCGCGATCAGCAATGGTCTGCGCGGCCAGCGATCCCGGCTCAAGCTGCCTGCGGGTATCGCCGGCCAGAATCCCATTCGGGCCATCCGCTGGCAAGGGTGGCAGAAAGAAAAGTAGCTTTTGGTAATTTTAAACGAATATTTACTAGAATATCATTGAGTATTCCAGTATAACTTTATGTTATATAAAGAATAAACGCTGTGTAGCGCACGTGCTAAGGAGAGGCAGCCTAGGTAGGGAGGGGACCCGACCTGAGGATGTGTCTCGCAGCCAGATTAGCGTCAGTTCTTAGCCAGGAAGCAAGCGTGGAACAGCACACAGTACTGATAATTTCCGACAAAAAGACTGATCACCTGATTGTCTCCGCCTCTCTGGAGCGGGCGCGACCGCAGCGATTCAACCTGGCGTCTTCCGAGTCAATCGAGCGGCCGCTGGAAGCGTTGCTGGACCCCATGATTGACGCAGTGATCATTGCGCACGGCCCGGAAACCGAGTACCTGTTGCGATTGGCGAGCAAGAATGAAGCCGCTGCGCCACTTATCCTGCTGCTCGATGAAGCCGATCAGGCGACCATAACGCAGTTGCAGGAGTTGGGGGCGCAAGACTACCTTGTGCGCGGCCAGTTGCAGGATGCGCTGGTGCACAGAATCCTCGACTACAGTATCAAGCTGAAGCAGGCGAAGGAGCAAATTCGTCAGTTGTCGAACCGGGATCCACTGACCGGGGCGCTGAACAGGGTGGGCTTTCGAGCGCATCTGGAGCGGGCCATGGGTCGCTCAGAGCGATACGGCTTTAAAACGGCGCTGCTCTACATCAACATCGATCAATTTGCCAATATCAACGATCACTACGGCGAGGCCGACGGTGATGTGATGATCAAGTCCATTTCACGGCGACTGATCAACAAACTGCGCAGCACGGACAGCATCGCCCGCCTCGGCGGCGACGAGTTTGCAGTAGTGCTTGAAGATGTCAGCTCTCCCGCCGATGTCGAACTTATCGCGGAGAAGATGCTGAAATCGATTTCAGCGCCGATGATTCTCAGCGAACAGCAGGTGGCAGTGGAAGCCAGTATCGGGGCTGCGATGTACCCTGAAGACGGGGTGGAGTTTTCGGACCTGGTGGAACTTGCCCGCAGCGCCATGCAGCAGGCCAAAAGCATGGAGGGCGGCCAGTTCATTCGCTATTCTGAAAGACTCACCTTCGATATCGCCGGTAACAGTTCGCTGGCGGCCGAGTTGCGAACCGCTGTGCGCAAGAACCAGTTTGAGTTGCACTACCAGCCACGGATCGATCTGGCGACAGGGCAACTGGTGGGGTTGGAGGCACTGTTGCGCTGGAACAATCCCGAGCGCGGCCTGGTGGCGCCGGGTGAGTTTATCTCCGCCTGTGAAGATATGGGTCTGATGAAGACCATTGGCTATCAGGTAATCCAGCACGCCTGCAGTGCCCAGGTGTGGTTGAAAGAGCAAAAGCTGCACAATGTGGACGTGGCGGTGAATATCTCATTTTCCCAGATCCAGGACGATCGATTTGTGGCGATCGTCAAGGATATTATCACCCGCAGTGGCGCTAACCCTGCCCGCATCGAATTTGAGTTGACCGAATCAACCATCCTGAAAAGCCCCGCCGGCATTAAAGCCCGTATGGACGAATTGCGAGAGTTGGGCATTTCCTTTTCACTGGACGATTTTGGAACCGGCTTCTCACAGCTCTCCCATCTCACAGAGCTGCCTATCTCTGCACTGAAAATTGATGCCTGTTTTGTGCGGGACCTGCCGCACAACAAACATCAGGAAGCCATTTGTACGATGATAATAGAAATGGGGCGCCGCCTGGGAATGCTGGTCGTGGCAGAGGGCGCCGAGACTCATGAGCAAGTTGAATTTTTGCGTGAGAACCACTGCCAACAGGTGCAGGGTTTCTACTACAGTCCGGCGATACCGCTGCAGAACCTGCCCCGTTTTGTGCAGGAACAGCGAGAAAAACGACGCAGCCAGTTATTGTCTTGAGCGCAGAGCCGAACACGGCGGGAGCCGTTAAAACGCGACCCGGTTGCGGCCGCCTTTCTTGGCCTGATACAGTTTTTTGTCGGCGGCCGCCAGCACCGCGTCCGTGTCGGTATGTTCGGCACTTCTGGCCGCGATACCTGCGCTGACGGTGACTGAAAACTGATCGCCACCCAGTCGCGTAGCGCCACGTTTGCGTGTGCCCTCCCTGGTTCGCACCGGTCGCAGATTGCGATCTCGAAGGGACATGATATAGGCTCCGATCTCTTTCCTGACTTGTTCAATCGGATCGACGGTGTCCTCCACCACCTTGCGTGGAAAGACAACACAGAACTCCTCACCGCCGTAGCGGTAGGCGGTGCCACCTCCCCCGACGCGACGCAGGCGTGAGGCGACAAGTCTCAGCACCTCATCCCCCACATCATGGCCATAGGTGTCGTTAAAGCGTTTGAAATGATCGACATCCAGCATGGCAATCGCGAAATGGCCGCCCAGCATTTTCAGTTTCTCATTCAGTGCGCGGCGGCCGGGCAGTCCGGTCAATTCATCCCGGTAGGCCATCGCGTGTGAGCTGAGCAACAGGCCCCACAGCAGGCACAGTGCAGCAGCCGTACACATGGCGGCTGAAATATGGTCGACGTGGAGTAATGCGAGTACAAGGTACAGCGAGAGGCTGGCGCCGAGTATTGCGGCTTCAATCTCATCGTCCCTTATGTACAGCAGTACGATACCCAGAAGCGTCACCACCGCCCCCAGAAGTGTTGCACCCGTTGAAAGGATATGATTCCCGGTCGGGCGTGGCGAGTAGTACACAGCTGCTGCCTCATTGGCCTCGGGCAGCCACGGACCAACCTGGACACAGATCAGTCCGAGGAATACGAAAGCGAGGACATAGATCAGGCCGTAGAGATTCCAGATGCCCCGCTCGGGCAGTACCAGCAAGAAGAGCGTGAGAACGGGCAGCGCGAGGCTGATGGCAAGGTATCCCCGCAACGCACCGGGTTGTGACAGACTGACTTGCAGGTAGTGTTGAACTGCCCAGTAAAAAATAGCCACCGCACACGACGCCATCAGTATGCGGCTGCGGTTGAACTGGTAGGCGACGAGTATGGCGACCAGGCAAAGAAGGTAGGGAAGGTTGTCGAAAATGACGCGTGCTTCGCCGTCCAGCCAGCCCAGGTAGGCACGACCAATATAGGCTGTGCATATCAGTGCTGCCGGCAGTAGGATTTTTAATATTGCCGCCGGATATGCCCGCATTGCGCCTGTCTATTCTCCCTGGGATGTACAGGCCGACAGCCAGCCCTAACCCCTTGCCCCTAACATCTATTCGCACTAGTCGCGAGCCCCTAGTAATGATAGCCTACATTCACCTCAAAACGCATCTCCACCAGCAAATGTCGAGTACAGATCTCATACGCCATCAAGCAAAGATTCTCGTAGTGGACGATGATCAGAACGTTCGCTTTCTCACGCGGCAGTGCCTTGAAGCGGAGAGCATGCTCGTGGTCGAGGCCGCCAACGGATTCGAGGCGATAGACGTTTTTGTTCGCGAGAGACCGGATCTGGTATTCATGGATGTAGAGATGCCGGGTATGACGGGGCTGGAAGCATGCCAGCGCATCCGGGAGTTGCCCCAGGGCGAGTCGATCCCGATCATGATCGTAACGGGTTCGGATGATCGACAATCGATTGACCAGGGCTTCGAGGCGGGCGCAACCCAGTATAGAACCAAACCCGTGAACTGGTCGCTGCTGGGGCGCGATGTGCAGTATATGTTGCGCGCCAGTAGCGCCTTCAACTCGCTCAAGCGCCAGGAAGACCGACTGCGCTATCTCGCCTACTACGACCCGCTGACCAGTCTGCCCAACAGGCGCAGTTTCAACGAGCAGCTGAATCGCTTGCTCAAGCGCAGCCAGCGCCACAAAACAACGGCGGCATTACTGTTCATCGATCTGGATCACTTCAAGCGTATCAATGATTCCATCGGGCATGCCCGTGGCGACAGCCTGCTGGTGGAAATCGCCAAAAGGCTCACCATGGAGTTGAGGGAGGACGACGCCGTAAACTACTTCTCCGACAGCAGTGCCGAGGATGATGAAATTGGCGATGGCGGCACCGAGATTGCGCGATTGGGCGGAGATGAGTTCACTGTCGTACTGTCAGACGTTTCGGATATTGCGGATATTGAGAAAGTCGCGAGGCGAATCCTCAATAGCCTGTCCCAGCCCATCGCCCTGCAATCGCACAACCCGGTTGTAACGCCCAGCATCGGAATCGCACTCTATCCCCAGGATGGCACTGACCCGGATACGCTGATTCGCAATGCCGACACCTCGATGTATGTTGCCAAAGCGGAAGGCCGCGCCTGTTTCCGCTTCTATAATGAAGAGATGAATGCCCGCGCTTACGAGCAGCTGAAAATGGAAGAGGAGCTGCGGGAAGCCATGCGCAACCACGAGTTGGAGTTGCGCTACCAGCCCCAGGTGGACTCCCTGACCGGGGAGGTGGTTAGCATGGAGGCGCTGGTGCGCTGGAAACATCCGACACGCGGCATGGTGTCCCCGCAGGAGTTTATCCCGGTGGCGGAGAGTACCGGGCAGATTATCGAACTGGGCGAGTGGGTGATGAGCGAGGTTGCCCGGCATTGCCTGTACTGGGATACCCTGGGCCTGAGCACCTTTCGTGTCTGCGTCAATATTTCACCGTTGCAGTTCAACCAGAGTAACCTCCCGGAGTGGGTGGCGGACTTCCTTGATCAGTCGAGCCTGCCGCCATGGCGGCTGGAACTGGAGTTGACTGAAAGCGCTATCATGAATGATGCCGAAACTAATATCGCCAAACTGCGGGCCCTGAAAGATCTCGGGGTCGACCTGGCGGTGGATGATTTTGGCACTGGCTATTCCTCCTTGAGTTACCTGAAACGCTTCCCGATCAACACGCTGAAAATCGATCACAGTTTTGTCTCTGACCTGAACACACCCGATGGTGCCGCCATCGTCGATGCGATATTGGCACTGGCAAAGACGCTCAATCTGCGGGTCATCGCAGAAGGCATTGAGAATGAGCATCAGCTGGAATACCTGGTCAGGAAGGGGTGCGATCTCCTGCAGGGTTTCTATTTCGCGCGTCCGATCTATCCTGAAGATGTGCCTGCTATGCTGCAAGCGAATTTCTTGTCTGAAATTCAAGACGTGGTTGGCCGCTGAGCCGGGACGTAACTTGGCGCTGATGAAGTCTTGTCTGCAGAGAACCCCCGTCTTTTTTCTGCTGTGCTTTTGTTTCGGGGCATCGGCAACTGGGACGGATTCCCTGCAAGTGCTGTTGCAGGGTGAGTCCAGTGCCGAGCTGTCTGTGCTTGTTGAGACAGCCGGGGGTATCGTTACGCATGACCTTCATTTAATTGGCGGCGTTGGCGCGAAACTTGACCGGCAGCAACTGGATAAGGTCCTGGCTTCGCCGCTTGTCCTCAGGCATATCGATGACCTCTCCTATGAAGAGCCTGAAGATCAGCCCGACGATGAGCAAACCTGCAATGTCAGGGGGCAAATTGA
>JAGRIE010000024.1 GCA_020443425.1 Halioglobus sp.
ACAATACCTTCCTCACCCCGCACATCGGCGGCAGCACACTGGAGGCGCAGGAAAATATCGGTATGGAAGTAGCCGAGAAGCTGGCGCGCTACAGCGACAACGGCACCACCACATCGTCCATCAACCTGCCGGCAGTGGCGCTGCCCGAGCACACCGGCAAACACCGCCTGCTGCATATCCACCGCAATATTCCCGGCGTGATGAGTGCGATTAACAACGTGTTCTCTGAAAACCGGATCAACGTCTCCGCACAGTTCCTGCAGACCAATGAGACTGTGGGCTATGTCGTGATCGACATCGATGCAGAGTACAGCGAAATCGCGCTGAAGAAACTGGCGGCCATCGATGGCACCATCCGCAGCCGGGTGCTGTTCTAGGCAGCGCCCCAATACACTGTCAATGATTACAAACCCTTGCAGGTAGTTGGCTTAACATATTGACCGGAAACGGTAATTTTCCGCCTTATAGACCATTTTAAGGCGGCGGCCTGTGGTGTTACCTTATTAGCGTAGAGCTATAAAAAGACAGGCGTCTCAATGACGGGGCGATCCGCGAGCTGAGAATCGACGCGAAATTACCGGGCGACAGGGAAGAGCCTTATATCTAGCGAAACTCAAAGGAAACAATGAGTTGGCAACGCAAGTAGGGGCAAACATGCGTAAAAGCAGGGCGTTTCAGATCACCACACTATCGGCGGCGGTCACATCTGCGCTGATCTCCGGCAACAGTGTGGCGCAGGAAACCCGGCTGGAAGAGACTATCGTGACGGCCACCCGCCGGGCGCAGTCCATCCAGGATATTCCTATTAATATCACGTCCCTGGACGCTGAGCTGATCAATCGCGACCGGATCGAAAACCTCTCTGATATTGCGCGGCACGTTCCCGGGCTGACACTGGTCGATCAAGGCCCTCGCAGCGGCAATACGCTCACAGTGCGCGGGCTGACAGTGGATTCCATCGCCGCCCCCGACACCAACAATAACGGTGGCGGTTCCGTAGCCACCTATGTCGGTGAAGTGCCCATCTATGTCGATCTCAAACTCAACGACATCGACAGGGTGGAGGTCTTGCTGGGGCCCCAGGGAACGCTGTACGGTGCCGGCACCCTGGCGGGTGCGGTGCGTTACATCCCCAACAAACCCGAATCAGATGCCTTGAGCTATCAACTGCGCGGCGACGCCTATGGCATGAGCCATTCGGACGGCACGGGCTACGAAGGGGGCGGTACAATCAACCTGCCCATTATCGATGGCCGCCTGGCGGTCCGCGCTTCGCTGGACTACCTCGATGACCCGGGGTTCATCGACTACGATTACCTGGTTCGCAACCCTGGCGTATCCGACCCGCAACCTCTCCCCGCTCTCAGCGACGAGAACATTAAGAGCAAGAAGGACGCCAACACACAGCAAACCTGGTCTGGCCGCCTTGCTGTACGCTACACCGGCGATGTACTGGACAGCACCCTCTCGTATTACTATCAGGACATGGATATCGGGGGCCGCCAGGTCAACTATCGGGATTCATTCGGTACCGGGAAATACGAATCTGCCGCCCGCTTTGAGGAGCCCAACAAACGCAAGAACGAGTTACTGGCTCTTGAAATGGTGGCGGACCTGGGTTTCGCGGACCTCACCTCGGCCACCGGCTATAACGAATACACCGAGAACGGCCAACGCGACCAAACCGACTTCCTGCTCAGGGCCCGATACGGCTACGAGTTCTTCCCGAGTTTTGTCGCCTACTCGCGAGAGGATGCGGATGAGGACACGTTCACCCAGGAGTTACGCCTGGTGTCTAACGGCGATGGCCCGTTCAACTGGATAGTGGGCGGTTTCTACAGCCACTTCAAAATCGATGCCATGAGTCAGGAGTACTACCCGGGGCTGAGTGACTATCCGCTGGGCTTCGTAAGCAGCCTGGAAGAAAAAACAACGGAAACTGCCGCCTTTGGTGAACTCGGATATGAGATAACCGACGCCTGGCAAGTCACTGTGGGGGCGCGCTGGTTCAAGTTTGAACTGGATTCAACGACCGGCGTCGCGTTTCCGCTGGGCGACCCGAACCCGGTTGACCTTATGACAGAGGATTACGATGTCGATGACGATGACGTCATCTATAAGTTCAACACATCCTATACTTTCAGCGATGACATCATGGGTTATTTAACTGTCAGCCAGGGCTACAGGCTCGGCGGGCTGAACCCACGGCCGCTGTGTGAAGACCCGCCCCAGGGCGAGTGCCTGTCAGCCGAGGAACAGTTGATCAAGCCCGACACCACGACCAACTATGAGCTGGGCGTGCACTCTGAGTTGTTTGACAATACAGTGCTGCTCAATGCCGCTGTCTACTATATCAAATGGGACGATGTCCGCATCGTCGCCGACGCGCAGAACTCCAGTATTGATATTTTTTCAAACGGCGGCTCCGCCGAGAGTACCGGTATTGAGCTGCAGAGCCAATGGCTGGTCACACCCAGATTCTCTGTGACGGCGGCCTATTCATACAACAAGGCTGAGCTTACCGACGATGCGCCCTGCCTGCTGGGCGGGCCTGATGACCCGGACAACCTGGATCGGGAGCAGGCCTGTGCTGACAGCGCCGGCGATGTCAATGCCTACAGTGGCGACCGCCTGCCCGGGACACCCGAGAACCAGCTGTATCTCGGCACGAACTACGCCCTGCCCCTCAACGACGGCTCACACATCGATTTTGACTGGTCAATGAGTTACCAGAGCAATGTTCTCACCAAGGTCGGCAAACGCGACAACGGCGAGAGCCTGTCGGGATTTGCATTGCACAATATCTCTGCCACCTGGTTCAAGGACAGCTGGTCAGTGGCCCTGTATGCGGACAATGTATTTGATGAGTACGGGGAAACCGGTGTGCGAGGCGATTTCGAAGACATCGAGAATGTCGAAGGCTTTGATTCGAGATACTATTATCACAATGTCGTAAGACCACGGCAGTTCGGGGTGCGCTTCAGGTACACTTTTGATGGCTAAGCGAAGCCGTTCCATAGATAGGGCGCTTGCTAGCGCCCTTTTTTGTGCCCGGTTTAAGCCAGTATCGCCATGAACGCCAAGCTGCAACAGATTGCCGAACACCACGCTGCAGCCCAGAAGGCGCTGCAGGCGGGGCAGCTGCGGGCCGCGCATCAACACTGTCTCGCCATCCTCAGGATGGATACTTCATTCGCTGATGCCTGGTTCCTCTGTGGCATTATCGCCGCCCATAATGGGCAGGTGGCCAAGGCGATCGAGATCCTGGAGAAATCAGTCGAACTCGCCCCACAGAACCCGGAGTACCGCACGGAGCTGGGGAAACAGCGGCTGGTCCTCGAGCAGCCGGAAAGAGCGCTGCAGGAAGCTGACAGGGCGCTGGCTCTGAACCCGGGAGCGCTGCCGGTTCTAAACACGCTGGGCACCCTCTTCAGCCACACAGGCGAGCACGGGAAAGCGCTGCGCTGTTTCGACAAAGCCGAATATATCCTGCAGAAGCGGCCACAACAAGCGCGCGGCATGCCCCGGGCATGGCAGGCCGCCTTCTATTTCAATCAGGCGGTCTCACTACAATTCGCCGGTCGACTGGACGCGGCCGAAAACGCGTACGAAAAGGCTATACAGTTACAACCGCAGATGTTCAAGGCGCATTCGGCCCTGTCCACCCTGAGGCGCCAGACACCGGAGAATAACCACCTGGAGCGGCTGAACGCACTGCGCAGCGAGGTGGCAGATGCCCGCGACCAGCTGCATCTTGGTCACGCCATCGCCAAGGAGCTGGAGGACCTGGGGCAATACCGGGAAGCTTTCGCCAGCCTTGAATGGGCGAAACAGGCGCAGGCGGCAACAGCGGGATACAGTGTGGAGGCCGAAGCGCGGCATTTTGCTGCCATCATGCAACGCTTCAACCGTGAATCCATCCGCGCATCCCGCACCGGCTGCGACAACCCCGAGCCGATTTTCATCGTCGGCATGCCCCGCACCGGCACCACGCTGGTGGAACAGATACTTTCCGGCCATTCACAGGTATTCGCCGCCGGCGAGCTGCAAAATTTCCCACTGCAGGTCAGACGTGCCACCGGGGCCGGGCACGGTGAGCTCTTCGACATCGAAAGCCTGGGCAGGTCTCTCGATATCAACTTGCCGGCACTGGGTGCGGCGTATATCGACAGCACCCGGCCAAGAACCGGGCATACACCCCGTTTCATCGACAAACTACCCCTCAATTTCCTGCTGCTGGGATTGATCCACATGGTCCTGCCCAACGCGAAACTGGTCTGCTTGCGGCGCGACCCCATGGATACCTGCCTGAGTAATTTCCGTCAGCTGTTCGCGATCGATTTCAAACCCTATCACTACAACTACAACCTGCTCGACTGCGGGCGCTACTTCATGCTATTTGACCGCCTGATGCAACACTGGGCAGAAGTAATGCCGGGCGCAGTGCATGAAGTGAGCTACGAGGCGCTGGTGGCGGACCCGCAACAGGTCACCCGGGAATTGCTGCACTACTGCGACCTGCCCTGGGAAGAGCAGTGCCTCGACGTCCACCGACGCACCGCCAGCGTGGCAACGCCGAGCGCGGTGCAGGTCAAGCAACAGATTTACCGCACCTCAATAGGCCGCTGGCGACAGTACGGTGATGCCATGCAGCCGCTTTACGAACTACTCAGGTCCGCCGGCTACTACCAATGAGGAATCGTCCAGCGCAATACCGTGCCGCGCCAGCCAATCCTGCACATCCTGCAAATATCCGTCGCGAATCGCCGCGGATTCATTGGCCAGTTGGTGACCCGCCCCGGGCAGATACAACACCCGGCTGCCGGGAAACAGGCGGCAGGTAAACGGCACGTTATACCGCCAGTCCACTGTACCGTCGGCATCGCCCTGCACAACAAGGGCAGGCCCCACCCCCAGGTCGTGCGGCCGCAACTGTCCCAGCCAGCGGCGTAAAGCGGCGATCCAGCGCAGTGAGGTACGTCGGCACTGCAGCGGATCGCGCTTGATGAACGCCAGGAACTCGCGATCCGAGGAATTCTCCGCAAACGTCCGCGGTACCCCTGTGATAAACGGATTCAGGATGCGGTGAGCAATGTTTATACCCAGCCACCCCGCAGGGCGCACCAGAGGTGCCAGCAGTACCGTCGCGGCAAAAGGCCAGTGGTGTTTCCCCGCGTAATCGACCAGCGCCGCGCAACCCGTGCTCTGCGCCATCACCCACCAGGGCAGCGTCGGCAGGTCGACTGCCGACAGCACATCGTGAATGGCACAGCTGTACTCGGCAAAGTCATCGATCACGGCCGGTGCACCGCTGGACAGGCCGTGTCCGGGCAGATCAAAGATCAACACATTGCAGCCGTGCGCGAGCCCCCAGTCCACCAGTTTGCCGAACAGGCCGCTGTGATCGAAATACCCGTGCAATAGCAACAGATTGGCGCGTGCACCGGGCTGGCACCACTGGTGCACAGCGAGCGCGTAGGCGCCGCTGGTGACGCGACCGGCGACATGGGAGACACCGGGGTAGCGTGTCGTGAAATCGAGGCCATAGATACTGCAGAAAGCGGCGAGGGCGGGCGATGGCGCGACGCCGTCTGCAAAGGGCGGCAGCTGCTCGCGCAGTTGCTGCAGCTGCTGTGGTGTCAGCGCCAAGCCGGGTGTCAATTCACCGCGGGTGTCAGGTCCCCGGAATCATAGGCCAGCTGCATGTCAGCCAGCGAGCGCACCTTGATCTTGTCGGCGTTGCCGGCCGTGCCGAACGCCTCGTAGCGCGCGATACAGATGTCCCGCATCGCGGTGATGGTCTGCGCCAGGTATTTGCGCGGATCAAACTCGGCCGGGTTCTGCGCCAGGAAGCGGCGGATTGCGCCGGTGGAGGCCAGCCGCAGGTCGGTGTCGATATTGACCTTGCGCACCCCGTGGCGAATACCTTCCTGCACCTGCTCTACCGGTACCCCGTAGGTCTCGGGGATTTCACCGCCGTACTCATTGATAATCGCCAACCAGTCCTGCGGTACCGCTGAGGAGCCGTGCATCACCAGATGGGTATTGGGGATACGCGCGTGGATATCCTTGATGCGATCGATGGCGAGAATATCGCCGGTCGGCGGGCGGGTGAACTTGTAGGCGCCGTGACTGGTGCCGCAGGCGATGGCGAGTGCATCCACACCGGTGGCCTGCACAAAGCGGGCGGCCTCTTCCGGATCGGTCAGCATCTGGTCGTGGGTCAGGATACCGGCGGCGCCGATGCCGTCCTCTTCGCCGGCCTCGCCCGTTTCCAGCGAGCCCAGGCAGCCCAGTTCGCCCTCGACCGAGACGCCGCAGGCGTGCGCCAGATCCACCACGGCGCGCGTCACCGCGACATTGTAGTCGTAGTCCATCGGTGTCTTACCGTCTTCGCCCAGCGAGCCGTCCATCATCACTGAGCTGAAGCCCAGCTGGATCGAGCGCTGGCACACGGCGGCCGAGACACCGTGATCCTGGTGCACTACCACCGGGATATGCGGAAATTCATTCATCGCCGCTTCCATCATAGCGCGCAGAAACGGCGCGCCGGCGTATTTGCGGGCGCCGGCACTGGCCTGCATGATCACCGGGGAATTGGTGGCATCAGCCGCCTCCATAATGGCGCGGGTCTGCTCCAGGTTGTTGACGTTGAAAGCCGGTACACCGTAATTGTGTTCGGCGGCGTGATCCAGCAACTGACGCAAACTGATTAATGCCATGGTAGTAATCCTTTCAATCGTAAAATGTGTTGAAGCCCGGTTTACTTCGGTTTGTCACCGGCGCGCTGCTCCAGCATAGCGACTGCGGGCAGCGTTTTGCCCTCCACATACTCCAGGAATGCGCCGCCGCCGGTAGAGATATACGAAACTTTATCTGCGATTTCAAATTTGTCTATCGCGGCCAGGGTGTCGCCGCCGCCCGCCAGCGAGAACGCGGGGCTGTCGGCAATGGCGCGGGCCAGGATTTTGGTGCCGTGGGCAAACTGGTCGAACTCGAACACACCCACCGGGCCGTTCCACAGGATGGTGCCGGCGCTCTTCAATATCCCGGCGATCTCCTGTGCAGACTGCGGACCGATATCAAAAATCATATCGTCCTCCGCCACCTCGCTGGCGAGTTTTACCGTCGCCGCCGCGTCCTCGGCGAACGCCTTGCCGGTCACGACATCGACCGGCAACGGAATCCGGGTTTTCTGCATCAGGGCCTGTGCGGTGGGGATCAGGTCGTGCTCGCACAGGGATTTGCCCACCGGGCTGCCGTTGGCGGCGAGGAAAGTGTTGGCAATCCCGCCGCCGACGATCAGCTGATCCACTTTCTCTGACAGCGCTTCCAGCACCTCAAGCTTGGTCGACACCTTCGAGCCCCCGACAATCGCGACCAGCGGTCGGGCGGGATTCGACAATGCCTGCGACAGCGCACGCAGTTCCTCGGCGAGCAGCGGCCCGGCACAGGCCAGCGGCGCAAATTTGGCAACGCCGTGCGTGGAGGCCTGGGCCCGGTGCGCGGTGCCAAAGGCATCCATCACGAAAATATCGCACAGCGATGCATAGGCGCGGGCCAGCGCCTCATCATCCTTTTTCTCGCCCGGATTGAAGCGCACATTCTCCAGCAGCGCCACCTCGCCGTCTGCCAGTGTCACGCCATCACGCCACTCTGGCACCAGCGCCACGGGCTTGCCGAGCAGGCCGGACAGATGCTCCGCCACCGGAGCCAGGGAGAAGGCCGGATCGAACTCACCCTCTACCGGCCGGCCCAGGTGCGACATGAGAATGACCTTGGCGCCGGCCGCCAGCGCCGTCTCGATAGTGGGCAGCGCGGCGCGGATGCGGGCATCGCTGGTGACCGCGCCATCCTTGACCGGTACGTTGAGATCTTCACGGATCAACACCCGCTTGCCGCGCAGATCCAGATCCTGCATCAGGTGAACTTTGGACGTCATACTCGTCATTCCCTATTCATTCAATGTTGGCTAACCGGAACGCGCTCAATACCACCGACGAAAGGTATCGACCCCGCGCTATAAACGACCCCACACATTGGCGACATCCAGCATGCGGTTGGCGTAACCCCACTCGTTGTCAAACCAGGTCAGGACCTTGACCAGGCGCTTGCCACTGACGCGCGTCTGGCTGGCGTCGACAATACTGGAGCGCGGGTCGTGATTAAAATCACAGGATGCCAGAAGCTCCTCGGTATAGCCAAGTACGCCGTCGAAATCAGAGTGTGATGCCTCTCGCAGAATACGATTGATCGCGGAGACATCGGTGTCCTGGCGCGTCTGAACGGTCAGATCCAGTGCCGATACATTGAGGGTCGGCACCCGCAGCGCCTGCGCGCTGAAGCGACCAGCCATGTCGGGCAGGATGCGCTCGATGCCCTTGGCCAGCTCCGTATCCACCGGGATGATCGACTGGGAGGCGGCCCGTGTCTTGCGCAGGTCCGTATGGTGATAAGCATCGAGTACCGGCTGGTCGTTCATCGCCGAGTGGATAGTGGTGATGGTGCCGCTCTCTATGCCAACGGCATCGTCCAGCGCCTTGATAACAGGCAGGATGCCGTTGGTCGTGCACGATGCATTGGAGGCGATACGGTGTTCGGCACGCAGTTGCCGGTGGTTGACGCCGTAGACCACCGTCTGGTCCACATCGGGCTGCGCCGGCTGCGAAAACAGGACTCGCGTCGCGCCCTGGCGCAAGTGCTGTTCAGCGGTCGCGCGATCGGAAAAGGCGCCGGTGCATTCCAGCACAATGTCCACCCCGAAATCTTTCCAGGGCAGGGCGTCAATCCGCTCGTGATTCAGTAGCGCGATGGCGTCACCGTCTACACGCAATTGCGTGGCATCGCCGGCCAGCGGCAGCGCAAAACGCCCATGGGTGGAGTCGTAGCGGGTCAGGTGCAGCACCGTACCGGCGTCGGCCAGTTCGTTTATCGCAACGATAGCCACCTCGTCGCGCAGCGGGCTTTCGTACAGGGCACGCAGGATGCTGCGACCGATTCGGCCATAGCCATTGATAGCCAGACGCAGCACGGGGATGGGCTCTACAGCAGCACGTCTTCGACAGTCGCCACAACGTTCTCAGTGGTGAAGCCAAAGTGTTGCATCAGGTCACCCGCCGGCGCGGACTCGCCGAACGACGTCATGCCGACAACACGGCCGTCGAGACCGACATACTTGTACCAGTAATCGGCGTGGAGTGCCTCGACCGCGACGCGGGCCAGCACGTCGCTGGGCAGCACGGCCTCGCGATAGCTTGCCTCCTGCTGCTCAAACAGCTCGGCACAGGGCATGGAGACAACCCGTATCTGCCGGCCCTTGCCCGCCAGCACTGCCGCTGCCGCCATCGCCAGCTGCACCTCGGAACCGGTGGCGATCAGGATGGCGTCCGGCGTCCCTGCGCAATCCCGCAGCACATAGGCACCGCGCGCAATCGCCGCCAACTGCTGGTCGCTGCGCGCCTGGTGCGGCAAGCCCTGGCGGGAGAAGATCAGCGATGAAGGACCATCCCGGCGCTCGATCGCCGCCTTCCACGCCACCGCCGATTCGACCGCGTCACAGGGCCGCCAGGTCTGCATATTGGGGGTGGAGCGCAGCGCCGTTAACTGCTCGACCGGCTGGTGCGTGGGGCCGTCTTCACCGAGGCCGATGGAGTCGTGGGTGAACACAAAAATCGACTGCTGCTTCATCAGCGCGGCCATACGCACCGCGTTGCGGGCATACTCCATGAAAATCAGGAAAGTGGCGCCGTAATTGATAAAGCCGCCGTGCAGCGCGATACCGTTCATAATCGCCGCCATCGCAAATTCGCGCACGCCGTAGTAGATATAGTTGCCGCTGGCGTCGCCGGCACTGATGCCTTGGGAGCCGCTCCAGATAGTCAGGTTGGAGCCGGCCAGATCAGCTGATCCACCGAGCAGTTCCGGCAGCAGTGGACCATAGCTGTTCAGGCAGTTCTCGGAGGCCTTGCGCGAGGCGATGCTGGCGCCCTCCTGCTGGCAGCGCGCGATATAGTCGCTGGCCTGCGCGGAGAAATCTTCCGGCAGCTCACCGGCCAGGCGCCGGCGCAGCTCCGCCGCCAGTTCCGGGTGGGCAGCCGCATAGGCGGCCATCGCCTCGTCCCAGCTCACTTCCAGCGCACAGCCGCGCTCGCGGGCATCCCAGCCGGCGTAGACATCGTCCGGGATCTCGAACGGCGGGTACTCCCAGCCGAGGGCGGCACGGGTCGCGGCGACCTCTTCCTCACCCAGTGCCGCACCGTGAACGGACTCGGTGCCCTGCTTGTTGGGCGCACCCTTGCCGATAACGGTCTTGCAGCAGACCAGGGTCGGTCGGTCGCTGTCGCCGCGGGCGGTTTCGATGGCCGCCTTCACGGCATCGGGGTCGTGCCCGTCCACATCGCTGACCACCTGCCAGCCGTAGGCGCGGAAACGGGCCGGTGTGTCATCCGTGAACCAGCCGGCCACCTCGCCGTCAATGGAGATCCCGTTGTCATCATAGAACGCGACCAGTTTACCCAGGCCCAGCGTACCCGCCAGCGAGCAGGCCTCGTGGGAAATCCCCTCCATCAGGCAGCCATCGCCGAGGAAGACATAGGTGTTGTGATCCACCACCGCGTGACCGGGCCGGTTGAACTGCGCCGCCAACACCTTCTCCGCCAGCGCCATGCCGACCGCATTCGCCAGGCCCTGGCCCAGCGGGCCGGTCGTCGTCTCCACACCCGGTGTATAACCGTACTCAGGGTGGCCAGGGGTTTTGGAGTGCAGCTGGCGGAAATTCTCGATTTCCGACATTGGCAGTTCGTAGCCGGTCAGGTGCAGCAGTGAGTACATCAGCATGGAGCCGTGGCCATTGGACAGCACAAAGCGGTCGCGCCCTGGCCACGCCGGATTCGCCGGGTTGTGCCGGAGATAGTCGTTCCACAGCACCTCGGCGATATCCGCCATGCCCATCGGGGCCCCGGGGTGGCCGCTTTTGGCCTTTTGGACGGCGTCCATGCTCAGGACGCGGATGGCATTGGCAAGTCTGGTGCGTGAGGACGACATCGGGTTCTCCGGGACGGAAATCAGGTGGGACCAAAATGGGCCGCTATTTTCGCGTAAGCGCGCGCGATGGGCAAACAAATAGGGAAAAATTTGGCCTCTCACGACGATTTTATTGTTGTGACAGGGGTCTCAGCCCTATATCAAAATATTTTGATATAGGTATTCGGGCCTGCTAGACTCCTACGCCATGTCGCCCAACAACACCGCCAAACTGGTAACGCCAATACCAGAGCAGCCGCCGTCAGACCAATCCCTGACCGCGCTCACCAACCTGTGCAAGGCCAGTGCCGATACGCTGCGCCTGCTGGTACTGCGGGTGTTGCGCAAGGATTCCTTCGGCGTCTCCGAACTGTGTTCGCTCTTTAACATTCGCCAGCCCGCGCTCAGCCACCACCTGAAGGTCCTGGCCAACGCCGGCCTGGTCGCCGCGCGGCGCGAGGCCAACTCTGTTTTCTACCGGCGCAGTGAACTGGGGCAGCAGCCCGGTCTGGAGGCCTTGCAGCACAGTCTTTTTGAGGCCGTTGATGCCATCGACCTGCCGCCGGACATCCAGGACCGGCTGGCAATCCTGCACCGGCAGCGGGAGGAGAACTCGAACAGCTTTTTCCGGCTCAATGCCCACAAGTTCCGCCAGCAGCAGGACCTGATCGCCAGCTATGGGCAGTATGCCGATGTCGTCGCGCAGGTACTGTCCGACGCACCGCTGACACGTCGCCACACGGTGCTGGAAGTGGGACCGGGCGACGGCTCCTTCCTGATGGAACTGGCACCGCTGTTCGACCGGGTCGTAGCGCTGGACAACGCGCCCGGCATGCTGGAGCAGGCGCGCGAGAAGGTCGCGGCAGCCGGATTACAGAATGTGGAATTTATTCTCGATGACACACGCAGTACCAAACTGCAGGGCCTGCAAGCCGACTGCGTTGTCATCAACATGGTTTTACACCACACCCCCGCTCCCGGAGACGTTCTGCGGGACGTCGCCGCCTGCCTCGCGCCCAAGGGTGTAGTGCTGGTCACCGACCTGTGCAGCCATGACCAGGGCTGGGCACGGGAGAACTGCGGTGACCTGTGGTTGGGTTTCGATCCCCAGGAGCTGGCCCGGTGGGCCGAGGCTGCGGGGCTGACGGAAATCGCCAGTGAATACCTGGCGCAGCGCAATGGGTTTCAAGTACAGGTACGGCTGTTTGGCCGCGCCTGAAAATTTTAAGTTATAGGGATGATAGAGCTATGAGCGAGTACAGAGTTTTCACCTCAGAATCCGTGTCCGAGGGACACCCGGACAAAATGGCGGACCAGATTTCTGATGCCGTGCTGGATTACCTGTTGAAAAGGGACAAGAACGCGCGTGTCGCGGTTGAAACCATGGTTAAAACCGGCATGGCGATCGTCGCCGGGGAAGTGACCACCACTGCCACCATGGATCTGGAGGAGACTATCCGCCAGACCATCCTCGACATCGGCTACGACAGCTCCGACGTGGGTTTTGACGGCGCATCGTGTGCGGTGATAAACGCTATCGGCAAACAGTCGCCGGATATCGCCATGGGCGTGGATGAGAGCGAGGATCACGAACAGGGTGCTGGCGACCAGGGCCTGATGTTCGGCTACGCCACCAATGAGACCGATGTGCTGATGCCGGCTCCAATCTACTACTCACACCGTCTGGTAGAGCGCCAGGCGGAACTGCGCAAGAATGGCAAGCTCCCCTGGTTGCGCCCCGACGCCAAAAGCCAGGTGACACTGCGCTACGAGAACGGCAAACCGGTCGCCATTGACGCCGTCGTCCTGTCCACCCAGCACGATGAAAAAGTCAGCCAGAAAGAGATCCACAAGCAGATCCTCAAGCATGTGATCAAGGATGTACTGCCGGCGGAGTGGCTGCACAAGGGCACCCAATACCACATCAACCCGACCGGCCAGTTCATTATCGGCGGCCCGGTGGGCGATTGTGGCCTGACCGGTCGCAAGATCATCGTGGATACCTACGGCGGCATGGCGCGCCACGGCGGCGGTGCGTTTTCCGGTAAGGATCCGTCCAAGGTGGACCGCTCTGCCGCCTACGCTGGCCGCTATGTGGCGAAGAATGTCGTCGCCGCTGGCCTCGCAGATCGCTGCGAGATCCAGGTCTCATACGCGATCGGCGTCGCCGAGCCGACATCCATCTCCATCGATACCTTCGGCACCGGCAAGATTTCTGATGAAAATATCGCGACGCTGGTACGCGAGCACTTCGACCTGCGTCCCAAGGGCCTGATTGCGATGCTTAATCTGAAACGCCCCATCTACCGTAAAACCGCTGCCTATGGTCACTTCGGACGTGAGGACAAGGATTTCACCTGGGAGAAGAAGAACAAGGCCAGCGCGCTGAAAAAAGCAGCCCGCAGCCTGTAAGATCCGGCCGGCACCTGAGGGTGCCGGCCCACAGTAAACACAGGGCCACAGCCCAGAGGAATACACGATGAGCAAAGCAGAAAAGTTACCGCAGAACGAAGATTTCAAAGTCGCCGATATCGGCCTCGCACAGTGGGGTCGTCGCGAGCTGGATATCGCTGAGAGCGAAATGCCCGCGCTGATGGCAATGCGCGAAAAATACTCCGGCAGCAAGCCGCTGCAGGGCGCCAAAATTCTCGGCTGTATCCACATGACCATCCAGACGGGCGTGCTGATCGAAACACTGGTCCAGCTGGGCGCAGAAGTCCGCTGGTCCTCCTGCAATATCTTCTCGACGCAGGATCACGCCGCCGCCGCTATCGCCGCCGCCGGCATTCCAGTGTTTGCCTGGAAAGGTGAAACCGAAGAGGAATACGACTGGTGTCTTGAGCAGACCATTCTCAAGGACGGCCAGCCCTGGGACGCCAATATGGTGCTGGACGACGGCGGCGACCTGACCGCGATGCTGCACGACAAGTACCCCGAGATGCTGGATAAGATCCACGGCATCACCGAGGAGACCACCACCGGCGTACACCGCCTGCAGGAAATGCTGGAGCACGGTACGCTGAAGGTCCCGGCCATCAACGTCAACGATTCAGTCACCAAGTCCAAGAACGACAACAAGTACGGCTGTCGTCACAGCCTCAACGACGCTATCAAGCGCGGCACAGATCACCTGATGGCCGGCAAGAAAGCGCTCGTTATCGGCTATGGTGATGTCGGCAAAGGGTCCGCCCAGTCGCTGCGCCAGGAAGGCATGATCGTCAAGATATCCGAGATCGACCCGATCTGTGCGATGCAGGCCTGTATGGACGGCTTTGAAGTGGTATCGCCTTTCATCGACGGCATAAACGACGGCACTGAGGCCTGTATCAATCGCGAGTTGCTGTCGAACACCGATCTCGTGGTCACCACAACCGGCAACTACAAGGTTTGCGACTCCAACATGCTGAAGGCGCTGAAAGCCAACTCCGTGGTGTGCAATATCGGCCACTTCGACAATGAGATTGACACCGCGTTTATGCGCCGCAACTGGGAGTGGGAAGAGGTCAAGCCGCAGGTGCACAAGGTCTACCGCGACAAAGCCGCCAACGACTACCTGATCCTGCTGTCAGAGGGCCGGCTGGTCAACCTGGGGAACGCCACAGGCCACCCATCCCGTATTATGGACGGTTCATTCGCCAACCAGGTGCTGGCCCAGATCTACCTCTACGAGCGCAGGTTCGCCGATCTGGAGCCGAACATGAAACCGGCTGCGCTGTCGGTCGAGGTCCTGCCCAAGAAGCTGGACGAGGAAGTGGCGGCCCATATGATCGGTGGCTTCGGCGCGGTACTGACTCGCCTCACACCCGAGCAGGCAGACTACATCAAAGTCAACGCGGATGGCCCTTACAAGCCCGACAGCTACAAGTACTGAGGGGCTATAAATGGCAGCGCAACAACAGCGCATCAGCTGCGAGTTTTTCCCGCCCAAGACCGAGGCCGGCACCAGCAAACTGCTGAACGAGGTGGCGCCCGCCCTGAACGCCCTGGGTCCCGAGTTTTTCTCGGTGACCTATGGCGCCGGCGGCAGTACCCGCGACACCACGCTTGGCGTGGTGTCTGCGATACGGGAGGCCGGTATCGATGTTGCGCCCCATCTCAGTTTCGGCGGCGACGATGAAAATGCCGTGGCCTCACTGCTGGAGACCTACCAGAGCCGGGGTATCCGGCGGCTGGTTGCACTGCGCGGCGATGTCCCCTCGGGGACCGGCGGCGCGGCGCACATGGTCTATGCCAGTGAACTGGTTGAGTTTGTGCGCAAGCGCAGTGGCGACCACTTCGAGATAGAGGTGGCGGCGTACCCGGAAACCCATCCCGAGGCGAAAAGCTACGACAGCGATATCCGCTACCTGAAAGCCAAGCTCGATGCGGGAGCGAACAGCGCGATCACGCAGTATTTCTACAATGTGGAGGCCTACTTCTACTTCCTGGACCAGTGCGCCGCGATCGGTATCGACAAACCGATTTATGCCGGCATTATGCCCATCACCAACTTCGCCAATCTGCAGCGATTCTCGCGCAACAGCGGCGCTGAAATACCGCGCTGGATATGCCAGCGGATCGAGGCGTTCGGCGACGATCAGGACAGTATCAAGGCATTTGGCGTGGAAGTGGTCACGCAGCTGTGCCAGACCCTGCTCGACAGCGGTGCACCCGGCATTCATTTTTACACGATGAACCAGGTGGAGCCGACACGGGAAATCTACAACAACCTGGGTCTCTGACGGGACCCTGCTACCCGGTTGCAGCGCCATGCGCACTACCCGTATCCATACTACACAGAGGCTGGGCCCCGGTGCCGTCGTACTGCTGGAACCGGAGCCCAGCCGCCACCTGGCGCGCGCCCTGCGCCTGGGCGTGGGCGACACCCTGACGCTGTTCGACGGCCGCGGCGGTGAATACCCCGCTGAGATTACCGCCGTCGACAAGAAGCAGGTGCAGGTGGTGACCGGTGAACATGTACAGTGCGAGCGCGAATCGCCGCTGGACATCCATCTGGGTATCGCGGTCTCCCGCGGCGACCGCATGGACTGGGTGGTGCAAAAGGCCACGGAGTTGGGCGTCACCGCGCTGACACCACTGCTGACAGAGCACACCGGGGTGAAGTTGAGCGGGGAGCGGGCCGGCAAAAAGATCCAGCACTGGCAACAGATTGCAATCAGTGCCTGCGAGCAGTGCGGTCGCAACCGCCCGCCAGTGGTTCACGCCCTGCAGGCACAGTCACAGTGGCTGGCATCGACCAGCGCCGAACAAAAATTTGTCCTGCATCACCGGGCGACCGCGCACGCCCACGCAGGCCTCGCACCCACCAGTATCGCGCTACTGGTGGGCCCGGAGGGAGGCCTGAGTGAGGCCGAGATTTCAGCGGCAGAGCAGGCCGGTTTCGCCGCGCTGAGGCTGGGTCCAAGGGTATTGCGCACGGAGACGGCGCCGCTCGCGGCGATCGCGATCCTGCAATCCCACTGGGGTGACATGCCGCCGGTAAAATAGCTGCTAGCGGCGCAGCCAGCGCGCGTGAGTCCACTCCAGGAAATGCCCTATTGCATTGACCGTGTGGTCTGTTCGCACCGAGTGGAAAACTTCAAACGCGTGCTGTGCACCCGGCAGCTCAGCGTAGGCGACTGGGCTGGTCGATATACTTTGCAGGGCATCGACGAACACCCTCGCCTCCTCGACCCACACCAGTGAATCGTGCGTACCCTGGATCACAAAGGTAGGCGGGGCATCTGCGCGGACATGACTCAGCGGTGAACCCGTATCCCACAGGTCCGGGTTGTCGTCCGGCTTGCACTGCAATACCTTGTCCGCAATCATGTCGCTCATCGACATCTCGCCGCGAATACGATGCCGGTCGCGGAAGTCGTACACCCCGTAGATAGGCACCGCCGCCTGCACCGCCGTGTCGACCTCCTCAAACCCCGGCTGCCACTCGGCGCGATTGGGGGTGAGCGCCGCCAGCGAGCTGAGATGGCCGCCGGCCGAGCCGCCGGTAATGGCGATGAAATCCGGATTGCCACCGTAGTCCCGGATGTGCCCTCGAATCCAGGCAATGGCTTTCTTCACATCGATAATATGCTCCGGGAAGGCGACCATGGGACTCAGCCGGTAATTGATCGCCACACACAGCCAGCCGCGTTGCGCCATGTGATACATCAGCGGCTTGGCCTGCTGCTCCTTTTCCCCGATAAGCCAGGCGCCGCCATGCACCTGCAACAGCACGGGGCAACCGCCCTCTCGCGGCTCATCGGGCAGGTAGATATCGAGCAGATTGCGCACACCGGCGTCGGAGTAGGCGATATTGCGGTGATGCTGCACACCATCGCGTTTGAAATGAAACGGCCGCAGCCAGTCGCGCGTGCGGATATCATCGCACAACAGGTGGCGCCGCTCGGCCGGGATATCGGAGCGGTAATCGTCCCCCAGTGCGCGCTGCAATGCCGGTCGCAGGTGGAAAGGCGCGTCCATGGACTGGACGTGAAGGTAGATCAGCCCCAGCCAGGACAGCGCAAAAAGGCCGAGACCGCACTGCGCCAGCGGATCCGACAGGGCGCCAAAAAAGCCGAGCAACGCCGTCAGCGCCACCTGCCATAGCAGGTGTATCAGTGCCAGTTCGCCGCACAGCCAGGCGAGCAGGAAGTACACCGGCACCATCCAGTAGAGACGCCGCGCCTGGACAATGGCCGTGATGACAGAAATGACGCTTACCAGCGCCAGCGCAAAATAGACACCTGCTACACTCACATTATTCTCCAATCCAACTGATACGCCCCGGGGCCGCTATTCTAGAATACTTGGCACTTCCGTGTCGCTCACCGCCCGGCGGTTGCCCGCTGCATTCGTATACCCGCGGACACAGGTGCACACACGCCACACTGGCCGTGATTTGCCGCGCAATCGCGACCGCGGCAGGGCGTCATCCACCGCTGCGGCAAGTTTAATCCTGTTCCAAGCTGGCACTTTGCTACACTTCAGGTAAAAATAACACACAACGCAGCAGCCAACGGAGATCACTACCATGCGCAGACACCACACACGTTCAGCCCGCCAACCGGTCAGCGGCGCCGGTTTTCGAATCGCAGCGTTCACTGTCCTGATCCCGCTGCTCGCCACCGGGTGCGCCATGAACCAGACAGAAAAACGCACCGGAACCGGCGCAGCCATCGGTGCACTGGGGGGCGCATTGCTCGGCACCAGCAGGGAAAGTGCCGCAATCGGCGCCGCGGTCGGTGCCGCCGGCGGCTATATCTACGACCAGTACAACAAACGCGAGGATGCCGAGTCGGAGAACGCCCAACTGCGCCAGGAGAACGAGCGATTGAAACAGGAAGCGGCGGCAAGTTCCGGTGAATAGGGCATTCTACAACGGCATTTCGCGCAAGTTTAAGCGCAGTGGACATACAGGAGTTACAGCAATGACAGCACGGCGATTGGTTGGCATTTTGGGTGCGGCAATCTGGGGGACATTCGGCATGATGCCGGCACAGGCTTCTGCTGCCGGGGGTGACCCGGCGCCACAGGATATCCGGCTGGGCTCAGCCGGCGCTCTGGTGGATATCTGTACCGTCGAGCCGACGCACGACGACTACGCGGCCTCGCTGGGCTTCTGCTACGGGTTTTTTGAGGGCGCTGTGCGCTATCACCAGGCCGTATCCGGAGCCGGCGTGAACCGCCATCTGGTCTGTGCACCCGAGGACACGACGCGGCAGCAGGGGGTGGAGGTGTTTATCGACTATATACAGGAAAACCCACAGTACGCCTCCGAAGCCTCCGTCGACGCGGTATTTCGCGCACTGGGCGCACGCTGGCCCTGTAAAGACTAGCCGCCAGGACCGGCGCTGGAGGCCTACGCGGCTGATTCGATAGCGGCGACGGTGCGGATAGCATCGCGGTACAGGGTCGGCTTACCGATGCCCAGTTCAGCGCGCAGTTTATCCAGCGGCTCTGCGAGTCGCTGCTCCCAATTGACGGTGGCGAACCAGGTGGCAGCTTCGCCGATCCGGCGGCCCTCCTCAATGCAGTCGTCCACGGAAAACAGCTGTGTCGCCTGTCGGGCCTTGCGCCGCGCCATGAAAATAATAAAGGCGATCCCGCGGTTGGGTGTCTGCGTCACCATAAACGACAGCAGGCACAGCTCACCGAGCTGGTCGCGGCCGTAGCCACACATCACATGTTGCAGATCGTGGATATCGCGCAGCCGATTACCCAGCCAGCTCTCATCGGGGCTCAACCCCTCTCCGCGCGGCGCCTCCTCACTCGCCGCGACCAGGCCGTCTGCGCTGAGCGACTGCGACTCGACAAAGCGCAGGTAGGCGCGGCCGACGCTGCCCTCGGGCATGGCCCGCAGCGCCTCTCGGTCATTCAGTACGGGCAGGATATCCGGTTTCGTGCGCAGCAGCTCACGCCCCTCCGGCGTGGACCTCAGCCGCTCCACGGCTCGGCCCAGGCTGCCGCCTTTGAGGGCCTGGATGATCTTGAAAACCTCGCCGGTATCATCCGGGTTGGCAATCAGTGCCCGCACTGAGCGCAACGCGCGCAGTGGCTTTACGCCCCTGAAATCGCTGACAATCCTGGAAATATACGCTGCCATTGCTGGAGACCCCGCCGCCCCGCGGGCGGTACCGAATACACGGGCTTCATGGTGCCCTAATCCCGCGCTTTGGGGTAGACCCCGCAGCGGGCAAATACAGCGTCGCCCCTGGCCACCGCACTGCCCCGCGAGAGGCCAACGGGCCTGCAGCGACGTGTTCTGCTGTCACTAAACTTTACGACTCCTGACGACCCGATTTGTAAGTTATTGATTATAAAAGGGTAAAAATGTTGGCACGCTTAATGCTTAGTAACCTGCGAACCCTACTTCAGAACCTTTAACTGACGCAGGCGATCATCTACTTTGGTCAGTCGCACCCTAAGGAGGGGCACGAAATGAAAACAATGAAGAGAAACTTACTCTTTGCGGCAATCGCAACCGCATTGCCATTGGCCTCGGCGCAGGCCTCTGTGATTGTACTGGACTTCGAGAACATCAATTCCTCGTATCCAACCATCAATTACGCCAATATCCAGGAGTTCTACAACGGCGGTACCAGCAGCCAGGGCACCAGCGGCACCAACTTTGGCGTGAGCTTCGAAGACAATGCCCGCGCGATCTGCCTGAACACTCTGGGTACCACCAGCGGCTGTTCCAACACTTCGCGCGGTGGACTGGGTGACCCCAATTCACAGCGCGGCGGCCTGTTCTTCACCGCGGGCAACGAGACCACGATGAATTTTGCAGCGGGTTTTGAAACCGGCTTCTCATTCTTCTACTCCGCGATCAACCAGGGCGGCTCTGTACAGGTGTTTGATGGCCTGGACGGCACCGGAAACCTGCTGGCGACCCTGAACCTCAGCACCACCGCCAGCTCTTGCAGTGGCTATGGGGCGGGCTTCTGCCCATTCGTTGCAGCGGGCGTCAACTTTGCCGGCACTGCGCGTTCAGTCAACTGGGGCGGCGTGGCCAACCAGGTTGTGTTTGACGATGTTACCTTCGGTTCGTCAACCCCCGGCGAAGTGCCTGTTCCCGGCACCCTCGGCATTGTCGGCCTGGGTCTCGTTGGCCTGGCCAGAATGCGTCGTCGCAAAAAGTAAGCGGCTCTCGCAGAGCAAAAGCCCCGCTAACGCGGGGTTTTTTTTGCCTGTCACTATCGCCAGCGTCAACCGTTGAGTGTGTAACCGTAACGCTGCACCCAGGGCGCGAGCACATCCGTCACCGGTGCCATTGGGTCACTGTAGCGGCGCCATTGTCCCAGCCCGCTGGCGTTCAGGCCGCGCCTGAGCTGCAGGTCACTGGGCGTGCGCGGGTCTGCCGGCAGCGTGTCGGCGAAGTGCAGCAGCGCCGGCTGCCATTCCAGGCCGACAAACTCCAGCACCCGGCGAACCGTGTGCTCGAACTGCTCTACCATCTGTTCGTGACGGACCTCCCACACCGCAATCGGCAGGACGGCACGGCACACCTCGGCCAGGTTCATCACCTCGTGGTAAAACTGCGCCGCACTGCGCAGGTCGAGCAGTTCGTACATCGCCGGATTCACCTGGAAGCGCCGCCGGAAACAGCTCAGCACCACGTCCCGTGGATCGCGCACCGCAAACAGTATTTTCGCCTGCGGGAACAGCCTCGCGATCACCGGCAGGCACAGTGTGTGCAAAGGCAGTTTGTCCAGTACAGTCCTGCCACTGAGCTCTACACCGGTCGCATCCCGCACACCCTGCCAGTAGCGCGCCCGGTGTACGGCGGCCTCCCGCGGCCCGAGCGCGGCCAGGGCATCGATGCCAGCGTCCTGTGCCAGCCATTCACTGGCGATATCACTCAGCAGATCCACCTCCTCCAGTGCCACAACGTCACTGTGGCTGCTCAGGACCTTCTCCAGCAAAGTGGTGCCGGAACGGGGAAAGCTGAGCAGGAAGACATGGCGACAACCGGCGTCAGCGCCAGCCTCGTCGGGGCCGGCGCTGTGTCGCTGCCACGGCGCCGCGGCCTGCGAGGAGAAAACCCGGGCCAGCCTGCGCGCCCTGTCCACAGAGCGCTCGGACACTTCACGCTCCATGCGCGCGGCGAATTTTTGCGACAGGATGGCGTTGCGACTCGCGTAATCGGCAAACGCCGCCTCCGTGCGATCCAGTGCATCCAGCGCGTCAGCACGCAGGTCGAGGACGGCTACCCGGGCGTCATCGTCGAGGCCGGAGCGAGCGAGTAACCGGTCCATCCGGGCGTGCACCCGCTCCGGCTCACCGTCGATAAGGTCGGCGCGGCCAATGGCCATCTCCGCACTGAAATTCCCCGGCTGCAGGGCCAGCGCCCGGGAGGCCATAGCGCGCGCCTGGGCGGTATCACGCCGACGCGCGGCGATCGCGGCCAGCGCCGCCAGCGCGTCGGTGCTGTCCGGATCGAGTGCGACAAGCTGGCGATAGTAGGACTCGGCGTCCGTCAGGTGTCCGAGCCGGTAACTGACCGCCGCGGCGTTCGCGAGTGCGGGCAGAAAATTCGCCTGCAGGGACAGCGCGGTTTCAAGGTCGGCGAGCCCCGCCTCGTCCAGGCCCTGTCGAATCCTCATGGTACCCAGGCAGAACCAGACCTGTGCTTCCTCAGGGGCGATTTCGGCCGCCTCGAGAAGCAACTCAATTCCCTCCGCCCCGCGTCCGTCTTCCTCCAGGGCTTCACCGGCCAGCAGCAGCACCAGCGGTTCGTCCAGCCCCTGCTCAAGTGCGGAGACCGCCAGCCGCATCGCGGTATCCCGCTCCCCCCGCTCAAAGCTGGCGACGATATTTTCAAACAGCGATTCAGCCGCTTCCGGCGATAAGGTCATGCGCGGTATCCGTAGCGTAGTGTCCCTGAAAGCTACAACAGCCCGGACAACTTGCGCAATAGGCTGTCCCGCCAATACCCCGGTTCCCGGCAGAAGGTGGGTGTTTCTGTGACGGTGGCACGCACCGAAGCGGGCTGACAGCAGATTCCGCTCATCCACACGGCTGGCCGGTATCGCCGCGCCCGGGACACAAGTCCGGGACACAACGCTGCACTTACAGGCCGTACTTACATAGAGCGCGCCAGTATCGGCACGACTCTCGCTTCCTCGCTATCGCGTACCGCTCGCATCTGCAGCGGTGCCGCAGGGACCATTTCCCGCGCTGCAATCACCTGGTTGCGCCCGCCTTTCTTGGCGCGGTAAAGCGCTTTGTCGGCGCGTCCCAGCCAGGCCTCCCGATCTTCCCTACCCTGCAGTTGTGCAACACCGATGGATACGGTGAGGGAGATACCGGCCGTGAACCGGGCGCGCTCGATCCTGCGGCGCAAGTTCTCAGCCAGATTGGCCGCGGCGTCCAGTGCGGTGTGCTCCGCCACCACGACAAATTCCTCACCCCCGTAGCGGTAGACGCTCTCTGTCGCCCGTGTCTTGCCGCGCAGCAGCGCGCTGAGATCAACCAGTATCTGATCGCCCACGATATGTCCGTAGGTGTCATTTATCTGCTTGAAATGGTCGATATCGAGAATCAGCAGGCTGACCGGGCTGCTGTTGCGCCGAAAGATCGCGCTGACCGCATCGACCTTCAAATTCTGCGCACGTCGATTGCCGGCGCCTGTCAAAGGGTCCACATGGACCATGCGACGCAATTCTTCCAGTTGCCGCCGGTTGGTCAGCGCAAATGCATTGGCCAGCAGTACGGTAGTGACGACTGTCAGGCAGATTTTGGTCAGTGCTGTCGCCGATACATCATCCCAAACGATCGCGAGGAAGCAGCCGACAAAACCGGCCGTGAGAATGGTTGCCTGCCGCGTATCCAGCATGAAGTAAGCCACCATCAGCGCCGGAAACACCCAGAACAACTCACTGACGCCAAGCAGCAGTGTGGACATCAGTGCGGCGCCGATAAAACCCAGCGCCATCAGGATGCCGGCCGTTCGGGTTTTACGGCTGACGTAGACAAAAAGCAGCAGCAGCAACATGATGGCGACGAACCCCATGTCGACTGCGGCCAGCGTCCAGTTCTTGTTCAGCAGGCGCATACAGGCCAACAGTGTTACCGCTATGGCCATGGAACCGCCGAGCAGCAGCAACAGGGTTTCCTTGATCGAACGCTGCCGCGGGGAATCTGCGTCAATTTCAAGCATGCCATCCGTCTCCTTGATAGCTCCTCCGCCCGCACATCGGATGGAGGATATCTTGCCGCACGCATTACCGCGTACGACCGGGATGCCAGAGAATATTGTTGCGGGGAACCTGCAGGGAGCTCACGGCTGTGGCTCCATCAGTGACGAGCTGATTCTGCGATTTCCAAAAAGCCCCTTCTTGACCACGAGAGGCGTGAATAGTGTGATGTTAGTCACAGAATCGGGCTTAGTCCAACGATTCACCGGGAAAAACTGGAGAAATCGCGTTTTTTTTGCTAGTGGAAACTAGTCAAACAGCGCGCGAGCCGGCGGTGTCAGCGCCTCACGAGGCGCGGGACCAGCTGCTCCATAATGCGCTCAGCATTGGCGGCAATGGTCAGTGACGGGTTGGCGGCTGCCGCTGTCCCGGGCAACAGGCTGCCATCAACCACAAAGAGATTCCTGTATCCGTACAGCTGGCCGATGTGATCGCAGGCGTCTCCCATCACCGCGCCACCGAGCGGATGCCATACTGTCGGCCTGCCCGCGAGACCGTCGAGGCTGGTACCGCCCGTTTGTGTCAACAGGCGATTGAAGCTGTCGACCCGGGCCCGCGCCGCAGGGGTGTCGACGTCGCGGGGCCAGCGAATCATTGAGCGACCGGAGTCGGCGTCGTACACCACCTCGCCGCTGGCATCCGGAACTGACATCGCCAGCTGTATCTGGATATCGACCGGCACCCGGGCAGGTGAATGCATGAACGTCACCGGGTAGGCGGCGTCGCTGGCATCGATCGCCGCGACACAGGCCGGCCCCCCCTGCGGACCACTGACCGGCCGGCTGGAATACTCCAGCATCAACTGGTCGCCGTTGGTGCCCCAGCGCTGGCCGATGCGATCATTGCCGCCGTGCAAACCGCCGGCCAGCTGGCTTTTCAGCAGCAGTTTACTGGTGTTGAGAGAACCGGCTGCGAGGAAGACATAGTCGGCCTGCAATTCGTAGCGCTCCAGCTCGTCTCCCTGAGCATTGATACAGCGGCACTCGAGCGCGTAGCCGCCGCTGTCGCGCTCGCGCATCATCACCACCTCGGTCAGGCTGCGGATCTCCACCTTCCCGGTCGCCCTGGCATGCCAAAGATAGTTCTTGTCCGTGGACAACTTGGCGCCGCTATTGCAGCCGTAGATGTATTCACTGACGCTGGCGGCAGCGGCCTCTCTGCCATTGATTTCCCTGCGGATAATGTCCCAGTCAAACCCCGTATGCGGCCGCTGCACTGCAAACCCCGCCGCCCGCGCATCCTCCAGAAACGCGCGGTGCGCAGCATAGTTCTGGCTGGCCAGCACATCGTCCGGAATCCGCGCAGCGCCAATCTCGGCGATGACACGGGGATAGTAGACCTGGTCCATGTCATCGTAGTTGATCTGGGGGAACACCTGGCTGAACAGCTCGCGCTGTGGCTGGATCAGCACCCCGCCATAGACCAGCGAGCCCCCACCCACACAGGCACCACAGATGGCATCGAGCGTATCCCCGGCAACCCGTTCCAGCATACCTGCCCAGGGCGTGACAGCGGCAGCGCCGGTCAGCGCCTCGACCTCCCCAAACCACGTGGTGCGCCGGTCGGGCTGGCCGATACGCGGAAAAGTATCGGGGCCTGCCAGTGTCCACTGCTGGCCGCGCTCCAGCACCACCGTACTGATACCAGCCTGCCCCAGGCGCAGCGCCGCGACCGAGCCGCCAAAACCGGAGCCGATGACGACCGCCCTGGGCCTCGCACCGGCGCGGGAACCGGTGTCGCTGCAGGCCGACCCCAGTGTGGCGGCGGCAGCGACCAGAGAGGAGCGCTGAACAAACTGTCGACGGGTAAGCGAACGCATGGAGCTGCCTTATCGTTATGTGTTGGCGGGGTCGAACAGGTATTCTAGGATACTTCGCCGTCTTTACGGCACAGATTATCAACCGCCGCCCGCTTGCACCGCCGATCGCCTTTGCGTAAGTTAGCAGGCCGTCGGGGCAGGAGCGCAACACAATGACCATCAAGCTGGGCGTGGTGATGGATCCCATCGCCAGTATCAACTACAAGAAAGACACTACACTGGCTATGCTCTGGGCGGCGCAGGAGCGGGGCTGGCAACTGTTCTATATGGAGCAGGGTGACCTCTACCTCGAACACGGTGTCGCCCGCGCGCGCATGGCGGCGCTGGCAGTGGCACGCGACCCGAACGACTGGTTCTCGCTGGCCGAGGCGCAGGACCGGGACCTTGGGCAACTCGACGTGATCCTGATGCGCAAGGACCCCCCGTTCGACAACGAATACATCTACAGCACCTACATTCTGGAGGCAGCCGAACGCCTCGGCACACTGATTGTGAATCGCTGCCAGAGTTTGCGTGACTGCAACGAAAAGGTATTCGCCACGCAGTTCCCGGAATGCTGCCCGCCGGTTTTGGTCAGCGCCGACATGGCGCGCCTCAAAGCGTTCCACCTGCAGCACAGCGATGCGATATTCAAGCCGCTGGACGGCATGGGCGGCAGTGCGATATTCAGGGTCAAGCCGGGCGACCCGAATGTCAGCGTGATTCTGGAGATGCTGACCAACCACGGCAGCCGGACCATTATGGCGCAGCAGTTCATTCCGCAGATCGAAAAAGGCGATAAACGCATCCTGATGATCAATGGCGAGCCGGTGCCCTACTGCCTCGCGCGCGTGCCACTGGCGGGTGAGACCCGCGGCAACCTGGCTGCCGGTGGCACCGGCATAGCCCAGCCGCTGAGCGAGCGGGACCAGTGGATTGCCGCACAGGTGGGCCCCAGCCTGCGCGCCAAAGGCCTGCTGTTCGTCGGTCTCGACGTAATTGGCGACTATCTCACCGAGATCAATGTCACCAGCCCCACCTGTATTCGGGAAATTGACGCCGCTTATGATCTGGACATCGGTGGGCAACTGATGGATTGTATCGCCGGAGAGTTGAAGGACAGGCGCTAGCCATTCCATGTATTACCTGGCGACGGGCAACGACAGCGACACACGGTTTCGAAATGCCATACTGGTGGCAATTGCGGTGCACGCGGCCCTGATTCTCGCTGTCTCCTTCAACGCCAGCCTGTCGACGCCACCGACCAGCCCGCAAATCGAGGTCACACTCGCCACCCGGCCGAGCGCGGTTGCGCCCGAGGATGCCACCCAGATTGCACAGGCCAACCAGGTCGGCAGCGGCAACGACGCCGCGTTAAACCAGCTCACTACGCGCAACCCGCTGCAGACCGAGAATCCCACAGAGCAACAGGCAATCCTGCAACAGGCACGCGAGCAATCAGCGCGGCAGCACGATACGCTGGTGACCGCTGCGAATGCCGAGCGCCGTGTCACCGCACAGGAAGCGGACGCATCGACACAGCAGTTCGATATCGAGGGAATCAGCCCCGAGATAGACAGGATCAACCGGGAGATCGCCAGCCTGCAGGCGGAACTGGATGACGAGACCCGCACCTCGGCCGACCAACCCCGGGTAAGACGGCTGACCGCAGCGTCTGCCAGGCAAGCTGTCGATGCGGCCTACCTGCTGGACTGGCGCCGGCGACTCGAGGCGGTGGGCAACCAGTACTACCCCCAGGCATCGATCCGCTACGGCCTCTACGGCGACTTGCGCATGCTGGTGATCATCCGCAACGATGGCAGCCTGGAGGACATCCAGATTCTCTCCTCATCCGGCTACGCCGTGCTCGATGAAGCCGCCATCAAGATCGTGCGGATGGCGGCGCCGTACTCCCCGTTCCCGCCCGAATTGCGAGCCACTACTGATAAACTGGAAATCGTTCGCACATGGCATTTTCAGGAAAACCAGCTAAGCTCACCCTAGGGCCCAGCGATTCACAACCGCATTTTTTACGCCGGAGAACAGCGTTTTTATGTCCGCAAAACATTCCGTGAGCACAGCAAAAAGTGGCGACTGCCTGCGGGATCATTTCCTGCTGGCCATGCCCTGCCTCACGGAAGGCATTTTCTCGCAGAGCATCACGTACATCTGTGAACACGGTGAAAGCGGCGCCATGGGTATCGTGATCAACCGCCCGCTGGATCTGTCGGTCAGCGAGATTTTCGAGCACCTGCAAATCGAAACCAGTGGCAACTTCTCATCAGAGCCCGTGATGGCGGGCGGGCCGGTGCAGATGGATCACGGGTTCGTGCTGCACCGCTACTGCGACAGGAGCTGGGAGGCCAGCCTGAAAATCACCCCCGAGATCACCCTGACCACCTCGCGGGACATCTTGCGGGCCATTGCGGCCGGCGAGGGGCCGCGCGACCACTTGATCGCGCTGGGCTACGCCGGGTGGAGCGCAGGCCAGCTGGAGCAGGAGCTGGCCGATAACAGCTGGCTGACGCTGCCGGGCAGCAGCGACATCATTTTTTCCACGCCCTGCGACCAGCGACTGGATGCGGCGGCCGCGCGCCTGGGTATCGATATGAACCTGATCTCCGGCCAGGCCGGACACGCCTGAGTGCACAGACGGCTCAAGCAGCGCGCATGAAAAAACCCCACAGTACGGTAATGGCCTTTGATTTCGGCCTGCGTCAGATCGGTGTGGCCACGGGCAACTGCCTGCTGGGCACAGCCACTGCGCTGATGACACTCAAGGCAAAAGACGGCTCGCCGGACTGGCGCGTGGTGGAAAACCTGGTCGCAGAGTGGCGTCCCGACCTCCTGGTCGTGGGAGACCCGCTGAATATGGACGGCAGCGCCAGCGACCTCAGCGCCCTGGCCGCCAAATTCGCCCGGCGCCTGCACGGCAGGCTCGGCCTTGAGGTAGTGATGGTCGATGAGCGTTTAAGCAGTTTTGAGGCGAAACAGGAGAGCCGCGAACGCGGCCACCGCGGCGATTACAAACGCAGCCCTGTGGACGCCCTTGCGGCAGAACTCATCCTGCGCACCTGGCTTGCGGAGAACACCTAGCGGCGGTGGAAACGCCCGCCCTGGTCCGGCTCGCCGGCGGCGAGCGCCAAACCGTCTCCGGTGCCCAATTCGTTCCTGTCCAGCATCTTGATCTGCAGGCGCACATCGTTGGCGGAGTCGGCAAAGCGTATCGCCTCTTCCTTCGAGATCAGGTCTTCGCTGTAGGCTTTCACCAGCGACTGATCGAGCGTCTGCATACCCAGCTCGGTGGATTTGGACATCAGGTCCTTGATCAGGTGCACCTCACCCTTGCGGATGTACTCCGCGACCAGCGGTGAGTTGAGCAGCACCTCGACCACGGGTGTGCGCCCCTTGCCGTCCTTGCGCGGCAGCAACTGCTGGGCGACCATGGATTTGAGGTTCAGCGACAGGTCCATCCACACCTGGTTGTGCAGTGCGGCGGGGAAAAAACTCTGTATACGGTCCAGCGCCTGGTTGGCGTTATTGGCGTGCAGGGTACACAGGCACAGGTGGCCGGTCTCGGCGAAAGTCAGCGCCTGCTGCATGGTCTCTGCGGTGCGCACCTCGCCGATCAGGATGACATCGGGCGCCTGGCGCAGGGTATTTTTCAGCGCCACATCGAAGGATTCGGTATCCATACCCACCTCGCGCTGGGTGACAATGCAGCCCGCGTGCTCGTGGATAAACTCTATCGGGTCCTCAATGCTGATGATGTGGCCGCGGCTGTTGTGGTTGCGGTAGTCCACCATGGATGCCAGTGACGTCGACTTGCCGGTACCGGTGGCGCCGACAAAAATCACCAGGCCGCGCTTGGTCATCGCAAGGTCTTTGATGATCGGGGGCAGGCCCAATTCGTCGATCGTGGGAATCACGGTCTGGATACGGCGCACCACCAGTCCACACTGCCCGCGCTGCACAAACGCACTGGCCCGAAAACGGCCGAGGTTTTCCGTACTCAATGCGTAGTTGCACTCATGGTGCTTGCGGAATTCGATCTGCTGATCCTGCCGCATGGTGGACAGCACCATTTCCCGCGCCTGCTCCTCGGTGATCTTGTGCTTGCTGATCGGATAGATCTGGCCGTCCACCTTGATACAGGGCGGGGAGTGCGCCGTGATAAATCCATCGGAGGCGCCCTCCTTGACCATTCGCTGCAGCAATCCTTCGATATTCATACTGACAGTCCTTCCTCTGCGCCACGCAGCAGGGCACTACCGGCCTAAAAGTTCTCCGGCATCCTGGCTTTCTCGCGCGCAACTTCCTTGGTGATAATTCGTTTCCCGACCAGGTCTTCAAGGCATTGATCCATGGTCTGCATGCCCAGTGCGTGGCCCGTCTGTATGGCGGAGTACATCTGCGCCACTTTGTCCTCGCGAATCAGGTTGCGTATGGCCGAGGTGCCGCGCATGATCTCGTGCGCGGCGACCCGCCCGCCGGTCGCGCGTTTCAACAGGGTCTGCGAGACCACTGCCTGCAGCGATTCTGACAACATCGAGCGCACCATGGATTTCTCCGCCGCCGGGAACACGTCGATGACCCGGTCAATGGTCTTGGCCGCAGACGTGGTGTGCAGGGTGCCGAACACCAGGTGACCGGTCTCGGCGGCTGTCAGCGCCAGGCGAATGGTTTCCAGGTCACGCAACTCACCCACCAGGATGATGTCCGGGTCCTCACGCAGCGCCGAGCGCAGCGCTTCGGAAAAGCCCAGTGTATCGCGGTGTACCTCGCGCTGGTTGACCAGGCATTTCTTGCTCTCGTGCACAAATTCAATCGGGTCCTCGATGGTGAGGATGTGCTCGTATTTGTTGTCGTTGATAAAATCGACCATCGCCGCCAGCGTGGTCGATTTACCCGAGCCGGTCGGCCCGGTGACCAGGACCAGCCCGCGGGGCATCATCGCGATATCGCGGAACACCTGGCCCATGCCGAGATCCTCCATCGTCAGTACCTTGGAGGGAATGGTACGGAACACTCCACCGGCACCGCGGTTCTGGTTGAACGCGTTGACACGGAAACGGGCGACGCCGGGCACTTCAAAAGAGAAATCGGTCTCGAGGAACTCCTCGTAGTCCTTGCGCTGCTTATCGTTCATGATGTCGTAGATAAGCTCGTGAACCTGCTTGTGCTCCATCGGCGGCAGGTTGATGCGGCGGATATCGCCGTCCACGCGAATCATCGGTGGCAATCCCGCCGACAGGTGCAGGTCAGATGCACCCTGCTTGGCGCTGAAGGCCAATAATTCCGTTATATCCATTTCTTCGTCTTCTCCCCTGTCGACACTGTGTGTCGACCGCTCCCCGGCCAGGATGTCTCTTGTGACAGAGCGCTTCCGTCACTTCATATTATTGTCGTGTCACAGTGGCAACAAATCCGCTAACATCCGCGCCATGGACGAACAACAGCTCTCCAAGAATATAGCAAAGCTGCTCCAAAGGGTAAGGCGCGCCGCTGAAAAAAGCCAGTACAGCGGCCCCGGGGTCACCGTGATGGCAGCCAGTAAAACCCGGCCCGCGCGGGACGTCAGGGCCGCCTATGCCTGCGGCCTGACGCATTTCGGCGAAAGCTATCTGCAGGAGGCGGTGGCAAAGATCCGCGAATTGCAGGACCTGCCACTGACCTGGCACTTCATTGGCCCCATCCAGTCCAACAAGACCGCTGGCATCGCCGAACACTTCGACTGGGTGCACAGCGTGGACCGCGCCAAGATCGCCTACCGCCTCAGCGAACAGCGCCCGGCGGCACTGGCGCCGCTGCAGGTCTGCCTGCAAGTCAATATATCGGCCGAGGCCAGCAAGTCCGGGGTGAGCCTCGAGGAACTGCCACAGCTGGCCCGCACCGTTCTCGACCTGCCCCGCCTCAAACTGCGGGGACTGATGGCAATACCCGCCGCCTCGACGGATACCGACGCACAGCGGGCCGCCTTCCGGCACCTGCGCGAGGCGGCCGCGCACCTGCGCGAGTTGGCGCCCGATATCGATACATTATCCATGGGTATGTCAGCGGATATGGACGCGGCGATCAGTGAGGGCGCCACCATCATCCGGGTGGGCAGCGCCATTTTCGGCCCGCGCAACAGGTGATTTTGACAGATCGCGACGTGTATACTGCACAACAATTTTATCCTTGGTAACCCTATGGCAGACGGACACACAGCACTACCGCGCATTGCATTTGTCGGCGCTGGCAATATGGCCAGCAGCATCATCGGCGGCCTGGTTGAAAGCGGCCACCCCGCAGAGCGCATCAGTGCAGCAGACCCTTACCCCGACAGTCTGGAGCGCTTGCGCGCGATTGCACCGGTCGCAGTGTTCAGCGACAACGCCGCCGCAGTAGCGGGTGCAGACATCATCATCCTGGCGGTAAAACCGCAGGTGATGGCAGATGCCGTCGCCAGCATCGCCAGCGCCGTGCAGGCCAATGGCGCACTGGTGATTTCCATCGCCGCCGGTATCACCATAGCCAGTATGCAGGCGAGACTCGGGCCCGACACCGCCATCGTGCGCTGTATGCCCAATACACCGGCGCTGGTCGGCTGCGGCGCCAGCGGACTGTTTGCCAATACCGCCACATCCGATCAACAGCGCGAGTATGCGCACCGGGTCCTGTCCGCTGTCGGCATTACCTGCTGGGTCGACTCCGAACCGGAGCTGGATGCGATCACCGCGCTCTCCGGCAGTGGGCCAGCGTATTTTTTCCTGCTGACAGAAGCGATGGTCGCGGCCGGCGTCGCGCTTGGGCTGACGCGGGAGACCGCCACCCGGCTCGCTACGCAGACCGGCCTCGGCGCCGCCCGGATGGCGGTCGAAAGCGATGTCGACCTGGTGGAACTGCGGCGCAGGGTAACCAGCCCGGGCGGCACCACAGAGCGCGCGATACAGAGCTTTGAAGCCGACGGCCTGCGGGATACGGTGTCCCGCGCCATGCGCGCCGCCGCCGACCGCGCCGTCGAAATGTCCCGGGAAATGGGTTAGGGGAGACAACTGCCAATGAACGCCATTTACGCCATTCTGGTCTACCTGATCCAGACCTTGCTCAGCCTGTACCTGATGGTCATGCTGCTGCGCTTCGTGTTGCAGTGGGTGCGCGCCGACTTTTACAACCCCATCTCGCAATTCGTAGTGAAGGTTACCAATCCTCTGGTAATACCGCTGCGCAGGGTTATTCCCGGTTACGGCGGCTTTGATGTCGCCACCGTGTTGTTGGCGGTGCTGCTGCAGATGGCTGGTATTGCAGCCGTCTTCATGATTCGCTTCGGCGCGATCCCGGCGCCGTTGCCACTGCTGCTCGGCGGCTTGCTCGGCGTGGTCGCACTGCTGGTGCAGATGTATTTTTTCGCACTGCTGGCGATGATCATCCTGAGCTGGGTCGCCCAGGGCAGTCGCCATCCCGCTATTTTGTTGCTGTACCAGATCACCGAGCCGCTGATGGCCCCCGTGCGTAAACTGCTGCCGCCAATGGGTGGCCTGGATTTTTCACCCATCCTTGCGTTCATCCTGATCAATATTGTCCAGATCGCGCTACAGCATATGGCCGCAGCTGTCGGCGTGCTGGGATTCGCACCCTGGTTGAGTTGATGCCATGAGCGCCCAGCAATCCGTCGGTATTGTCACGCCACAGGTCGCTCGCTTTGACGAGCCGCTGGCGCTGACCTGCGGCCGCCAGCTGGACACCTATGAACTGGTGTATGAAACCTATGGCGAGCTCAATGCGTCGCGCAGCAACGCCGTGCTGATCTGCCACGCCCTCAGTGGCAATCACCACGCCGCCGGCTATCACAGTGCCGATGACAAAAAACCCGGCTGGTGGAACGAGTGTATCGGCCCGGGCAAGCCCATCGATACCAACCGCTTCTTCGTGGTGTGCCTGAACAACCTCGGCGGCTGTCACGGCTCCACTGGCCCCAGCTCCATCAACCCCGCCACGGGCAGGCCCTGGGGGCCGGATTTCCCACCGCTGCGCACCCGGGACTGGGTGCACAGCCAGGCACGGCTGGCCGATTATCTCGGCATCGGGTGCTGGGCCGCAGTGATCGGTGGCAGTCTCGGCGGTATGCAGGCGATGCGCTGGTCACTGGAATTCCCCGATCGCATCAGGCACTGCATCGTCATCGCGGCGGCGCTGAAGCTGAGCGCCCAGAACCTGGCGTTCAACGAGGTGGCGCGGCAAGCCATTGAATCCGACCCGGACTATTTCGGGGGCAACTACCAGAGCAGCAATACCGTGCCGGCGCGGGGCCTGGCGCTGGCGCGCATGATCGGCCATATCACCTACCTGTCAGACGACGCCATGGCGAATAAATTCGGGCGCGACCTGCGGTCCGGCAGTTTGAGCAGGGGCGAGGACAGCAACGCGGAATTCCAGGTGCAGAGCTACCTGCGGTACCAGGGCAGCCAGTTCTCCGGCCATTTTGACGCCAACACCTACATACTGATGACTCGCGCGCTCGACTACTTTGACCTGGCGCTGGAGTATGACAACGACCCGGTCGCCGCGTTTCGCCACGCGCAGTGCAGCTTCCTGGTGATCTCCTTCTCGACCGACTGGCGATTTTCGCCGGAGCGTTCCCGTGAAATCGTGGACGCGCTGATCGCCGCCGAGCGCCCGGTGACCTATGCTGAAATCGATGCAAAAGAGGGCCACGACGCATTCCTGATGCCCATACCCCGTTACCTCGATGTGTTTCGCGCCTACATGCGGCGTGTCGGAGATGAGACCTGATGCGCCTCGACCTGTCTCACATACAGCGCTGGATCGCACCCGGCTCCCGCGTACTGGATCTCGGCTGTGGCGATGGCGTATTCCTCGAATTCCTGCGCGACCAGCGGCAGGTTCGCGGTACCGGGCTGGAGATTGACCAGAAATATATCACAGCCGCTATCGCCCGCGGGCTCAATGTCATCGAGCAGAACATGGACGAAGGCCTATCCAACTTTCCCGACCAGAGCTTCGATACCGTCGTCCTGGCCCTCGCACTGCAGGCGGTGAGATACCCCGAGCGGGTGCTGGACGAGATGTTGCGTATCGGCCGCGAGGGCATTGTGACGTTCCCCAATTTCGGCCACTGGCGCTGCCGCCTGATGCTGGGCCTGCAGGGCCATATGCCGGTATCCAGTTTCATGCCGTACACCTGGTACAACACACCGAACATCCACTTCTGCACGGTCAAGGATTTTGAAGACCTGTGCGTCGCCAAGGACATTCGTATAGTCTCCAGGGAAGTCGTTGGCGAGACGCGGGATAAACCCCTGCTGTCCAACACATGGCCCAACCTTTTCGCCTCCACGGCGATCTACCGGATTACCCGATAATATGCGTGTTTCAGCCCACATCCGCTCTACCTTTATCCTCTGGCTGGCCCTGTTGGCCGGCCCCGCGCTGGCACAACAGTCAGAGACGTTCGGCCCCTACGAACTGTATTACAGTGTCGTCAACACCACCTTTCTGGAGCCGGCGATTGCCGCCACCTACGGCATCACCCGCGGCGAGAAACGCGCGATACTCAATCTTGCGGTGCGCGAAAAGCTGGGCGACGACAGTGAGGCCCGCGCCATGGTATTACAGGGCAAGACCTGGGACCTGATGCAGAACCAGGCGCTGGAGTTCAGGGAGATCCGCGAGGGCGAGGCGATCTACTACATTGCCGAATTCCCCTTCATCAATGAAGAGTGGCGCTTTTTCGAGATTGACTTCAAACCGGATGGCGCGCAGCAGAGCTATACCTTCAAATTCAAGCACCAACTGTACACAGACTGATGACGGCTGCCGGTGATACGCAAACCATCGTGCTCGCCAGCGGCAACGCCGGCAAGTTGCGGGAGCTGGGCGAGGTACTCGCACCACTCGGTGTCACTCTCGCGCCCCAATCCGATTACCGGGTGCCGGATGTCGCCGAGGACGGTCTCAGCTTCGTCGAGAACGCCATCATCAAAGCGCGCGCCGCTGCCCGGCACAGCGGGTTGCCGGCCATCGCAGACGACTCGGGACTGGAAGTCGACGCCCTCCACGGCGCGCCCGGTATCTACTCAGCCCGCTATTCCGGTGCCGGTGATGCCGGCAACAATGCGCGGCTGCTGCAGGAACTGGCCGACACGCCCGAGACCCAGCGCAGCGCGCGCTTCCAGTGCGTGCTGGTGTACATGCGCCACGCACTCGACCCCACTCCCCTCGTATGCCAGGCCAGCTGGGAGGGTTCCATCCTGTTTGAGCCACGCGGCGAAGAGGGTTTCGGCTACGACCCGCTTTTCTTCGTGCCGGAACACCAGTGCAGCTCAGCGCAGCTGCCGCGGGAGCTGAAAAACCGCATCAGCCACCGCGCGAAAGCCAGTGCCCTGCTGTTCGAAGCCCTGCGCCAGCGGTGATGCAACTCCCACCATTGGGGCTGTATATCCACCTGCCCTGGTGCGAACGCAAATGTCCCTACTGCGATTTCAATTCACACGAGACCGATACGGTTCCGGAAACACAGTATATCGAGGCTCTGCTGCGAGACCTTGAGGGCGACCTCCATCTGCTGCAGGGCAGGGAGATCGAGACACTGTTCATCGGTGGCGGCACTCCCAGCCTGTTTTCTGCCGCAGCCATCCGCCGGCTGTTACAGGGTATTGCCGTGCGAGCGCCGCTGGCCGCGACGCTGGAAGCCACTATGGAAGCCAACCCCGGCAGCGCCGAGGCGGACAAGTTCTGCGGCTTCAGGGACGCGGGAATCAACCGCCTGTCACTCGGCATCCAGAGTTTCAACGATGCCCACCTGCAGGCGCTGGGGCGGGTTCACACCAGTGAACAGGCACACGCCGCGATCGGGTGTGTGCGCAAAGCCGGCTTTGACAACTTCAATCTCGATCTCATGCACGGCCTGCCCGGACAAACCCTGGGTGACGCCGAGGCTGATGTGAAGTCCGCGATCGCGTGTGGGCCAAGTCACATTTCCTGGTACCAGTTGACGATCGAGCCGAATACGGTTTACCACAAGCGTCCACCACAGCTGCCGCTGGAGGACGAGCTAGCGGATATCCAGTCCCGGGGCGAGCAACTGCTGGCAGCGCACGGCTACGCCCAGTACGAGGTGTCTGCCTACAGCACGTCCGGCCACAACTGCCAGCACAACCGCAACTACTGGTCATTCGGTGACTACCTGGGCATCGGCGCCGGCGCACATGGCAAAATCAGTTTTACCGATGGCCGTATCCAGCGCCTCGCCAAGCGGCGGCAACCGCAACAGTATATGCAGGCGGGTGCCGGCCACTTCGTTGGCAGCTCTCGCGCCGTCGAGCGGGACGACATTATCGGCGAGTTCATGATGAATGCCCTGCGACTCAACGATGGTTTCACGCTGTCGCAGTTCAGCGCGCACACGGGGCTGGATGCCGCAGTGTTGGCTCCCACAGTAACGCTACTGTGTCAGCGCGAACTGCTGGAGTGCGGGGCTGACACGGTAAAAGCCACCGCTTTCGGCCGGCGCTTCCTCGATAGCGTCGTTGCGGAATTTCTTACCAGCGGGCACTGATCTGCGCTGCACAGGGCCGGGCTCGCGATGTCCCGCTGTGCCAGCAGATCGATAAAGTGCAGCCCAGTGCGCCGGATATCCTATACTCAACCCGGTACCCATGGCGTCAGCCTTTCAATAACAGAGAATGGAGTCCCACCATGCCAGAGCAGGCAGAGAGTCAACGCAATGATGAACACCCGGGCGCATTGAATCAGGACTGGACTATACCCGCAGTACTGGAGGAGGCATGGAAGCTGCAAAACGGGTTCAAGGCTATCTACTGGAGTGCGCTGGCGGTGTTGCTCATCGTCAACCTGTTACTCTCGGGCGTCGCCGAGCTGCTCGGCGACGGCTCCGACGCGGTCGATTTCATACGGCAACTCATCACTGCAGTCATCACCTACCCGCTGATGGTGGGACTGATGATGATCGCGATAAAACACAGCGCAGGCCTCCCCACCAGCGCTTCGATGGTTTTTGACTACTACCCCAGCACCATCCCGATTTTCCTGACCTACCTGCTCATGGCGGTACTGATCGGGGTCGGGTTTTTTTTGCTGGTGGTGCCGGGTATCTATCTGATGTTTGCGTATATGCTGGCGCTACCGTTATTGGTAGACAGGCAACTGGGCATCTGGCAGGCATTGGAAACATCACGGAAAGCCATCACCCCGTGCTGGTTCAGGGTCTTCGGGCTCAGCGTGGTTACCGCTGTTATCGTGGTAGTCAGTGCCATTCCACTGGGTATCGGATTGATATGGACACTGCCCTTCATGGGGCTGGTGATGGGCATCCTGTACCGCAATATAGTGGGCGCGCCCGCCGTGGACACGGCACCGGGCTAGGCCCGGGAAAAGACCAGGTCCCAGACGCCGTGACCGAGGCGCTCGCCGCGCTGCTCAAACTTTGTCAGCGGCCGCTGTTCCGGGCGCGGTGAAAACGCCCCCTCACCACAGGTGTTGGACAGCCCCTCGGCCGCGCTGAGTACGGCCATCATCTGCTGCGCGTAATCTTCCCAGTCGGTGGCCAGATGTACGATTCCACCGGATTTCAGTTTGCGGACCAACAGCGCCACAAACGCCGGCTGGATCAGGCGGCGTTTGTTATGCCGCTTCTTGTGCCACGGATCGGGGAAGAAAATCTGCACGGCATCCAGTGAGGAGTCCGCAATGCTGTCGCGCAGGACTTCTACCGCATCGTGACAATAGATGCGGATATTGCGGATATCGTGCTCCGCAATACTGTGCAGCAGCCTGCCGACACCGGGGCGGTGGACCTCAATACCGATATAGTTGGTGTCAGGATTGGCGCGCGCCATTGCCGCCAGCGACTGGCCCATGCCGAAACCGATCTCCAGCACAACGGGGCCGGGGCGGCCGAAGACGGCGTCAAACGCCAGCTCCCCGGGACTGTAGTCAAGACCCCAGAGCTGCCACCCCTCGTCATAGGCGCGGCGCTGGCCCGGCGTCATACGGCCCGTGCGCAGCACATAGCTGCGTATGCGCTGCCTGTTATCGGGTTCAATCATGGCATGCCTCTGTCGCAGATCAGTCCAGCAGCTTCCAGCCGCTGGCAGCGAGGCAGCCCCAGCCCGCTATGAACGCCAGCCCGCCCAACGGCGTGACGGCGCCAAGCCAGCGCGCCCCTGTCATACTCAGGAGGTAGAGGCTGCCAGAGAACACCAGGATACCGAGCAGGAACAGCCAGCCGCTGCTCTTCAGCAGTGCCGCGTGTGGCTGGCTCAGCGCGAGGATACCCACCGCCAACAGTGCGAAGCTGTGATAGAAGTGATATTGAACGGCGGTCTCATAGATGCCGAGCGCGTAGGCATCCAGCTTGCCCTTCAGTGCATGCGCACCGAAAGCACCGAGAATAACGGCCAGCATGCCGCTGAGCGACGCCAGGGTAATGAATAGTTTTGCCATGCGCGGATTGTAACAGGGAGGCGGTTATCCCGCCTCCATCATTGGGGGGTCAGACCGCAATCGCCGCTCGCAGCTTTGCCATCGCACTCTGCTCCAGCTGACGGATGCGCTCAGCCGAAACGCTGTACTGCGCTGCCAAATCGTGCAGGGTGGCCTTTTTCTCGGCCAGCCAGCGCTGCGACAGAATATCGCGGCTGCGTTCATCGAGGTCGGACAGGGCGCTGTGCAGTTTGGCTTCGCTGCTGTCCTGCCAGTCATTGGACTCGAGAATCTGCGCCGGATCGGCGCTGTGATCTTCCAGATAGTACTGCGGCGAGTGCCAGGCTTCGTCATCATCGGCGTCGACGGGCTGGTCGTAACCGAGGTCGCGACTGCTCAGCCGACCTTCCATACGCTGTACTTCAGTGACATCCACACCGAGATCTTCAGCGATAGCCTGCGCTTCGTCTGCACTCAGCCAGGACAGGGATTTCTTGGCACTGCGCAGGTTGAAAAACAGCTTGCGCTGCGCCTTGGTGGTGGCGATTTTGACGATCCGCCAGTTGCGGAGGATAAACTCGTGCATTTCGGCTTTGATCCAGTGCACGGCGAACGATACCAGACGCACCCCTTTCTCGGGGTTAAAGCGCTTGACCGCCTTCATCAGGCCGACATTGCCCTCCTGGATCAGGTCTGCCTCAGCGAGGCCATACCCTGAGTAGCTGCGAGCGATATGCACGACAAAGCGCAGGTGCGACATCACCAGCTCGCGAGCCGCCTGCAAATTCTGGTTGTAGAAAAGATCTTCCGCCAGCTCGCGCTCACGCTCGACGCTGAGTATCGGAATACTGCTGACTGCCTGTACATAGGCCGGCAGGTTCGCCCCCGGCACCATCTGATCAACGGGCAACAAGCTTTTCGTCATTTTTTGACCCTCGCAATATCGGGTGCCGATTTTAGCACTCAATACTTTAGAGTGCTAATTTCAAAAAAGTTCACCGCATACCGAAAAAAAATATCATTTATTTATTAGTAATCAACAACTTATCTATAGAACCGCAAACCTATCGCCACGGGTTACCGGGGCTCAATATGAACCAGGTGCCGTGACACCGCCAGCCAGGCGCCGCCCAGACCCAGCAGCCCACCGAGGATAACCAGGTTCAGCGCGCCCATCACGCCCAGCCCTGTCAGGTAGAATGCACTCTCGTACAACAGCGCGAGATTGGCAATCGGCTCCTCGAGAAACCACAGGGACACCGACACCAGTATAGCAGCCAGCACACCACCCCCGACGCCATACCACAAGCCTGTGTACAGAAACGGCCGCCTGACAAACCCGTTGCTGCCGCCGACCAGTTTGACGATGACTATTTCATCCCTGCGGCTCTCAATCGCGAGCCGAATCGTATTGCCGAGGATCAATAGCACGCCGGTGACCAGCATTATCCCTACCGCCAGCACAATGCGACGGCTCAGTTCCATCAGGGTGTTGAGCCGCTGCAGCCACTCCATATCCAACACCGCCTCGGCGACCTCTGCGTTGTCCTCCAGCTCCGCCCGCAGCGCTGACACGGCCGGTTCATCCAGCGTCGCTGAAGGCGTGACCAGAATCAGGTTCGGCAGCGGATTTTCCTCCAGATTGGCCAGCACATCGGCAAAACCCGAGAGTTCACGAAACTCATCGAGGGCCTCTTCACGGGAGATAAACCGCGTCTCGCGCACCGCCCCAAGGGCCGCCAGTTCGGCCTCGAGTTGCTGCACCCGCTCGCCGCTCACCCCCTCCTGCAGGAAAAGTGATATCTGGGCCGGACTGTCCCACCCCTCGCTCACCTTGCTGACGTTGTCCAGCGCCACATTCATGCCTACCGGCAGGGCCAGCGCGATACCGATGACCAACCATGTCAGCAGGCTGCTCCCCGGGTTCTCGATGACCCGGACCAGGCTGTCGGCAGCGGAAAGCCGGTGGTGCTGCAGCCACGCGCTGAGCCGGTTCAGCATCCCGGTGCGACTGGGGCGCGCGCTCTCTTTGCGACGCGCTGCTTTACGGCGTCGTATCACGGCGCACCGCCACTGACCAGGCTGCCCTGACGCAGGGTGATGATGCGGTGCTGCAAGCGGGAGATCAATGCCAGGTCGTGACTTGCAATCAGCACCGTTACACCCACCTGGTTGAACTGCTCGAACAGATTCATGATCTCCGCCGACAGGGTTGGATCAAGGTTCCCGGTGGGCTCATCCGCCAGCAGTATCCCGGGCTTGCCGACGACCGCCCTGGCTATCCCCACTCGCTGTTGCTCACCCCCCGACAGCGCCCTTGGCATGGCCCACTCTCGCGCCAACAAGCCTACTTTATCCAGGGCGGCGCGCACGCGCCGGCCGATCTCACGGTGTTCGTAGCCGGCGATGACGAGCGGTAGCGCTACGTTATCGAAGACCGTGCGATCGAACAGTAACTGGTGGTTCTGGAATACAACGCCAATATTGCGCCGGTGCTTCGGTATGCCGCGGGCACGCACTTTCGCCAGGTCCTGGCCATTGACCACAACCTGGCCCCGTGTCGCCCTGTCCATCAGCATAATCAGGCGCAACAGTGTACTCTTGCCCGCGCCGGAGTGGCCGGTGAGAAAAACCAGCTCCTCTCGTTCGATGTGGATACTGAGCTCTCGCAGGGCATCGTGCCCTTCCGGATAACGCTTGCTGACCCGGTCGAACGTGATCATGCAGACGAGTTGTCCACGTCAAACAGCGCCTCTATAAACTGCTCAGCCTTGAACGGCCGCAGGTCTTCGACGGCCTCTCCCACGCCGATAAAGCGTATCGGGAGCTGCAGCTTTTTGGCGATCGCGAAGATGATCCCGCCTTTTGCGGTACCGTCGAGTTTGGTCAGGGTTATACCTGAGACACCGACCCACTGCTGGAAGTGCTCGGCCTGGGCCAGTGCGTTCTGCCCGGTGCCGGCATCGAGCACCAGCATCACCTCGTGCGGCGCGGACGGATCGATCTTGCCCATCACCCTCACCACTTTCTTCAACTCTTCCATGAGATTGTCCTTGTTGTGCAGTCGGCCGGCAGTATCGGCGATCAACACATCGATGTTGCGGGCGCGCGCGGCCTGCAGGGCATCGAACAGGACTGAGGCGCTGTCAGCCCCGGTGTGCTGGGCGACAACGGGCACATCGTTGCGCTCGCCCCAGACCTGGAGTTGCTCTACAGCGGCGGCGCGGAAAGTGTCACCCGCCGCCAGCATCACCGAGCGCCCGCTGGCCATATAATGCTTTGCCAGCTTGCCGATGGTGGTGGTCTTGCCCACACCGTTCACCCCCACCATCAGGATGACATAGGGCTGGTGGCCATCTACGGCGAGCGGCTGCTCACACGGCTGCAACAGTGCCAACAGCTCCTCGCGCAGGGCGCCGTGCAGTGCCTCAGGTCGCGTCAACTCCTTGCGGGACACCCGCTGTGTCAGGCGGTTGATAATATCGAGGGTGGCGTCTATCCCCACATCGGCCATCAACAGCCGTGACTCCAGCTCCTCAAACAGGTCGGCATCGATTTCCTTGCGCCCGAGAAACAGGTTGCCCAGCCCCTGCACCAGGGTGTCGCTGGTGCGCCCGAGGCCCCGGCGCAGCCGCGAGAAGAACCCGACTTTCTCGGCCTGGGCCGCAGTCGCCTCCGCGTCGGCAGCCGCGTCCACTGGCGCCGGTGGCTCCGTGGCGATGGCCGGGGCTTCGACAGTTAGCGCATCATCCGCAGGCTTCTCGACCGGGGTTTCCGCGACAGGCATCTCGACTTCAGGCTCTGTGACCGGAGCTTCAGCAGCGGCGGCTGCGACCTCCGGCTGCCCCGCTGTGATCGCGGCAGCCCCGGGCGCATCCGTCGACGGTATCGCGGCCTGCCCGCTCGGCTCAAGCGTTGCTTCGGCGCTGGCAACTCCACCGCCGTCTGCGGGCTGTTCGGCCTCACTCGGCGCGATCGAAGCCTCGCTGGACGCTGCCGGCTTCCGACGCTTGAAACCGAGGCGGGAGAAAAATCCGGATTTTTCCTCCCCTTGCCCGGCGGCCTCAGTGACAGCGGGGCTTTCGACAGCTGCGGGTCCGGGGTGCGTGGCATCCTCCACCGGGACCTCCACCGGCACAGCCGGCAACTCGGCAGGCGCCTCGGCAGGCGGCTCGGTGACCGCTTCGCCCGGAGCAGCGGCACCGGTCCCAACGCGCTCCGCAGCGGGCACATCAGCTGTGTCCTGCACCTGCGCCGCCCCGGATTCTGGCTCTGCCGAGTGCTCCGCGGCCTCTGTCTGTTTGTTACGTTTGAAAAATTTCATAAGTGTCGTGCTAAAGTGAGTGCATAACGCACGCCAGAAAAGGCGCCTATCGTAACACCCTTGGATAAGCCGAAGAAATGTCAGCAACAGGAAGTCGCAACGCCAAACAAGGCCAGGTGCGAATCATCGGCGGCCAGTGGCGGGGCCGCAAACTCTCCTTCCCGCCAGCAGACGGGCTGCGCCCGACCGGCGACCGCACCCGTGAAACCCTGTTCAACTGGCTCGCCCCGCATATCCACGGAGCCCGCTGTGCCGACCTGTTTGCCGGCAGCGGGGCACTTGGGCTGGAGGCGCTGTCCAGGGGCGCCGCCCACTGCGATTTTGTCGATATCGCCGGCGCGGCCGTGAGACAGATACAGCATCATCTGGAGACACTGGGCGCGCTCGACAGGGGCAGCTGCCACGTTCTGTCGGCACAGCAGTACCTTGAGCAGGCCGCGACACCCTGCGACATCGTCTTTGTCGACCCGCCGTTTGCACTGCAGCTGACCGGGGCGGTGTGCGCGCTTTTGGCCGACTCTCCCGCGCTAAACGAAGGCGCCCTGATCTACATCGAGACAGCAGCGAGCGAACCCATGCCGGATATCCCACCACAGTGGACACTACACCGGGAAAGGGCAGCGGGCGGTGTCACCTATCGCCTGTTCATCCACAGTGCGGTGGCGGATTCACACTGACGCGGCGCGTCCGCACCCAGCAGCCGGAACCAGCACATTGTCGATCCCCGGCGAATTGTTTACCATCCGCTGTCCTCCACCCAACCGGCCACTACTATGCGAACCAACACTGTCATTTACCCCGGCACCTTCGACCCGATGACCAATGGTCATGTGGACCTGGCGGAACGCGCCGCGCGACTGTTTGACCGGGTGGTGGTGGCCATCGCGCACAGCGAGAAAAAGACGCCGCTTTTTACACTGGAGGAGAGGGTGTCACTGTGCGAGGAGTCCCTGGCCCACCTGGACAACGTCGAGGTCGTGGGTTTCAGCAACCTGCTCACTGAATTTGCCAAAAGCCAGAATGCGCGCTGCGTATTGCGCGGCCTGAGGGCGGTGGCGGACTTCGAGTACGAGTTTCAACTGGCCAATATGAACCGGGCCATATTCCCTGAATTCGAGAGTATCTTCCTCACCCCGTCGGAGCATTTGTCCTATATCTCATCGACCCTGGTGAGGGAGATCGCCGCACTGGACGGGGAGATCAGCCCCTTTGTTCCCGCACCGGTTGCGGTTGCGCTGAAAAAACGCTTCGCCAAACCCTGAGCGGGACGGCGCCTCAGGAGTCGCTATCCTCGGCGTTTCTCTCATTCATCCGCTTGATGGCCTCTGCATCCTTGCCGGTATAACCGGTATTGCGACAGCCGAGACAGCGCATAAAAGTGGCTTCTGCCGGCCCGCCGACCAGTGTACCCGCCGCTTCGCTGGCACTGCCCGACAGCAGCGTAAACGGCAGGCTGACCAGCCAGACCGCCGCGCCACCGACTGTCAACACCACACCCAGCGGCCGAGCCACCAGCAGGTCGCCGGCCATTGCCCACTCATTGGGACTCTCGTCGATCGCCTCTTCCGCCCACAGCAACTGCGGCCACAACAGGCATCCCACCATCAGCGCAGCCACTGCCCTGCGCGCCCGATCTTTTATTTTCATAACCACACTCCCGGATTGTCACCCATGCCCCGTATCGAGTTAGTGTAGCCTGATCACCGCTGGCAGGTCACGCAGTAGACGCTGCTGCGCTGGCCCAGACGCCGCTCGCGCAGCGGCGTCCCACAGGCTTTGCAGGGCTGCCCGGCACGGCCGTAAACGTACAGCTGCTGGGCGAAGTAGCCCGGCTTGCCATCACCGCCAACAAAATCTCGCAGCGTAGTGCCACCCTGCTCTATAGCGGAAGTAAGTACTCGCTTTATGCAATCAGCAAGCCGCAGGTACCGGGCCGGGGAGACGCGGCCCGCCGCGCGACCGGGGTGAATTCCGGACAGGAACAGCGCCTCGTTAGCGTAAATATTACCAACACCCACGACGACGGTTCCGTCCATGATGAAGTTCTTTACCGGGCTTCGACGACCGCGCGAGAATCGGTACAGCAGCTCGCCGTCGAACGCCTCGGATAACGGTTCCGGCCCCAGATGGGCAAGTAGAGGGTGCACCTCACCCGGCGCCTGCCACAGGAAACAGCCAAAGCGACGCGGGTCGTGGTAGCGCAGGCTCAGGCCGCTGTCCAGCAGCAGGTCGATATGATCGTGCCGGCCCGGCTCGGCGCCGGCCGCCACCACGCGCAGCGAGCCGGACATCCCCAGATGTACCAGCAGGCTGCCCTTCTCGGTGCGGAAAAGTAAGTACTTACCTCGACGCTCCACAGCGGTGATGACGAGCCCGGCCAGCGCAGGTGCCAGGGTATCGGGGACCGGCCAGCGCAGGCGCGGGTCGCGCACCTGCAGCTGCTTCACGGTGCGACCCAGGCAGTGCGGCTCCACACCCCGACGGGTTGTTTCGACTTCAGGCAACTCGGGCATACGCAGTCATTTCTGTTTTGGCGGGCCTGGAAAAACCGGACCCTGAAGCAAAAAACCCCGGCTATGGCCGGGGTTTCGCGAACTGTACTTGCGGTGAGGCGATTACTTGATTTTGCCTTCCTTGTACATGACATGCTTGCGCGCGACGGGGTCGTACTTTTTCATCTCAAGCTTGTCCGGCGTGGTGCGCTTGTTTTTGTCCGTGGTATAGAAATGGCCTGTACCAGCGGAGGAATTCATTCTGATCTTGTCTCTCATGACAGCTCTCCTTTAAACCTTTTCGCCGCGAGCGCGGATATCCGCCAACACCTGCTCGATACCGACTTTGTCGATAACACGCATACCTTTACTGGACACCCGCAAAGTGACGAAACGCTTCTCGTCTTGCAGCCAGAAACGGTGCTGGTGCAGGTTGGGCAAAAAACGCCGGCGTGTGCGGTTCTTTGCGTGTGACACGTTGTTTCCCGTTATCGGACGTTTGCCGGTAACCTGACAGACTCTAGCCATGATTGTTTGCTCTCCCAAAATGACGCGGGATTTTCAGTAAATGTGATGTTGCTTAACGGTCCGAACGAGACCCAGGCCGCGCAGAGCGCGACTTTATACCAGAACAATCCCGCCATAGCAAGCCCGACCTGCCACTTACATCAGCCCCTCCTCAGCGAAAGAGTACTCCCTGCCGCTGCCGATGATAATGTGATCGAGCACGCGGATATCCAGTAGCGCCAGCGCGGCGCAGAGACGTTCCGTGATGCGCCTGTCGGCGCTGCTCGGCTCCGCCACACCGGAGGGATGATTGTGCGCGAAGATCACCGCCGCCGCCCCGTATTGTAACGCCCTGACCGCGACCTCCCGCGGATACACCGCCGCGCCATCCAGTGTGCCGAAAAACAGGTCCTCGCAGCGCTGCACCCGGTGTTGACTGTCCAGGAAGAGGCAGGTGAAGATTTCCCGGTTGCGACTGCCGAGGTGGTATTGCAAAAAACGGCGTGTATCGCCCGGGCTGCTCAACACATCGCCGGCACTGGCTGTCTGCAGCGCCTGCCGGCACACCAGTTCCGTCGCCGCGCGCAGACGCGCGTACTTCGCCGGGCCGACGCCCAACGCCCCCATCAGGCTGCCCTGTGGCGCGCGCATCAGGCCGCCGATACCACCGAACTCGGTAAGCAGGTTGCGCGCCAGCGCCAGCGCGCTGCAGTCGCGATAGCCGGTGTGCAACAGCACGGCCAGCAGTTCCGCATCCGACAGTGCCGCTGCACCGCGTTCCAGCAACTTATCGCGGGGGCCCTCGCCGGGCATCCATTGGCTGATACTCATTGCACTCCTCCCTGAGCTCCTGTGTCCGCGGTGTCAAATGCTGCGTCACAGTGGTATCTTTCCCCCCTTATTATCCTCCCAGATAGAGCGAGTAAATGGCACATCTTTTCAATCGCAATGTCTTGCTCGGTGTCAGCGGCGGCATCGCCGCGTATAAATCAGCGGAGTTGGTCAGGGCGCTGCAGGATCGCGGCGCACAGGTGCGAGTGATCATGACGCACGGTGCACAGGAGTTCATTACGCCGCTGACGCTGCAGGCCCTCTCCGGCAACCCGGTACACACTGAACTGCTGGACGAACGCGCTGAGCTCGGCATGGGCCATATCGAACTGGCGCGCTGGGCCGATCTACTCCTGGTCGCGCCGGCGACAGCTGACCTGATCTCGCGCCTAAGCGCCGGTCGCGCCGATGACCTGCTGTCCACCGTGGCGCTGGCCACGGCGGCGCCGCTGATGCTGGCCCCGGCGATGAACCAGCAGATGTGGAGGGACCAGGCGACCGTCGACAACGTCAAGACGCTGGCGGACAGAGGTGTGCATCTTGTCGGCCCCGCTGCCGGACAGCAGGCCTGTGGTGACGTCGGCCCCGGCCGCATGGAGGCGCCGGCCGCTATCGCCGATGCCGCCGCGGCCCTGTTCGCGACCGGTGAACTGGCCGGCAAGCGCGTGATCATCACAGCGGGCCCCACGCGGGAGGCGCTTGACCCGGTACGCTATATTTCCAACAACAGCTCGGGAAAAATGGGCTATGCGCTTGCCCAGGCGGCCGTGGATGCCGGCGCGACAACCACACTGGTCAGTGGCCCGGTGAATCTCACCGCGCCCGACCACACCCGTGTGGTGAGTGTCCTGAGCGCCGAGGACATGCTGGAGCAGTGCCTGAAGCTGTTGCCGGAGTGCGATATTTTTATCGCCTGCGCCGCGGTGGCCGATTACCGCCCTGCGGCGGTACAGGGCCAGAAGATCAAGAAGGGCCCGCAGGAAATGACCCTGCAACTGGTGCGCACGCCCGATATCGTGGCGACGGTAGCGGCCGCGGAACAGCGCCCCTATACCGTCGGCTTTGCCGCGGAGACCAACGATGTGCTGGCCTACGCCAGGGAAAAAATGCAGCGCAAAGGTTTGGATATGATCATCGCCAACGACGTCGCTGACCCCACAATCGGCTTCAACAGCGACGAGAACGCAGTGACCGTATTGCGTCGCGACAACGAGCAGGCACTGGCAAGGGCCAGCAAGAACACCATCGCCCGGCAGATCGTGCATTTGATCGCACGAGACGTTTGAGTATGCGCCGCCGCGCCCATTCCGCTGCTGCACCGCATGCCGTTCGCCCCGAACAACCCGTTCGGGGGCTGAACGAATGGGAGTATGACCGTTTGAGTGGCCACTACTATGTACTATCATCCCACCCTGGACGTGCAAACTGGCTTAGTGAATGCTGAAGTTTATAAAGAGAAAAAAAGCCAACAAAGATGACACCCCCAGGAAGGCTGCCACCGCGGGCCCACAGGGCATCAGCGCCAGCGGCAATGCGTTGCAGAAAATCACCGGCTTCGCCTTGTTGGCCGTATTGCTGCCGCTGCTGCTGGCCTTTGCCTACCTGATTTTCCTGCGCCAACCGGCGCTGGAAGAGCAGCAGGTCGACCGGATTTCAACCTCCTATGCCCTCGAGCAGGCGACCATTATCCATCGACTGTTCTCGCAGCTGCAGTTGCGCATCAGGAGCGCGGCCCTGTCACCACTGGCTCTCTCCGCGATAGCAAGTACTTCCGAGGATGACCTGCCGCTGGTTGAGAAAGCGATGCTGGACTACTTTCCCGAAGTGGCCAGCCTGCGGATTATCCCGATAGGCGATATGGGCACCGCTGATTTTTCCGAGGGCAACCAGGGCCTGCGCAACCATATCGAAGTCGACCTGGTGCGCCGCACCAGTGAAGGCGAAGAGACCAAGCCGGAGGCCTACCGGTTTGAGGACCGCTGGCTCACCTCCCTGGCAGCAAAAGTGACGCACCCCCGTATTGAAGACCGCTCGGCCGTTATCCTTGTCACCCTGGACAACGAGCAGCTATCGAAGCAACTGAAACCGCTGGGCGAGTCCAACGGCAGGTTCGCCCTGGAGCAGATGTTCGTCACGCCCGGTGGCCAGGACCGCGTAGATGTCATCGCCGAGAACGGTTCCGCCACGGTTGGGCCGAGCACGCGCTACGCAGAGATCCCGGACACCTCCTGGCGGATCTCCTTCTCCCCGTCTGACCAGCTGATGGAGACATTGAGCGTCGACCCTGTCCCGCTGTACACACTGCTGGCACTGATGGTACTGGCCGCGTTTGGCTCTCTGTCTATTGTGCTTATCCTGTTTCCGAGAAAGCTGGATGCCGAAATCGAGCACCTTGTCGCCGCCGCCGACCAGAAAACACCCCTGAGCCTGAGCATTCCGGAACTGGTGCCGCTCGCCAAACAATTGCGGCGGGCCACGCTGCGCGCCCTGAGGCAGAGCAGTGCGCCTCCCGCTGCCGCGGCACCAAAGCCGGGCCAGGAGGAGCCACCGCGCGAACTGCAGGGCACGCAGCTCACCAACCCGCTGTTCCAGTCGAAAAACATGCTGGATGACGACAGCGACGAGAGCCTCGACCTCGACCTGGCGACCAGCCCGGCGGCACCGGAAGTTCCAGTGGCGCAGGAGAGCGGTTTTCCCGAACACGTTTTCCGTGCCTATGACATCCGCGGCAATGCGGAGACGGAACTGACCGATGAGCTGATTACCCGAATTGCACAGGCCATCGGCAGCATCGCCGGCGAGATGGGCGAGCAGGCGCTGATTATCGCTTGCGACGGCCGCACCTCCAGCCCTCGTATCAAATCGGCGCTGGTGCGCGCGCTGATGGGTACGGGGCGGGATATTATCGATATCGGGCTGGTGCCGACACCCCTGCTCTATTTCGCCACGCGTCACCTGAACTGTCGATCCGGCATCATGATTACGGGCAGCCATAATCCTGCAGACCAGAACGGCCTGAAGATTGTGCTGAACCAACAGACCATTGCGGCGGGTGGCATACAGCAGATCCGCGCGCGGATGAGAAGCGGGGATTACAGCACCGGCAACGGGCGCATGGTACGCGAGGATATTGTGCCCGCCTATAAAGAAGAGGTGCTGCATGATATCGCCATCGCAATGCCGCTGAAGATTGTCATCGACGCCGGCAACGGGGCGACCAGCGACCTCGCCCCGCGCCTGTTCGAAGAACTCGGCTGTGAAGTGGAGCGCCTGAACTGCTACGTCGACGGGCGCTTTCCCGGCCACCCGCCGGACACCAGCAATGAGGCCAATCTCGCCGATCTCGCCCGCACGGTGGTCGAGGTACAGGCCGATTTTGGCGTGGCGTTTGACGGCGATGGAGACCGTCTCGCCGTCGTCACACGCAGCGGCCATATCATCCGCTCCGATGTGCTGCTGATGCTCTACGCCCAGGACGTGGTGTCACGCAATCCCGGCGCCGATGTCGTGTTCGACGTGAAATGCAGCCGGCACCTGTCCTCACTGATCACCAGCCACGGCGGTCGGCCAGTGCTGTGGAAGACCGGCCACGCTTTCATGAAAGAGAAGATGCAGGAGACCGGCGCACTGCTGGGCGGCGAATTCTCCGGCCATATGTTTTTCGGCGAGCGCTGGTTCGGGTTCGATGACGGCATGTACGCGGCAGCCCGTCTCGCCGAAATCCTCAGCACGCACGGAGAGAGCCTGGATGAGGCCATCGCCAAATTCCCCGCCACCGTCAACACGCCTGAGATCATTATCCCGGTGCCCGACAGTTACAAGTTCGAGCTGATGGAAAAACTCATCGCCAGTGCGGAGTTCACATCCGGCAAGGTGAACACCATGGACGGCATCCGGGTGGACTTCAACAACGGCTGGGGGCTGGTGCGCGCCTCAAACACCGGGCCGGCGCTGACCGCGCGCTTTGAAGCAGACACCGAGGATGGCCTCGAAGTCATCCAGGAGGAGTTCAGGGCGCAGATCGAACTGGTCGACCCCGACATCGAACTCAATTTTTAACCCCGCCGGCGCCGCCATCCCGAGGCGCCCGGCCAGACAACAGGCAACGATATGTCACTAGATCGCGCAGAAGCGCTCAACATCGCCCAGGTCCTGACCGAGGCGCTGCCGTATATCCAGCGCTTTACCGGCAAAACCATTGTGGTCAAATTCGGCGGTAATGCCATGGTGGACCCACTGCTGCACGAGAGCTTTGCCCGCGATGTGGTGTTGATGAAGCTGGTCGGGATGAACCCCGTGGTAGTGCACGGCGGCGGACCGCAGATCGGCGCACTGCTGGCGAAACTGAATATCCAAACCGAGTTTGTCGACGGCATGCGCGTCACCGATGCACAGACCATGGACGTGGTGGAGATGGTTCTGGGCGGCAGCGTCAACAAGGAGATTGTCGCCTCAATCAATCGCAACGGCGGCAAGGCCATCGGCGTGACCGGCAAGGACGGCCAGATGATTCGCGCACATAAACTGACAGTCACCCGACACAGCCCGGAACTGGACGTACCGGAGATCATCGACATCGGCCATGTCGGGGAAGTCGACCAGATCGATACGGAGGTGCTGAAGGTCATCCTCGGCAGTGATTTCATTCCGGTGATCGCCCCGATTGGCGTCGGTGAAGACGGTAGCACCTACAATATCAACGCCGACCTGGTGGCGGGGAAACTGGCCGAGGTGATGCAGGCGGAAAAACTGATGCTGCTCACCAATGTCGCGGGACTGTTGGATAAAGAGGGGCAGATTCTCACCGGGTTGACCACGCGACAAGTGGATGAGCTGATTGCAGACGGTACTATCAGCGGTGGCATGTTGCCGAAGATCCGCTGCGCCCTCGACGCCGTGAAGACCGGCGTCACCAGTGCCCACATTGTCGACGGCCGGGTGCCTCACGCGGTGCTGCTGGAAACGTTTACAGACGAGGGCATGGGCACACTCATCACCAATAAACGCAGCTAGCGGCAAAAAAAAGTAGAAATCCACTGCCACAGCGGTCGGCCTTATTGCAGGCGCGGCAGGTAATCGCTAGCATGTTCAGAAACGCTATTTGAGTTGGAACGCCATGCCTCCGAGAAAATCCCAAAGGCGCCAGCAAATATTGGAAGCCCTGGCCCATATGCTGGAGGCCAGCCCTGGCAACCGCATCACCACCGCTGGCCTGGCGAAGCAGGTCGGCGTTTCCGAAGCCGCGCTGTACCGGCACTTCCCCAGCAAATCCAAGATGTTTGAAGGGCTGATCGAGTTTATCGAGGACACCCTGTTCACTCGTGTCAGCATTATTCTCGGCGAAGAGCAGACGGCACAAAAGCGCTGCGAAAAGATGATGATGCTGCTGCTCGTGTTCACCGAGCGCAACCCGGGCCTGACGCGCATCCTGACAGGGGATGCGCTGTCCGGGGAAACCGAGCGCCTGCACCAGCGGGTCGCGCAGCTGTTTGACCGCTTTGAAACCCAACTGAAGCAGGTTATCCGCGAGGCCGAGTTGCGCGAGGGGTTGCGCCCGAGCATCGCGCTGCCCGCCGCCGCCAACCTGTTGATGGCCGCAGCAGAGGGGCGCATCTCCCAGTATGTGCGCAGCGGCTTTCAACGCCCACCCACTGCGGAGTGGGGTAAGCAGTGGGAGATATTGATGGGGGGCTTCTTCCGCGACGCGGTCTCGCAGCCGCTACCGGGCCAGGCGAGCAGTTACGTCAGCTGACAGGGCGGCTATTTCCGGGTGCGCAGTGTCTGGCGCAGTTCGACCACATCACGCAGCATTTCAAAGCGCTCTATATCGGCATCGTAGGCCGTCTCCAGCTCCTCTATCTCTCGCTGCCGGTCGACGATGTCCCGCTCGGTACTCTCGATTTCGCTCTGCAGTATTTCAATCGCCCTGAGGCGCTCCACATCTACCGCCATGCCGGAGCGTTCCATATTGGCCGCCTGGGCCTGGTAGTTCTCCACTTTTTGCTTGAGCGCGCGGCGATTGCCTTTGAGAATGCTCATGCGGATCTGCAACTCACTCAGGGCGCGGCGGCGGGCATCTTCAATATCATCGACGGTGCTGTAGCGGAGCATTAGCGATTCATCCCACTTTCGCAGGCGCTCCTGCTCCATCCGGGCTTCCTGCTCGCGCTTGTTTTCGGCGTCCTCCAGCACCTGCTCTTCCGGGGTCAGCGCCCGGGGCACCACCTTGATCACCATGCCCTCGTTATTCAGCACCTCGTAACCACCGGCTATGGATTCCGCCGGCACCTGGTAATCGACGACGACATTGCCCTCGGCATTGCGATAACGATAGAGCTGCCTGGCCTCAACCAGGGAAGGGAGGCACAGCAAGAGTACGCACGCCAACACCCGGCGACGAAGACGTGTTCTGTTATTCATGTGCCCAATATAAAACCTGCACCCGGTTGGTACAAGCTACACCCCGTAGCGTTCGCGGTACTCTCGCATGGCGGCCAGCGGCCCCTGGTCTGCGGATTCCAGGTAGGCGATGATATGCGCCATATTGATAATGCTCATCACCGGCACAGACTGCGACTGCTCGACCTCCTGCACCGCAGACAGGTCCCCGGCGCCGCGCTCCTGGCGATCCAGGCCGATGACGACTCCGGCCAGTTCGGCGCCGGCACCCTGGATCATCGCAATGACCTCGCGCACTGCCGTGCCAGCGGTGATCACGTCATCGATAACCAACACCCGGCCACGCAATGGCGCGCCCACCAGGGTGCCGCCCTCGCCATGGGCCTTGGCCTCCTTGCGATTGTAGGCAAACGCGACATCGCGGCCGTGGTGGTCCGCCAGCGCGACCGCCGTGGCCGAGGCCAGCGGGATCCCCTTGTAGGCGGGCCCAAGCAGGACATCAAACTCAACACCTGAATCGACAATGCACTGGGCGTAACACCGCCCCAGTACCGCCAGCGCGGCGCCGGTTGAAAATGCCCCGGCATTGAAAAAATAGGGGCTGACCCTGCCCGACTTCAGGGTGAATTCACCAAATTTAAGGACTTCGCAGCGCCGCGCCAGCTCAATAAACTCTGTTTGATAGCCTTGCATATCGATATTTGATCCTTAAGGAAACATTGTAATCCCCCATTTACGCTATAGAATACGCAAATCCGGGTTTAATCACTTACTAATAACGGGGTCCGAGCTGTGCAATTCCGCTCCGGACGATATCGCGATCACCGCTGGCGAAACAGCGATGGTTCAACTTTAACGATCAGATGTGCGAGCGTTACCTTGAGAGCCCGGCGCGTTTTTAACATGCCGCGTAGCCTGCGCATCATACACGCTCTCATATCAAGGGGCCAAGAATGAGGATCATCAGCTTCAGCGCTGACGGTATAAAAAACGCCGCAGAGAATGGATTTTTCGACTGGCTGAACGAGCAGGACGCGGACTTTATCTGCGTGCAGGATTTGCAGTGCTCGGAATACGACCTGCAGGACAACCTTTTTTTCCCCACCGACTATAACGCCTACTTTTTTGACGATGTCGATGGCAAGGCCAACGGCGTCGCCATCTACTGCCGTAAAATGCCCAAGGCCATCATGACCGGGCTGGGCTTCACTGATTTCGATATGGAGGGGCGCTACATCCAGGCCGACTATGAAAATCTCAGTGTCGCCTGCCTGTTGGCGCCACATGCCGAGCCCGGTAACGCCGCCCAACAGGGTCGCAAGAATGACTTTTACGCCCTGCTCGGCGCCCACCTGCAAAAAATCCGCAACAAGCGCCGGGAGTTCATCATCTGCGGCAACTGGCATATCGCCCACAGCGCCGCAGATGTGCAGGATACCCAGCGAAACAGCACCACGACCGGGTTTCTTGCGGAAGAGCGCCAGTGGATGGACGAACTGCTGGCATCCGGATACGTCGACGCCTTTCGCGAAATCAGTTCGGACCAGGACGAATTCACCTGGTGGCCGGACGGCAAGCGCGGAGAGAACGGCTGGCGCACGGATTTTCAAATCATTTCGCAGGGCCTGAAGTACGCCGTCGACTACGGCGCGATCTACAAGATCAAGGAGTTCTCAAACCACGCTCCCGTCATCATGGATTACGATATAGAGGTGTAATCCCGGCTGGCGCACCGCTCAGGACGCCAGTGCGGCGTTCTGCAGGGTGATCAGCTGCTGTATTCCCGCAGTGGCCAAATCCAGCATACCCGTCAGTTCCGCGCGCGAAAAAGGTGCCTGTTCCGCAGTACCCTGCACCTCGATGATGCCACCCGACGCGCTCATAATGACATTCATGTCGGTATCCGCTGACGAGTCCTCGGCGTAATCCAGGTCCAGCACCGGAACCCCCTGGTAAATTCCCACCGAGACAGACGCTATCATGTCCAGCAGGGGGTCTTGCTTGACCAGGTTCTCGCGCTGCAGAAAGCGGACCGCATCGACCACGGCGACACAGGCGCCCGTGATCGCGGCTGTGCGGGTGCCACCGTCGGCCTGAATGACATCGCAGTCCACTGTAATGGTGTTCTCGCCAAGGCGGGACAGATCCAGCGCCGCACGCAGCGAGCGGCCGATCAGCCGTTGAATCTCCACCGTGCGACCACCCTGTTTGCCACGACTGGCCTCACGCCCCATGCGGCTGCCGGTGGAGCGCGGCAACATGCCGTACTCGGCCGTGACCCAACCGCGCCCCTGGCCACGCATAAAGCTGGGCACCCCCTTCTCAACTGAGGCGGTACAGATGACCTTGGTGTCGCCGAAGCACACCAGCACCGAACCCTCCGCATGCCGGGTGTAGTTGCGGGTAAAACTGATCTCTCGCAGTTGCTCGGGCGTGCGGCCACTGGGTCGTTGCATGATTCTCTCTCCGGTTTTGGTAACAGCGCGGTAGTATACTCGAGGGCGTCGCCTGATGTTGTACTTCGGGACAACCGCTTCACTGCGCGGCCCGACCTGCGCGGCCCGACCTGTATGCGCCGGTGACAAGCTGCTACACTCGAATCCCTGCGCACAACACAGGCTAGCCAGACAGAATGATTCACAGCATGACCGCCTTTGCGCGTGAAAGCACTGCCACGGCACAGGGTGTCCTGACGGTGGAGATGCGCTCGGTCAATCACCGCTACCTCGACTGCAGTTTCAAGCTGCCCGATACGCTCAGGGCGCTCGAGCCCCGCCTGCGCGAGCGCGCTGGTGCGGCGCTGGCGAGGGGCAAACTCGACTGTATCATCCGGCTGCAGGCGGACCCGACACAGCCGGGCGCTCTGGAGATCGACCGCGAGAGACTGGCTGCGCTGGTGACAGCCACACGCACCATTGAGGGGCAACTGGACAACCCGGCACCGGTCAGCCCGCTGGCGGTTTTGCAGTTTCCCGGTATCTGCAGCGCGCCCCAGGCATCAGAGGAGCAGTTACAGTCGGAGGCGCTCGCGGTGTTCAGCCGGGCCCTGGCCAATATGCAACAGACTCGCCTGCGCGAGGGGGAGAAACTCGCAAGCGCGGTGCGCAATCGACTGGCACAGGTCGAGGCCGCCGTCGTCGCCACTCGCAAGATACTGCCCGCATTGATGCAGCAGCAGCGCGAGCGCATCACAGCCAGGATTGCCGACCTGGGCGTGGAAATCGACCGCGGCCGGCTCGAACAGGAACTCGTCTACCTGGCGCAAAAGGCC
>JAGRIE010000025.1:0-46577 GCA_020443425.1 Halioglobus sp.
CGCGCTGTCCTGCAGTGGTGACAGGTGTTCGTTCAGGCGTTCAAGCAGTTCCTCATACAACAGCTTCTCCCTGGCCAGCGCGCGACTTTTGCTGGACAGCGCCTTGTCTTCAAAGGTTTTCAGTTCGGGAGTGATAAAGCGCTCTGCATTCTTGAGTGTCTGTCGCCTGACATAGGCTGCAGGCGCCTTGTCTGACTGTGCCCGACTGATCTCGATATAGTAGCCGTGCACCCGGTTGTAGCCCACCTTCAGGGTGCTGATACCGGTGGCCTGGCGTTCGCGCTGCTCAATCTCCAGCAAAAAGTCCCCGGCATTGGTACTGATACGGCGCAATTCATCCAGCTCGGCGTCGTAGCCATCGGCAATGACGCCGCCATCGCGGATCACCACGGGAGGATTCTCGATGATGGCCGCGTCCAGTAAAGCGCAGAGTTCGGGGAACTCCGAGGCCTGCTCACCGAGGGCACGCAACAGCGGCGCTTCGGCGGCAGGCAGCTCTGCCCGCAAGTGCGGCAGTGCCTGCAGTGAACTGAGCAGTCGAGTCAGGTCGCGCGGGCGGGCCGAGCGCAGGGCCACCCGGGTGAGGATGCGCTCCATGTCACCGATGGGTTTGAGCGCCTTGCGCACTGCCTCGTACGTGTAGTTCTGGCACAGCGCTGCAATGGCCGCGTGACGCGTTTGCAGCACCCCGATATCCGTCAGCGGCCGGTGCAACCAGCGCCTGAGCAGGCGGCTGCCCATGGCGGTCTCACACCGGTCCATCACCGACAACAGGGTGTTGCCCTGGCCACCGCTCATGTTGATATCGATTTCCAGGTTGCGCCGCGTGGCGGCATCGAGAATGACGCTGTCTTCGCGGTTCTCCTGCTGCAGTGAGCGAATGTGTGGCAGGTTGCCTCGCTGCGTGTCCTTTACATACTGCAACAGGCAGCCGGCGGCGCCGAGGGCGAGTTCGAGGCTGTCGCAACCAAAACCCTTCAGGTCGTGGGTCTGGAACTGGGTATTCAGCGCGCGGCGGGCACTCTGGACATCGAACTCCCAGGCGGGCTGGCTGCGCGCGCCGCGACGGGCGGTGATTGCGGGGTGGTAGATGGACTCGTGGTAGAGGGTCTCGGCCGGGTCCAGCCGCTGCAGTTCGCCGATCAAAGCCTCCTCGCCGCAGATCTCCAGCACGCGGAAGCGACCTGTGCTCAGGTCCAGGTAGGCGATACCGTACTGCTGCTGGTGTTGTGATACGGCCAGCAACAGGTTGTCGACCCGGTCCTCCAGCAGCGCCTCATCGGAGAGGGTGCCGGGGGTGACGACCCTGACTACAGCTCTTTCCACCGGGCCCTTGCTGGTGGCTGGATCGCCGATCTGCTCGGCGATGGCCACAGAGACGCCGGCTTTTACCAGCCTGGCGAGGTAGTTCTCGGCCGCGTGGTAGGGCACACCGCACATCGGTATCGGTTCGCCGGCCGACTTGCCCCGTGCGGTGAGCGTGATGTCGAGCAATTCGGCCGCGCGCCTGGCATCCTCAAAAAACAGCTCATAGAAGTCCCCCATCCGGTAGAACAGCAGGTCATTCGGGTGCCTCGCCTTGATGCTCAGGAACTGCTGCATCATGGGTGTGTGTGTATCTGGTTGATTCAAAACAAAAATGTCATTTGTGTTCGCTGGCTGGCGGAAAGTTACGAGGCGCTATGATAAGGGAAATGTCCGCCGCGAACACCCTGTTCCCGCCGGCTGGGTACGTGCACACCTCGCTGCTGGTGTCGCAGTCCGGGACATCATAAAGCTGCGCCAGTGGCCGCCTCCATCCCGGCGGTGGCTGCACCGGCCTGCGCGGGCACGCTGGCGGCGTACCCGGCGGGTATTGCTTATTAGTCCAGAAGGTTGCAATCGTGGACAGTGTTCATTCTGTCCTGAGTGATCGTATATACTGGCCCGACACTTGGCGGCGGATAGCGGCATATGGCACTAAAAATAATAGTTTGGGGCACAGGTAACGTTGGCCGGCCGGCGATTCGTGCGGTACTTTCCCACAGTGACCTGGAGCTTGTCGGCGTGATCGTCGCCAGCAGCGACAAGGTGGGTGTGGATGCCGGCGTGATAGCGGGTGTGGGTGACACCGGTGTGATTGCCACCGATGACTGGCGCGCGGTACTGGCTGCAGGAGCCGACGCGGTCGTGTACACGGCCACTGCCGATACCCGCCCGGTCGAAGCCATGGCTGATCTGCTGGCGTGTCTCGAGGCGGGAATCAACGTGGTCTCCAGTGCCTTCTATGCGTTCCTGCATCCCGCGTCCAGCCCTGAGGAAGCCTTGCAACCGGTGACAGCAGCCTGCGCCCGCAGCGGTGCTTCCCTTTTTGTCTCCGGCATTGACCCGGGTTGGGTGATGGATATGTTGCCGGTTGTTCTCAGTGGCGCAGTCTCCGGTATCCGGGAGATCCGCACCCGGGAAATCTTCAATTACGCACTTTACGACCAACCCAGTGTGGTGCGTGAGGTGATCGGATTTGGCGGAGCTATGGACGCGCTGCCAATGATGTTGCATGATTTCGCTATAGAGCTGGTGTGGGCGCCGATGGTGCGCCTGGTCGGTGAAGCACTGGGGGCGCCGGTAGAAAAAGTGGACATACGGGTAGAGCGCCTGCCGCTGGAGCGGACCGTTGAGGTGGCGGGCATGGGCACATTTGAGGCGGGAACGCAGGGTGCGTTTCGCTTTGAGGTGCTCGGTTATCACGGCGGCCAGCCGCGTTATGTGCTAGAGCACGTCACCAGGATAGATGACGAATGTGCACCGCACTGGCCCTATCCCCCGCAGGGGCAGGGCTGTCACCAGGTGCTTATCAGTGGCGATCCCGACCTGCACGTGAGTGTGCACGCGGAGGATCACTTTGAGCCCGGCGTGGCCGGGGGTGGAAACGCCTCTGCAGCCAGCTGGATTGTCAATGCGCTGCCCGGTGTATGCGGCGCGAAACCCGGTATAGTCACAGTACTGGATCTCCCGCGAATTACCGGCGCGGGACAACTCAAATTTGGATAGCAGCATTATGAGCAACGAAGCAACCGAAAGCCCCGAGAACGCAACGCCAGAGCACCCGCCTGAGAGCCAGGAATCCATAGGTGTAGCCGGGGATAACCCACTGGTGGGCCAACCATTCCCGCTGGAGGAGGACGAGATACCTGAATCGGCCAGCCAGCCCGAGCAGAGTCGTATGCGGCTGGCCAAACTGGCTCGCAATCACGGCCTGGTGTTCCTGGTTGCGGTGCTGTCGTTCGCGGCTGCGGATACCTGGAGTACACTCAGCGGCCTGTTTATCGCCGATTTGCTCTGTGTGGTCACTGCCGCGCTCGCGGGCATCAGTATCACCACGCTGGCGCATGAGTGGTTCCACTTTTTCGGAGCGCGCTTTGCCAAAGCGCATATCAATATACCCACGCGCCAGGGTTTGTTTGTCTACTTGTGGGATTTCGGGGGCAATAGCGCGGGCCAGTTCCTGATCATGAGTATTGCCGGCAGTATCGGCGGGTTTCTGGCGGTCATACTGCTGTGGACCACGGTGCCTGCCGATACCCTGGGGCGCGCCGTGTTGAGCAGTGCCGCCGTCGCCAGCTTTGTCTACGCGGCATTTATCGAGTGGCCGGTGATCCGGCGCGTACGGTTCAGTGGTGACCCGCTGGCGGAATTATCAAAGATTGACAAGCCGGTGTTGTCGCGTAGTTTTCTTGTTGCCACGCTTTCCGGTATCGTACTGACAATGGCGTTGATGGCTGTAAACTGAGTCGACACCTACCGGCAACCGTGAGCGTAACCAGTGAAAAATACAATGAAAATGCCTGCCTCGATATTGATCAGTACCCTGCTGGCTGTGCTGATGGGCAGCCTCGCCCACGCCGCCGATGAGCCGGTGTCGCGCATCATCGTGACCGGGGAAGGCAGCGTCGATATTGCACCCGATATGGCGGTACTGGTACTGAGCGTCAATCGTGAAGCGCCGACTGCGCGCGAGGCATTGACCGCCAACTCCGCAGCCATGAGCAAAGTGCTGGAGGCCATGACGGGGCTCGGCATAGACAAGCGCGATCTGCAGACGGCTAACTTTGATATCCAGCCGCGCTACACCTACCCCAACAGGCAGGGAAACGGCGCAGACCAGGCACCCAAGCTGGTGGGTTATATTGTCCGCAACTCACTGTCGGTGCGGGTGCGAGATATCAGCAGGGTGGGGGAGGTGCTCGATACCTCGGTAACGCTGGGCGTCAATGAGGGAGGCAGCATCCTGTTTACCAATGATGACCCCTCGGCGGCGATCACCCAGGCGCGGGTGAAAGCGATGGGCGAGGCGCTCTCCAAGGCCCGTACGCTGGCAGATGCGGCCGATGTCTCGGTGGGCGATGTACTGGAAATATCCGAGCAGCACTACAGCCCGCGCCCGATGCCGATGATGGCGAAAGGGATGATGGCGATGGACAGCGCTGAATCAGTACCCATCGCCGCCGGCGAGAACAGTTACAAGGTGACAGTGAATGTGACGTTGGCGATAGAGCAATGAACGCGTTCGGTGGCAGCGGCGCCCTGTGAGTTCCCTGCGATCGGCGGATGAGCGCAATCCCTATGCATTGCGCAAGAAAGCGTATTACACGCTTGTCATCTTAACGATTGTCTACAGCTTCAATTTTATTGACCGGCAGTTGCTGGCGATCCTGCAGGAGTCGATCAAGGCTGATCTCGGACTGTCCGACAGCCAGTTGGGCCTGCTGACGGGGTTCGCTTTCGCAGTCTTTTATGTCACAGCCGGCATCCCCATTGCGCGCTGGGCAGACCGGGGTAATCGGCGCAATATCGTCGCCCTGTCGCTATTCATCTGGAGTTTCATGACAGCGGTCAGCGGCTTTGTGCAGAATTTTGTGCAGCTGTTGCTGGCCCGGATCGGTGTCGGCATCGGAGAGGCCGGCGGCAGTCCGCCGTCCCATGCCATTATTTCAGATATTTTCGGCCCCAATGAGCGCGCCAGCGCGATCGGCTTTTACTCGATGGGTGTGAGTATTGGCATACTGTTTGGTTTTCTGGCCGGCGGCTGGCTGAATGAATTTTTTGGCTGGCGGGTGGCCTTTATGGTGGTCGGTATTCCCGGAATCCTGCTCGCCATTGTGGTGCGCCTGTCCGTGGCTGAACCCAAGCGCGGCCTCAGCGAACAGCGCCAGGACAGCGATACGGTGGTGCCGCTGCGCGATGTTCTCGCCCTTCTGTGGAGTCGCCGCTCGTTCCGGCACATGGCGCTGGCCGCCGGCCTGAACGCTTTCGCCGGCTACAGTACCAGCAACTGGATCGCCTCCTTCATGATCCGCACCCACGGTATGACGACTGGAGAGCTCGGCACCTGGCTGTCGCTCACCGTTGGCCTGGGCGGTGCAGTGGGCGTGTTCTGTGGTGGGCTGCTTGCCGACCGCATGGGGCAGCGGGATCAGCGCTGGTACCTGTGGCTGCCGGCATTGGCCGGCTTTATCTGTGTGCCCTTCATGATCGCACTGTACCTGGTGCCGAACGCATATACGTCCCTGTTACTGGGTATAGTGCCGGGCATCCTGTTCAATGTGTATCTCGGCAACCTCATCGCCACGACACACGGGCTGGTGGGCCTGCGTATGCGTGCCCTGTCCTCGGCGATACTGTTCCTGATCATCAATATCATCGGCCTCGGGCTCGGTCCCTGGAGCACCGGTATGCTCAGTGATTCCCTGCAGGCGTCGCTGGGTGCAGACTCGCTGCGCTACGCCATGCTGTACCTGTTGCCGCCTGTGATGTTCTGGTCAGCATGCCATTTTTACCTGGCGGCGCGCACGGTGAGAGAGGATCTGGCGGCCGCCCCACCATAGAGGAGAGCAATAGTGACGACTGCAGCGACAACGACGCCGGGCAAACTGCCGTTTGCGGACCAGGTAGTGTGGATCACCGGTGCCTCGTCGGGCATAGGGGAGGCGCTGGCGAAGGCCTTTGCCGGCAGCGGTGCCCGAGTCGTGCTGTCGGCACGCAATGTCGCCGAACTGCAGCGTGTACACGGTGAATGCCTTGCTGCAGGTGCGCCGGAGAGCAAGCTCCTGGTACTGCCGCTGGATGTGCTGGACTACGATGCGCTGCCGGCGGCGGTCGCGGCAGTCGATGCGGCGTTCGGTCGTATCGACCTGTTGGTCAATAATGCCGGCACCTCGCAGCGCTCTTTTTGTCTTGAGACGGAACTGCAGGTGTACCGCACACTGTTTGAGCTGAACGTGATTGCCCAGATCGCGTTGACCAAGGCTGTGCTGCCCGGCATGGTAGCGCGGGGCAGTGGCCATATCCTGGTCACGGCCAGCGTCGCGGGCAAGGTCGGTGTGCCTCTGCGCACGGGCTATTGCGCAGCCAAGCACGCGGTGATGGGGTTTTTCGACGCACTGCGTACCGAGGTGGCGCACCTGGGTATCAAGGTCACCACGATTGTGCCCGGCTTCATCCGCACCAACATCGGCGCCAACGCCCTGACCGGCTCAGGGGCGCCGACCGGCGTCCAGGATGCCGATATAGAAGCGGGTATGGATGTCACCGAATGCGCGACCCAAATGGTCAAGGGCATTGCCGACGGTGTTGAGGAAATCGCGGTGGGCAGTGGTCCCGAAATGGGGCTGTTGGAGCTCAGGCGCGACGACCCGACATCGACATTCCGCCTGCTCGAGGCGATGGCGGCAGACATCCGCGACAAACAGCAGAGCCGGTAGCCGGCGCTGCGTGAGCAGTTTTATCCTTTGGGGGCTTACCGCCTCCCCGTACCAGCTGAAGATGCAGTCACTGCTGGATTTTGCCGGGCATAGCTGGACGCGCTGGCCTGACGCCGCCGGGCGCTGGTCAGCACTGTCGATGGCGGCGCGACTGCACTGGGCCATACGCCGCGGCGCGGTGCGGCGGTTTCCCGCGATGGCAGTAGGCCTCGACGAGTACCCCGCCGTGCCGTTCTACACCGAGGACGGGCGACATTTCTATTACGATTCGACTGCACTGGCGCACCATCTGGATCAGCATCCGGAGCGTCACCCGGCGCCCCTGACCCCGAGCGATCCGGCACTCGCGTTCGTCTGCCAGCTGATCGACGAGGCCTTTGACGAGTTCGGCCTCTACATGGTTCACCATATGCGCTGGGTGGGCTCCGCCCGCAGCACGCCGATGGGGGTGATGACAGCGCGGGAATTCAAGTCCTTGCTGCCGCCGGGCTTTACTGCCCGCCTGGCGGCGAGGCTGTGCCGGCGGCAGGCGGCGCGGTGCCCCTACCTGTTCAGTGTGGCGCCCGGCAACTATGTCGCCGGGGTGAACCCCGACAGGGCGGCGCCTCCGCGCCCGGGGTTCCCGCCGACGCATGCCCTGCTTGAGGAGGCGTGGCGCGGCTACCTTGCGGGGATGGAAGCAGTGCTTGCGGAGCAGCCCTACCTGCTGGGCGGGCGCTTCACACTGGCCGATGCGAGTGCGTACGGTCAGCTCGGAATGAACCTTGTCGATCCCGAGGCCATCGAACTGCTGGAGGCGCTGGCGCCGCGCACTTATCGATGGCTTTGCGCGATCCGTGACCAACGGCACTGTGGTCGTGCCGGGTCGCTGGCGTTAACGCCGTCCCTGCAGCCGCTGTTGCGGATGATCTGCGCAACCTTCGTACCGCTGATGGTGCAGAATGCAGCGGCGTATGCACGCGAACTCGCTGCCGGTGAAACCCTGTTCAACGAGGCTGCGTTTGATCGCGGTCGCGCACTGTATGACGGCCGCCTGCTCGGCCATCCGTTCCGGGCTGTGGTGAAAACGTTCCAGGTGCGTGTTTGGCGCGACCTGAAAGCGAGCTGGTCTGCCCTGGACGGCGATACGCGGATGGCACTGGAGCACGACTACCTGCCCGGGATCGCCACGGCGCTGGGCGACGGTGCGTCGTCGCCAGCAGCTGTGGCCGTTTGAATGGGCACCTGTCGACAATTCAGGCGGGTTTTTGTGGCCGGTGCCAAATGACCGAATTTAATCGCTTATGGGGCTTGCAATCCGAAATCAAACAACTGAGTATATATACAGTAGTTTTGCTGTACCGCAGTAGCAGCGTAAAAAGGCTGTCTGAAGCAGGACGAACCGGATCAAGACGGGAATACACTGAACACCAGTACTAAGAGAGAGGCTACTATGGACGCTAACAAGACAAAAGCACTCGACGCAGCTCTGAGCCAGATCGAGCGGCAGTTCGGCAAAGGCACGGTCATGCGCATGGGGGACACGGAGCGGGTAGCCATACCCTCTATCTCCACCGGCTCTCTCGGTCTCGATATCGCACTGGGCATAGGCGGCCTGCCGCGGGGCAGAATCTGTGAAATTTACGGTCCGGAATCCTCCGGCAAAACCACCCTGACGCTGCAGGTGATCGCCGAGTGCCAGAAGTTGGGGGGTATTGCCGCTTTCATCGACGCGGAGCACGCGCTCGATCCCTCTTACGCTGAAAAACTAGGTGTGCAGGTTGACGATTTGATCCTGTCCCAGCCGGACACTGGTGAGCAGGCTCTGGAGGTGGCGGAAATGCTGGTGCGGTCCGGCGCTGTCGAAGTGCTGGTTATCGATTCGGTTGCGGCTTTGACGCCGAAAGCGGAGATCGAAGGCGAGATGGGAGCCTCCCATATGGGCCTGCAGGCCCGGTTGCTCAGCCAGGCGATGCGTAAACTGACGGCGGCGATTAAGCAGACCAACTGCCTGGTGATTTTCATCAACCAGATCCGTATGAAGATTGGCGTTATGTTCGGCAGTCCGGAAACGACCACCGGTGGTAATGCCCTCAAGTTCTACTCCTCAGTGCGGCTGGATATCCGTCGCACGGGATCGGTGATGGAGGGTGATGAAGTTATCGGAAACGAAACTCGCGTTAAAGTGGTGAAAAACAAGGTGTCTCCGCCTTTCAAACAGGCAGAGTTCCAGATTATGTACGGCTCCGGTATTTATCATTTGGCAGAGGTCCTCGACTGGGGTGTCAAGCTCGACCTGGTGAATAAAGCGGGGGCCTGGTACTCCTACAAGGGTGACAAAATTGGTCAGGGTAAAGCCAATGCTGCCAAGTTTCTCGGCAGTAACCCGGCGGTGGCCAATGAAATCGAAACTCAGATTCGCGCGCAAATGCTGAATCTGGGCGGGCCGGAAAAGGATTCCGTTTCTGCTGAGGCGGAGAAAGAGGAGGAGACTTTGTCGGAAGAGTGACCGCACTCTGAATTTGGAGTTTCCATGACGACTTTCCACAGGCGCCGGGGCCCTGCTTACCCCATTCACGTACCCGGCGCCTTTTTTTATTATGCCTGACCAGCACGAAGCCGGCGACGCTGTTGTCACGCCCGCCGACATCCGCCTTGCTGCGATGAACCTGCTGGCGCGCCGCGAACACTCGCTGTGGGAGTTGCGCAGAAAGCTCAGGCGTCGATTTTCCGATGCGGGCGTGCTGGATGAACAGTTGGCGCGACTTACCGAGGAAAACCTGCAGAGCGATCTGCGCTTCGCTGAGAGTTATGCCCATCAACGCATTTATCGGGGTTACGGGCCACTGCGCCTGCGAGAGGAGCTTCGCCAGCGCGGTGTCTCCAAAACTGATATCGCGCAGACAATGGCGGCACTGGAAGTCGACTGGTGCCAGCATGCAGCCCAGGTGCTGGAGAACAAATTCGGCAAGCTCTCGCCAACGGATCTCAAGGATGCCGCCAGGCGCGCCCGCTTCATGCAGCATCGCGGTTTCACCGCCGAGCATTATCGAGAGCCGTGGCAGGATTGATGCCGCAGTGACGTCCCGGGACAGCCCTTGCCTGATCCCGCAAATACAAGTATTTTCGCTGCTTGGGCTGGCGGCTGTCGCCAGCTGACGCGAAGGAGTTCAGGCTATGGCGCAGGAGGAATCATCCGGGGAGAAGATTGTCCATCAGGAGCTGTCCTCGAACTTTCACGATCCGCTCATCCGGGTTTTGCACGTAGCCATCCGGCTGTGTATCAAGATGCTGGCAGTGTTGATGGTGCTGGTGATTTTTCTCGGTGTACTCGACGTTGTTTACCATCTCTATGATGCGCTGAAAGAACCGCCTATCCTGCACCTGACTGTCAGTGAAATATTTGAAATCTTCGGTGCCTTCATGGTGGTGCTGATTGCAGTCGAGATTTTCATCAATATTCGCCTGTATCTCGGCTCCAATACACTGCCTATCCAGCTGGTGATTGCCACTGCGCTGATGGCGATCGCGCGTAAGGTCATTGTGCTCGACCTGACCGATACGCCGTCCGAGTATGTTTTTGCGATAGGTGTAGTCACGCTGGCATTGGGTGTCACGTACTGGCTGGTTAGTAGCCTGAACAAATCGGGCGCTACCGAAGAGCGTGCGACGCTGCCCGCCAAGTCGACAAGCGCGGATTGAGCGACCGCCGGCGATATACGTGGCTTGCGCGCGGGGTTTGCAGCCTCCTCGCCCTGCTGCATGTCTCTCTCGTGGCGGCGCAGTCGCCGGCCACGCCACCACATTACCTCGTTGGTCGTGGCATGACCGATATCACGGGGCCCGCTGTGGGGGTGCAGCTATGGGGTTTCGGTCGCCCTGACCAGATTGATGAGGGGCTTCATATGCGCCAGCGCTCGCGTGCATTTGTCATCGCTGAGGCAGATGACCCCGGTGCACGCCTCGTCTATGTCAGTGCGGAACTGGGCAGTATTGATCACCACATCACACTGGATGTTGTAGAGCGCTTACAAAAGCAGTTCGGGAAAATCTACAGCCTCGACAACGTTATTATCACGGCTACCCATACGCATTCCGGCCCCGGTGGTTACTGGCAGTCGCGAACACAGACCGGACTGGATGGCGGCCTCTACCCGCAACACTATGAAGCGATTGTCAGCGGCATCACGGCCTCTGTCGTGAAGGCGCACAGCGATATGCAGCCGGGCAATATCTTCATCAGTACCGGCCGGGTTACCGATGCCGGGGTGAATCGTTCGGCTGTGGCGTATCTCGAAAATCCTGCCGAGGAGCGGGCGCGTTACAGTGAAAACACCAATACCGCCATGACCGTGCTGAAGTTTGTTGATTTCTCAGGCCCAATCGGCATGCTCAGTTGGTATGCACTGCATCCCACAGCGATGAATTTTTACAATCTGCTGATATCCGGTGATCACAAGGGGTACGCCTCGCTCCGCATGGAGCAGCAGCACGGTGCCACCTATGCCTCGGACGAGGACTTTGTCGCGGCGTTCGCGCAGTCTGATCCCGGCGATGTAACGCCGAACACCAATCTCGATAATACCGGGCCCGGAGCGACGGATGTCGAGACCACGCGTATCATGGGGGAGCGACAACTAGAGGTGGCGCGGCAGTTGTTTGCAGCGGCTAGCGAAGAGCTGTCCGGCCCGATTGCTGTGCGACGTGTGTACGTCGACTTCACGCGTTTCCCTGTTCAGTCCCGCTACACCGGAGCGGGTCAACAGTATACCTGTCCTTCGGCTTACGGCTATTCTTTTGCCGGCGGGTCGACTGAGGATGGCGGTGGCCACTTCCTGTTCCGGGAGGGGATGACAGAGCAGCGCGTGTGGTTGGACTGGTTGATTCGCCTGGTGACCGGCGCTCCCCGCTGGACGGAATCAGTAAAGGCATGCCAGGCGCCGAAGCCGATTCTGTTTGAAACGGGAAGTGGCTCGCCGCCATTGCAGTCGCAGATACATTCCGTCACCGTGGCGCGTATTGGCCAACTCGTTATTCTTGCCCTGCCGGTGGAAGTGACTACGATGGCCGGCAGGCGTTTGCGTGACAGCGTGATGGATGAACTCGGTGACTGGGCCCGGCACATTGAGCTGGCCGGCTACGCGAACGGGTACGCAGGCTATGTCACCACGCCGCAGGAGTACCAGTTGCAACAGTACGAGGGCGGCCACACGCTTCACGGTCAGTGGAGCCTCCCTGCATACCAGCAGGTCGCGGCCGGGTTGGCCCGTGCGCTGGAGTCGAACGCAGGGGTGGGGACTGAGGTGCGCTACGATGACTGGCGCGGCAGATCGGCGGGCATGCCGCTGCCGGTTGGCAGCGAGGCAAGCCTTCCCGAAGGCAGGGACTTCGGCGACGCGCTGCCGCTGGAGAGAACACGCTACGGCAAAGGCGATACCGTGCTCACGGAGTTTTGGTCCAGCAATCCCACCGCGCATTACACCACTGGAGGCAACTTTATGCTGGTCGAGCGGCGCACACGCTCCGGCTGGCATGTCATCGCTGATGATGGTGATTGGAGCACACGCGTGCGCTGGCGAGAGGAGGGCGATGCCTACATTGCGCAGCTCAGCTGGGAAATTCCCGGCGGTACGCGCGCGGGCGATTACCGCATCACGCACCTGGGATTTGACAGGGGCGGGGCGCCGTTCAGCGGCACCTCCGGTATTTTTCGCTACGGTAAGCCCTGATAGACGGGCCCGTACGAGGTGACAGCTGAGCGCTCAGCTGGCCTGCGCCGGGGGCAGGGCGTCGAGATTGGGCATGAAACTGTCGGCACTCGCCAACTGCCAATCCTGAATCCAGTTCCGGGGAATTTTGCTCTCATCTGCGAGTAGTATATTGGCCGCGAGCGCGGGAAACACATCGTCAAAATGTTGGTTGATACCATCAGCGCCGCGCCGCCAGATCAGGTGCGGGAACAGTTTGTCGGGATCATCCAGTCCCATGGCCCCGATCATCTCAAAAGCTGAATGCAGGGTGCGCTGCTGGAAACTGGCCACACGCTTGTGGCGTGTTTCCACGTCCAGCGCCTTGCCCCGGATGGGGTCCTGGGTGGCGATGCCGGTGGGACATTTATTGGTGTTACAGGACTGGGATTGAATGCAGCCGAGAGACAACATCATGGTTCGCGCGGCATTGGTGACATCCGCCCCGATTGCGAGCTTGGTGACGATATCGAAACCGGTTGCCGTCTTGCCGGACGAAATGATGCGTATCTTGTCGCGCAACCCCGTACCCACAAGGCAGTTGTGTACGAAGTTGGTGCCCTCCAGACAGGGCACCCCCAGCCGATTGGTAAACTCTACCGGTGCGGCGCCAGTGCCGCCCTCCGCGCCATCGACGGTGATGAAGTCCGGTGTGATACCTGTCTCCAGCATGGCTTTACAGATCGCCAGGAACTCGTATTTCCGGCCCACGCACAATTTGAATCCCACTGGCTTGCCACCGCTCAATTCGCGCAGCTTCACGACAAAATCCAACAGCCCTTTGGGTGTACTGAACTCGCGATGCGCGGGCGGAGACAGCACGTCCTTACCCATATCGACGAGCCGGATCCTGGCGATTTCTTCAGACACTTTAGCCGCTGGAAGTACACCGCCATGAGAGGGTTTGGCCCCCTGGGAAATCTTGATTTCAATCATTTTGACCTGTTCAAGGGTCGCCGACTTCTGGAAAGCCTCTGCGTTGAAATCGCCATCGGGTGTGCGACAGCCAAAATACCCCGTGCCGATCTGCCACACGATATCCCCGCCCTGGCGGTGGTAGGGGCTGAAACCACCCTCCCCGGTATTGTGGTAAAAGTTGCCGAGTTTGGCGCCCTTGTTGATCGCCATGATCGCATTGGCGCTGAGTGCGCCAAAACTCATCGCGGAGCAATTCAGGCGCGCCGCACTGTAGGGTTGGCTGCAGTTTTCTCCGCCGATGAGCACGCGCTTGCTCTCTTCGCGCACCGTGGTCGGCGCTATTGAGTGGGCGGCGCCAAGCCAGCCCGTGGCAGTGATTTCGTGTTCGGTACCGAACGGCTGGGTGTCATCCAGCCCTTGCGCGCGCCGGTAGACAAGGTCTCGCTCCTCCCTGCTGAACGGCAGTTCCTCGGTGTCACCTGCAATGAAATACTGGCGGATTTCCGGACGGATGAATTCCAGTGCGTAGCGGATATAGGCTGCGACGGGGTAGAGCCGATTCAGCGTGTGGGGGCTGAAATACAAATCGTAGATCCCCACGACCACATACAGTCCCAGCAGTATTGAGATCACGTGCATGGGTGACCAGAGGTTGTTTGCGAGGTACACCGACGTCGGGAAGACGATCAGTGCGATGACCCAAAATAGTTTCTGCATGAATGTCACAGTGTCCGCTCCCGGTAGAAATTAATGATCGAGGTCAGGAAAAAAATGCTTTGAATTCATCGCGCCATTCCTTCCAGACACGGTGATCACCCTTGATGCCGAGTATACCTTCCTTGAGCTTGGATATACCGAAGCCGTAGAACTCGTCGGCGCCGATATGCGGCGGCATGGACAGTTCGCCGGAGCTGACAATCGCATCGATGATGAACGGTTTGTCTGAGGCGATGGCCTGCTGGATAGCCGGGACAATATCCGCTGCGTGTTCAACGCGGACGCCGTCGCCGCCGCAGGCTTTGGCATAGGCGGCGAAGTCGGGGTTGGTCAAACCGGTTGCCTCATCGTTCTTGGGCATACCGGCTACCTGCATTTCCATTGCCACAAAGCCGAGTTCACTGTTGTTGAAAATGAGCACTTTCAGTGGCCATCCGTAGCGGACGGCTGTGACAAAATCATTCATTGACATACCGAAGCCACCGTCACCGCACAGTGCCCAGACCTGCCGCGACGGGTCGAGCGCTGAGGCCCCCAGTGCGGTGGGAAGGCCTGAGCCCAGTGAGCCGTGATTAAAGCCGCCTACCATGCGTCGCTCACCCCCCATTGCCATCTGCCGGGCGACCCAGATTGCACACTCGCCGACATCGACCGCAAAAATGGCATCGTCTGCAGCGGCGTCGCTGATGGCCCTGGCAAACAGCTGCGGGTGCAGGGGTTCGTCGGTGCGTGACAGGCTGGCCTGCTCATCCATGTGCTTGCACCACTTCTCCCGTGCCTTGACCAGGTGATCGCGAAAACGGGCCGACTTCTGGTCGCTTTCGAGCAGTGGCAGCAGTGCGCGAACCGTCGCCCCGACGTCGCCGACCAGACCGAGTGTTACGGGCGCACGGCGGCCGATATGATCGACATTATTATCGACTTGTATGATGGGGCGCCCGTCAGGCAGGAATTCAGCATAGGGAAAATCTGTGCCCAGCATCAGCAGCACATCGCAGTCATTGACGGCGTGCAGCCCGGCGGGATTGCCGATATTGCCGGTGAGGCCGACGACAGGACCGTCCTCATAGCTGAAGATATCCAGCGCGCGCAATGTATGGGCGACGGGCGCGCCCAGCTTTTCCGCCAGCGCCAGCACGTCGGCTTTTGCGTCGCGGCAGCCGATGCCGCAGAACAGGGTTACCTTGCTGCCCTGCTGTAACAGTGCGGCGGCTTTCTGCAGTTCTGACGCGGGAGCGGGCACAGCGGGCAGGGCATGCACCAGTGGGTGCGTGTAGTGTTCGCTCGCGATATCCTTGACGAAGATGTCGGCAGCGACTTCAACCCGAGTCACCACGCGCTCGGTCAGTGATTTCTGTGCCGCGATCTCCACCATCCGTGGGACCTGTGCCGGTGTTTCAATAATGGCCTGGTAGGCGCAGACATCGTCAAATACCTTGGTCAGGTCCATCTCTTTGTGGAAGTCGCTGCCGCGCTGTGCCGTCGGCACCTGACCGGTGATAGCGATCACCGCGGCTCCCTCTTTTTGTGCGTTGTACAATCCGTTGATCAGGTGCAGCGCCCCCGGGCCGGAAGTGCCGGCACAGACCCCGATGCGGCCGGTCAATTGTGACTGGGCTGCTGCCGCATACCCGGCGTGCTCCTCGTGGCGGACTGTAATCCAGCGAAACCGCGGATCTTTGATTGTCGCCAGTACAAAGGGATTTATCACATCCCCGACCACCCCGAATACATCGCGTGCGCCGGCTTCGGCCAATACATCCAGTATCGCCTCGGAAATACTGCGAGCCATAAAATTCTCCTGACGGTGACATGATTTTTATCGGGGTTGTGCGTGGGCCATACTAACGTAACTGTCGACGTGCTCGCAATTGCCCTGCGAGCTGGTACTACCAGCCTGTGGTATTCCGGGCGGTGCTGCAGTGACTGGAATCCGCGGCAAATGCGTGTCAGGCTGTGAGAGGGCTTGGAGCTTAATCCTCGCGACCCGAGTGCCGGTAAGGAAGAATGAACTACGATCTGTTTACGCCCTCTGGTGAACATTCACGAGCCTGTCATCGTATCGAGATGGTGGACGCCGAGGCCTGTCTCTTCCCGGCACTGTTCTCAGAATGTGAGGCCGCGCGTCTTTTTGCTGTGTTGCGGCGAGACATCCTCTGGCGCCAGGAGAAAATCAGGCTTTACGGCAAGGTCAACCCGCTACCGCGATTGACGGCCTGGTACGGTGATCCCGGCACCACCTACCGGTATTCCGGTATTACCGCTGAGCCCACGCCATGGATACCGGCGCTGCTGGAAATCCGCGCGCGCATCGAAGCGGTTTCTGGTGGGCGCTTCAACAGCGTCCTGCTCAATCTGTATCGCGATGGCGCAGATTCGATGGCCTGGCACGCCGACGATGAACCGGAACTGGGGCGCAACCCCGTCATAGGCTCGGTGAGTTTCGGCCAGAGCCGCACCCTGCAACTGAAACATAAAAGGGAGCCCGCCAACAGGCGGAATATAGAGCTGCCGAACGGCAGTTATCTGCTGATGCAGGGAGCGATGCAGCACCACTGGCTGCACCAGGTGGCCAAGTCCCGGCGCCCGCTGGGCGAAAGAATCAATCTCACCTACAGGAAAATCCTGTAGGTGTGGTGCTGACGACCGGTGCTGCCAGGCACAGTCGCCGGCGGTGTACCGGGGTCAGGCTGCGATCGGACCCGCCTGGGTGCCACGGATCAGTTTGCCGGGCACGGCCCCGGTGTATTTGCCATTCTCCATGATCACCTCGCCGCTGACGATCGTCGCGAGATAGCCCTGTGCGCCCTGGAACATGCGGCGTCCACCGGCTGGCAGGTCGAAGATAATCTGTGGGGATTCGAGCTGCAGCTGCTCGAAGTCGATGAGGTTCAGGTCTGCCTTCATGCCGACTTCCAGGGTGCCGCGGTCCGCCAGCCCGACGCAGCGTGCAGTGTCGTGTGTCTGCATCCTGACCACATCCTCGAGCTTCAGCCGGTGGCCGCGCTCGCGGTCGCGCACATAGTAGCTGAGCATCTGGGTGGGTATGCTGGCATCGCAGAGCACGCCACAGTGAGCGCCGGTGTCAGCCAGTGACAGCACTGTGCTCTCGTCCTCAAGCAGTGCTATCTGGCGACTGAGGTCGTTGGAGCCGTAGCCGAAGCACGGGAAATACACCACCGTTTTGCCGCCGTCCTGCATCATCAGGTCATAGCAGTACTCCTGTGGTGACACCCCGGCGCGGGCAGCCCTGGCGGCAATGCTGTCTTCAGGGGCTGGCTCGTAATTCGGTGGACTCCCCAGTGGATAAAGCTTGTCATAGCCACCGATAATGGTGTCCATGAAAGCGTCTCCCATCAGCGGCAGCTCCTCGGCGAGAATGGCCGCGCGGACTTCCGGCTTCTGCAGTTCGGCGAGACGTTCTTCATGACTCATCACTGACAGCGGGCCGTAGTTCGTGTGGAAGCTGAACGGGTTGATGGTGCCGTCCCAGCTCAACAGGATGTTGACCGGACGCGCGCCGATATGCGGGATGAGTTGCGCACCTTCTTCCTTGGCCTTGCGGCAGTAATCCAGTTGCTTGAGCACGCGATCCCAGTCCGCTTCCTCGCGGAAAAACAGCACAAAGTTGATCTGGCAGTTATTTTCGATGGACAGCCGTTTCATCCAGTCCATTTCCTGTTCCCAGTTGTGGAAATCAGATACCAGACCGAAAATACCCTTGCCGCCCAGTTCCCCGATCACCTTGCCGATACCCAGCAATTCTGCTTCGTCGGCATAGGTTCCCGGCATCGCCTGGTCACCGCCGGTGGTGTGCAGTTCTGTGCGCGAGGTGGTGAAGCCGAGTGCACCGCTCTCGATGCCTTCCTTGACGATGGCGGCCATGGCCTTCACATCCTCCGGGGTGGCCACTTCATTGTTTGCACCGCGCTCCCCCATCACATAGGTGCGAACTGCACAGTGGGGGACCTGGGCACCGACATCGATAGCGCGAGGGAATTTTTCCACCGCGTCCAAATACTCCGGAAAGCTCTCCCAGTCCCACTGCACACCTTCGTGCAGTGCTGCGCCCGGGATGTCTTCGACGTCTTCGACGACTGTAATGAGGCGGGCCTGCGCTTCCTCGTTGGGTTCGCAGGGGGCGAACCCGATGCCGCAGTTACCCATGACCAGTGTGGTGATACCGTGGTTGGCGGCGGGGCTGCACAGGGGATCCCAGGTCGCCTGGCCGTCCATATGTGAATGCACATCCACCCAGCCCGGGGTCAGCAGTTTGCCCTGGGCATCGATTTCCTTTTTGCCCTGGCCGTCGACGCTGCCAACAGCGGCGATTTTGCCAGCGGAGACAGCCAGGTCTCCCGAGAAAGCGGGTTTGCCCGTACCATCCACGATTGTTGCGTTTCGAATCACCAGGTCATACATATCCATCGCCTCCTCCAGAAAGTGGGTCACAGTGTACTGAAGTTCCACATGCAGTCGTTAGTGTAGCGTGTTGAATACAGCCTGCGGTTTAAATTGGGCAACCCTTCAGCCGGGGCCCCGCCGCTGCCGGCTGCGGACCTCCCGCCCCGGGGTACAGCCGCCGAGACAGCGCGGCCAGACTGGGCTATGGTTAGCACTCGTCAAACCTGTTGCAAAGAGGATCACCATGAGTCTGAACCGCAGAGAATTCACGCTGGCATCGCTGACGGCGTTAAGTGCTATGGCGCTCCAACCGGCACAGGCGGCAGCGCCCGCCACTAATCGCCGTTTTGTGTTGGCGTCGCGGCCTGTCGGCGCGCCGACGGCGGATAATTTTCGCCTCGAAACGACCCCGGTTCCGCAGCCGCAGGAGGGTCAGGTGTTGCTGCAGACTCGCTTTCTGTCGCTGGATCCTTATATGCGTGGGCGTATGAATGCGGGCAAGAGCTATGCGGACCGGGTGGAGTTGGGTGACGTTATGGTGGGTGGCACCGTCAGCGAGGTAATCGAATCGCGCAACCCGGCCTTTTCCAAGGGCGCACTGGTGACCGCCAACGCCGGGTGGCAGGACTATACGGTCTCGGACGGCAGCGACCTGATGCCGGTAGACCCCCGGGTGGTGCCGTCGTCGTATGCGCTGGGTGTTCTCGGCATGCCCGGGCTGACAGCGTATGTGGGATTGCTGGATATCGGCCAGCCCAAGGCGGGGGAGACCGTGGTGCTGGCGGCGTCTACCGGAGCCGTGGGATCGGTGGTAGGGCAGATCGCCAAACTCAAGGGGTGTCGCGTGGTGGGTATCGCCGGTGCGAAGGAGAAGTGTGCCTACGCGGTAGAGGAGTTGGGCTACGATGCCTGTATCAGCCATTACGACGAGGATATGGCGGCGCAGCTGGCCGCAGCCTGCCCCGAGGGCATTGATGTCTACTTTGAGAACGTGGGCGGCAGTTCCTGGGAGGCGGTGATGCCACTGTTGAACAACTTCGCACGGGTGCCAATCTGTGGCCTGATTGCACACTACAACCAGACCGAACTGCCCCCCGGCCCGGATCGTATGAGCATGCTGCAAGCCCTTATCCTGCAGCGCAGCCTGAAGCTGCAGGGCTTCATCGTGAGTAATTATATGGCACAGATCCCGGCCTTTGTGGCCGATATGAGCCGCTGGCTGGCCGAGGGGAAAATCAAATACCGCGAGGATGTCGTGGAGGGACTGGAAAATGCGCCCGAAGCGTTCCTCGGTCTGTTCTCGGGCGCGAATTTCGGGAAGCTGGTGGTGAAAGTCAGTTGAGGTGTGGCTGGCTGCTCCTGCGCGGACGCTGGCGTGACCTGAGGCGCTGATGACACCGACGTTACATGTGGGCACCACTGTCTGGTCCTGGGGCGGCAGTGGCCTGGCCGATACCTTGTGCGCCCAGGCGCAAGCCGCCGAGGCCCAGGGGTTTGATTCGTTCTGGCTGCCGGAGAATCATCTCGCCACCGGCACGGCGATCCCCTCACCGCTGATGCTGCTGGCTGCCATTGCTGCGCGGACGCAGACCATTGGACTCGGATGTACCTCGTACCTGTTGCCGATCCGCCACCCACTGCTGGCGGCGGAGGAGGTGGCAGTGCTGGATCGCCTGTGTGGGGGGCGGTTGACACTCGGTCTGGGCCGCGGACTCTCCGCCGCGATGTTCCAGGCCTTCGGTGTACCCGCGGGCGATAAACGCAAACTGTTCCAGGCCAATCTGGATATCATGCGACGGGCATGGCGCGGGGAGCCGGTCGCGGGCAGTGACCCTGACGCACCGGTCCGGCTGGCGCCCCTGCCGCTGCAACAGCCCTCGCCGCCGCTCTGGGTCGCGGCGTTCGGCCCCTTGGCACTGCAGCAGGTAGCGGGTCTCGGCCTGCCGTATCTCGCGTCCCCGGTGGAATCCCTGGACGTACTGGAGGAAAACTACCGGCGTTATCACGGCGCGGTGGCGGCGGCCGGACACACTCCCATCGCCACCATTCCTGTCATGCGTACGGTGTTTGTGACGGGCGACAACGCGCTGGCGGCACGTGTTCGCACGGCGCTCGCCGCAGGTGTGCCGGTGTCGATGCGGGACAGGAGCGGAGCGGTGGAAGACTGGGCCATTGTCGGGGACCGGCACTACGCGCGCGACAAACTGGCCGAGTACCGGGAACGTCTGCAGCTCAGCCACCTGATTGTGCGGGCCGGGGTGCCCGGTGTCAGCGAGAGCCTGCAACTGGAGAGCCAGCAGTCCCTGCTGGGCGCTGTCGCAGATATGCGCTAGTGTCTGTCGTGCTGAGCGCCGCTGCAGTGCCGGACAATAAAAAAAGCCGCACTGAAATTTGTCGCAGAGTGGACTATATTAAACATCCAATAACACAACACGAAAGGAATTTCTTCATGCTCTATGCCATGCCCGGATCAGAAAAAGCGCTGTTCAACTTTCGCGATCGTTATGAGAACTTTATCGGCGGTGAGTGGGTGGCGCCACTGGAGGGACAGTATTTCGAGAATGTCACACCGGTGACGGGAGCGGTTATCTGTGAGGTGGCGCGCTCCACGCCCGCTGACCTGCACAAGGCGCTGGATGCCGCACATGCGGCAGCACCGGCCTGGGGCAAGACGGCAGTGGCCGAGCGCTCCAACACGCTGTTGAAAATCGCCGATCGTATCGAGGCGAACCTCGAGACACTGGCCTATGTGGAGACCTGGGAAAACGGCAAGGGTATCCGCGAAACGCTCAACGCCGACATCCCGCTGCTGGTGGATCACTTTCGCTATTTCGCCGGATGCCTGCGGGCCCAGGAGGGCAGCGCCAGCGATATCGACGGCAATACGGTCAGCTATCACTTCCACGAACCGCTGGGCGTGGTGGGCCAGATTATTCCGTGGAATTTTCCGCTGTTGATGGCGGGCTGGAAACTGGCGCCCGCGCTGGCGGCGGGGAATTGTGTGGTGCTGAAACCGGCGGAGCAGACACCGGTCTCCATCCTGGTGCTGATGGAGATGATCGCCGATCTGTTGCCTCCCGGTGTGGTCAACATCCTGAACGGCTACGGTGAGGAGATCGGCCAGGCGCTGGCCAGTTCCGATCGCATCGCCAAGATCGCGTTCACCGGCTCTACCGCAGTCGGGCACCTGATTCTCGCCAATGCCGCCAGGACACTGATCCCCTCAACCGTGGAACTGGGCGGCAAGTCGCCCAATATCTATTTCGAGGATGTGATGGCGCAGGAGGACGAGTTTGTCAGCAAATGTATCGAGGGGTTGCTGTTGGGCTTCTTCAACCAGGGTGAGGTCTGTACCTGCCCGTCACGGGCGCTGGTGCAGGAGAGCATCTATGACGATTTTATCGAGCGCGTGCTGGCGCGTGCCAAACTGATCAAACAGGGGAACCCGCTGGACACAGACACCATGGTGGGCGCACAGGTATCGCGCGAACAGTTCGACAGGATCATGGGGTATATGGAGGTCGCCCGAGCCGATGGTGCGAAATTCCTGATGGGCGGCGACAAGGCCGTGGTCGGCAGCGATATCGCAGGTGGCTTTTATGTGCAGCCCACACTGCTGCAGGGTTCCAACGATATGCGTGTGTTCCAGGAGGAGATCTTCGGTCCCACACTGGGCGTGACGACATTCAAGGATGAGGCCGAGGCACTGGCCATCGCCAATGCCACCGAGTACGGCCTCGGCGCTGGCGTGTGGACGCGCGACACCAATCGAGCATTCCGTATGGGGCGCGGTATCAAGGCCGGGCGCGTGTGGATGAACTGCTATCACGTCTATCCCGCTCACGCGGCGTTCGGCGGCTACAAGAAATCAGGTATCGGCCGCGAGACCCACAAGATGGCGCTGGAGCACTATCAGCAGACAAAGAACCTGCTGGTGAGTTACGACATCAATCCATTGGGCTTTTTCTGAGCGGGATACCGATCAGTCGTTCGCATCGGTAGTAGCCGGTGCGAACGCCTTCTCGAGAAACCGGATGCGCTGCGACAGCGATTGCCTGGCGATGTCACTCGCGGCGTTGGCATCGTAGCCGTGGACAGTCTGGCGCGTGGCGTTGACCTCCACCTCAATGCCCTCCGCGCGCAGCGCTTCGGCGTAGTCCAGGCCCTCGTCGCGCAGCGGGTCGAACTCTGCGGTCTCCACATAGCTGAGCGGGAGGTCGCGCAAATTGCCGTGTCCCGGCGCGGCATAGGGCGGTGTCACGCCGCCTGGATACCGGCTCAGGTACATGTCCCACATGCGGCGGTTGGAGATGGCATTCCACAGCGGCACATCGACAAATTCGGTGGCCGAGGCGGTGGAGCAGGTGTTGTCCAGTACTGGATAGATCAGCAACTGGGCGCAGAGGTCGACCAGTTGTTCGTCCCTGGGTCCCTGGCTCTCTGCGCCACGCCCGCGGCCAGTGCACCGCCGGCGCTGTCGCCGCCCACGGCGATGCGGTGGCGATCAAGGCCGAGGCTATCGCACCCCGCGACGGCCCACTGCAGGGCGGCGTAGCAGTCGTCGAAGGCGCAGGGGAACGGGTGGCGCGGGGCGAGACGGTAGGCGACCAGAATCACCACGCAACCGGCTTCATTGGCATAGCGTTCACAGCTCTGCAGGTGGTTGCTGGCGTATGTCATCGCAAAGGCGCCGCCGTGGTAGTACAGCAGTGCCGGCGCGGGTGACCGCAGGCCGTAGGGCTTCATCACCATGATATCGAAGCTGCCGCCGTCAGCGCTGACCAGCGTGTGGTATTGCGTGTCCAGTGAGTATGAGCGTTTGCCGAGCCACCGCGTGGTCCTGATCAGCAGGTTCAGCGTAGCGACAATCACACTGTTGAAGCGGAAAGAGAACACCGGAAAGCGGGCGAAGTCTGGGTGGATATTATATTTTTTGGACATGGCGGTATCGAGTCTCTGCATTGAAAGGCGTCTAGAGTAGCAAATGCCCGTCCTGCGACAACTGTTTTGTCCGTGTCGGGGTGTCAGCCGGACGCGCCGTCACTGTCGCCCTGTAATCACAGCAGCAGGCCGACAATGCAGCCCGTCATGCAGGTGGCCAGCAGTCCGGACCAGACCGCGCGAGGTGCCAGACGCAGAATATCGACCCTTCGCTCCGGGCACATCGCCGTCAGTCCGCCGATCATGATGCCGAGGCTGCCGAAGTTGGCAAAGCCGCACAGGGCATAGGTCATGATCAGTCGGCTGTGGTCGCTCAGCTGTGTCGGCTCGAGAGCTGCCAGCTGCAGGTATGCGACCAGCTCATTGATAAACACCTTGGTGGCCAGCAGTTCACCGGCTGTGTTCGCTTCAGCCCAGGGGATGCCAGTCAGCCAGGCCAGTGGTGCCAGCAGTTTGCCCGCAGTCCCGACCAGTGTCAGGGGCTCAGCGGCCAGTGGCAGCAAACCCAGCATCCGGTCTGCCAGGTAGACCAGTGCGACAAACACAATCAGCATGCCGATAATACTGGCGAGCAGGCGCAGTCCCTCACCGGTGCCGCTGACCAGTGCGTCCATGCCGCTGTTATACGGGGATTGCATATTTACCGGTGCAGTGCTGGTGCCCGGTTCGGGCGGCACCATCACCGCGGCGAGCAGGATGGCGGCCGGCGCACTGATCAGCGAGGCCACCAGGATATGGCTGAGTGCTGTCGGGACGGTGCTGGCGAGAATGCCGGCGTACAGCCCCATCACGGTGCCTGCCACGGTGGCCATACCACAGCTCATCAACATGAACAGCTCGCTGTTGGACAGTGTCCGCAGGTGAGGCCTGATCAGCAGTGGCGATTCCACCATGCCGATGAAGACAGAGCTGGCTCCGCCCATGCTGACCGCGCCACTGAGTCCCATCGAGTGCTGTAGCAGGCGGGCCAGTGCCGCAATGGTGACGGGAATGATTCGCCAGTGCCACAGCAGTGCGCTCAGTGCTGCAAAGACAATAACAATGGGCAGTGCGCGAAACGCCAGCACAAAGCTGTGCTCGGGACCGGTGATCTCGAAAGGCGCGGGCGCTCCTCCCAGGAAGCCAAAGACCATTGCCGTGCCTTCTGCTGTGGCGGCTTCCAGCGTCATCATCAGCCGGTTCACCAGTAACAGGGCGTCCTGCAACAGCGGAACTTTCAGGAACAGCGCGGCCAGCAGCAACTGTGCCAGCACCCCGGTGAGTACCAGCTTCAGCGGGAACCGGCGGCGGTTGCTGCTGCACAGCCAGGCCAGCAGGATTATCGCGGGTAGGCCGAACAGGGCCTGGGGCATAGCAGTGTCTCGTGCGGGTTGAATATTCGACGTTAGAGCAGGGCGGTGGAAAAGTCCATCGCCGGCGGTGCCGTTGGGCGGCGGCTCCGCTCCGTACAGGGCAGGGTTTGATTAAATATACGCGCGCGCAGTGATTGCTTTCGCGGCTTGTTGGCGGGCGCATTGTAGGTCATGCTGGCGGGCCTTGATTTCGGGAGTGCCACAGCCATGTTATCCAAATTCGATGATTACCCCATTCATCAGACCGCTGAGCCGGTGATGCACACGGCCTCCAGCGACCGGTTTTTCTACGATCGCTACTGGTACAACGGTCACGCCCAGGATGGCAGCTTTTACTTCGGTGTCGGCCTGTGCCGCTACGCCAATCTGGGTATACTGGATTGCAGCCTAAGCCTCGCTATTGATGGCCACCAGTACGCATTTCACGGGTCTCGCCGCGCGCCCCAGGAACCCACTGACACCACCGTGGGGCCGTTTGCGCTTCAGATACTGGAGCCCATGGGGCGGCACCGCCTGGTCATCGAGGCGAATGACACCGGTATTGAGTGCGACCTGGTTTTCACGCCGCGCACCGGTTGTATCGAGGAGGGGCGCCAGACGCTGCGCAATGAGCGGCATATCGTGATGGACGCCACCCGCCTCGACCAGTTCGGGTTCTGGGCCGGCTGGATTCGCTACGATGGCAAGGTACTGAAAGTCGACGGGCGCACGACTTATGGCTTGAAAGACCGCTCCTGGGGTATCCGTCCGGTCGGGGACGCCTATACCGGTGGTGCACCCCTGGCGGAATACCACGCGATTCACTTCGCCTGGGTGCCGATCCACTGGGAGACCGAGTGCAGCCTCGCCGGTTGGTTCGAGGATGACAGCGGTCACCAGTGGCACACAGACCAGGCCATCCTGCCGCACTACCCCAGTGTCGATGCGATCCCCGGAACTGTCGATCCTGCGACCCGCGTTTGGCAGGGAACGGTGGAGCACGAGGTGACTATGATTCCGGGCACTCGCAGGGCGAGCGGCGCCATTGTCACCATGCACGACCGCTCCGGGGAGAGTATGGAAGTGCATCTGGAACCTGTGCTGGTGCACCGAATGAAAGGGCTGGGCTACCAGCATCCGACCTGGGGACACGGCAAATGGCACGGTGAACTGGTGATATCGGGCGAAAGCTGGAAAGACAGCGAACTCGATCCACTGGCGCTGGAAAACCTTCATATCCAGCAGATTGTAAAAGCCACCTGCGGTGACAGGGTAGGGCACGGCGTCATGGAACAGCTGCACATCGGGCCATCCACGGCCTATGGCTTCAGCGATTGGTTTGATGGTGCAAAATAGCCATTCACGATACAACTGTGCAAAAATAGGCCGCATCGGCGGCACCAGCTGCCTCTGGGTATGTGTAGCGGAGTAGTGTCATGGCCAAAGCGAAAAGTCTGTGGATGAGAATCCTGAAAGTAGTGCTGGTCGTTGTCGTTATCGGCGCGGCGGTGTCGCTGTTCGCTATATGGCGCATAGGTGCGTGGAATCTGGTATTTCCCGGCAACAGTCACGATACCGTGGCGCCGGCCATCCCGGCAGGCCTCAACTCACCCTCTGTCCTGGTGTTCTCCAAAACCAACGGTTTTCGCCATGTCGACGGGATTGAAGGTGGTGCCAAAGCCCTGCAGGCTATCACCAGCAAGCACGGCTGGGGCATGTTCCACACCGAGAACGGGGCGGTCTTCAACGAGCAGGACCTCGCGCAGTTCGATGTCGTGGTCTTCCTGAACGCCTCCGGCGATATGCTCAGTGCAGCGCAGGAGAGTGCCTTCCAGTCCTGGCTGACGGCCGGCGGTGGCTGGCTGGGCATTCACGCGGCGGGTGACTCCTCGCACCTGGAATGGCAGTGGTATCGGGACAACCTGATCGGGGCGACATTTACTGCGCATATCATGGGCCCGCAGTTCCAGACGGCCGCGGTGGTGCTGGAGAATCACCAGCACCCGGTGCTGCGTGAGCTGCCGGATATCTGGCAGCATGAGGAGGAGTGGTATTCCTGGGAGCAGAGCCCGCGAGTCGAGGGCTTTACGATACTGGCCACCCTCGATGAAAGTTCCTATGTGCCGGTGGCGGACTTCATGGGTACACAGACTGACCTGAGAATGGGCGATCATCCCGTGGTGTGGGCCAATTGCATCGGTAGCGGAAAAAGCGTTTACGCCGCTATGGGGCACCGCGGTGACGCTTTCGAGCAGCCTCAGGTGCGTCTGCTGCTGGACAACGCCCTGGCCTGGCTGATCGACGACACCCAAGACGGGGCTTGCAGTCCGCTGCAAGCCGACTGATACGCGGCTCAGGACAGCGTGATCACTTCGGTCTCCAGTGGCTCGATATCGCCCTGCGGCAATTGGAAGCGCCAGAACATGATGCCATAGGGGCGGCCTTCCGTATCCAGCCAGTTCGGGCGCCCGGGATCGCGGTGCGCAACGATCATTTCAAAATTACCGTCTGCCCCCAGCACTGTTTGTTCGCGGTTCAGTGAAACGCTGCGCTCTTCGTAATCCAGGGTTTGCAGGAAACGGTTGAACAGCACCACGTTGGAAAAACGGCAGTCGGGAAAGCGCCCACGGATCAGCAGTGCCTGGTCCGGGCCGAGCACGAACGGCGCCATACTGTAGACATTGTCGCGGGCGGCATAGGTTATCGCATCGTGACTGTCGTCTTTCTTCGGTGGCACAAACTGGTTCGGCACGCGCGAAACCCATGCCGGGCTGTTGTCGTTGCTCATGGTGATGACGTTGCCTTTCACAAACGTCGTGACGCGGCGGATGCCCGCGGCGATATCGGTGTCGTTAGGTGTCTGTCTCGGCGGCACCGCATCCAGGTTCTGGATATCCAGCGGAATGTGGTGAAGGCGGTCATTGTTGATGCAGTGCTCGCGCTCGTAGTAGTGGCGTGATGTGATACTGGCGGCGCCTTTGCTCAGCGGCAGCCAATTGCCCTCGACTTTATCCGCGCTGACGATAATCTCATAATCACCGCTCTCATCCGCGACAAATTGGGTGTCATTGAGCGTAGAGCCAATACCGTCGCCATCCGTGCCGGCGCCCAACTCAATCGTGAAACTGGTATAGGTAGCGTCGGCGAGATTGCCGCGAATGCGATAGCGGTGCTGGTCGTCGATAACGGCGGTGTAGTAACGCGCATCCGGGTTGTCGCCGAGCAGCTTTTTATGCTGGTTGATGAAGGCGGTGAAGAACGGTCGGGCTGGGTCTGCCTCCAGCCAGCTCTGCAGGCCGTGCATCAGCGCGTGCAACATCACGCGCCTGGCTTCGGCGTAATCCTGGGGCGTGCGCAGTTTCCATTCAGGGCTGGAAAAGGCGATTTCGAGTTCATCCAGCGCCTGTTGCAATTCCGCCAACGCCTGTGCTGCCTGGCTGTCGGCTCTGTCAGCTGCGGCCATGGCGATTGTCGGCGCCAACAGTGATCCCGCCAGGCTGCTCAGGGCAACCCCCTTCAGTAATTCGCGTCGTTGCATATTGATCTCCCGGTTATTATTGATTGGGTTTCTGATCGCTCTATCTGTGGTCTGTCGGTGGGCGCTGCCCCGCACACAGTACATCGGTGACACGCTCGGTATCCATGTACTCCTTCAACCTGAGCAGCTTTCCATCGCGGAATTGGAACAGGAAATGGTAGTCATTGCTGTAGGTGCGGCCTGAAACATGCAGTCCTTCGCTGGTGGCCTCCACCGCCACCTTGTCGCCCTCGGCAACCATCGCCAGTGCGGTGAATTTCAAGCCTGCGGGGAATACCTCGAAGATGCCGCCAGCGCTGGCGGCAATCTGGTCGCGGTTGAAGACTCCGGAGATCAGGGTGTTGCCCATTGTCTGCACACAGCCATCATCTGCGTAGGCGTTGACGATGTACTCGACATCACCGCGGTTCAGGGCGTCAAAAAAAGCGTCGACGAGCTGCTTGTTGGTGCTGTTTTGCATGCCAGTGTCCCGCTGCCTTGTCGGCGGTATTATTGTTATCTACAGCTTAACACGGCCGCGCTGGGATTTGAGTTGCCCGTGTTTTGTTTTGCTGTCCATGCGCTTTTTCTGGCTGCTGCGACTGGGTTTGGTCGGCCTGCGCGCCTTGCGCGTCGCGCCCGCCGTGCGCACCAGTTCGGCCAGCCGGGCCAGGGCATCTTCGCGATTCTTGTCCTGGCTTCGAAAGCGCTGTGCCTTGATGACAATCACGCCGTCATCGGTAATGCGCTGGTCGCTGAGCTTGCGCAGTCCCTCCTTGTAGTTATCCGGCAGGGAGGACTGGTTAATGCTGAAGCGCAGGTGAACAGCGGAGGAGACTTTGTTGACGTTCTGCCCGCCCGATCCCTGGGCACGGATGGCCTGAAACTGGATTTCCGACAGCGGAATACTCAGCTGGCTGGAGATTTTCAAGCTCATCGCGTACCTCTCATCGACTGTGTGGTGGCGGTCTGTGCTGCGTCGCTACCGATTGCGTCCCAGCCTCTCGTGAGCGTCCACCCACTCGTTGGTGCGTGTGACCTTGTCCACTTTTGCGGCGGCTCCCAGTGAAATCTCACCCGCGAGCACCAGTGACGCAGCGATTTCGGCCAGCTTCATGACTTTGCCGGGGCCGTAGCAGTCCATGATCTGCAGGCACTCTCTCTGCGTCGGCAGCGCTGTGCCTCCGCCATACGTGGCGACGATCAGGGCGGGCAGGGTGATGGAAAAATAGTAGTCGCCATCCCGGGTCACCTTGTTATACGTGGTGCACTGGTTGGACTCGCCGATATTGGCGATGTCCTGCCCTGTCGCCAGGTACAAGGCGGCGAGACCATTGGCGGGATGCGCGGCGTTGTTGGATGAGTTGGACAGGAAAGCACTCAGCGTGCTGATACCCTGGCCATAGTGCATCTGCTCCGGAGAGATGCGCAGGTTCTTGAGCATCACGTCGCGAGGGATAGTGATCTCAGCGGTCACGCGTCTGCCGCGCCCTTTGAGCATATTGACCGAAGAGGTCTTTTTCTCAGTATCGAAGTTGCCCGATAAAAGGTAGTGCGACAGTCCCTTGAACTCCTTGTTGATCCACTCACAGGCGAAGAAAGTCGCCTTGCTGGTCATGTTCTGTCCTGCTGCATCACCCGTGCTGTAGTCGAAACGGGTGAACACCATATTGTGTGCGTGGTAGTGCTCGATCTCGTTCAGCTTGCCGACGGATGTGGTGGACTCGGCAATCGCTTTGATCTGTTCAAACTCTTCGTCCAGCCAGAGGCTGAAATCGCGGGCCTCCCTGGCACTGGGAAATACAAACACCGGCGCCCGCTGCATCGCATCTCCCGATACGGTGGTGGTCACACCGCCGCTTTCCCGGATAACCCGCATGCCGCGGTTGTAACTGGCCAACATGGTGCCCTCGACCGTGGCCATGGGTACGTAAAACTCGCCTACAGCGTGTTCCCCGTTGATGAGCAGTGGCCCTGCAAGGCCGATAGGCACCTGTGCGACACCGAACAGGTTCTCGATGTTGCCGGACATCTCCCCCGGTTCGAATGAAAACTGTTTGGTGTGATCCAGTCTGGCCGGGGTGTTCTCTTCGATGAATTTCTGGCGCTCACGGATGATCTCCAGGCCGTAATCATCGTCATTCGAGCGGGGAATTTTTTTACTCATGGGATAACCTCATAGAAATCGAGGCGTTAAAATTACGCGCTTAACCGGCAGGGGTCAATGAACGGGCACACAATGCCGGCCGCTACAGGTAGTCGTTGATCACACGCAGGAAGGCGCTGCCGTACTTGTCCAACTTGCGCTGGCCGACACCGGTGATATGACCGAACTCCAGCGGCGTTCGGGGTACGATGACGCACATTTCTTTCAGGCTGCGGTCGTGAAAAATGACATACGGCGGCACACCCTGCTCCTCAGCCAGCTGCCGCCTGCATTCCCGCAGCGCCTCCCACAAGCCGACATCGATATCGGCGGGGAGTGCGGTTTTTGTCTGCTGCCGAGCGACTTTGCCGGCGGCGTCACGGCGCAGTTCGATACCCTGTTCGCCGCGCAGCAGTGGGCGGCACTTCTCCTCCAGGCGCAGCGCGCCGAACTGGGCGAGATCAACACTCAGGTAGCCGCGGGCCACCAGCTGCCTGAATACCGAGCGCCACTGTGTATTGTCCAGTTCCTTGCCGACGCCGTAGGTCGAGAGGGTATGGTGCTCAAACTGCCGTATTTTGTCGTTGTCCGCGCCGCGCAATACTTCGATCAGGTGGTTGACGCCGAAGCGCTGGCCCGTTCGATAGACGACACTGAGTGCCTTGCGAGCTGCTTCCGTGCCATCCCAGGTGTCCACCGGTTCCAGGCAGGTGTCGCAGTTGCCGCAGGGTTGGGCGAGGGTGTCGCCGAAGTAGCTCAGCAGGCTCTCGCGGCGGCAGGAGGTGATCTCGCACAGCCCCAGCATTGCGTTCAGGCGGTGTTGCTCCGCCCGTTTGTGCTCCTCGCTGCCATCCGAGGTCGCCATCATCTGGCGCAGCTTGATGACATCCTGCAGGCCGTAGATCATCCAGGCGTCCGCCGGCTCGCCATCGCGGCCGGCGCGCCCGGTTTCCTGGTAGTAGGACTCCACTGTTTTCGGCATGTCCAGGTGCGCCACAAACCGCACATCAGGTTTGTCGATGCCCATACCGAAAGCAATCGTGGCGACGACGATGACACCCTCCTCGCGCAGAAATCGCGCCTGGTGCGTCGCCCGCAGGGCGGGCGGCAGACCGGCGTGGTAGGGCAGGGCGTTAAAGCCCTGCTGCTGCAGCCAGAGTGCAATCTCCTCTGTTTTCTTGCGCGAGAGGCAGTAGACGATACCCGCGTCCTGTGGGTGCTCATCCTGCAGGAAACGCAGAAGCTGGGAGCGGGGGTTGGTTTTGAGGGCGATGCGGTAGCGGATGTTGGGCCGGTCAAAGCCGGCGATAAACTGGCGGGCCTCGGCCAGATCCAGCCGCAGGATGATCTCTTTACGAGTGCGCGCATCCGCTGTCGCCGTGAGCGCGATGCGCGGGATTGCGGGAAACCGCTCGTGCAGCAAGCTCAACTGCAGATAGTCGGCACGGAAGTCGTGCCCCCACTGGGAGACGCAGTGCGCTTCATCGATTGCAAACAGCGCAATATCAGCCTGTTCAAACAGCGCCAGGCAGCGCTCCTGGGTCAGGCGCTCGGGCGCGATATAGAGTAGATCGAGCTCACCAGACAACAAGTCGCGTTCTACCGCGCGCGCTTCGGCGGCGTCCAGCGTCGAGTTCAGGTAGCTGGCGCGCACCCCCAGTTGCCGCATTGCGCTGACCTGATCCTGCATCAGCGCGATCAGCGGTGATATCACCACGCCGCAACCGTGGCGCACGAGCGCCGGAATCTGGTAGCAGAGGGACTTCCCGCCACCGGTGGGCATCAGGACCAGCGCATCACCACCGTCAATGACGGTCTGGATGATGGCATCCTGCGGGTCGCGAAAGGATTCGTATCCGAAGACGGATTGTAGGATCTGCTGGGCATCGTTCATCGCGGCGCAGTATACCCCAGCTCAGCCGGTCTGGGCGTGTCCGCGATCGAATGTGACAGTAAATCCGGGAGATTGCTGCCACGCGGTGTCGGGCCGGGGCACCGCCAGGTGCCCGCAGGGCGAGTGCCGGGCGCGTCAGGGCGGCTTCCGGGCAGCGATGCCAACCCGGATCAGTGCGCGTTCAACTCGGCAATCTGCGCCTTGAAATACCCCGGTTCAAGCAGGGTCTTGAGTTCATCGAAGGGTACCGGTTTACTGAACAGGTAACCCTGGATCACGCTGGCGCCATTGTTGCGCAGGAAATGGTACTGCTCCCGGGTTTCCACGCCCTCGGCAACGAGTTTAAGTCGCAGGCTGCGCGCCATGGCGATAATGGCAGTGACCAGGCTGGCGTCGTTCTGGCTCTTGTCGAAATCAATAACAAAACTGCGATCTATCTTCAGTTCGTCCAGTGGGAAGCGGCTGAGATAGCTCAGTGAGGAGTATCCGGTGCCGAAATCATCGATGGACAGCTGGACACCCAGTTCCTTTAGATGGGTCAGCGCGCGCATCGTCGTCGCCGTGTCGTCCATCATAATACCCTCGGTCAGCTCCAGTTGCAGACGCATCGGGCGCAGCCCCGTGGTCGCCAGCACTTCTGACACGCGGTCAATAAAGTTCTGGTTGAACTGCAGTGCCGACACATTGACGGACACCTTGGGCAGTTCCAGGTTCAGCGCCTGCAGTTCCACCATCTGGCGGCAGGCCTGTTCCAGGCCCCATTCCCCCAGCGCCCCGATCAACCCCATCTCCTCCGCCAGTGGGATGAACTTGAACGGTGGTACCATGCCGCGTTCAGGGTGAGCCCAGCGCATCAGTGCTTCCGCGCCAGTGACTGTGCCGGTCAGGGTGTCCACTTGTGCCTGGTAGTGGAGTTCCAGTTGCCCGGTTTCCAGTGCCCTGCGCAGTTCGTTCTCCAGTTCGAGCCGCTCCACGCCAGCGGCGTCCATGTCGCTGTTGTAGAACATGAATTTATTTTTGCCAGAGGACTTCGCGTGGTACATCGCGGTGTCGGCTGCCTTCAGCAGGCCCTCGACAGTGTCAGCCTCGCCCTGGGCGATAGCGATCCCGATACTGGGGGTGACAACGAGGTCGTGCCCCTCTATTTTGATCGGCTGTGCGAGTACATCGAGCAGGCGCTGCGCAACCATGCCAGCTGAATCGGCGGTGTCGAGTTGGTTGAGAACAACAGTGAACTCGTCGCCGCCCAGCCGCGATACGTCGATTTGCGAGTTGGCCTCCACATAGTGGGCAATCAGGTCGCTGTCCCGGACGCACCAGGCGAGCCGTTTTGCCACCTCGCGCAACAGCAGGTCGCCGGAGCTGTGCCCCAGCGAGTCGTTGATACGCTTGAAATTGTCCAGATCCAGGAACAACAGCGCCAGCAATTCCTTGTTGCGCCTCGCCAGGCGCAACAGCAGGTCCAGCTGCTCGGTGAACAGGCGGCGATTGGGCAGGCCGGTGAGGCTGTCATAGTACGCCAGCTTGCGCAGCCGGTCCTTGGTCTCCGTGACCTCCCTGACGGCGCGACTCAACTCCTCGTTGCGCCTTGATAATTGTGAGGTGCGCTCTTCCACCTTCATGCTCAGCAACTGGTGATCGACATCCATCCGTGTCTTATAGGTATGCAGGCCTCCAATGATGGTGTTGAGCAGCACGGCGATTTCCTTGAATTCACCGCTTTTCTCGAGCCCGAGTGGCTGCACGGCGACGCCTGAAGAGATGTCGTCGGCCATGCGCTTGATGATGGAGAAGGGCACCGTGATCCTGCGTGCGATAAGCCTGCTGAAGACACTGCAGAGCAGAATAAACAGCATGGAGATTGCCAGTATCGCCAGCATGGACGGGAGGATTTGCTGGATCACCAGTGAGCGGCTGATGCCCAGTTGCACGTAGCCGACCACGTACAGGCTGGTGGCGCTGCGGGAACTGGCCAGTGCCGCCCCCAGTGCCTCGCGATCAATATTCTCATTCAGGGGGTTGACCACAGACAGCACCGGGATGGTCAGGTCCCAGACCAGTCCTGTTGCGGGCAGGGCGGGAGTGGCTGTGGTGCCCGCCCCCGCGAAGGGGTTCGGGTTGGAAGTGAAACTTGTCTCCAGCACGGATGTGCTGCCGCGCGCCTGGTCGAAAGAGGCCGGTTCAAGCGCCGGGGTATCGCGGCGCTGGACGCGGTTCAACTCACGCCCCGTCTGGCCGCGTGCCACTGCGTATACAATCGCCGGGGAGGAGGAGAGGAGGTCTTCCAGCGTCGCCTGCAGCTCCCGGGTGTCATTCAGATAGATCGCAATCTGCAGTTGCGGCTGGCTTTGCACAAGGTTGATGGACTGTTCGATCAGCCGGTCACGGCTGGAGAAATACTCGCTCAGCGATACCGTCGCGGTGAGTATGCAGCCGGCCACCACGGCAATGGAAATGACCAGGGCGTTGATTTTTCCCGCTATTGTCATGGGCTTAGGGCCCCGGACCGACTGGCCGCGACACTGGCAACACTCGATGCCATCGTTGTATACCCCGGTTTGTTAGGCGCAGTCATCCAGCGTCCCGGCTGTCGCGGACCCGGCTTTGCGACAGTGGTGGCTGTACGAAAAATTCTACTTTAAAACAAGTACTTGCGTGGAAAATAGCATGAGAGAGTTGCGCAGTGCAATCGCCGATACAGCGTAGCAATACCAAGCGCTGCAGACGCCCGCCTGCAACCGGTGTCAGTTACTCATGCGCCTGTCGGGCAGGGAGCGTCGGTCGTTGGCAATCAGGATACTGTTTACCGTGAGGGGGAAGGTGACCGGCCTGCCGCTGCGCCGGTCGACCGGGCTGCGCGCCACACGCTCGCGCGGGGTGCCGTTCATCGGAGGTCGGCGCAGGTGCTCATGGTCCTCCGACACATAGGTACGGGCGGCCACGGTGAACACATAGGTCGAAATCACGACCGCGCCCAAACCCAATAAGCCGAGGGTGATGAGTACCACATCCATGACAATTAAAGCCCCATAGCCCGCTGATACGGAAAGTGCAAATGATATGCAAATTCCGCGCCGGTTTCGTTAGTACTTAGTACAATACGAGTGACTGCGCGATGGTAGCGTCAGAAGCGGGTATCAACAACCGTGGAGTGTAAAAAATCCTGACACATTTGGGTCACCGGGCGACAGGGGGTCGCCGGCGGGCCAGCTATCGGGCCCCTTTGCCAAACAGTACCACCTCCACGGTGCTGAGTGTGATCATCAGGTCCAGGAACAGGCTCTGGTTTTTCACATAATAGAGATCAAACTGGAGTTTCTGGCGCGCGTCTTCCTCCGAGGCGCCGTACGGGTAGCACAGTTGGGCCCAACCGGTAATGCCGGGTTTCACCGCGTGCCGTGAATTGTAAAAGGGAATCTTTTCGGCCAGCTGTTTGACAAATTCGGGGCGCTCCGGACGCGGGCCGATGAAGGCCATCTCCCCGGACAGTACATTGAAGATTTGTGGCAGTTCATCGATACGGGTGCGCCGGATAAACGCGCCGACCCGTGTCACACGGCTGTCGTTGAGTGTCGCCCAGCGCGCTTTGCCGTCACCTTCCGCGTCGATGCTCATGCTGCGGAACTTGAGGACCTGGAAGGCCTTGCCGTTGAGTCCAACCCGCTGCTGGCTGAAAAAAATCGGCGCCTTGAAGCCGTCTTCAATCCAGATAGCCAGCGCTGTCACCAGCATAATCGGCCAGGTGGACATCAGCAGGATAAAACTGGCGCAGATGTCGAAGCTGCGCTTGGTCAGGCTGCTGGGTGCGTCACTGCGCAAGTCTTCTGTCAGCGTCATCCAGCCCGGGGTGGCGAAATCCACCAGGATCTTGCCCGCCTCGCGCTCGAAGAAGTTCACGAGGTTCATGACTTTGATACCCTGCAGGCGGCATTTGAACAGCTCGTCAGTGGGCATCTGGTCCCGTTTGTGGTCCAGCGCGACGACGATCTGGTCAATTTCTGTCTGTTTCGCGTACTCCGCCAGCGGCTGGCGCAGGTTGATGATGCGCTCGCCGTTCACTTTGGGGTTTTCATCGTCCACGCGGACGAAGCCGACGATGGTAAACCCCTGCCGATCGGTCTTGCGGCGCATGGAACTGGTGATCGTGGCGGCGGCAGAGCCGGAACCGTAAACCAGCACCCGGCTCTTGAACTGCTCCAGGTCTGTCAGGTTGATGAACACAATGCGGCTGATGAGGTTGGTGCTAAAGGAGAGCAGCACTGCGTACAGCAGTATGCTGCGCCACTGGTCGACGTCCGGGAGCAGGGTAAATACGCCCGCTGTGAACAGGCTGGCAGTTCCGAAACCGCCCAGGGTGCGAAGCAGTATGCCGGATCTGCCCTCGCGCATACGCGGCTCGTACAGGCCCATGGCAAACAGGCACAGCACCGTGATGACGGCGTAGATGAGGGCGCGATTGGGTATCTCCTGGACCATGGACTGGAAGCTGCCGGGTTGCGCGCCGACCAGGCTGTAAATGTAGGTGCCGGCGTAAAGGGCCAGCACGAACAGCGCGGCATCTACGAGGGCGAGCCAATAAAACGATGTATGTACGTGGTGGTTGAATACCCTGACCGTAGCCATTCCCCTGTCCTTTCTACTGCTTTGGTTGCCGGTTCTGCCTGCTTACCTTCGGTGTCGATTGTCTGTCGGCGCGGCAAACCGTCTGTATTTCGTTATTGGAAACCTCGCTGTCAGTACCGGTGGCTGCGAGTGCCAGCAGGTACTTATGCACAGCGAACTGCCATACTTATCCACAAATGACTCTGCGGAACAAATAAAGTAGCACGGGTTTTTTGTGGCTGCTTGGAATATTCCCAGAAATGTGAACTTGGTCCCCACCTTATTGTGGGACCGTTACACGCGTGTGACATACCGCCGCGGTGCGCTGCCCTGCCGCGTTTGCCGGGGACACCGGTGGGGCCTGAATAGCTGGCGAAAACAGAGGCCGGGCAGGCCCGGGGCAGGGCGGGCAGCGGCGCTGTCGGCGTCAGACCAGCACCTCTCCCGGTGGCGGGTGGCTCAGGAAACCGACCGGGCTGGCACTGAGGCCGTAGGCGCCGGACTGGAACACGACAACCAGGTCCCCCGGCTCTGCGGTGGGCAGGGTGACCCGGTGTCCGAGTATATCCAGCGGGGTGCAGAGCGGGCCCACCACGTTGACCTCCTCGGTCGTGTCGCCGGCAACCCGATTGCCCAGGCACAGCGGGTAGTTTTTGCGAATGACCTGGCCGAAGTTGCCGGATGCGGCCAGGTGATGGTGCAGGCCGCCATTGGTGACCAGGAATGTCTCACCCCGAGACACTTTCTTGTCCACCACCTCGCAGACATAGATGCCCGCTTCTGCGACCAGGTAACGCCCCAGTTCCATCACGATTTCTGCCTCGGGCAGGCGCGCTGCGGCGGTTTCGACCAGTTCGGCAAGGTTGGCGGCGATCGGGGCCAGGTCGAGATGGCGCTCACCCGGGAAGTAGGGAACACCCAGCCCGCCCCCGATATTCAACCAGCGTATCGGCGCTGGCGCTGACTGGCTGAGGTGATAGGCGAGTTCGAAGGTTTTACGCTGGGCTTCGATAATGGCCTGTGGGCGCAAGTTCTGCGAGCCGCTGAAAATGTGCAGGCCGACGAACTCCAGTGGCAGCGATGCCAGTGACTGCATCATGGCCGGCACCTGCTCTGCGTCGACGCCGAAGGGCTTGGGACCGCTGCCCATTTTCATGCCAGCCGCCTTCAGCTCGAAATCGGGGTTGACGCGAATTGCCACCGGTGGGCGCTTGCCGCAGCGTTCGGCTAGCAGGGCGATGCGCTCCATCTCGCGCCGGGACTCCATATTGATAATCACGCCGCTGGCCACGGCCAACTCGAGGTCTTCCGTGGATTTTCCCGGTCCCGCAAAACTGATGTTGGCCGGGGCGGTGCCGGTCTCGAGCGCGACGCGCAGTTCGCCCGCGGAGGCGACGTCAAGGCCATCGGTGATTGCGGCCAGGTGCTGCACGACGTCCGGCATCGGATTGGCCTTCATCGCGTAATGCAGGTGCAGGCGCGGCGGCATTGCCTCGCGCAGCGCAGTGACGCGGGCGTCCATAACGGTGCGGTCGTAGGCGTAGAATGGGGTTCTGCCCACGGCGCTGGCGAGGGCCGACAGTGACCGTCCGCCGATGTGCAGGCTGTTGTCGATCACTTCGAACTGCTGCATTACCGCGTGCTCTGGCACTTTGGCGGGGCTTGGGATGTCGCTCATGCGGGAGTGGCCTGAAATAGATTTTGGTACTCTTCAGACAGCGCGCGCCGATCAATTTTGCCATTCTGGTTATGCGGCAGGGCGCTGCGGGACACGATTATAGCGGGTACCATGAAATTGGGTAGTTCCCGGCGACAGTGGGCCATCACCGCCTCTTCCAGGGGCTGGCCAGCGCTCGCGTCTGGGCGCGGGGTGACGACCAGCAGGATGGCCTGTCCCAGTGCGGCATGGCGCAGGCCCAGCGCCGCCGCTGCCGCGACGAGGCCGGACGCATAGGCGCTCTCCTCGACCTCTGTCGGGCTGACGCGGTAGCCGGAGGTCTTGATCATTTCGTCCTTGCGGCTGATGAAATAGAGGTAGCCTTCCTCATCTTTCATCACCTGGTCGCCCGACCAGACGGCCAGTTCGGTGTTGGGTATCTCCGGTGGCTGTGTGGGGCAGGGCTTGAAGCGTTCGGCGGTTTTCTCCGGATCGTTCCAGTAGCCCAGGCTCACCAGCGCCCCGCGGTGCACCAGTTCTCCCGGTTCCCCCGGGCCACACTCCCGGCCGTCTTCATTGATAACCAGTATCTCGGCGTTCGGGATTGCTTTGCCCATTGAATCCGGGCGCACCGCGACCTGGTCCGGTGGCAGGTAGGTGGAGCGGAACGACTCCGTGAGGCCGTACATCAGGAAAATCTGTGTCTGCGGCAGGGCCTGTTGTAAAGCCCGGGTAGTGGGCACCGGCATGGCGCCCCCGGTGTTCGTGATATAGCGCAGTGACGCGACAGCGGCGGCGGGCCACTGCAGATCCTTGAGTTGGTTCCATAGCGGCGGCACAGCGGCGAGGCCGGTTATGCCGTAGCGCGCCACAGCGCGGATTACGTCGCGTGGTAGCAGGTAGTCCATCAGCACGGCAGCGGCGCCGACCGAAAACGCCGTGGTCAGCTGGCTGAGACCGGCGTCGAAACTCAAAGGCAGGACTGCCAGTATGCGATCTTCAGGTACGTTGCCCAGGTAGCTGGCTACACTGCGGGCGCCGGCGACCATATTGCGGTGAGACAGTACCACTCCCTTCGGGTTGCCGGTGCTGCCCGAGGTATAGAGTATGGCAGTCATGTCAGTATCGATACGGCGGTGCGGGGCGGGGGCGGCATCGCCCGCAGCGCGGCCAAATTCCGTGAAGCTCAGCAGTCGCTGGGGCAGGTCGCGGAGGCTCGCCGGTATCTGCTCCTCGACGATAACGATGGTGTGAAGGTCCGGGCAGTGCCTGACCACTTCTGACAGCATTTCCAGCCGCGTGCTTGATGTGATCAGCACCCTGACATTGCAATGGGGCAGTATGTGCGCCAGCTGGCGCGGTTTCAGCAGCGGGTTTACCGGTACAAAGCAGGCCCCTGCCGCTGCCGCACCGAACAGCCCGATGACGGTTTCCGGTTGTTTGGGCAGGTAAACTGCCACCCGTTCCCCGGGACCGACCCCCAACCCGAGTAGCGCACCGGCGACGGTCTCGATCTGCCGCTGCAGTTCTGAGTAGCTCAGGCACTGGTCTTTGAACAGCAGTGCGGGCGCATCGGGTGTGACCTGCGCGCTGCGGCCGATAAACTGGTGTATCAGGTCTGGCATTGTCGTGGGGGTAATGGGCTGTGGCTCGTCGGGGAAGGATGATAGTGTAGCCTCTCTGCAATGACGAGGCTCAGCCCGGATTGTGCGATGAATCCTGGGCGGGGACAATGGCAATAATGGTTAACTGTGAGTAATTGCACATGAAAGGACGCCCGGTGTCGCTTCGAATATATGCCCTGATTTGCCTGCTACTGGCCTCTTCCGGTGTCGCGGCGGGCCTGCCCGAGCTGATCGACAAGATCAGGCCGGGCGTGGTCGGCGTGGGTACGTCCTACCCGCCGCGGCAGCCGAATGTGAAGGGCGACCGGGTGGTCTATCTGGCGACGGGGTTCGTGGTGGGTGACGGGCGACATATCATCACCAATGCCCATGTCACTGGATTAACGCTCGATTCCGAGAACAACCAGACGCTGGCGGTGTTCAGTGGCCGCGGGGTGCAGGCCACTGCCCACCCCGCCACGATAGTGCGCAAGGATGAAGAGCACGATCTCGTGTTGCTGCAAATCCAGGGGTCGAAGCTGCCGGCGTTGCAACTGGGTGACTCGAACGCGGTGAGGGAGGGGCAGGATATCGCCTTTACCGGGTTTCCGCTGGGCATGGCACTGGGGCTCTACCCGGTCACCCATCGCGGCACAGTCTCGGCTATTGCGCCGGCCGCACCACCCTCGGCGCACTCGGATAAACTCAATTCGGTAAAGATCAAACGCATGCGCAGTGGCTTTGAGGCCTTCCAACTCGACGCCACAGCCTACCCGGGAAACAGCGGCAGCCCGGTATTTGAGCTGACTGGCGGCCGCGTGATCGGGGTCGTCAACAGTGTTGTGGTGAAGGAGACCCGCGAGACCATGCTGGCCCGGCCATCCGGCATCACATACGCCATCCCGGCGAAATACATCCAGCCCCTGCTCGATGGGGTGGTGTCACCCGCGCGGTGATTGGCCATTGCCGCCCCGTCCTGCAGCCATGCAGTCACCGCCTGTAGCCAAATTCTGGTAGCATGTGCGGCGAATTGTCGAGCGGCGATCCGTTTCGCGCGCCGTTCTCCCCGGAGGCTTTTGCTTGACCCTGTTTCGACGCAAGACCCGCGTGCTGCTTGTCTGTACCGAAAATATCTGTCGCTCACCGATGGCGGAAGGCCTGCTGCGGCATCACTTGCAGCAATCACCGCTGCGCGGCAGCGTGGAGGTCGGTTCGGCGGGCACCCGGTGCTCGATGCCGGGGTGTCGGCCGGACCAGAGGGCGCAGAGAGTCGCCGCGCTGCGCGGTATCGATTTGTCCGGGATAAAGGCGCGCCGCGTGACAGAGCGCGATATGCAGCGCAGTGATTTTATTTTTGCGATGGATGACGCCAATATGCGTGATCTCCTGCAGTTGTGTCCGCAGGAGCAGCACGGCAAGATCTCCTATTTACTGAGCCACCATCGGCAACAGAGCCTGATCGAGGTCCCCGACCCGTATTTCGGCAGTGCCGAGGGCTTTGCGCGGGTTTACCAGATAATAGATGACGCCATGGGTGACCTGATTTTGTATTTGCAGAGCAGGATTGGGTGACAGGGCTCTTTACTCGCTTTGGGCTTGGCGCTACTGTGGGCTACGGCGCGCCGTGGCGGCTGGGTGTTCCCGGATGGCAGTGATACTTGGGTGATTTTTATGGATAAAAAGAACACGTCCCTGGTTGAGGAATTTCAGCGGTACTTCACGATTGAGCAGGCGCTCACGCAGGAGCAGCTGAACAGTGTGTACCGGGTTCGCTACAGAGTCTACTGCGAGGAGTTCCAGTATGAACCCGCAGACGCCTGTCCCAACCAACTGGAGACGGACGAGTTCGATGTTCACTCCAGGCACTGTGTCGTGGTGCACAAAGCCACCGGTATGCCGGCGGGCTGTGCGCGGCTGGTGTTGGCAGATGAGCAGCGCTTGATGCCGATGGAGCGCCATTGTGCCAGTGCGATTGATCAGCAGCTCCTGCGCTCTTTTGACGGCCGCCGTGACACAGTCTGTGAGTTCTCGCGGCTGGGGGTGGACGGTGCATTTCGCCGGCGTCCGGGAGAGCGGGAGTCGCGTTTTGGCGAAATCTCCGCGCTGGAGTTCAGCTCCCGCGAACAGCGCACCTTCCCGCTGGTGGCGATGGCCACGATTCTGTCGGCGTTGGCCCTCAGCGAACTGATTGGGCGACCGCACTGTTTCGCCATGATGGAACCGTTCCTGCCGCGCCTGCTGAGGCGGTCGGGACTGCTCGCTCGTCCGGCGGGACAGGAGACCGAATACCACGGCATCCGCTCCCCGTTCTACTGGGAGACGCGTGAGGGTGTGAGTACGCTGGAGCCTGAATTCAAAGAATTCTACGACGCCATACTCGCCGATTTTTCAGTCTCGGCCACCAGTGAACGACGTGCGGCCAGCACACAGTCCGCTACCCCTGCCAGGGTCCAACCCCGGCGCCGGGGGTGGTCGCCTTTCACACAGGCACTGCTCGCCAACTAGGCCCCGGCTGCGCGCTGTCAGCGGCGTAGTGCCCCGCCTTAATTCCGGCGCGCACTTGTTATTGTCACGGGTGCTGCATAAGATGCAGGTCGACCGGCCGAATAGACTGCCGCCAACAGGGGGTAGTCTGGCTGTGGAGATCTTAGCAATGGAATTCGAGGCTCTGAATGTCGTTTGATTACCACGAGGCCTTCTCCCGTAACCTGGGCTGGGTGACCGAAACAGAGCAGGAAATACTGCGCAACAAGCGCATCGCGATCGCGGGAATGGGCGGGGTCGGGGGCAGCCACCTGCTGACGCTGACACGGCTCGGCATCGGCCACTTCAATCTCGCAGACTACGACCAGTTTGAGCTCGCCAACTTCAACCGCCAGGCCGGTGCCAGCACCCCCCACCTGGGGCGCAATAAACTCGAGGTGATGGTGGAACTGGCCCGGGGGATCAACCCGGGGCTCGGTATTGCACAGTTCCCGGCCGGTGTCGATGTCGACAATCTCGACACCTTTCTCGAGGGGGTCGATCTGTACGTCGATTCCCTGGATTTCTTCGCGCTTGATATCCGTCGGGCGGTCTTCGCCGCCTGTTACGACAAGGGCATCCCCGCTATTACCGCCGCGCCACTGGGTATGGGCGCGGCCGTGCTCTGTTTCTTTCCGGGGCAGATGAGTTTTGAGGAGTATTTCCTGCTCGAAGGTCGCTCCCGAGAGGAGCAGGCGCTTCGCTTTATGCTGGGCCTGGCACCGAACCCGCAGCAGTTGGCGTATCTGGCCGACGACACCAGGGTGGATTTTGAGGCGGGCAAGGCGCCGTCAACCCCGATGGCGTGCGAGCTCTGCGCGGGGTTCGCGGGCACTTATGCGCTCAAAATACTGCTCGCCCGCGGCGGCGTGCCCGCGGCGCCACGCGGCATCCATTTTGACGCCTACCGCAACCGGCTGGTGACTACCTGGCGCCCCTGGGGTAACGCCAACCCGATACAGCAGATCGGCCTCAGGATTGCACGCAAGCGCCTGAACGCCCGCAAGTTACCCTCGGCTGGCCAGGACGCGACTCCCAGGGCGCGCCCGGTCGAGCGGATTCTGGATCTCGCCCGCTGGGCGCCCAGTGGCGACAATGACCAGCCGTGGCGGTTCCAAATTGTCGATGATCACCATGTGGTCATTCACGGCCGGGATACGCGCGACTGGTGCGTCTACGATCTCGACGGCACCTCAAGCCAGATTGCACTGGGTGCGTTGCTGGAGACGCTGCACATCGCCGCCTCCGCTGAGGGTATGAGGGTGGAGACCTCGCTGCGACCGGATTCCCCCGAGGAGGCGCCGCTCATTGATGTCAGGCTGATCGACGACGAGGCGGTGTCCGCCGATGCGCTGCTGCCATTTGTCACGTCCAGGGTGACACAGCGCCTGCCCTTCAGTACCCGGGCGCTGTCCGATCACCAGCGCCAGGCGCTGGAGCAGGCGGTGGGTGAGGGCTACAGCGTGCGCTGGATCGATGGTGCTGCCGGGCGCAGACAGGCGGCTAAACTGCTGTTCCATAACGCCCATATTCGGCTTTCCACCCCGGAGGCATACGAGGTCCACCGGCAGAATATTGAATGGGGCGTGCAGTTCAGCGAGCACCACCTTCCCGAAGGCGCACTGGGCCTGGATGCGCCGACACGCAAGATTATGCGCTGGGCCCTGCAGAGCTGGCGGCGTGTGCGCTTCCTGAACCGTTTTTTTGCCGGCACCTGGCTGCCGCGCCTGCAGATGGATGTGCGCACCGCATTGGGGTGTGCCGCCCATTTTGTCATTGTCGCCGACAAGCCCCTGCTGACGGTGGAGGATTACCTCGCAGGCGGGCGCGCGGTGCAGCGCTTCTGGTTGCACGCCACGCGCTTGGGGCTGCAGTTCCAGCCGGAGATGACACCGGTTATTTTCTCCCGCTACATCGCCCAATCGCGCACATTCACCGCGGTCGCAGCGGAGCAGGCACTGGCCGAAAAACTGGCTGCTGACCTGAGCGCCCTGGTGGGACCATCAGTGCAACCGTTGCAGCGGCTTTACATGGGACGGGTGGGTTTTGGGCCCGCGCCGCGGTCCCGTTCGGTGCGACCGCCTCTGGAGTCGCTGCTCACCGATGCGTCCAGCCAATAGCGCATGGCCGGGTCCACGCCGCGGTCGCGCAGGATACGAGTTCTCTTTGTTGCCGAGGCGGTGACGCTGGCCCATGTGGCGCGCCCGGTGACGCTGGCGCAGGCGCTGGATCCCCAGGAGTTCGAGGTACATCTCGCGCATCATCCGCGCTACCGCGATTTGCTGGGGCCTCTCGCGCTGGCAGAGCATGACATTCACTCTATCGAGCCGGCACAGTTCCTGGCCGCGCTGGCGGCCGGTAGGCCCGTGTATGACCTGCCGACGCTGGAAGCCTATGTCGCGGAGGACCTGAGGCTTATCGCCGGGATACAGCCGGATATCATCGTCGGTGATTTCCGCCTGTCGCTGGCGGTGAGTGCAGAGCTCGCAGGGGTGCCTTATATTGCTCTCAGCAATGCCTACTGGTCGCCGTACTGCCGGCAGCACTACACCGTGCCGGAACTGCCGTTGACGAGGGCGCTTGGCGTGACTCTCGGGCAGTGGCTGTTCTCGCTCGGCCGTCCCTTCGCATTCGCGCTGCACTGCCTGCCCATGCACCGGCTGCGACGCCGGCATGGCCTGCCCAGTCTGGGTTTCAACCTGAGGCGTGTATACACCTACGCCAATGTCACGTTGTACGCGGATATACCGGAGTTGTTCGACATGCAACACCTGCCGTCGCAGCACCGTTTTATCGGCCCCGTGGTGTGGTCGCCGAAAGACCCGCGGCCGGCATGGTGGCCGCACTTCCCGCGGGAGCTGCCCATCGTCTATGTGACACTGGGCAGCTCCGGCAATGCCGGTCTGCTGCCCGAGCTGATTGCCGCGCTGGGTGAGCTCAATGTCACTGCACTGGTGTCCAGCGCGGGCACTCCGCTGCCGCAGCAGGCCCCTGCCAATGTGTACATGGCAGCCTATCTGCCCGGCGAGGAGGTGGTAAAAATGGCCAGCCTGGTGATATGCAATGGCGGCAGTCCGGGTACCCACCAGGCCCTGGCACAGGGTGTTCCGGTGATTGGTGTCGCGAATAATCTCGATCAGTACCTGAATATGACCGCTATTGTAAAAGCCGGGGCAGGGCGCGTACTGAGAGCGGGAACCTGCAACTCTGCTGCCCTGGTGACCGCCATCGGCGCCGTATTGCGCGACGCCTCCTGTCGTGACGCTGCGGCCCGGCTCGCAGCGCGCCTGGCGGCCTACAGCGCCCGCGAGAGATTCGCAGGCATAATCCGCGACTATTGCGGTGCAGCGGGGCTCGGCAATTAACGGCAATCGCTACCATGCAGTGGGCCCTGCAGTCGGGGTGCTGGCCCCTGTTCTGGCAGCAGGCGCTTGCCAGCCGTTAGCGGAAATTGGAAAATGTCGATTAATCAATAAGATAGATATACAGTCTACACTTTGTGTGCGAACACCCAGGGGGGCGTACCATGCGTAAGATCACAACAGGGCAGATCGGCTTCTTCACTCTACTGCTCACGCTGGTGGTAATGCTGGCGCTGGCGTCTGCCAGTTTTGTCACCGACAGGGCGTGGCTGGGAGACTTCTACGGCGTCGTCTATGTCATGCTGTTGATAGCATTCGTGTATCTGTGGGCGTTCGTAATCTACCGGCTCTTTCTGCGCAGCTTCCCTCTGCAGGAGGGCTATATCGAGCCCGGCTCGCGCGCCGAGTTTGCCGCCCAGGTCAACATCCTGTTTTACCTGATGCTATTCAATACCCTGATACGCACGGAGATACTGCCTGTCCCGCTGAAGACTA
>JAGRIE010000025.1:46675-55596 GCA_020443425.1 Halioglobus sp.
ATGGTGTACGCGGCCCTGGGCACGAAAATTGGCGCGAACAGTTTCAGTCCGGGTACGATCCTGGATCCGCCACTCACCGAAATCGGCGACAACACGATAATCGGTCACGCTGCGACCCTGTATTCCCACGCGATAGAGGGGCATCATTTTGCGCTTGATCGCATCGTGCTGGGCAACAATGTGACGGTCGGCGCCCATGCCATTATCATGTCCGGCGTCACAGTGGGTGATGGTGCCATCGTCTCCGCTGGCGCGGTGGTGAAGAAAGGCACGCAAATAGCGGCAGGGGAGCACTGGGGAGGTGTGCCGGCGCGCCGCCTGGGCAGCGCTGCCGGTGAGACATCTCCCGACGCAGCCAGTGGCGCCTGACGGAAGCAGGCGCATGACAGACAACTTACGAAACGGAATGAGCAATCTTATGAACAGGCAAGTTATAAAGTGTTTGGCGGTCGGCGCCCTGATTCTGGTGGCCTCCTGCGCCAGGGACCTGACGCCACAGGAGCATATTGCCAAAGCCCGCGATTATATGGTGGCAGGTGAATTTGACGCGGCCAGCATCGAACTGAAAAATGCCGCCAGCAAGGATCCCAACAACCCCCAGGTTCGCTACGAGCTGGCGAATGTTGCGCTGGCAAAAGGCGAGGGAGCGACGGCCGAGAAGGAGGCCAGGCGCGCTGAAGAGCTGGGGATGTTGTCGCGGGAGGTGGTGCTCCTGCAGTTACAGGCTTTGTACCTGCAGGGTGATTTTGACCGCCTGCTGGCCAAATCGGACAAGCTCCCGAAAAAATTGACGCCGGAACAGCTCGCGGACATACACGCCTATCGCGCACACGCGTTGATCCAGAAGCAGCAGTTCAGGCTGGCAGATGCAGAGATCGCGAAGGCGCTCAAGCTCAATGACGCGTCGGTGATTGCCGTGCTGGCCAAGGCCAGCTACGAGGCGCAGGTCGGTCGCCGCGATACCGCTGAGACGCTGGTGGGACAGGCCCTTGAAATCGACTCCAAATCGGCGGAAGCCTGGGCGCTGATGGGTGACCTGCTGGCGGCTGACGGGGATCTGGAGGGCGCACGCGAGGCCTATGACAACGCGGTGGCCAATCGCAGTTACGAGTCACTGCTGCTCGCCCGGCGGGCGCTGATCGCAGCGCAGCTGGAGGATTTTGATGCCGCCAGGAGTGATATAGAACGCCTGTACGAGGGGGGGTACAAGGATCACCCGTATGTCAATTTTGTGCGCGGGTATATCGAGTTTCAGCTGGAAAATTACCCAACTGCCTCGCAGGTGCTGGAGGTTGCCGTAGCGGGTAATCCCGAGGATCCGCTCGCGAAACTGTACCTGGTCGCCAGTTACATGGCGGAGGGCAAGCTGGAACAGGCCCAGATGATTGCGAACCAGCTCTATTACGCCATCCCCAATTCCGTCGAAATCGCCCGCATGTTTGCCTCGCTGAACATCCAGCAGCAGGATCTCGGTGCGGCCAAGGAGACTCTGGGCAAGCTGCTGGAGCAGCAGGAAGACGATACCATGGCGCTTGGCATGCTCGGCTCCATCGCCCTGATGGAGGGCGAGGGCGATGAGGCGATCGAGTACCTGCAGCGCCTGGCCCAGCTGTCGCCGGAGAATATGTCGGTGCAGAGTATGCTGAGTCTTGCCAAGACCATGCGGGGGGACTTCGTTGAAGAGATTATCGCTGCCGCCGAAAAGCAGGTGCCGGAGGGTGATTTCGTCAAGGTGCTCATCTCGGCGGGCGCGGCACTGGAACAGGGGCAGCTAAAGGAGGCCGTGACTATTGCCGAGAACCTGCAGCAGCAGTATCCCGACCGGGTGGAGCCGCTCAATATGCTGGCCGCTATTTACCTGTACGGTGGGGATTGGCGCCGGGGTAAGGTGTTCCTGGAGCAGTCACTGGCCATTGACCCTATGGACCCCTCCGCCGTCAAGACACTGGCGAAGATATACCTGCGAACGGGTGAGGAGGCGCGGGCAGAGGAGTTGCTGTCCGCCTATTTACAGGAACATCCCGGTGATTTGGAGGCCATCGGTGTCCAGTCTGAACTGATAGTCGCCACCAAGGACTTCAAGGAGGGGGAGAAGCTGTTGATCGAACTGCTCGACCGCGACCCCGGGAACCTGGAAGTGCGGGCGCGTTTGATTCGCTTGTATTTCGATAACGGTCAGTACGAGCAGGTGTCGGTGCGAACTGAGAGTCTCAGCGATACCGAGATTCGGTCGCAGCCAGCCATGATGGAACTGCGGGGTAAATCCCTGGCCAACCTGGGCAATATGGAAGGTGCGGCCAAGGTCTGGGAAAAATGGGTGGAGTTGACCCCTGACTCAGTGCTGGCCAACTTTTATTACGGCGATGCACTCGCCAGAAGCGGCGACAGGGAGCGCGCGCTGCAGCACCTGGAGGCCGCCCGCGAACTGAAGCCGACCTACCTGCCCGCGAGATTGGCCATTATACGCGTCCTGGCCGAATCGGGAGAGGCCGATGCCGCCTTTGCAGAGATGGAGGCGTTGCAATCCGGACTCAAGGAAGAGCGGGCTGATGTGCTGTACACCGAGGGTTGGTTGAATGCCAGCGCGGGGGATTTCGCGGCCGCGGAACAGGCCCTGCAGAAGTCGTTGTCCCTGCAGCCCACGCCGGAGACAGTGATGCTGTTGTTCACGGCGATCAACAGCCAGGGGCGGGCAGATGATGCACTGACTCTGCTGGAGGCCGGCTCTGAAAATTTCTCGCGCAGTTCCAGCCTGATGCTGGTGCTGGGCCAGAGCTATCTCGCGCGTAATGAGGAGGACAAGGCGATTGGTGTGTACCGGCGGCTGCTCGGCGTCGACCCGCAGTCGGTCGTGGCGCTGAACAACCTCGCCTGGCTGCTGCGCGACCGCGAGCCGAAGCAGGCGCTGGAATACGCCCGACGCGGTGTCGCGCTGGTCCCGGAAGACCCCTACATGCTCTCCACGCTCGCCACGGTGCTGGTCGCCAACGGTGAGGAGAAGCAGGGTGAGCAGACCTTGCGCAAGGCCGTTGCCCTTTATCCGGACGATATGCAATTGAAGCTGGACCTGGCTGAGCTGTTGCTCGATATCGACCAGCCTGACGCCGCCAGGCCGTATCTGGAACTGGTGGTAGAGGGCAGTGATCGTGAGGGTTTAGTGGCGAAAGCGCAAGAGCTGCTATCCTCGGCGGGCAGGGGCGAGTAGTGTTATAAGTATGATCTGCTATAATCAGGTCGTGCGTGGCGAATATCTGGACAAAAGCGATGAAACTGAGAACTGGTTCCTGTTTTTTTGCGATGGCTGGGAGTTATCATTCGGTGTCGGTGTCTGTTGCGAAAAGGCGAGTGTCAGCTTTTTTTACAAGTCAGCGCTTTTGCTCCAAAGAAAACACAAGCAAAATATTTAAGTGGCTGTTTTTAAAAGGATTTATTTTTTTGGCACAGCGTTTGCTTTATAGATCACAGCAAACCGTTAAAACAGCTTGCTGGACGCTGGTCAGACAATAGATGGGTCAACATTAAGGTAGGAGTTCTACATGAAATTCAGTAAAAGGAAGATGGCAGTTGCATTCAGCGCTGCACTGGGGGTTGGCATGGCAAGTCAGGCGTCTGCCGACGTGTATGGCTTGAGCTACCTGAATGTCGATAATCTGGCAGTGTCATTCAACGCAACAAGCGGTGGTGCCGGTCTCTACACATTCAGCGCCAACCAGGACGCGATTCTCAACAGCGTTGAGGATGCCACCAACGGCGCGGCCAACTGTGCCGGCAGTTTCGGTGTTTTCTCCTCCTGCTCGGGCCCCAGCCCCACGCTGAGCGGCAAGGTACAGAACGCGCCTCCCGCCAGTGCCGGTGTTCGAGGCGAGGGCGATTACACTATTTTCGGTATGGTGGGTGATTACTCCAACGCCGAGGCAGAGGTGGTGTCTGCAACGCTGACGGGTGACCCGACGACCCACGTGACGTCGATCTCCGAGAGCAACATCGACACTGGCTACAGTGCGCAGTCAAACACCAACGTTGGCTCCAACACCAACCTGGCCCTGACTTTCGAAGTAGGCCCGGCCGGTGTGCTGAGCGTTTCGTTTGACGCCGATATCAATGTCCACACCGAGGTAAACGGTGGCGATCTGGGTATTGCGCAAGCGGCATCCGGTGCGACCTTGCTGCTGCAGAAAGACGGCTTGACGCTGGCTTCCTGGGCACCGACCGGTACCAACACCGTAACGACCTGTGCCGCAGGCCTGACCTGTACTGCAACCGAGTCTGCGCTGTCACTTAACAACACCTCGTCCAGTGCTGGCGCAGCCAACATCGTGGCAGGAAGTGGTAGCTACAAGATCGACATCTCCGGCTTGACCTCCGGAGACGGTTACACGCTGGCGTTCAACACCACGACGTCTACCGACCTGTTCCGTGTAGTACCTGTACCAAGCTCGCTGCTCCTGATGGGAACAGGCCTGCTGCTGGGTGCACGTGCAACACGACGCAACAAGAAGTAGCCTGAGATCGACACGGGGCTGGCAGCGCCAGCCCATAGCAAAAAAGCCGCACCTTAACGTGCGGCTTTTTTTTGTCTTGTGATCGCCCGGTGTGAGGTGGCGGGTCATCTAGGCATCCCGGTCCGTCGGATGCGGGCTAGAAATACCGCGTGAGTTCAATACCCAGATAGTCGTCGGACCTGAAGAAATACAGGTTGTCCTTGTCGTCGGTATTGGTGGTGAATCTCAGTTCCAGTGCCAGTACCCAGTTCTCACCGAGTCGGCGTGAGGCTTCGATATTGCCGAACACTGTCTGCGTATCGGTGTCGTAGATCACGCCTGCCAATGCCATGGTGCCCGGCAAGTCATTGGCTGTGAGGCGAACCCCGAGATAGATATCGCTTTGCAGGCCATTGGTTGCTTCATCGCCGCGCTCGTCGTAGTGGTATTCCAGCAGTAACCCCAGATCGGCATTGGTGTCGGCCACACCAAAACTGGTGCGCTCGAAGCCGCCGACGTAGGCGTAGTAATCCCGCAGCGTATTCCAGTTGTAGATGGCTTCCAGTTTCCACAGCCAGGCGCCCTTTGTGGCCTGTGCATCAAGGCTGGTCTGGTCTATCTGGATATAGACGGGCAGTAGTTTCACTGCACCGGAGCTGACATCCGGGGTCAGGTAGGGCTCCCTGCCTGTTCCGGCAAAATGTGCCAGGCCGAGGTCCCAGTCGCCGATGTGATGGCTCCAGCGCAGTGCCAGGTCGATGTGCTGTTCCTTGGAACCCGCTTCGTATTGTGGGTCGCGCGTGTCGACCTCCGGCTCCGTGCGCAGCCGGCCGTGTTTGCCGGGAAACGTCCGCTCCCTGAAGTACGGCAGGACGTAGAACTGCCAGTTGCCGTGGTCACTCAGATAGTTGAGGTTCAGCATCGGCTGGCCGAGTTTCTCCTCGCCGTCGATGTTTTCCACCAGATCTGTCTGGTTGATGATATCCACCAGGTGCTGGGATTCAGTGACCCCCCAGAAAACAACGTCAAGCCCGACTTTTCCCACCCAGCGATCGTGCTCGATTTGCCAGTACAACTCTCTTATATCGGCATGTGTTCTCTGGTCATCGGCTGTGTCATAGCGGAAAAACGGCGTGAATACGAACTGTTGGTCACCGTTTGCCCAGTCCGTGTAATACTCCGGCTTTACTGCGAGCGAAAAATCCTGGTCCTGTTGATTCGGGAACTCCGGTGATTTTGGGAACAGGCGAGCATCGAGGCTGATATAGCCGGACCACTCTCCCCAGTCTATGACCGGTGCTGGCTGCGCCGGCGATGTCGACGATGAGGTCGTATTCGGGGCAGCAGGCGCATTATCCGCCATCGCGCGCTGCACAAGAGGTAGCGCAGATAGCAGAATCGCGACGGGCAGTGCACAAGACCTTACCACAGGCATTCCTTGCTGGCGGTGATGGCGCTAGCGTATGCGAGCAATAGCGCTTGGGGTGAAGTCTGAGTCTTGCAAACCTGTCCTGAACTGGTAGTTCCCGAACTTCAGGGTTGTGCTCTTGCCAGTCTGGTGATTCGTCATAATCAATTCTCCAGGGCGCCAGTAGTGATCCAGGTACTGCTCATAGTCGACAGCGATCATGGTTTTCAGCAGGGCGCCTTTGCGATCGTAGTAATCGACGCGCTGCTGTCGATACTCCGACTGGTCAACCCAGGTGACCTGGCGTGTGTAACCGGAGTTCGCATCGGTGGGGATGCGCTCGAGTACAAAGCACAGCTCGCCGTTGATGGTCTCGTCGCGCAGGTACTTATAGCTGTACTTCTCGACTTCCTGCGAAGAAAGGTCCTCGTAGGCAAATTCACTGCCCATGAAGGGGCCCGACTTGTCGGCTGAGGAGATGCGTTTGACGCGTTTCAATGCTGGCAGGTACAGCCACTGCTCGTCGGCCTCGGTCTTGTGGGTAAATGTCAGGATAGCGGTGCCTTTCAAGTCCCTGGGGCGGTCGAAGACCATGATACTTTTGTCTCCATCGCCGGCAACCTCCAGCACCATCTGCCGCATCTCCCGCGTGATGATGTTGTCGGGGGACGATGCGATCAGCATTGTCAGATCGACGCTGGTGTCCCCGAACCCGGTGTCTCGACGGTCTGCCTCAACAGCAATTGCCAGGCCTTTCTCCGCCTCAGGCTCTGCGAACGCTATCGGGGCCCCGGGCAGTGCGATGCAGCACAGGAGTAGAAGTGCCAGGCTGCGCGCCAGCGCAGGGTGGTTGGCAGGAGTGTTCGAGACTTGGGTGTTATTCATAGTGCGTGTCCATGGTGTCCTATACTAGCCGGGTTTTGGTATTAGCCACCGATCAATTTTCATCAGCAGCGCGGGCAGGAACAGGAGGTCCAGTATCAGTGCCACAGCGATAGTCAGTGCCACCAGCAGTCCCGAGGTGGAATTTACCGCAAAATCGGAGTGTACAAGAACCAGAAAACCCGCCGCCAGCACAACTGAGGTGGATACCAGTGCACTGCCCACGGTGGTCAGGGTGCGGTGCACGGCCTCTGCTGCACCCAGGTTGTGCTGCAACCGGGCCTCTCTGTACTTGACCAGGAAATGCGTGCTGTCATCGACCACTATGCCCAGGGTCAGGCTGAATACGACAGAAGCGGCCATATTGATTTCGCTCACCAGTGCGCCCCATATACCCAGTATGACCAGCGCCGGGAACAGGTTGGGCAGGAAGCTGATCAGGCCGAACTTCAGCGAGCGAAACGCCAACACCATACACAGGGAGATGACTACGATGGCAAAGAGCGACCCGCTGAGCATGCTTTCAATATTGCGCATCCCAATGTGTGCAAAGCTGATCGATTGGCCCGCGCCGCGTGTCACAATGTCCGGGGTATTATCCTGCATCCACTGGCGCGCGCGCTCTTCAAAGCGGATCAGTCCCTGCGACTTCTGGTTTTTCATTACGACGGCCACCTTGAGCGCTGATTTGTCTGCGCTGACCTGGTGGGTGACATCAAGGCCATAGGGTATCGAAATCTCATACAGCAGCATGTACTGGGATGTCATTTCGGTGGAGTCGGGCAGGCGATGCCAGTCTGGATTATCTTCGTGCAAGACCTGGTTGAGTCGCTTCAGTGTATCGGTGAAGACCTCCACATTGACGACTTCTGGTTGCTGTCGCAGCCAATCGGAGAACCGTGCCACGGATGCCAGGAAGTCGGGGTCGGATACGCCTTGTGGCTTCCCTGCATCGATAGAGTAGTGCAGTGACTGGTTGCCGGAGAGCTTCTCTTCGACGACACGAATAGCCTCGCTCAGGGCGACGTCGGACGAAAAATAGCTGGTCGGATCGTCGTTGAGCTGCAGTTTGGGTATGAAGCTGATGGCGAGCGCGATCAGGGCAAGTGAGCCCCAGAAAATGGCTGTAGTATGACCGGTAACAAGCCTGGATACGCGCTCCATCGGCAAGCCGGTTGCGGTTCCCGCGCTGGCTTTGAAGGGCATCGCCAGTATCAGGCTGGGGAGTACTGTTACCGTTACCCACAGCGCACCCAGCACGCCTGCTGCGGACATGTTGCCCAGTTCGCGAAAGGGAGGTGAATCGCTGAAGTTCATGCTGATAAAGCCCAGCGCTGTAGTCAAGCTGGTGAGTAGTATCGGGTACAAGGTGTGATTCAGGCTGGTGGCAAGTGCCGTGCGCTTTTCATTGCCGAGCCGCAGCTGTGCCAGAAAGGTACTGAGCACGTGTACACAATCAGCAATTGCCAGCGTCATGATAATGGTTGGCGCGGAGACATTGACGCTGTTGATGCCGATGCCCGCCCATCCGGCGTAGCCCATGCCCACGATCACGCTGAGGATAATGGCGATTACGGTACACAGGGAAGCGGCGATCGAGCGGAGCAGCAGTGCCAACAACGCCAGCACGATACAGAACATCAGTGGCATCAGGCTCACGGAGTCGGCCTGCGTAACCTCGGCGAGTGTCTGCTCGGTCAGCGCCCACCCCGCCAGGTAGATATTCAGCCCCGGGTTGGCGAGGGTAGCCTGCTGCTGGATGTCGCGGGCGTACTGTACGGATTCAGCGATGGCGAGCGCCTTGTCCGTGTCCGGCATGTTCAGGTTCAAGCTGATATTGACCGCGGTCACACTGCCGTTATCCGACAGGATCCTGCCTGTCAGCGGTTGCTGGGCGAGCGCGGTCCGACGAAGCTCGGCCAGCTGGGAGGCCGACAGTGCAGTCGCATCCTCAATCAGTGGGCCGATATGGATGTCGTCACCATCCACCACGGGATAGAGATAATTGGTCAGTGAGTCAACGCGGCGGGAATTGGGGACGAACCAGGATTGTTCTGTGATGCTTTGCACCGTGGCGAGGTGCTCCAGGCTGAAAATATCCCCCTCTTTGGCCTCGATGATGAAGAGGATATTGTCCTCTTTGCCATAGG
>JAGRIE010000026.1 GCA_020443425.1 Halioglobus sp.
TATAAAAAAATCCCTTATTTTAAAAAAATGGTGGAGGGGGGCAGATTCGAACTGCCGAACCCGAAGGAGCGGATTTACAGTCCGCCGCGTTTAGCCACTTCGCTACCCCTCCGCTATTAAAAAATGGTGGCCTGGGACAGAATCGAACTGCCGACACCTTGAGCTTCAATCAAGGTGGGACAGAATCGAACTGCCGACACCTTGAGCTTCAATCAAGTGCTCTACCAACTGAGCTACCAGGCCTTAATTTGTTGCAACGGTCTCGACGGGAATCGAACCCGCGATCTTCTGCGTGACAGGCAGACATGTTAACCCCTACACCACGAGACCTTTAAATTTTAGACATGGAGGTTGACGGGATCGAACCGCCGACCCTCTGCTTGTAAGGCAGATGCTCTCCCAGCTGAGCTAACCACCCCAAAAACCGAGAACGCGCATTATAGAGATTCTGAATGGGTGGTCAATCCCTCTATGACGAATTTCGAAAAAAAATAGAAATATTAAAAGCCTTTGATTTTAGTAGTAAAATCCACGCCACAAACTTGCGCGAAAGCGCCAGGCTGATGGCGACAACCGCCGCCAATTCTGTTATTAGCACCGCACAACATCAGGCACCCCTTTTATGGAAATCTACAAAGAGTTTCACTTTGAAGCAGCCCATCGCCTGCCCAACGTCCCCGAGGGGCACAAGTGCGCACGGCTGCACGGGCACTCGTTTCATGTGCGGCTGGTCGTCGAGGGCGACGCGCCGGAGCCCAGTGGCTGGGTCATGGACTTCGGGGAACTGAAGGCGAGTTTCAAACCACTGTACGAGCAACTGGATCATCGCTACCTGAACGACATTCCCGGCCTGGAGAATCCCACCAGCGAGAATATTGCCCGCTGGATATGGGACAACCTGAAACCGCAGGTGCCGCAGTTGAGCAAGGTGGAGATCCGGGAGACCTGCACCAGCGGCTGTATCTACCGGGGCAACTGAGCTGCGCGGTCACATTATGACGGCGACAGCACCCGGGAGCGGAACTTTGTCACAGATCGGTAACACACCGAAAAATACTTGACGAATTCCAATAGCCTACGCAACCCGTACTTTTACGCTTTGCAGCGGTAACGTTCGCGCTTAGCGGTTCCCATACTGTTTCCAAAATAGTTGCGAAAGTTACTTGAGGTAGCACTACCACAAATGTTATGCACACCGCACCGAGCAGATGACGCTTTTGCGAAGTTAGCTTTTTCTTTGCATTTAGTTACTCAGGTAGTTGTCATAACTATATGTTTTATATATATTTATTGCTTTTGTATGATTTTTAACCAATCTGTAACAAAGTGCTGTACCACCGCCCTGGAGGGCTGGCTAAACAATTTACTCACTGACTTATCCACAGATTCTGTGGAAAAATGATGGGGCCAACAAGTGTTACAGAAACTCTCGAATACACAACCAGACTTCCTGTTGCCGCACCTTCCCGGGGCGCAATACAGCGCCCCGGGCGGCGCCGGACTGCGTCAAGCCGGACCGAGCTTCAACATCTGCTGCAGGTACTGCCGCAGCGCTTTACGCGTTTTCAGTTGCACCCCCATCCTGGGAACCATGACCAGCGACGCTGCCAAACGCACCACCATATCGGCCACCAGGTCCACATCCAGTTCGGCATCGATCTCACCGGCGGCCTGTGCCATGCGGATATGCTGGGGCCAGAACGACAGGCTGCGCCGGTAGAAACGGGGATCGAGGAACATCATGGCCAGGGTCTCAGGCTCGATCTCGGCCAGCGAGCCGAACATCCCCTCCTGCATATCCTTGCGACCGACCAGTATCGCCAGTGTCACCTTATCGGCGAGACTGGACTCCTGCTCGAGTTTCGCCTCCGTGCGATTGAGAAAATCCTGCTGCTGCCGCCTGATGATGCCCTCAACCAGCGCCTCCTTGGTACCGAAGTAACGGTAGATAGAGCCGCGTGACAGCTTGCCCACGCGCGCGATCTCTCCCATCGAAGTGCGGCGGATACCGAAACGCCGAATACACTGCTCCCCGGCATCCAGTATTCGAACCAGCATCGGATCGCTGTAGTCCAGCGCATTGAACTGCCTTCTGGGCATTGTTGATACCGCGACCTTGACCACCTGATAATATTGAACAATAATCATTTTTTGTACATTTGTCTATTTACGCCCGCCGCGACAGCGACTGCCGTTGGCGTGAACCCCACTCACCAATACAGACAAGAAGGTGGCGACCCATGGCCGAATCCATAAATAGCTACGACTACATTATTGTCGGCGCCGGCTCCGCTGGCTGCGCGCTGGCCTACCGACTCTCCCGCGAAGCCAGCCGCAAGGTTTTGCTGCTGGAGGCCGGGGGCAAGGACAACTCACCGATCATCCACATGCCGCTGGGTTTTGCGTTCCTGATGAAAAACCCCAAGGCCAACTGGTGCTACGAGACGGAACCCGAGCCCAATATGCACCACCGTCGCATTTCCTGGCCGCGCGGCAAGGTGCTCGGCGGCACCAGCAGCATCAATGGCATGGTCTATATTCGCGGACAGCGCGAGGATTACGATCACTGGGCCGACCTGGGAAATGAAGGCTGGTCCTATGACGATGTACTGCCGTATTTCAAACGCTCTGAACACAAAGCCGAGGGTGCCAACGAATACCATGGCTACGGCGGCCCGCTGTGGGTGGAGGAAGTGGCCGACGAACAGAAACTCGATCTCGCCGACATCTATATACAGGCGGCTATACAGAGCGACCTGCCCTTCAACGACGACTTCAACGGCGCCAGCCAGGAAGGCGCCGGCTATTACCAGACCAATATTCGCAAAGGGAGGCGCCAGAGTACTGCCCAGACTTACCTGAAAGCGTGCCAAAGCCGCCCCAATCTCACCATTGTCACCAGCGCACTGTGCGAGAAAATCCTGATCGAAGACGGCGCTGCCGTCGGTGTGGAGTACCGCGTCACTGGCAAGAAAGACAAGGATACGCAGCTCGTTCGCGCCTATGCCAAAGGCGAAGTGGTACTCTGCGGCGGCGTCATCAACACCCCGCAGTTGCTGGAGTTGTCGGGAATCGGCAATGAAGAACACCTGGAGAAACTGGGCATCCCCTTACAGCACCACCTGCCGGGCGTGGGCGAGAACCTGCAGGATCACCTGACCATCAACGTGCAGCAGGCGCTGCACGGCGTACCGACATTCTACGAGGAGACCCGTCCACTGGGGTTGGTCAAAAACCTGTTCAAGTACCTGCTCAAAGGCCGTGGCCTGCTGACACACCCGGCGTCACAGGTCGGGGTGTTTTTCCGGATCAACAAGAAATCAACGCGGCCGGACGCCCAGATCCACTTCGCACCCGCCGCCAGCCAACCGGATGCCAAGGGCAACCTGAAACCCATCAAGGGCACCACCGCGACGGTGTGCTTCCTGCGGCCGGAGAGTCGCGGCAGTGTGCATATACGCAGTGTGGACCCCACCGTGCATCCCTCCATCCGCGCCAACTACCTCGATACCGAAAACGATCGCAACGCCATGGTCGAGGCCATGCAGCGGGTGCGGGAGATCTTCCGCGCACCGGCGCTGGAAAAGCACCTCGGCACGGAAATCAAGCCGGGGCCGCTGGTGGACAGTGATGAACAAGTTCTGGACTATATCCGTTCCGGTGCCGAATCCGTCTATCACCCCGTAGGCACCTGCAAAATGGGTTCTGACGATATGGCCGTGGTCGATGAGCGGCTGCGTGTCCGCGGTGTACAGCGCCTGCGTGTGGCAGATGCCTCCATTATGCCGACACTCATCTCCGGTAACACCAATGCGCCGACTATCATGATTGCCGAGAAATGTGCGGATATGCTGTTACAGGACGCCGGCGTCCAGATCACCGTGCCCGAGCCGAAAGTCGCTCAAGCGAAGCCCAGAAAGCGCAAAACCGCCAAACCCGCCGTCACTGCGTAACCGCATACCGAGGAACCCGACATGAATGCATCAGTAAAAGACACCTCCGCCGCTACCGAACTGCAACAGTTGCTCGACATCCAGCGCCGGGCCTTTCGCGCAGAGGGCCCCGTTGCCCTCGCGACACGTATCGATCGCATCGATCGCTGTATCGCCCTGCTCGTGGACAATAAAGAAGCCATCTGCGAGGCGGTCAACCAGGACTTTGGCAACCGCTCCAAATACGTGACGCTGATGACGGACGTGATGAACTCCGTCGGCAGCCTCAAGTTCGTCAAAAAGAACGTGAAGAAGTGGATGAAGCCGGAAAAGCGCACCCCCTTCATGCCGATGAATTTCCTCGGCGCCAAAGCGCATGTGCATTACCAGCCGAAGGGCGTAGTCGGCATCATGACGCCCTGGAATGTGCCGGTGAACATGATTTTCAGCCCACTGGCCGATGTACTCGGTGCCGGCAACCGGGCGATGATCAAGCCCTCCGAGTTCACGCCCAACACTGCCGAGCTGATGAAAAGCCTGTTCGCACAGTACTTTGAACCTTCAGAGATCACAGTGATCACCGGTGGCCCGGAAGTGGGGGCGGCGTTTTCAGCGCTGCCGCTGGATCACCTGATATTCACCGGTGCCACCAGCATCGGCCGTCTCGTGATGCGTGCAGCGGCGGAGAATATGGTGCCGGTGACACTGGAACTGGGCGGCAAGTCGCCGGTGATTGTCAGCGAGAACTGCGATATCCATGTGGCAGCGGAACGAATTATCAGCGGCAAAGCCATGAACGGCGGCCAGTTGTGCATCAGCCCGGACTACTGCTTTGTGCCACAGAACCGGCTGGAAGCTTTTATCAACCGCTGCAAGGCCGTGATCGCCGAGCAGTACCCGACGGTACAGGGCAACCCTGATTTCGTATCCTGTATCAACGAGCGCCACTTCGAGCGCGTAAAAGGTTATATCGAGGAGGCATCGGAAAAAGGGGCTCGTGTGATACCGCTGTGCCCGCCGGGCGAAGAGTTCTCCAGCAAGAAAGAACACAAGATCGCACTGCACCTGATAGTCAGTCCCGAGGATGAACTGACCTGTATGCAGGACGAGATATTCGGCGCAATCCTGAACATCAAGACCTATGAGAACCTGCAGGATGTGCTCGACTTCATCAACGCGCGCGAACGCCCCCTGGCATTGTATTTCTTCGGCAAGGACAAGGCCGAGCAGGACAAGGTGATCAGGGAAACGCACTCTGGCGGCGTGGCTGTGAACGCCATCGCGCTGCACGTGGCCTGTGATGACCTGCCCTTCGGCGGCAGTGGGCACAGCGGCATGGGCAACTACCGGGGTCGCGACGGCTTCCGCACATTCAGTCACGCTCGCGGTGTCTACCGCGAGGGTTTCCTGGACATGGCCAAGCTGGCCGGCACCCTGCCCCCCTACGGCCAGAAAGTGGGGGATATGCTGGAGTCGCAGATCAAGAAGTAGGCCTGGCGTCCGGGCTAGTGCAGGGTCGGCGCTCGCTCGGACACCACCACTGACTGTAACTGCTTGCCCAGCATGATCACAAAACCCTGGCGGCGCTCGACGCCGTCATAGCTGTAATCGAAGCGGTACTGCCGCCAGATTCGCCAGCGCCGGGTGTCGTCGCGGCTCATCGAGAGACGCTGGATATGCACGGACTGGTCGAGCAACTGGAAATCATCGCGCTCACTGGCGCGCATCACCGCCTGCACTGCCAACTCCCGCACCCGCACAGCACCCAGCACATGCAGGCACAGCGCACCGAGCGCAAACAGTGCGACCACGTCTCCCAGCGTAAAATACACGGCGCCCTATCTCTCGTCTCTGAGGCTGTCGATGGCGCCCAGCTTACGTGTTTCGACCGAGGCAAGGAAGCGCGACACGATGCTGGCAAATAGTGCCGGTTTCTCGGCGTGTAGCCAGTGCCCACAGCCGGGCATGACCTTCGCGGTGGCGGCGGGAAAAAGGGCCAGGATCGCCGGCCAGTACTGATCCTGGATATAGTCAGACGCACCGCCCTTTATGAACAGCACCGGCCCCTGGTAGCAGCGCCCGGACGCGGGCGCATCCAGCAGGGCGGCGTACCCGTCTCGCAGCCCCGCGAGATCAAAACGCCAGCGATAGCCGCCCTGCTGGTCGCGCTCAAGGCTGCTCAAGAGGAACTGGATCACGCCGTCCTCTTCCAGCAGCGCAGCCATGCGGGCCGCCGCCTCCTCCCTGCTGTGGCAGGGCGTAGCGGCCACGGCGTCCAGCGCGGCAAACACGGCACTGTGACGCCCCGCATAGACAACCGGGGCGATGTCTGCCACTGCCAGTGACAACACCCGCTGCGGTCGCTGCAGTGCCAACTCCATCGCCACCTTGCCCCCCAGAGAGTGTCCCAGGAAATGTGCCTGCGCGATCCCCTGGTCATCCATCCAGCCGAGCACACTCGCCGCCATCGCCGGCAGCGACGGCCGGGCCAGCCACGCTGAGCGACCGTGGCCGGGGAGATCGACACTGTACACGGTATACTGTGCCTGCAGTGCGCGCGCCACGCCGCCCAGATTCGCTCCGGCACCGAATAAACCGTGCAGTAAAATGACTGCCTCGCCCTCCCCGGCACGCCTGACATACAACTCTGTGGTCATTTACCGCTGTGTCCCCCGACAGATTTTGCTAACATGTGCTGCACTATAAAGGATTGGAACCCCGCATGCGCCGCTTTAAATCCCAGTGTCAACTCGCTCTCCTCCTCGCTCTGGCTGCCACTCTGCTGGCCTGTAGTGGTACACCCACCTACAACGCCACCACCTTCCCCTACCAGATCGACCAGGCCGCACTGGATGCGCACCCGATAAAAACCGTAGTGATCGCCCATGTTAATCTCGGCGGCCCATCGCGTAATTATCTCGACAAAGAGGCACCCCGCATCGACGGCCGGATAGCCAGCTACCTGAAGGAAAACGGCTTCAAGGTATTGCCTCAGCGCCAGTTCGAACAGTACTGGAATATCGCGGAACGCGCCTACGGCAACCCGGTGGACCCGACCACCGGCAAAGTGAATCGTAAAACCTTCGCCCTGATCATGCACCAGGTACGCGATGAAATGAGCGAGGCCGCGGAGCTGGATGCCATCATATTCACGGATCTGGTGGAGTTTGAAGTGGCCTTCAGCGGCGGCCTCAAGCACGTGGCGCGCTGGGATGGCGTCACTCGCACACCGACCATGCAGGGGCCCGGCGACGGCGTCAGCACAGAGTTTGACTGGAATATGCTCGCGGCTGTAGCCTCCCTGCAGGTCAGCATCTACAACATGGAACTGCAACCGGTGTTCTCAAGCCGCGGCGGGCTTGATGCCACCGAGGCGATCGACAGTCGCTCCTCATCGGGCCGCTACATCCGCCGGCGCAATATCCTGGAGAATGAGAGCAATATCGATGAGGGCATCCGTCTCGCATTCTACCCTTTTATCCCCACGGATGACTGGCCGGGTAATCCCTAGCGCGGCACAGCACCCGGCAACAGGAATACGACCGTGAGCAAAGGCATCGCTATTCTGGCAGTGGTTGCGGCGGCAGTACTCGTTGCCTATCTCTGGCTATCACCGGCAGGCGACCCGGTGGTGCGCACCGCTGACCCGCTTACCCAGCGCGCCACCAGCGCAGGCCCGGTAGTCGGGGCTGTCGATGCCGACAATACCTTTGCCTGGCTGGGCATTCCATTCGCGGCACCGCCGGTGGGTGAACTGCGCTGGCGCGCGCCGCAAGCGGTCACCCCCTGGGAAGCCGTGCGCGAGACCGTCGCGTTCCGCGAACCCTGTGTGCAGCTGCCGGGCCCGCTCGACGGCCTGCCCGACGACAGCGGCGCCGTTGTCGGCAGCGAGGACTGCCTCTACCTCAACATCTGGACGCCCCGTGCGCACAGCAGCCCGGACGCGGGAAAGCTGCCCGTGATGTTCTGGATACACGGCGGCGGCAACACGATCGGCACCGCCAATACCTACCCCGGCAACAAGTTGGCCGCCGGTGAACAGGTGGTTGTGGTCACTATCAATTACCGGCTGGGATTTTTCGGCTGGATGAGCCACCCGGCGCTGCGCGGCAAGGGCCGCGACGCACTCGACGCCAGCGGTAACTACGCCAATCTGGATATGATCGCCGCACTGCAATGGGTGCAGGACAATATCGCCAACTTCGGCGGAGACCCGGACAACGTCACGATTTTCGGCGAGTCAGCCGGCGGTCGCAATGTGTACGGGCTAATGGCTTCACCGCTGGCCAGGGGGCTGTTTCACCGCGCTATCGCACAGAGCGGCTCGGTGGGCACGACGCCACGGTGGCGGGCCGAGAACTTTCGGGACCAGCCAAATCCCGGCATGGCACTGAGTTCCCGCGAGTGGTTGTCGCTGCAATTACAAAATGCCGGGCGTGCTACCGACAGCGATGCCGCCAGGGCCGCACAACTGTTGATGTCCAACGCTGATGTGCGCACCTTCATGTACTCGCGCAGCGCCGAGCAGGTTCTTGAAGGCGTCAGTGGCAGTGCCGGTATGTATGCGGCGCCCCAGAGTTTCCGCGATGGCACCGTACTCCCGAGGGAGACGCTGTACAGGGTGTTCAGCGACCCGCAACGCTACAACAGTGTACCGCTGATCACCGGCAGCAATCGCGACGAGATGAAACTGTTCCTGGCCCAGAGCCCGGCGTTTGTCGAACGCAAGCTGGGCTTCATCCCCCAGATCAGGGATCCGCAGGCCTATCACTCGCTCGCGGCGTATCTCAGCGACAACTGGAAAGCACTGGCGGTGGATACGACCGCCGACATCATCGCCGCCAACAGTACGCAGCCGGTGTTCGCCTACCGCTGGGACTGGGATGAGGGTGGCAACAACCTGCTGGTGGACTACAGCGAATTGCTGGGCGCCGCGCACGGCCTTGAAGTCGCCTATATCTTCAATGACTTTGACCAGGGCATCTCGGTGCCGGGCCTGTACAACAGTGACAATATCCCGGGGCGAGACCTGCTGGGGGCCCAGATGCGCAGCTACTGGTCTGAGTTCGCCCGCAATGGCGCACCGGGACGCGGGCGCAGCGGCGCACTGCCGCTGTGGCGGCCCTGGAGCAGCCCCGGCCCCAACCTGATGGTGCTGGACACGGCCGCCGATGGCGGGCCGCATATGGTGAGGGAGCCAATGACCGTCGCAATGCTCAAACAGCGTGTGGCGGAGGACCCCGATATTCCGGATCTGCGCACGCGCTGCGCCCTGTATGTGCAACTCTTCCTGCTCGCCAATTCCGGTGCGGATGTGTGGAACAGGAAGGAGTACAACGCGTTGGGCTGCGCCGGGTTCAATCCCTGGTCGCTGGAAATCCCCCGCTAGGCGGCCATCACGCCTGTGGCGTGATCAGGTACTTCTCGCCGGTGGCCTGCTTGCCGTATACGGCGATGGCCTCCGGTGACAGCGCTTCGGCCAGCGAGACCTCGCGCGTGTAGTGACTGGCGAAGGTGGTTTTGATTTCTGCCGCCACCCTGGCGCGCATTTCCATACTTTTCTCCATCCCCACTTTCTGCAGGAACGGCGTCAGCAGGAAGCCGGACAAACTCCAGCTGAAACCGAAATTGCGGTTCAGTATGGTCGGGCTGCGATCGAGCCCACCGTAAATGTACACCTGCTTGAACACGTCGCTGCCATAACCGTTGTAGCCGGTCATATCGCGCAGCGCCGCGGCCTCCATGCAGCTGAAAATCTGGCTGGCGAGTTTGCCGCCACCGGTGGCGTCAAACGCCAGCGTCGCGCCGGTCTCAGCGAGTGCATCCGTGAGGTCGTCGTAAAAGCTGTCGCTGCTGGAATTGATGACGTATTTGGCACCCAGTTCCCGCAGCACCGCTTCCTGCTCCACCTTGCGCACGATATTGACCAGCGCGATGCCCTCATTGATACAGATGCGGTTCAACATCTGCCCGAGATTGGATGCGGCCGCAGTGTGCACCAGTGCGCTGTGATTCTCCCGCCGCATGGTCTCTACCATGGCCAGCGCCGTGAGCGGGTTGACGAAACAGGACGCGCCTTCTGCGGCCGTGGTGCCCTCCTGCAGTTCCAGGCACATGAAGGCGTTGACACAGCGGTACTGGCCGTACATCGCACCGCCGATAATACCCACCCGTTTGCCGAGCAACGCCTGGGCGACATCGGAATCTCCGGCGGCGACCACCGTGCCGCAACCCTCGTTACCGACCGGCATCGACTGCCCGATACGCGCGGACACCAGCTTCATCATGCCGGCCGGAATATCCGCGGTCACCACCGGGCGATCCGTCGTTCCGGACACCCTGATCGTGCTCAGGTCTGCGGGGCCGAACAGCAGCGCGAGGTCTGAGGGGTTCAGCGGGGTCGCCTCGACCCGCACCAGCACCTCATCGGGGCCGGGTTGCGGAATCGGGACATCGACCAGCGTCAGCTCCAGGGTATTGTCGTCCTTCACGGTGGAACGGAGTTGTAGTGCGGTATCGGCCATTGCGACGCCCTCGGTCAGTTATCGTTGAAATCCGTCGCTATCCTACCGCTTCCCGGTCGAAAATGCGCGCGTCCATGGCTTCACCGCGCACACTGGCACTAAGCCCTAGTGGAACGGCCAGATCAGCGGCGCCAGGAGCACAGTGACCAGGCCCAACAGGATGTTCAGGGGCACTCCGATACGCAGGTAATCAGTAAAGCGGTAGCCGCCTGGCCCGTAGACCATCAGATTGGTCTGGTAACCTATCGGTGTGGCGAAGCTGGCGGAGGCGGCCATCATCAGGCAGACAATAAACGGCCAGAAAGATACATCGAGCGAGGATGCCGTGGACTGGGCGATCGGGAACATCAGCACCGCTGCCGCATTGTTGGTGATGACTTCCGTCAGCAGTGTGGTGAGAGCGTAGATCACCAGCAGTACCAGCCAGGGATTCTCGCCCACCAGCGACAGCCCGGCGCTGGCAATTGCGCTCGCAGCACCGCTGACCTCCAGTGCGCTGCCCAGCCCCAGCGACGCGCCGATCATAACCAGCACCGACCAGTCGATACTGGCGCGCGCTGACACCGCGCTGGTGCAGCGCGTGACAAGCATCGCGCCACCGGCGAGCAGGGCCGCCTCCAACATCGACAACCAGCCGCCGGTGGCCAGCGCAACCATCGCCAACAGAATGCAGGTAGAGAGCCAGGCGCGGTCGTGGCGCGGCACCGCCTCTCCCTGCAGCGGGTGTACCAGCAGGAAGTCACGGTTGTGCTGCTGCTGTTGTACGAAGGACGGGCGGGCCTCCAACAGCAGGGTGTCGCCGGTGTGCAGCACGATATCGCCGATCCGGCCCTCGATGCGCTCGCCGTTGCGCGCTACCGCTATCACCACGGCATCGTATTGCGAGCGGAACCTGGCATCGCGAATGGTGTGGCCGACCAGCGGGCAGGTCGCCGAGATCACCACTTCTATCAGTTGCCTGTTGCTGCGCGGCGTGGCGAGGTCAAACAGGTTTTCCGAGGCGGGCACCAGTCCGGGCTGCCGCACCAGGTCCACCACGGAATTGACCGCGCCGACAAAGACCAGACGGTCGCCGGCGAGCAGCACCTCGGCGGGTGACACCGCGACGATAACCCTGTCGTTGCGCCAGATGCCGGACAGGAATACGCCCGGCAGGTGACGCAGTCCCGCGCGCTCGATACTCTTGCCGATAAACGGGCTGTCGCTGCTGACCATGAACTCGATCGTGTACTCGCGCACGCTGTCACCCTGCAGCAGCGGTGGAATCCGCTCTGGCAGCAGCCAGCGTTGCGTAGTGATCAGGTAGAGAAAGCCGAGCAGCGCCACCGGCGCTCCGACTGCGGCGATCTCGAAGAAGCCCATCGGGCCCAGGGTGGTGTTCTCCAGCACCAGCCCGTGAATAATCAGGTTGGTGCTGGTACCGATCAATGTGCAGCAACCGCCGAGGATTGCCGCATAACTCAACGGCAACATCAGCTTGGACACCGACAGCTGATGGCGCCGGCACCACTCCTCCACCACCGGCACCAGCATTGCGACCACGGGGGTGTTATTGAGGAACGCACTCAGGCCCATCACCGGCAGCATCAATCGCGACTGCGCGCCGACGATGCCCCGCGGCCGGCCCAACAAACGCGCACCGAACGCCTGCACTGCGCCGGTGTCGACCAGCCCCGCCACCACCACGTACAGCACGGCGACCGTGACAAGGCCGGGGTTGGCGAAGCCCGCCAGCGCCTGGCTGGTGTCCAGCACACCGGCCAGCAACAGCGTCGTCAGCGCGGCGACCAGTATAATCTCAGGGGGAAAACGATTGCTGACCAGCAGGCCGAGACTGGAAAGCACGACCAGCAGGGTAACCCAGGCGTCTGCCGACATGAACGCTTCCATGATCTGGTGTCCCCTCTGGTGGACTGGCTTGCCCTACTGGAGAGCGCCTGGCTGGCGACATCGCCCCGATGCGCGGCATCATATAGCCGGCAAATTGCACTGACAACGCCTGCCAATCGCGATTGCACACAATTTGGCCGATCTGTGAAATATACCGACTTTTGCGAGCGGCTTACCTCAACTGCGCTGTATCACATAGACCATATAGGCGATGTATACGCAGACAAACACGGCGCCCCAGGCGCGCGAAATGGTCGCCGCGCGGCTGCTCACGACCGCCAGCAGAATCAGCATGGTCGCGACAATGACCATAATGATATCGACATTGCTGATCGCATCGAACGGCAGCTTCTGGATACTGGCGGTCACACCCAGAATCCAGAGGATATTGAAGATATTGGAACCCACCACATTGCCCACGGCGATATCCGCCTCGCGGCGGTAGGCCGCCATTGCAGACGCCATCAGTTCGGGCAGCGAGGTACCGATCGCAATAATGGTCAAGCCGATCAGGGCATCGTCAACGCCCCAGTCCCGGGCGAGCGCAACGGCGCCCTGTACCGCCCATTCACCGCCGAGATAAAGCCCGGCGATACCGGCAACAATGAACGCGACGGACTGCGAAACCGCCCGCGTCGCGACTGCCGGCGACTCATCGGCATCGCCCGCGCTGGAGATCGCAAAAATATAGAGCATGAAAAGCAGGAAGAACAGCAACAGAATGCCGCCATCGAGGCGGCTGATGCTCAGTTCCGGCTTGCTGGCGAACAGCGCAGCATTCGCCAGGAAGCCCAGCAGGATGGCCGCGCTCAGTGAAAAGGGAATTTCAGACACAACGGTTGAACTCTGCACACGCAGCGGGTAGATCATCGCCGCGACACCCAGCACAACGAGAATATTGAACAGGTTGCTGCCGAGCACATTGGCCACCGCCAGATCCGCGCTGCCCTTCAATCCGGCTGTGACGCTGACCAGCATCTCCGGCATGGAGGTCCCGAACGACACCACTGTGAGGCCAATCATCAGTGGGGAGACGCCGTACCGGGAGGCGATGGAGGATGCGCCTTTTACAAGCAGATCGGCGGCCGCAATCAGCAGAGCCAGGCCCGCAACAGTTTGCGCTATATCCAGCATAGTCAGTTCGCCCCCTTGCAACAGTGGCGGCGATTGTCCTACTCAATACCTTTCAGGTATATAGGTCACCGGGTGAATTGTTTCGGTATTCTTGCCTACTCTGCGCTTGCCGAGTTTGACCTTCGGCAGCGGCAGGTCCTTGTAGGGAATCTGGTGCAACAGGTGGCTGATGACGTTCAGTCGCACCCGCCGCTTGTCCTCTGAGCGGGCGACAAACCACGGCGCCCACGGTGCATCGCTGGCACTGAACATCTCATCCCGCGCCCGTGTATAGGCGTCCCAGCGGTGGTAGGACTTGATATCCATCGGCGACAGCTTCCAGGTCTTGCGCCCGTCGTCCACGCGATCCTCCAGCCGCCGCTGTTGCTCCTGCGGACTGACCTCGAGCCAGTACTTGAGGAGGATGATGCCGGAATCCACCATGGCGCGCTCCATCAAGGGCGCCTGGGTGAGAAAATGCTCGGCCTCGGATTCAGTGCAGAATTTCATCACCCGCTCAATGCCGGCGCGGTTATACCAGCTGCGGTCGAAGATTACGATCTCACCCGCAGCGGGAAAGTGCTTGATGTAGCGCTGGAAATACAGCTGGGTTTTCTCGCGCTCCGTCGGCGCAGGCAGGGCGACCACTCGAAAAACGCGCGGACTGACACGCTCGGTGATCGCCTTTATAACGCCCCCTTTACCGGCGCCGTCGCGCCCCTCGAAGACGATACAGACTTTCAGCCCCTTGTGTACGACCCAGCGCTGCAGCTTCACCAGCTCGACATGCAGGCACTCCAGTTCGCTTTCATACACTTTGCGCTTGAGGGTCTCCGGGTTGGCCGGTACCGCGGGCTTGTTCCGCGCCTTCGCAGCGCGCTTTGCCGGCTTCGTCGCTCTCTTCGTTTTCGTGGTCATCGCAATCTCCTTTGGGGCACACCCAAACGCGGGTCGGGGCCGTGTTTGCCAGGCACAGCGGCGGGGGCTGGCCGCCTAGGCCGTCAGCGCCGCAAGGCCCCGCTCGATACACCACATCGCTGACAGCGCACCGAGCACATAGACAGGCAGGGGCAACAGGCGGTCACGCCACGGCGCCAGTGGCCGTCTCACCATAAACCAGACGGCCCACGCCAACAGGATAAACGCAATCTGCCCTATTTCGATACCCACGTTGAAAAACAGCAGGGCCAGCGGCACGTTGTCCTGGGGCAAACCGGTCTCAGCCAGAGCGCCTGCAAAGCCCATGCCGTGCAGCAGGCCGAAGCCGACGGCGAGCCACCAGGGGTTGCGCCACAGCGCATCGTGCTTGTCGACGCGCGTCAACTCCACCGCGAGGATGAAAATACTCAGCGCGATGGCGAATTCGACCAACGCGACCGGGTAGTTGAAGTAGCCCAGGGTCACCAGTGACAGGGTAATGCTGTGGCCGACAGTGAACGCCGTGATAGTCCAGAACAGGCGCCTGCCCCCGCCCACCAGCAGCAGCAGGCCGAACACAAACAGCAGGTGATCGAAGCCGCCCCAGATGTGTTCCATGCCCAGCCAGGTATAGCTGCTGGCGACATCCCCGGCCGTCGATTCCTCGGGCACAGTGAACGACACCTGCTCCGTATTGAGGACCTGCTGGTACTGGCGGCCGTCGAGCAGGCTGACCATGACCATCGCTGAGGCCTGGTTGGCGCCCAGCCCGGACACACCGAGGGTTTCGCCCACCAAGCCGTCATCGCCCAGTTGCTCGCACTGCAGTTGCCAGCTGGTCACAACGCCCGTGTCCTCCAGTTGCGGCTCGCTGGCGCTCGTGACTTCGCAGGACTGAGGCCACAGCGGCTGCAGCGGCACACTGCTGACGCCCTGTGCCGGCGTCTTCCAGACAAAATTGTAATGCAGTGGCGAAATCTCCTGCACATTCAATAGCGAGGGCGCAAAGCGATGCGCGTGGGCGCTGTGGACCAGGCAGGCCGCGAATAGAAGGGCAAACAGGATACGCAAACGCTTCATTGTCTGATCTCGTAGTGTTGGCGCATGGCCTCGATACTCTCGCGCAGGGCCGCATCCTTGGCGCGGGCCTCGAGGTCCCGCTGCAACGGCTGGCGAACCTCGTCGACGGTGGCGTCCCTGGCCGGTTCCAGCGCCTCGACCCAGACATAGTGCAGGCCGTAGGTGGAGCGCACCGGACCGACCCAGTGTCCTGCCTCGGGGCCGGCCTGCTGCAGATTTTCCACGAATGAGCTGCCGAAATGACGCGCCAGTTGATCGGGGGTTTGCGCGGTGAACTGGTAGCCCGGCAGGAACGGGGAACTCAACTCCCGCGCCTGCGCCGGTGTCAGCTTGTCACGCTGTATTTTTTCGATCACCGCTGCGGCATCCGCTTCGCGTTCGCTGTTGAAGTAAATATGTTCGATGGAATAGCGCGGCGGCCTGCGCAGTTCCTGCCGACGCTGCTCGAACTCCGCCTCGATCTGTGCCTCCGTGGGGATCTCAGGCGGATTGCTGGCCAACAGCAGCTGTTCCATGACCTGGATCATGCGGCGCTTGATCACCTCGTCGCTGAGGTGCAGGCGCATGTCCAGTGCGGTCTGGTACAGTTCCTCGTCAGACTTGCCCTCGCCCAGCTGCAAAAACCGCATATTCATCAGCAGCCGCTGGTACACCACGCTATCGTAGCGGTACAACTCCAGTTCAATCGCGCGCTGGAACAGCATATCGCGATCGAGTTCGGACTGGACCATGCGCGCCAACTGCGCATCCGTGGGCGCCCGCCCGACACTCGCGAACCACTGCTGTTTCAGCGCTTCCAGACGCGCTTCACCGAGCGGCCCCAGCACCGGTTTCGGCTCCGGGAACAGCGTCACTTGCAGGTAGAACAGCACACTGCCCAGCACAATAAAATGAAGCCACGGCCGGTTGAGCCGGGATAGGAATGTCATTGATTACTCTCCAGAAAGCAGCTGCCCACCGGCCTGCGATTGGGGCGGCGGCCACGCGCCGTTATTATTCCATCACCCTAGTCTTCGTACACTGCCCTGGCTTTTGTCATCTGCGCTTCAATGCCGCGCTGCAGATCGACCTGGCTGAACATGCCCGCATTCCATGTGGCGATATAGTTCAGGCCCTCGGCGACACTGTGATCACGGGTGTACAGCAACATCTCCTTGCTGCCGCGCACCGCCAGCGGCGATTTGTCAGCGATAGACCTGGCGATGGCGGTCACCTCACGCATCATGGTCTCACGGTTCTCGAATACCCTGTTGATGAAACCCACCTCACGCGCCTCCTCTGCATCCATATCGCGGCCGGTGTAGGCCAGCTCCCGCGCGACACCGTCGGGAATAATTTTGGGCAGGCGCTGCAGGGTGCCGACATCCGCCGTCATGCCTATGTCGATCTCCCTGATGGAAAAGTACGCATCTTCAGTGGCGTAGCGCATATCCGCGCAGCAGGTCATGTCCACCGCTCCGCCGATACAGGTGTTGTGGATCGCCGCCAGCACCGGCACCCGGCAGCGCTCGATTGCGCTGAGGTTACCCTGCAAGCGCAGCACCGTGCGCCGGAACTGCTCGGCACGACGCGCGGGATCAACCGATGCATCCTGCGCCTCTGCGAACACGGCCAGATCCATGCCGGCGCAAAAGTGCTTGCCGTTGCCTGCTAGAATGACCGCGCGCACTGATGGCTCCTGGTCCAGCCATTCAAAGCACTGTTGCAATTCATCCCACATCGGCCCGTTCATCGCGTTGGCCTTGTCCGGACGGTTCAGTGACACTGTCGCCACATGCTCATCTATCGTTACTTCAAGGGTCTCAAAACTTTGGCTCATGATGTGTTATCTCACAGTGATTGCGGTGAATAATTGCTACCAGCCTGACACAAAGTCAGCGGTATCCAGCTGCGGAAGGGTCTTCGCGGGGCCCTGCCGCGAACCGATGTACAGGAAACCGATCACTTCCTCTTCCGCGGTGAGTCCCAGCCCTGTCATCACGTCGCGATCAAACGCCGGTGCGCCGGTGCGCCAGATCCCGGCATAGCCACTGGCCTCTGTGGCCAGCAGCAGGGCATGGGCCGCACAGGCCGCAGAATAGCGCTGCTCCTGCGGCGGGACTTTCGGGTGTTCCGAGAGTTTCGCCACCACCACCACCAGTAACGGCGCCCGCAGCGGCGCATTGCGCGCTTTGCTGCGCGCCGCCTCATCGGCATCGGGGGTACGCGACAGCAGGGCGGCCTCCAGCAGTTCGCCGAAGGCGGCGCGACGCTCGCCGGCGATGGTGATGAAGCGCCAGGGACGCAACCAGGCGTGATCGGGGGCGCGCAATGCCGCCCGGAAAATCTCCGACATCTGCGCCGGTGATGGCGCCGGATCGGTCAGTTTCGGCGAGGAACTACGCTGTTGAAGAAAACGCAGGATATCGTTCATGAGGCAGTACTGCTGGCAAATGTGACCGCAATCATACCAGCATTTTCAGGCCGTGTTGCACACGCCCAACACCGAGTTCAGTCCATCCGGCCGACCAGGATATTCATAAAACCCCGGTTCTGCGGCACCTGCTCCCAGTTGTCACACCACACCGCCAGTTCCTCGGCAGTCGTGGCATAGAGGCGGTGTTCAATATGATCCACAATCCACATCGGCTGCTCCAGTTGCGCCAGCAGCTCGATCAGTTCACGACCGCTGGCACCGGCCTGGCGCAATGCATGCGGTGTCAACTCGATGAGTATTCGGGGCCGGTCTTGCAGCGTTGAAAGCAGCGGCATCAAGCCAGCGATAACCTGGTATTCAGACCCCTGGGTGTCGACCTTCAGCAGATCCAGCCGCCGCAGTTCCCGCAGGTACTCGCTACCCTGGAGCAGTGCAATCGCCAGGCTGGGCCGCTCCTCCTCACCGGCGTAGACCTGGTGGTCACCGAGATTGTCCGCCGCCAGGAACAGCCGGCCCTCGCCGCTGGTGTCGGACAGCGCCGCCGCCACCGGCGTGATGCGCTGTTGTTGGCCGTTGAGCGCGGCATTGGCCTGTAACAGGCGGAAATTGTCCGGGTCTGGCTCAAACGCAAACACCGCGCCGTCATCGCCGACCACACTGGCGGCCACCACGGAGAAGTAGCCGATATTCGCGCCCACATCGACGAACACGTCACCGGCTTGCAACAGTTGCAGCACCAGCTCGGTTTCGTAGGGCTCCCACACGCCCTCTTCCCGGATCCGACGCGACACGAACTGGTCGCGCTCACCGTGGACATACAGTTGCAGCGGCCGTGGCAGGTCGGGAATGTGCAGTGCGACTGCGCTGGATGAACTCAAGAGAGACCCCGCATGGCTGGTGGGTTTAATCAATAATCATATCGTCGTACGGCGATACGCCGTCCAGACGGACCTCCTGTCCTCCAACCGTCAGCGACGAGGTGCCCATCTCAATATCACTGTCGTGCAGTACGCCGTGATCGAACTTGTAGACGGGCGCAATGGTACCCGCAATCATACCGTCATCGTAAGCCTGTTGGCGCTCGCGCACTGCCTCATTGGCGCGTTCCCAGGCCTGCCATTCAGCCGCCGAGTAACGCGCCTGCAGCATACGTCGCGTGGTGACCGGACTCAGCAGGGTTGCGGACGCGTTGTTGCCGCCGAAGCCCTTGGCGTTGATGATCGCATAGTAGTGCTGCGCGGGATCAACCTGCCGGTGACTGTGGCTGATCGACAGGTGCGCGCGGTGTACATCGTCGGCGATACTGTCCGCCGTGGTGATGCCGGGCAGGATGCCGTGCTGCCAGATGCCCAGTGTGGTACTGAGCTGGTCGCCAGCGGCGGCACCGATCGAGTGTCCGAGGAAACACTTGGCGGCGATCACCGGCCAGCCATCGATACCGAAGGCCGCGGCCGTTCGACTGAGAATCTCTGATTCCGTGACGCGGTTCTGCGGGGTGCCCGTGCCATGCGCCTGCACCAGTCCACCGCGCCGCAGTAATTTGTCACCGACGATGGCGCGCGCTGCGGCGGTCGCCCTGGCCATGGTGATGTAGTTGCCGACGCCGGGGCCGGAGATCGACTTCTTGTGGCCATCCGCATTCACGAAGACGTCGGTGGCGGCGCCGAACAGGGTCGCTCCCATCTCCATCGCCAGTTCATCGTCGAACAGCACCACCATCTGCGCCGACTCGGCGATGGTAAAGCCACAGTTGGGTGCGAACGGGCGACAGGCGCGGCGGAAATCCGGCTCCTGGTCCGCGTCGAGACCGTCCAGTTGGCGCAGCCCTTTCTCCGTCGCCAGCGCCCCCATCGCGGCGTATCCCTCCATGATTTCCGGGGTCACCGGCGCTTCAGCCGCACCGACAAAGGCGACCCGCGCGCGACCGCTGCGGATATCGTCAATCCCGTGCCGCAGGTTGTACAGGAAAGAGGCACAGGCGCCGAGGCTGGCACCGGTGGCGCCGAGACTGCCCAGCACATAGGCGTTGATAAAATCCGCCGGCATCTCCGCGAAGCTGAGCGGGCAGTATTTGGACGTGACGCGCTGCCCGTTGTAGCGTGACTTCAGCATGCCGCCCGCCCCGGCGGCATCGAGTTGCCCCATCGCGCTGCCGGCGTAGACGCTGATCTGGTCCACCGGCACACGCGCGGTGACATCCTCCCAATCCAGGCCGAGACTGCCCAGTGCATCGGAGGCCGCATAGACCGTCATCTGCAGGCCGCGCGGATGATTGCGCGAGGGGTACAGCTTGCCGGGGTCAAAGCCAGTGGGCAGCTGACCGGCCGATTTCACATCGAACTCCCGCACCGTGGGCAACAGGAAATCCTGGCGACCGTTGATCTGCACGTTGACGTGGGTCACCGAAGTGCCGGTCACCACCCAGTGTGGCGGCACGATGTCCGGCAGGTGTTTGCGTTCGAGGTCGAAACTCACCGGCTGCTCATCGCTCTGTACTGGCAGCCGTTGATTCCAGCGCACGGCATCGACGTCGAAATGCTCTGTGCCGATGCGCCGGACCAGCGTGTTGTCCAGTATGTACTGTGCCGGTGCAGCGTCGGCCGGCAGCCCCATCAGGGTTGCCAGCGACGCCAGCGTGCGCTCGCGCCGGGACGCCGCCTGCGCCGCGTGGGTCATTCGGGCAAAGGCGTGATGCCCGGAACTTCTCCCGGCGGCGTTGACGCCCCCAAACCCCACGATTACCGGTAAACGCTGCCTTGTCATATGTCCCCTGATTGTTGTGCTGACCCCACCTGACAGCAGTGTACGGCGACGGAGTATCATCAAGCATGTCGTTTGCGCCAGTTTTTGTGGTATTTTTGACACACCCTCAACAAAAGGTGCCATTTCAGCATGCACTCCGTCGCCGCCGTACTCTACCCACAGGCCCTGGCCACCAGCATCACGCTGCCGATGGAGATCCTGCAGGCCGCCAGCCAGATGGCCCGTGCGGCTGATCGCGGCGCCGCGAAAGTGCGTTTCCTGCTCGCCGCACCGCAGCGCCAGCCGCTGACGCTGGCCAGCGGCATCGCACTGCAGCCCGACATCGCGCTGGCCGACCTGCCCCCGCTGAACCTGTTGCTGCTGCCCGCGATCTGGCGCAATCCGCTGGCCGCGGTGACACCTGCGCAAGCGTGGCAGGGAATGTTGCAAGAGCAGGCGGCCAGAGGCACCCGTATCTGCAGCGTTGGCACCGGCAGCTACCTGCTGGCTGAGGCCGGACTGCTCGATGGCAAGGCCGCGACCACGCACTGGAACTACTTCGAGGCCTTCAGTCGCCGCTACCCGGCGGTTGACCTCAAAACGCGGCACCTGATCACGCAGAGCGGTAACATCTACTGCGTCGGCAGCGTTAACTCCATTGCCGACCTGATGGTGCACATCGTCGAGGAGTGGTATGGCAGCAGTATCGCCAGGGCTATCGAGAACCAGTTTTCACCGGAGATCCGGCGCAGCTTCCGCGCTGCCGCCTACCAGAATGAGGCGGACAGTTCGCACCACGATGAGGTAGTGGCACAGGCACAGCAGTGGCTGCAGATGCATCTGGCAGCACCGGTATCGATGGCGCAACTGGCCGCAGAGACGCAGTTGAGTGCGCGCACCCTGCTCCGCCGCTTCAAACGCGCTACCGGTATGACACCCCTGAATTACCTGCAGAGCCTGCGCATTGCCGGCGCCAAGGACCTGTTGCGACACAGCAACCTGACAGTCGGCGACATCGCCTGGCAACAGGGCATTCAGGATGTCAGCTATTTTTCCCAGTTGTTCCGGCGCCACGCTGGCATGAGCCCGCTGCAATACCGCAACGCGGTGCGGGGCAAGCTGTTCACCGCGGGCTCCAGCGCTGAACCTTGAGAAAACAGCCCGTGTGTGGCTAAATTGGCGCCCTTTCCAATCGACAACCACGCGGTATTTTGCCCGTCATCGGCAAAATCACCTGCCACCCCCCGGAGCGCTACTATGAGCAAAGATTCAGTCGTTATCGTCGCGGGTGCCCGCACCCCTATGGGCGGATTGCTGGGCTCGCTGTCCGCCGTACCGGCACCCGAACTGGCCGCCACTGCTATCGCCGCCACGCTGGAGCGCAGTGGCATCAGCGCTGGCGACATCAATGAAGTCTTTATGGGCTGCGTGCTGCCGGCCGGACTGAAACAGTGCCCGGCCCGCCAGGCAGCCATCGGCGCCGGCATCCCGAAGTCGGCTGGCGCGGTCACGGTGAACAAAGCCTGCGGCAGCGGCATGCAGGCTGCGATCTTCGCCTATGACAGCATTATTGCCGGCACCAATACCGCAGTGATTGCCGGGGGTATGGAAAGCATGAGCCGTGCCCCGCATATGCTGCCCGGCGCCCGTGGCGGTGTCGGTTCAGGCCACAAGAGCATGGTAGACCACATGTTTACCGACGGTCTCGAGGACGCCTACACCGGCAAGGCCATGGGCAGCTTCGCGCAGGCGACAGCCGATGAGCGCGGCATCACGCGCGAACAGATGGACGCGTTTGCAATCGAGTCGCTGACGCGCGCCAAGCGCGCCATTGAAGACGGCTCATTGAAAGCGGAAACTGCAGCCGTCACCGTCAAGACCCGCAAAGGCGAGACCGTCGTCACCGACGATGAGCAACCGCACAAGGCCGCCGTCGATAAAATCCCCACCCTGCGCGCCGCTTTCGCCGCCGATGGCACCATTACCGCCGCCAACTCGAGTTCCATCTCCGACGGAGCCAGCGCGCTGCTGCTGATGAGTGGCTCGCAGGCTGAGTCCAGCGGCCTGAAACCGATGGCGCGAATGCTGGCGCACAGCCGCCACAGCCAGGAACCGGGTGAATTCACCACCGCACCGATCGGGGCGATACAGAAACTGTTCGAGAAGACCGGCTGGACGGTCGACGATGTCGATCTGTTCGAGATCAACGAGGCCTTTGCGATGGTCACCATGATGGCGATCGATGACCTCAAACTGGACCCGAAAAAAGTCAATGTGAACGGCGGCGCCTGTGCCCAGGGCCACCCCATCGGCTCCACTGGCTCGCGCATCATGGTCACGCTGATGTACGCCCTGCAGCAGCGCGGCCTCAAGCGCGGTGTCGCGGCGCTGTGTATCGGTGGTGGCGAAGCCACCGCCGTCGCTATCGAAATGCTATAGTCGCTCACCGCGACAACTCACTTTACGGCGCAGAATACCCTGCGCCGCGCCCACTGGAGGCAGCAACATGGCACTGAGTAGCGTCCCGGATATCCTCGATGATATCCGCGCTGGAAAAATGGTTATCCTGATGGACGACGAGGACCGCGAGAACGAGGGTGACCTCATTGTCGCCGCCGAGGCCGTCACACCGGAGATCATCACCTTCTTCTCCAGTGAAGCCTGCGGCCTCATCTGTATGCCGATCACTGTGGAGCGCGCCAGGCAGTTGCAACTGCCGCTGATGGTGCGCGACAACCGCTCGCAGCACGAGACCAATTTCACAGTGTCGATCGATGCGGCACAGCGCAAGGGCCCGGGCATCAGCTCTGTGCAGCGCGCGCATACCGTATTGCAGGCCGTTGCCGCGGACGCCAAGCCCTCCGACATTGTGCAGCCCGGTCATATTTTCCCGCTGGTTGCCAAACCCGGCGGCGTGTTGCGACGCGCCGGCCACACCGAGGCCGGTGTCGACCTCGCGCGCATGGCGGGTTTTGAGCCCGCAGCGCTGATCGTCGAGATCATGAATGAAGACGGCACCATGGCCAGGCGCCCGGAACTGGAAGTGTTTGCCGAAAAACACCAGCTGCGCATGGGCACCATCGCCGACCTGATCCAGTACCGCGCGCTGCACGAACAGTCGGTCGAACTGCGCGACAGCAAACGCGTGCAGACCGAGTTTGGCGAATTCGAGTTGCACACCTTCCTCGACCTGATCGATGACACCGTGCACTACGCGCTCACGCGCGGCACCCTGGATGAAGATATCGACACGCTGGTGCGGGTGCAGACCATCAACACGCTGCGCGATGTGCTGGGCACCTGCATCGAGGGCGAACAGGGCTGGTCCTATCGCCGTGCAATGCAGCTGATTGCAGAGGAAGGTCGTGGCGCGGTGGTCCTCATCGGGCAGCATTTGAGCGCGAACCAGCAACTGGATGAAGTGCTGCAGTTTCCCGAACCCGCCAGCGTCGCCGGCACCGGTGACTCTAGCGGCGTGCAGAATTACCGCGTGATTGGCACCGGCTCGCAGATACTCAAGCGACTGGGCGTGGGCAAGATGCGCCTGATGTCAGCACCCATCCATTTCAATGCGCTGTCCGGGTTCAATCTTGAAGTGACTGATTTTGTGCAACCGTGAATGACAGAATTTTCACCGTAAAATGCTACTGAGTATTCGCATAACGCCGGCAAAAATGTAAGAATCCAGAGACACGCGCTACTCGCCACGGGTAGGTATTTTTCCGACAAAACCAGGTACTCAGTGTGTCTTTCTCCTCCTCTCGCTCAACAAACCGGGCCGGTGCCGCGCTATTGGTACTGTGCGGCCTGTTCACTGCGCCCCCCGTTATGACGCAACCGGAGACAGGTGTCCCGATCAGGGTCGAGACGGTCAAGCAACAGCCGATACAGCGCAGTATCACCCTGACCGGTACCGTAACCTCGCCGCGCTCGTCCAGGCTCTCGGCGGCGACCGCCGGACGGGTCACAGCGCTGCACGTCGATGAGGGCAGCCAGGTAACGACCGGCGATATACTGCTGGAACTCGACCCGGTGCTCGCGCAAAGCCAGTGGCAGAGTTCCAGTGCCGCCGCCGATGTCGCCCGCCTCGCCGCCGCCGATTCAAAACGTCGCCTCGAGGAAGCGCGGGTGCTGATTCCCCAGAAAAGTATTGCCGAATCGGCCGTGCGGGACCTGGAGGCGGAAGTGGCGCAGGACAGCGCCGACCTGCAGCGCGCGCAAGCCGAAGCCAGTTACGCCAAGGGCATACTGGAACGACATGTCGTGCGGGCACCATTCAGTGGCGTAGTGAGCGCCAAACAGACAGAGCTCGGCGAGTGGGTCACACCGGGGCAGCCGGTGCTGACCCTGGTGGCGACGGAGTCGCTGCGCATGGACTTCCCGGTGTCGGAGGATTACCTGGCCGATGTCACAGTGGAGACACCGGTGACCTACACCCTCGGCGACAACTCACACCATGCGAGGCCGGGCGTTATCTCCACCGTAGTGCCCGTCACCAACCCCGGGGCCCGGACGTTCCTGCTGCATGTGCAACCGGCGCAGGCGGATGCGCGCATGATCCCCGGCATGTCGGCGCGCGCCGAGCTGACGCTGGCCACCGGTCGCAGCGGTCTGACAGTGCCGCGCGACGCCATATTGAACTATTCCGACGGCCGCGTAGTGGTCTGGGTTGTAGACAGCGGTGAGGACGGTCGCCGGGTGCGCGAAACGCTGGTGACCACCGGCGTGGTATTCGATGGCAGTGTGGAGATTCTCGACGGCCTCAGCATCGGCGACACCGTCGTGGTACAGGGCAACGAAGCCCTGCAGAATGGACAGCGCGTGTCTGTCCTCGACGCACGGTCCTAGCAGCATGTTCGAGGGACTGATAAAGCGCGGCACACTGATGACGGTGACAGTGTTGATCGTATGCGTGCTGGGCATCGTCGCCGCGCTGCGGATACCGGTGCAGATGATCCCTGACCTGGATGTGCGGGTGATCAGCATCCGCACCACCTGGCCCGGCGCCACGCCGCAGGATGTCGAGAAAGAGATCCTGGTGGAGCAGGAGGAGTACCTGCGCAACCTGCCCAACCTGTCGCGTATCGTGGCGACCGCCAACAGCGGCAGCGCCGAGATCGAGCTGGAGTTCCCGCTGGGCACCGATGTCACCCAGATGCTGATACAGGTGAACAATGCACTCAGCCAGGTGCCCTCCTACCCCGAGGCTGTTGACGAACCTCGCATCTACGCCAACTCCTTCTCCAGCAATGCCTTCATGTTCTTCAGTGTCACGCCGTTGCCGGGCAACCCGCGCCAGCTCGACATGGGACTGTCGCTGGATTTTGTCGAGGACACCGTCAAGCCGCGGCTGGGCAGTGTCGCCGGCATCTCTGAAGTCAATGTCTACGGCGGTGTCGAGCGGCAGATACAGATTCTTGTGGACCCGGCGCGACTGGCGCAGCGCGGGCTGTCCCTGATCGATGTGCGCGAGGCGCTGCGCAGTCGCAACCGCGATCGCTCGGGCGGCACCATTGACGCAGGTAAGCGCCAGTACCTGCTGCGCACCGTCGGCCGCTTCGCCGATCTCGACGAACTGTCGTCACTGGTGCTGGCGCGACGCGGCGATACCGTGATCCGGCTGTCGGATGTCGCCACCGTGCAACTGGATCACTTTGAAGAGAGCATGATGGCCTCCTTCAATGGCAAGCCGCACCTGTTCATCACACTGCGCAAGGAATCCGGCGCCAACGTGATCGACACCAAGCGCGCCATCAGCCAGGAGATCATCGGCATCAACCGCGAGGTGCTGGAGCCCGCCGGCCTGCGCATCCAGCGCATGGCGGACGACGTGGTGTATGTGGAGGAGTCGGTCGCCAATGTCTGGCAGAACCTGATTCTCGGGGCGCTGTTGGCGACCGGCGTGATGTACCTGTTCCTGCGCTCGTTCCGCGCCACGCTGGCCGGTGTGCTGGGGATACCGATCTGTGTCATCGTCGCCTTCCTGGGCCTGCTGCTGGCAGGGCGCACCATCAACGTGATTTCGCTCGCCGGTGTCGCATTCGCCATCGGTATGACGCTGGACAACAGTATTGTGGTACTCGAGAGTATCGCGCTGGAGCGGCGCAAGGGCGCCGAACGCTTTCGCGCCGCAATAGACGGGGTGCGGCAGGTGTGGCCAGCTGTGTTTGCCTCAACCATGACCACGGTACTGGTGTTCGTGCCCGTCGCCTTCGTGGAACAGGAAGCCGGGCAGCTGTACTCCGATATTGCCATCGCTATCTCTGCCGCCATTCTCGCCTCCATGCTGGTGGCCATCACAGTGCTGCCCACAGCGGCGGCACGCCTCAACTTTGCCCTGCCCGACGATGGCAGCGCACCCGCCGCCGGAGTCCATCTGGGCCGGCGCGCCCACAATGCCACCATGCGCATGGTGTCGTCGGTGCTGGCCACCGGCCGCAGCAGGCTGCTGTGTGTGGGTGCGACGGCGCTGATCAGCGCCGCCGTGATCGGCTGGCTGACACCCGCCGCTGAATACCTGCCGGAGGGGGAAGAGCCCAAGGTGTTCGCCTCGATGAACGCACCGCCTGGCTACAGCCTGGCTGCCATGACCGAAATCGCCAGGGATATCGAGGCCTGGTTGCTGCCGCACGTGGACGCGGACCGCAGCGCGTTTGAGCGCGGTGAGACCCCGATGCCCCCAATCGCGTACTTCAACCTGCGGGTGGGCGCGGACTCCATGCGGGTGATCTCGGAGCCACTGGATGCGGGCGATATCGATGCACTGATGGACGCACTCACCGCCAAGTACAGCGAGTACCCCGGCATGCGTGCCTTCGCTGCGCGCGGCTCCATCATCACCAGCAACGACGGCGGCACCCGCAGCATCAACCTCGATATCGCCGGCACCGATCTCGGCACGCTCTATGCGGTGGCGCAGTCCGCCTACCAGCGCGCCGGCGAGATATTCGAGCAGCCGCGTATCCAGAGCCAACCCGCTTCACTGTCGCTGGCGCAGCCGATGATAGAGATCCGGCCCCGCTGGGAGCGCGTCGCGGAGTTGGGCCTGTCCGGTGAGGATCTCGGTTTTATCGTCGCCGCACTGACAGATGGCAGCTATGTGGACGAGTTCTTCATGGCTGACGACAAGATCGATATCTATCTCTACAGCGAGGCCGGCAACAATGTCGCGCTGGACACGCTGTCGCAGTTACCGGTGTACACGCCCAACGGCGAGGTGCTGCCGCTGGGTGCGCTGGCCGACATCCAGGAAAGTGTGGATACCAATTCACTGCGTCGCGTGAACGGGCGACGCACCGTGTCACTGAATATCATCCCACCGCGCGAGATCGCGCTGGAGACCGGGGTCGAGAAAGTGCGGGAAGAACTGGTGGCGTACCTGCGCGAGAAAGGCGAGATACCGGCCAATGTGGATGTGGTGATCTCCGGTGCAGCCGACCAGCTGGATGCGACCCGCGAGACACTGGTCAGCAACTACCTGGTAGCGCTACTGGTGATCTACCTGCTGATGGTGGCGATCTTCAGCCACTGGGGCTACCCACTGCTCATCATGACCTCGATTCCGCTGGGTATCGCCGGCGGTATTGTCGGGCTGGCGCTGCTGAACGGTGTGGGTGCGCTACTGCCATGGATCGGGCTGAGCGCCATCGTGCAACCGTTCGACATGATTTCCATGCTCGGCTTCCTGATCCTGATGGGCACCGTGGTCAACAACCCCATCCTGGTGGTGCACCGGGCGGTGCAAAATGTCGAGGAGAACGGCATGGACGCGGTGGCCGCCGTCAAAGAGGCGGTCGAGGTGCGGCTGCGGCCGATCGCGATGTCGACCATCACCACACTGGTGGGATTGGCGCCACTGGTGCTCATCCCCGGGGCGGGCACGGAGCTCTACCGGGGCGTGGGCGCCATCGTCATGTTCGGCATACTCGGCGCGGCGCTGGTGACGCTCACCATGCTGCCCGCGCTAACCGTTATTGTCCTGCAGCTGCGCGATAGGGCTGTATCACATTCTCCGCGTACCAGTTGATCATGCCGATTTTCTCCTCGACAGTCTGCGTGTCGGGCTCGGCGTCGTAGGGGTTGCGGAAGGCGATGATCACCTCGGTCACACCGGCGTCGACCAGGTTCTTCAGGCCGTCGACGGAGTACGCCGCCTCCGTCATCGCGTGGTACTCGAAGGGCAGTTGATCCCGACCACAGTCCTTGCGCAGGGTTTCGATCTGGCCAATCATGCGCTGCAGGTCCGCGATGGACGAACCAGCGGAGATCCAGCCGTCGCCCAACTGGGCCGCGCGGCGCAGTGCAGGCTTGGCGTGTCCCCCCACCAGCAGCGGGATGTGGTGACCCGGCACCGGCGTGAGCTTGATCTCGTCCAGCTGGAAAATCTCCCCGTCGTAGCCGAAGTACTCGCCGCTCATCAGTCCGTTAATAATCTCCATCATTTCATCCATGCGCTTGCCGCGCTTCTCCCACGGGATCTGCGAGGCGAGAAAATCTTCCGGCCAGGGGCTGATGCCGACACCGAAGCCGAAGCGGTCACCGATCAGGACACCGAGGCTGGACAACTGCTTGGCGACGATCACCGGCTGCCGAATGGCCAGTTTCACCACCGAGGTGGTGAAACGCAGTTTCTCGGTTTTGGCCGCCAGGTAGGGAATGGCGATGAAAGGTTCCAGGAAGGGTACACCATCGAGGAAATCCCGCGTGCCGTCATCGTTGTAGGGATACACGTCAGACCCCTCTTTCGGATAGCAGATACTGTCCGGGAACGTGAAGGTATCGAAACCGGCGCTCTCCGCAGCAATGGCGAGCGGGAGGTATTGGTCAGGCGGGCACATGGTGGCGTGGTAGGCAAATTTCATCGTTATTCTTCCGTAGGCTGTTAGGGTTCGCTGCCGGGGTATACGCCAGCGGGCCGGGTACGGATCACACATTACGCCTTCCCCCTGCCAGAAGCACGGGCAGCCGGGACAGTTTGTTGTACTTCGGCGGCTCTTTACCGGGGCACGGCCCGCTCCCGACAGCAATTCAGCTATCATCACAGCAGATTTTCACCAATAAGAAAACGCCGAGGTTCGCCATGAGCACTGAGACAATCCACCGCAGCTGCCCCACCTGCGAGGCCAGTTGCGGACTGGTGATGGAGGTGGACCGCGAGGCGAGGCAGGTCATCTCCATCAAGGGCGACCCCGACAATCACCGCTCGCGCGGCTATGTCTGCGCCAAGTCACAGGCGTTTCGCTATATCTATGAAGACCCGGAGCGCCTGACCCGGCCGGTCAGGAAAGTGAATGGCCAGTGGCAGGAGATCAGCTGGGAAGAAGCGCTGTCTGAAACCGCACAGCGGCTGGCGGATATTCGCGACCAGTACGGCAAAGACGCCATCGCGATGTATTACGGCAACCCCAACGGACACAACTTCAGCACCCAGATCTACACGCAGATGTTTATCAGCCTGCTGGACACCGAGCGTTTTTTCTCGGCGGGCTCGGTGGACCAGCAGCCGAAAAACCTCAGCTGTGAACTGATGTACGGCAATGGCTGGGTGTTCCCGATCCCCGACATCGACCACAGCGATTTCTTTGTGTGTATGGGCGGCAATCCGATGGTATCGCAGGGCTCGTTGATGTCGGCACCGGATATCGAAAGCCGCCTGAAAGGCTTGCAGCAGCGCGGTGGCAAGGTGGTGGTGATTGATCCACGGCGCACCGAGACAGCGGACATCGCCGACCAGCATCTATTCGTGCGACCGGGTACCGACGCCTTCCTGCTGATGGCGTTCGTCAACGAGCTGTTCGCCACCGGCCGCGTCGCCCCCGGCAGGCTGCAGGACTTCACCGACGGCATCGAGACACTCGAGTCCCTGAGCGCGCCTTACACGCCCGAGGCGGTCGCAGCCATCACCGGCGTACCCGCTGCGCAGCTGCGGCAGTTGGTGAACGAGTTCTGCAGCGCCAGCGCCCCGGTGCTGTACGGCCGCATCGGGTTGTGTACCCAGCAGTTCGGCACCCTCGCCTCCTGGTTGGTGGATGTAGTGAACATCCTGACGGGGCGCCTCGATGCGCGCGGTGGCGCCATGTTCGCCCGCCCCGCCACCGCCCACAACGACCCGGCCTCGGCGCCACCTGCACTGGGCTATAACCGATGGCAGTCGAGGGCGCGCGGCTTCCCGGAGTATATGGGTATGCTGCCCGCCTCGCTGATGGCAGAGGAGATGGAGCTGCAGGGCGAACACCAGGTGCGCGCGCTCATTACCGTGGCCGGCAACCCGGTGCTCAGCGTACCCAACGGCAAGCGCATTCACGCCGCGATGGAGCAGCTGGATTTTATCGTCGCATTTGACTTCTATATCAATGAAACCACCAGCGCTGCCGACATCATCATTCCGTCTACCACCCAGCTGGAACACAGCAACTACGACTTCCTGTTCAGCTCGACCTGCGTGCGCAATTTCGCGCAGTACTCACCGCAGACCTTTGCGCCGGACCCGGGTGCGCTGGACCAGTACCAGATACTGAACGAGGTCACCGCGCGTATGAACGGCATGAGCGCCAGCGACCTGGAAGCGATGATGCTGGACGGGCTGATCGGGCAACTGCTGGCCAATGCGCCGGCGCTCTCCCACCTCTCGGTCGATGACATCAAACTGAAAACGGCGGGACACCAGGGCCCGGAAAGACTGTTGGATATCATGCTGCGGGCAGGCCCCTACGGCGACAAGTTTGCCGGTGACGGCCTGACCCTGGCACAGCTGAAGGAACTGCCCCACGGCATTGACCTGGGCCCGCTGGAACCGCGCCTGCCCGAACTGCTGGCGACGGCGAATAAACGTATCAATATCGTGCCCGATGTCATCACACGCGACATCCCGCGCTTGCAAGCTGCGCTCGACACAGGCCCCGGTGACGACATGCTGCTGATCGGACGCCGCCATATCCGCGATATGAACTCCTGGCTGCACAACCTGAACAATTACGCGCGTGGCAAGAACCGCTGCACACTGCTGATCAACCCGCAGGACGCCGAGCGCATCGGGCTGGTGGATGCAGGAATGGCGAAAATCACCTCACGCGTGGGCGCCTTTGAAGCCGAAGTGCATACCAGTGACAGCATCATGCCCGGCGTGGTCAGCCTGCCGCACGGCTTTGGTCACACCTACCGCGACACCCGGCAATCCGTCGCCACCACCCTCACTCCCGGCGTGTCCGCCAACGACCTGGTGGACGACAACGAAATGGACCTGCCCTCCGGCACCAGCGTCGTCAACGGCGTCCCCGTAACCATCACCCCGGCCTTGTAAAGGCCGCGAAGCGTACGGCGCCCCGGTACCGCTGTGCCCTCCCCTTGCTACCGCCGGGAGCCGTGCTCAAACAACTGGGCATCCGCCAGCGCGCGCTCGGCGATAAAGTCGAACACGGTGCGGATACGGGCGCTGTACCGCAGCTCTTCGTGGGTGACCAGCCACAGGTCGATGGCGGCGGCATTGTAATCCGGCAATACACGGACCAGCTTTCCAGCCATAGAGGCCCATCGGTGCGACAGTACGCCGATACCAAACCCCGCCTGTACGGCCACCATCTGCGCCGTCGGGCTGTTGCTCACATAGGTATAGGTGCCCGGCAGCGGATCAGTGAAGGGCAGGGATTCAAACAACTGCTCGCGATTACCCGGCGTACGCAACCCCACGCGTTGATGATTCGCCAGATCCTCCAGCGATTCCAGCGCGGGCGCACTGTCAAGGTAGGCCTGGCTGGCGTAGAGCCCGAACCCCACGGTGACCAGTCGACGGGCGATCAGTTCCGCTTGTTCTGGCTGGTTCAGGCGCAGTGCGATATCGGCCTCCCGGTGGATCAGGTCCACCGCGCGGCTCTGGATCTGCACATTGAGCATGATCTCCGGGTACTCGCGATGGAAGTCCATCAGTACCGGGGCCAGCCACTCCGTGCCGGTTCCCTCGGTCGCCGAGATCGTCACCTCACCGCAGAGCGCCGTGGACTGGGCTTCGAGATTGCGCTCGATGGCGAGCATCTCGGTCTCCATGCGCCGCGCACTGTCCAGGATGGCCTTGCCTGCATCCGTCAGCTGCATACGCCGCCCGGCCCGCACAAACAGCGGCGTCCCGAAGCGCGTTTCCATCATCGCCAGCCGCCGACCCACGGTAGGCTGGGTGAGGCCGAGGTAGTCCGCAGCGCCAATCAGGCTGCCCTGATCAAGGATCGCGAGGAACAGGCGAATATCCGCCCAGTCACGTAAAGGGTCGTTTCCATGCATTAACGCATAGTAACTATATATAAATAGCATTTCCATACATTTATGGAAGGAGTACTGTGGCCTCTACGAATCCTGGTAAGGATGAAGGAGGAAGCACAATGCGAACCCAACGGATGATGATTGCTGTAATAGCCGTGACGGCAATGCTCGCCCTGCTGTGGCAGGCGCGGGCCAATGCGGACACGCTGGGCGTATACCAGCCACCCATCGTCAGGCAGGCCCAGTGGGCACTGCAGCAGGGCCACCCCGAACACGCCCTGGCACTGCTGGCCAGGCGCGATGCTGAACTGCGCCGCTGGCAGGCACTGGCCCAGGGTAACACGCTGCTCTGCCAGGCCTATTTCCAGACCGGTGACTATGTCCGCGCGGAACAGGCCTGCGATTTAGCGGTACGCGCGTCGGCAGAGAGCAACGGACAGTACCTGCACAACCGCGCGGTGATGCGTCTGTTACTCGGCCGCATCGATGAGGCCGTTGCCGATCTCAACAAAATCGCGGCCCTGGACGCACAGCAGGCGGTATCGAGCACCGGGCTTTCGGTGGCGGGCCGATAGCCCAGCGGCGGATCGCCCGCAGCTGCCGGCAGCGCAGATTCGACTCTGCAGGGAAGATCGGCGACACTCTCACTCCTGCAACCACATCCCGAGAGTCCGCTGACAGATGGCAATAAACTGGTATCCCGGCCACATGCACAAGGCCAACAAGGAGATGACCAAGATCCTGCCCGAGGTGGACCTGGTGATCGAACTGCTGGATTGCCGCCTGCCCTTCAGCAGCCAGAACCCTTCCATCGCCCGGCTTGCCCGAAACAAGCCCTGCATCAAGATACTCAGTAAATCCGACCTGGCCGACCCGGTTGTAACGGCGCAGTGGCAGGACTATCTTGAACGCAACGAGTCGGTCAAAACCCTGCTCACCACACAGGAGAGCGCCGGCAAAGCACACAGCCTGCTGCAGTTGGTGCACAAACTGGTCCCGAAGAAATCGAAATCTCGCTCGCACATCCTGGCCATGATTACCGGCATCCCCAATGTGGGGAAATCCACACTGATCAACGCCGTGGCCGGCCGCAAAGTCGCCAGGACAGGCGACGAACCGGCGATCACCAAAGGCCTGCAGAAAATTCGCATCAATGACGACCTCATCTTCCTCGATACCCCCGGCATCCTGTGGCCCAAAATCCACAACGAGAACAGCGGCTATCGGCTCGCGGTCTCCGGCGCCATCAGGGATACCGCGACCGAGGTTGAAGACCTGGCACTGTTCCTGGCCGGCTATCTGCTGCAACAGTACCCACAGACGCTGCTGGCGCGCTACAAGCTGGATGCCCTCCCCGCCACAGAGACAGCGCTGCTGGAGCAACTGGGCGCCAAGCGCGGCTGTTTGCGCGGCGGCGGCCGTGTTGACCTGGAGAAGGCTTCCACCATTCTGGTGAATGAGTTTCGCGCCGGGGTGTTGGGACGGATTACGCTGGAGACTGTGGCGATGATTCAGGATGAAGAAAAAGCGCGGTAATGCTGCGCGCTGGCAGCAGGCCCTGCAGGGCTAAGCGCCACTTACGAGCAATAGTTGAAGGGGCACAGCGAAGTGCCCCCCTTCTATTGCGAAGCCTGACGGGCTTTCCCGGTCACCTGCCTAAAACTGGAGCTGTAACTGCACGATGAACTGGCCCTGGTTGGACTCGTCGGTGACTTCCAGGTTTCTGTAGGTCGTGGCGATCTGGGCATTGTAACTGTCGATAATATAGTTGACGCCAAAGTCCCATCGCTCTGTAGTAATACCATCGTCAGCATCAAAGCTCTGGAAGTGTACTATCGGCATGATCTGGCCCCAGCCTACCTTCTCTTTGAATATAAAACCCAGACCCACTGCGTACGCGTCACCTTGCTCACTGGTGAACACATCGTCAGTGTCATAGTCGTAATAAGCTGCCTCAAGCGACACAGCGCCGGGCCCGAGCATCTTTTCGATCAGCAAATCGACGGCCACCTGGCTGTAATCACCCACCGCTGTGGTGGAAGCAGCGCCATCAGCTTTGTAACGCCCAGCAACACCGATAGTGAAAATATCCTTTTTACCCAGGTAATTCGCGGTGCCGTAATAACCCGTTTCCTTGTCCCAGAAGCTGTATTGCAAGCGGCTTGCAAACATCGGGTCATCACTCTGGTCGGGGTTAGTAGTAGAGACATCTGGCAGGCCGCTGAAATGAAAGATCCTGTCACCTTCGAATGCGCCGAATGAATAGGCGAAACGTTGGTCAAATGCCAGCGCTACCAGTGCGAGACCGTCGTCGCGCCCGATGTACCCACCATTCCAACCGTATCGGGCTGCAATGTTCTGCCAGTAACCATCGCCTGAGGTGTAGTACGGCCCGGCCATATTCGCCCGGCTGCTGGGTGAAAGAAAGCGACCGGCCCAAACCGAAATATCGGGTGTGACTTCGAAAATGCCTGCCGCATCGATCACCTGCATCGTGGAGTCGTTACCCGATTTTTCAGTATTGAATATGCCTTTGATGTATTTGTTAAGCCCGCCGGCGATGTACAACCGCGCACTATCCAGCTCGAAATCGTGGGTATTGTCGCCATTGTTGGCTGCGTCTTCAACTGAGCTGTAACTGCCACGCATACCAAAACCGACACTGATGTAGCGGTCTTCACCGAAAGTGATAGTGCCGGCAGCATGTGATGCGACAGGAACAACGGTTGCAGCCGTTGCCAAGGATACTGCATAGGTAAGATGCTTCAATTTGGTTTTCATGTGTTACCCCTGTGAGACTCAAGATTGAAAAAATGTAGGTCTATTCAAATTTTCGTTCGTAAAGCTGGACGTTCAGGGGCCATACTAATGAGCAACAAACTTCGCTTGAATACGTCAAATAGCGTAGGAACAATATCGAGGTTTTCAGGTATTCTTGACGCCATCATCTAGCATTAACGGACGGGATCAATTCATGCCAGAACAGAGAAGAATACCTATATTTAAAGCATTTTTACTGATTGCCTCGGTTACACTCGGCAGTGGCTGCGGCGGCGAATTCAGCTATAAGCGCGGCGCGAACATGACTGATTTTCAGAGTAAAAAAGAAAGCTGCGCCGAGCAGAATGCAACAGAGAGCGACATTGACACATGCCTGGAGAAAAGCGGATGGGTCGTAGTTACCTTTGATAAACCGCTGGTGAAATCACAGCCCAAGGCTGGGAAAAATCCGGATGACAGCACTGCACCGATCGAGCAACCCGAAGTCACAGAGACAGTGAACCCGCTGGATAAAGTACATATCAGTTCGTGGTGGAAGGTCGGGGCAGGAGCGGACCAGCTACTGGCTGATGGTGAAAGCTGTACTTCGGAACTGGGCGCTGCATATCAACCGGAGGAAAACATGAGCCTGGTCACATACGGTTTCATCCAGTGCATGAAAGAAACAGGCTGGTTCGCGCTGCAGGAGAAATAAGCGCCGTCGCGTCTTCGTCGATACCCTCCACGCTAGTCCACTCGCTGCTTATGCAGGCATTGTATTGCCATGGCCGCCGCAGAGGTACGATTATCCACATCCAGCTTTTTGAACAGCTGCTCCAGGTGTTTGTTCACCGTGCGCGGACTTACCTCAAGTACCAAGGCGATTTCCCTATTGGTTTTCCCCCTGGCCAGCCACAGGAAGACATCAGCCTCACGTGGGGTAATAGAAAACTGTGACCTTAGCAGCTCCACTTCATCCACTGCGTCATCGTCTATCAGCCGGACCATATGTTCGTTACTGCTCGACAAACCGAAATAGACTACAGTGAGATTCTTTTCGCCGCTGTTAAAATGCATCTTGTCACCCTCCACCGGCCCCCGCGTAAGCCAGATCGAAAGGCTTCGTTCGAGTGAAGCAAGAGTGTTGCTCCGGGTTACCAGCTCCAGCAATTCGTTAACCTGAGGTGTCGCCCAGGTTTTCTTACCATCATCGGTAATCGCAAATATACTCTGGCCGGCGCTGTCCAGTGCGGCCTGTGCGCTGAGCGTGGCCCGGGCATTCAGCAGGTGTACATTGATGCGTGCAATCAGCTCAAGGGGGTTTATCGGTTTAGTGAGATAATCTACACCACCGACTTCAAAACCTTTCACTATACTTTCGGTATCGCTCAACCCGGTCATAAAAATAACCGGGATATTCTTCAGGCTGGCATCCGCTTTCAAGCGTCGACAGGTTTCAAACCCATCCATTCGCGGCATGATCGCATCCAGCAGAATCACGTCTGGCATCATTTTCTTTGAAATATTGAGTGCCTGTGTTCCCTCCAGTGCGACCAGAGTTGTCATGTTGGCTTGCTCCAGGGCAGTACTCAGCATACCCAGCGTGTCAGGTGAATCGTCCACCACAAGCACCAAATTACTATAGGACATTGTTACTTTCCTCGGCTTTAGGCTTTACCAGGTCAATAATCTGATTGAACTTAACCGCCTTGATAAGGCCCTCGAATGTATCAATAAACGCGTCACTTGCATCACCCGAGGACTTCAGATGTGCCGCAATTGCGGTGAGCTTGCTCAAATATCCGATCTCAGCGTATCGAACAATGCTCTGGCAGATATTCGCCGCGGGAAATTCATCCTGGGCAACGTCCGATAGAGACGACAGAGTGGCGGCGCTCTCGACAGGGTTGTGATGCCACGAGAGCTTCATATGGAAGGCAAGGCGTTCCAACAGGTTTTCCAGGCGGATAGGTTTTACCAGGTAATCATTGTAGGCGACGTCGTTATCGCGCTCAGGGGTATCCTCGCTGGCGTTGGCAGAGACAATCAGGATTGGCACGGTGAAGCCCAACTCACGCAGTTGCCTGGCCAACGTCGGGCCGTCAATACCGGGCATCAGGCGATCTACAAGAAAAAGGTCAGGCGTAAAGCTACCCACCATCTCCAGGCAATCCTCCGCATGGCGGGCCTCAACGACACTGAATCCCAGAGGCGTCAGCAGGTCACCTGCCAACCCCCGGTGAGTCGGGTCGTCGTCCACCACCATGATAGTTTTTCTACTGCCCAGATAACCGTAGATTTGCTTTGACCTCGGCATTTCCTCGACCGGTCTCTGCACATGGGAGAGCATTAGCCACAGTGTAAAGGTGACGCCGCCGTCCGGATTGTTCTCCGCCAGGATGTCACCGCCCATGATGTCGGCAAGTAGACGCGTGATCGCCAGTCCCAGGCCGGTTCCGGGAACGGCCGGAGCACCAGGGCGTCGCACCCTCTCGAACGGTCTGAAGATACGCTCCAGCTCATTTTCAGGAATGCCGATACCGGTGTCTTTCACTTTGAAAACAGCCACCTGGTTGCGGTAGAACACTGACAATTTGACATCCCCGCTCTCCGTGAACTTGATTGCATTGGACAGTAGATTGATCAGAATCTGGCGCAGACGCTTTTCATCACCCATCACTATCTCCGGCATCACCGAATGACAGATATAGGAAAACTCCAGGCCTTTTTCCTTTGCCTGTAGACGGAACATATTGACCAGCTGGTTCATCAGGTCATTGAAGCGAATCTGGTCGCGCTGGATATCCAGGCGGCCGGCTTCTATCTTGGAAATATCCAGCAGCCCCTCGATGAGATCAGCCAGATGCTTCCCACTGCGCTTGATCACTGAGGCTTGCTCACGAAATCGCTCAGGGATACTTTGATCCATTTCCATGAGCTGGGCATACCCGAGCACGGTGTTCAGGGGAGAGCGAAGCTCGTGACTGATACCTGTCAGGTAGCGACTTTTTGCACTATTGGCGGCTTCGGCCTGCTCTTTGGCAGCCTGCAACTGCAGGTCTGTCCGTTTGTGTGCGTTGATTTCTGAGACCAGACGGCGGTTCTGTCGCTGGGACTCCTCCTGTGCCAGTAATTGGCTCTCGTGAGTGAGGACAAACAACCAGGAAATGACTCCTGCGATGATAAGCAGAATGGAAAACACTTTCCAAAGCGCGCCCTGTACCAGTGCGCCCACAGCGCTGTCGTCGATGTCGATATTGGCATAGACCAGTGCAAGCAGAAGCCCGGTAAGCAATGTCGTCAGTGAGAACAGGCCGATGAAGCGTATAAGACGCAGATTGAAGTAGTCTCCTGGAAGCCGGGGAAACCACCTGCGAGCCGCATCCAGTACGCGCTCGCTGATTTTCTGGTCCTGCTTACACATATCCTGGCAGCGGGCATCCAGGGAACAGCACAGCGAACAGATCGCCCCCTCGTAGGCTGGGCAATAGGCCATGTCCTCGCTCTCGTAGTCATTCTGGCATACACAGCACTGCATGGATTGCTGCCTGTCAGTGAAAATCAGGGGTTCACGAGCGAGGTAGTATTTCCCTTTGGTGGCAAAGGCAATGCAGGGCGCGATCACAAAAGCACTGCCCAGTGCGATGAAATGTGCCAGCGCGTGGCCGTAATCGCCAAACAGCCCCAGATAGGATGCCAATCCAAGCAGTGAGGCTGCCAGCATTGCCCCGACACCCACCGGGTTTATATCGTAGAGATGTGCGCGCTTGAATTCGATATGCCGGGGGCTCAGACCGAGTGGCTTGTTTACCACCAGATCCGCAACCAGCGCACCGACCCAACTGATGGCAACCAACGCGTAGATACTGAGCATGCTTTCAAACGCCTGGTATATCCCCAACTCCATCAGCAACAGCGCAATGGCGACATTGAATACCAGCCAAACCACCCGGCCCGGGTGGTTGTGGGTAAGGCGGGAGAAGAAATTCGACCAGGCGATCGACCCGGCGTAAGCGTTGGTCACATTGATCTTTAGCTGGGACACAACCACAAACACACCGGCCAACATCAGCGCAAGGTCCTTGTTGCCGGTAAAGAAACCATAAGCCGTGGTGTACATTATGGTGGGGTCGACAGCGTCCGCGCTGGGAATGCCCTGGCCGATGGCGACCACCGCCAGAAACGATCCTATCAGGATTTTCACGGCGCCGATGATAATCCAGCCCGGCCCCGCGAGAAGCAGGCCCGCCCACCAGGACACTGTATTGGCAGCGCTTTTCTCGGGCAGGAAACGCAGGAAATCCACCTGCTCACCTATCTGCGCCACTAACGCGAAAATCACAGATGCCGCTGCACCAAACAGCAACAGGTTGGCACCTGCCCCGTCCTGTTTACTGCCCTGGTAGACGCGCCATTCCGATGCCAGGCCGGCATCGTTCATCAGAATAAATATCAGCGGCAGCACCTGCAGCACCACCCATACCGGCTGGGTCCAGAGCTGGAAGCGGCTTACAAATGTGATGCCGTAAAATACCATTGGAATCACGATAACAGAGCTGACGATGTAACCCAGGGCCAGTGGCAGGCCGAGCACCAACTCCAGTGCCTTGGCCATGATCACCGCCTCCAGAGCAAAGAATATGAAGGTAAACGTGGCGTAGATCAGGGACGTTACCGTCGATCCCAGATAGCCAAATCCCGCGCCCCGTGTCAGCAGATCAATGTCTACGCCGTACTTGGCGGCGTAATAGCAGATCGGCAAACCGGCAAGAAGAATCAGCGTCCCCACCACCAGCACCGCTGCCAGCGTGTTATCAAAGCCATAGCTTATCGTAATCGCTGCACCGATCGCCTCCAGCGCCAGAAACGAGATGGCTCCTGTTGCAGTATTGGCGACACGGGCGATAGACCATCGGCGTGAACGTTTTGCAGTAAAGCGCAGCGCATAATCTTCCAGGGTCTGGTTGTTCACCCATTGGTTGTAGCGCCGACTTACGCCGTATACCCGTTGCTTGGCAGACATGGACTCACTCATTTTGGGCTCATATGGTGCATGCGCGCCCTATCAGTGCGCACGGTGCACAAGACCTGATGCTGTGCGCATCAGTAAAAGGACTACAGGAACGTAACGGTGAAATGCACTCAAGAATCAAGCCAACTCGATGCCGGGTAGAAAGCCAGCCCCTTTATTAACACCGACCGCTGTTTCCCGATATGCGTCAAATGACGTAACACCGGCGAGCATTTAGCTCATGGCCTGCGGCGGCTGCTTTGGTAACAATCTCCTCGCAAGTTTCAATACGACGGTTGGTACTGAAAGTTCATCGACGATCGGTTCAACCAGATTGCTTCAACAAAGTTATGAAACCAAAGGACTCACTATGACTCTTACGCACAAGTTTACATCCAGGACGCATGCGTCTGCTCCCAAGAGGGGATTCTTGTCCACCTTGGGCATGGGCGCACTGATTATGGCTTCCGCCACGTTGTTTTCCTCAGCTGCGATTGCTGATGATGTCAACACAACGGGGTTGGCGGTAACCGATGACACGGTGACGGTTGGCATCCTCCACTCGCTGACAGGGACTATGGCGATCAGTGAGACCGGTGCACAAGAGGCCGAGAAGCTCGCCATCGCGCAGATCAATGAATCGGGTGGGATCCTCGGTCGTCAGATCAAGATCATACAGGAGGACGGCGCCAGCGATTGGCCGACTTTCGCCGAGAAAGCCCGGAAGCTGTTGGTAAGCGACAAAGTGGCCGCCGTGTTCGGTTGCTGGACATCCGCCTCTCGAAAAGCAGCACTGCCGGTATTCGAGAAGGAGAACGGGCTGCTGTACTACCCCACCTTCTACGAAGGGCTGGAGCAGTCAAAGAACGTGATCTACACGGGCCAGGAAGCCACCCAGCAGATTATCGACGGACTGAACTGGGTAGCCAAGGAAAAAGGTGCCAAAACATTCTACCTGATCGGGTCTGATTACATCTGGCCACGCACTTCAATGAAAATTGCTCGCAAGCACATTGAAGATGTGCTGGGAGGCACCGTGGTCGGCGAGGAGTACAAGCCGCTCGGTGATACCCAGTTCGGATCAGTGATCAACAAAATCCGACTGAAAAAGCCGGATGTCATCTACGCCGCAGTGGTGGGCGGAAGCAATGTGGCCTGGTTCAAACAGCTCAAATCAGCCGGTATCACCGCTGATAAGCAAACCCTCCTGACAATCTCTGTGACAGAGGACGAAGTGCTTGGCATCGGTGGTGAAAACCTCGAAGGCTTCTACTCCATCATGAAATATTTCCAAAGCCAGGACAACGAGAATAACAAGGCATTCGTTGCCGCATTCAAGGAAATGTGGGGCGACGACAGCGTCATCGGTGACGTAACCCAGGCTGCCTATCTCGGTCCCTGGCTGTGGAAGGCCGCTGTTGAAAAGGCCGGCTCATTCGACGTAGACAAAGTTGTCGCGGCATCAGAAGAGGGAGATATCGAGCTGACGACTGCACCTGAGGGCTACGTGAAACTGCATCCCAACCACCACCTTTGGAGCGTCGCTCGCGTCGGGCAATGGAACAAGGACGGCCAGGCGACTGTCGTCTACGAGTCTGAACTGATCGAGCCGGATCCTTTCCCCGAAGGCTACCAGTAGGTCCTGGCGGCTGCGCTAGGACAGGTAGCCCAATGCGAAAGTGAACACGGATGTTCACTAGCGGTAAACAGAGACGGAGTTCGAGATTTGATCACTAGTACCGCTCTGGAAACACAACACCTTCATGAGTGTCTGGACACGTTCTCCAACTAACGTTCACTCACTGTTCCAGGGCGAAAGGACATTCTTACACCAGCGGAGATGAGACTCAATGGACGGATATACCTACAGTGAACTGGGGTCCATACTGGCGATGCAGGGCTTCGCCGGATTCAGCCTCTTCAGTGTGCTGTTACTGATGGCGCTGGGACTTGCAATCATATTTGGACAGATGGGCGTTATCAATATGGCCCATGGTGAGTTTATGGCGGTGGGCGCCTATACGACCTACATGCTCTCCACCCTGACAGAGACCTACGCCCCCAGCTTGATGCCCTATTACTTCTTCGTCGCAATTGTAGCGGCGTTCCTCATCGCAGGGCTGCTCGGATATATCGCGGAGTTTGTACTCATCCGCCACCTGTACAAGAGGCCGCTGGACACCTTGCTGGCAACCTGGGGCCTGAGCCTGATAATGCAGCAGTCATTCCGCTCAATATTTGGCGCCCGGGAAGTAAGCCCCGCCCTCCCCGACTGGCTGCTGGGTTCATACCAGCCGACAGACACCATCGACATCCCGTTGAATGGGATGTTTGTACTCGGCCTGACTACCGTCGTCACTCTCGGCGTGTACTACCTGATGTTCAGGTCGCGCTGGGGCCTTCGTGTCCGGGCGACGACCCAGAACCGGGTAATGAGTGGTGCGGTCGGCATCAACACCACTAAAGTCGACCGCTATACCTTCGCGCTGGGCTGCGGGATTGCCGGGATAGCGGGCGCAGCATTCACCACGATAGCGTCGACGGGCCCCACCACCGGCACACTGTACATTGTGGATACATTCATGGTCGTCGTATTCGGCGGTGCAGCCAGCCTGCTGGGCACCATTCTGTCTGCCTTCACGATTGCGCAAGCGCAATCCATTCTTGAATTCTTCATTAGCGGCTCTATGGCAAAAGTCTACACATTACTCGCCCTGGTACTGATCCTCATGTTCAAGCCGGAAGGCTTATTCGCGAGCAAGATCCGTCGTTGAGCACGGGGTTTCTGCATCGACTATAAGCAATTTTTGGAGACAGGTATGACCTTTGTTTATGAAAGATTGATGGGCGGGAAAAGCGGGCTTAGCGGGTTTTTGATACTGGCCCTATTCATCCTCATTGTATTGCCGCTGAGCCTCGATCTGTTTCGACTCAACCTGGTGGGAAAATATCTCACCTACGCCTTTGCCGCCATCAGCCTGGTGCTGCTGTGGGGCTACGGGGGGATACTGAGCCTGGGACAGGGCATATTTTTCGGTCTGGGTGGCTATGGCATGGCGATGTTTCTCAAGCTCGAAGCGTCTTCTCCCGAGAATACCGCCATTCAATCAACACCGGGAATTCCCGACTTCATGGACTGGAACCAGCTCACGGAACTGCCGTGGTTCTGGGTTCCGTTCAACAGTTTCACCCTCACCATCATTGCGATTCTCATACTGCCGGCCGCGTTTGCCTACCTGATAGGCGCCGCCATGTTCAAGCGTCGGGTGGGAGGGGTGTATTTCGCCATCATCACCCAGGTTATTGCAGTCATACTCACGGTACTGATTGTCGGACAGCAGGGCTTCACCGGCGGCATCAACGGAATTACCGACCTTAGAACACTGAATGGCTGGGACATCACTTCCAACAGTGCCAAATACATTTTCTACTTCATAAACTGCGCACTGCTGCTCACCGTGATTATGGCTTCACGGTTCATTCTCACCAGCAAGTTCGGCAGCCTGCTGCTGGCGATCCGGGATAAAGAAGATCGTGTCCGGTTCTCTGGCTATGACGTTTCCAATTTCAAGATATTCGTCTTCTGCTTCGCCGCACTGATCTCAGCGATCGGCGGCGCGATGTTCACCCTGCAGGTCGGGTTCATGTCGCCCTCTTTCGTGGGCATCGTCCCATCGATTGAAATGGTGATATTCGCTGCGGTCGGTGGCCGCATGTCACTGGTGGGCGTGGTATACGGGACACTGCTGATTAACTTCGGAAAGACCGCATTCTCCGAGTCCTTTCCCGAACTCTGGCTGTTCCTGATGGGTGGCTTGTTCATTGCAGTCGTTATGTTCTTCCCGAATGGGTTGGCCGGGATCTGGAAGGACTACGGCCATCACCTGACCAACAGGCTGAGTGGGTTGAGGAACTGGGTTCAGAACTCTCCGGCCGGTGCGACCAACAAGAAGATGGTAGACAACACATAGCGCGCTGACCGCCGTTTATCCCAGGATTGAGGAGCAGGAAATGATCGCAGCTGGCAACACGGATTTCACCCTGGCTATCGAGGATCTCACCGTTTCATTTGACGGTTTCAAGGCCGTGGACGGGTTGAATTTCTACCTTGAAAAGAACGAGCTTCACGTTGTGATAGGGCCGAATGGTGCCGGGAAAACCACGGTTCTTGACCTGATCTGCGGGAAAACCAGGTCGACCTCCGGCAGCATCAGGTTTCTCAACCAGGAACTGACCAAAATGGCCGAACACGAGATTGTCAGGGCCGGTGTCGGTCGCAAATTCCAAACACCGTCCATTTATGAAAACCTGACGGTGTTTGAGAACCTGGAGGTCTCCTACCCTGCCGGACGCGGTGTATTCGGCTCCATCATGTTCAAGCGCAGCGAAGAGGTCAAAAAGAAAATTGAGGAAGTTGCGCAAGACATCAACCTGGGGGATGCCCTGGACACTGAATCTGGCCTGCTCAGCCATGGCCAGAAGCAGTGGCTGGAGATCGGCATGTTGCTGATTCAGGACCCACAGCTGCTGATGTTGGACGAACCGGTTGCCGGCATGAGCGTCAATGAGCGCAACCAGACAGCAGAGCTGCTGAAGCGTATCAGTAAAGGCCGATCCGTGCTGGTTATCGAACACGATATGCCCTTCGTGAAGCAGATCGCACACAAAGTCACCGTACTTCATCAAGGAAAAATACTGGCAGAGGGCAATATGGAGAAGATACAGCACGATCCGAAAGTCATCGATGTCTACTTAGGTCACTAACCCGCTCGGCGCCACCAGTTGAAGGAATTGTTATGCTAGAAGTCTCCAACCTGAAAGTCTGCTACGGCCAGAGTGAAGTTATTCGCGGCCTGAATTTCACTGTCCCCAAAAACGAGACACTGGCCATTATGGGCCGCAATGGTATGGGCAAGACAACCCTTTTCAAATCGCTGATAGGCATCCTGCCGTCGACAGAGGGCGAAATCAGCGTCGACGGCACCGATGTCACCAACAAGGACAGCTATCTGCGGGTCGCAAACGGGATCGCCTATGTACCCCAGGGCCGCATGATATTCCCGAACCTGACGGTACTGGAAAATATTGAAACCGGCATGGAGGTATCCAGGCAGAAAACTGTCCCGGAAGACATATTCGCCCTGTTTCCGGTGCTGTGGGAAATGCGCAAGCGCAAAGGTGGAAACCTGTCCGGCGGCCAGCAACAACAGCTTGCAATAGCGCGCGCCCTCGTCACGAACCCGAAAGTACTGCTTCTCGACGAGCCCACCGAAGGTATCCAGCCTTCGATAATAAAAGACATCGCGAAAATTCTTAACGAGATCAAGAAGCTTCGCGAGATCACCATTATCGTCTCGGAACAGGTGCTCAGTTTCACTATGTCGATAGCGGATCGAATCATTGTGATCGACAAAGGTGAATTTGTGCACGAGGACATGCGCAGCGATGTGGATGCCGACAAGATCGCGAAATATTTATCCGTATAGAACTGACAACGGGAGGGACCTGTTTTGCCGTTAGACATTGCTACTGGGCACACACAGAAAATACACCACTCTTTATTCACAACAGGAGCTTGAAATGACTGAGACCATTATTAAGATTGATCTGAATGAGTCACCTCTCACTAACGAGAAAATCCATAATCGCTGGCACCCGGACATTCCGATGGCGGTTACCGTTAAGCCGGGCGACGATTTCAAAATTGAGTGCTACGACTGGACCGGCGGCCAGATTGAGAACAATGACGATGCGGCTGACGTACGCGATGTCGATTTAACGCAGGTGCATTACCTGTCCGGCCCCGTGGGAGTTGAAGGTGCTGAACCCGGCGACCTGCTGGTAGTCGATATCCTGGATATCGGAACCTTTGACGAGAGTCTATGGGGCTTCAACGGGTTTTTCTCCAAGAAAAATGGTGGCGGCTTCCTCACGGATCACTTCCCGGAAGCACAAAAGTCGATATGGGACATCAACGGTATGTTCACCAAGTCACGGCATGTGCCCGGGGTTGAATATGCGGGATTGATCCACCCGGGGCTGATCGGCTGCTTACCTTCAAAGGAGCTACTGGACGAGTGGAACACCCGTGAGAAAGCTCTGGTCGACACTGATCCAACAAGAGTGCCGGAGCTGGCCACACTGCCCTATGGCGATACGGCCCATATGGGCAAACTGCAGGGCGAGGAGAAAGCGAAGGCGGCCGCTGAAGGTGCGCGGACTGTTCCTCCCCGGGAGCACGGCGGCAACTGCGATATCAAGGACCTGTCGCGGGGATCAAAAATCTACTTCCCTGTGTATGTCAAAGGCGCCGGCCTCTCCGTAGGCGACTTGCACTTCAGCCAGGGCGATGGCGAGATCACCTTCTGCGGCGCCATTGAAATGGCAGGTTGGATTCATTTACGTGTGAACCTGATCAAGGGTGGTATGGAGAAGTACGCGATCAAGAACCCGATCTTCAAACCGAGCCCCATCGCCCCCAAGTACGACGACTACCTCATCTTTGAAGGTATCTCAGTGGATGAAGGCGGTAAGCAGCATTACCTGGATGTGCACATCGCCTATCGACAAGCCTGTTTGAACGCCATCAACTACCTGGAGAAGTTCGGTTACTCGCGGGCGCAATCCTATGCAATTCTCGGCACGGCACCGGTGCAAGGGCATATCAGTGGCGTGGTAGACATACCCAATGCCTGTGCCACCCTGTGGCTACCCACTGATATCTTTGAGTTTGATGTGCAGCCCGGCAGTGACGGCCCCACCAGGTATCTGGACGGCTCTGTCGATGTGCCGCTCGCCCCGGACCTTGAGTAGCAATGACCCAATGTCTCTTTGTGTGCGGGTAAAACCGCACACTTTTTTCAAACCAATTATCTCAGGACTCAGGATGTTGAATCCTGGTACGCCTATCAGGGAGACCCCCAATGCCCGTTTACGACTACAAATGCAAGGAACACGGTGTGTTCTTCGAATTGGCCACTATTGAGGAAAGCGGCAACCCCATCGCGTGCCCCAGCTGCGGGACCCTGTCTGCGCGCGTTATTCTGCTTTCGCCGGAGACCTTCCGCATGGACAAGGACAAAAAGAAAGCGCATGAGCTGAACGAGCGCAATCAGCATGAGCCCGCCTTTTCAACCCGCGCGCGGCGCGCGGACGACGAGCGACACAGCAAAGGCTGCGGCTGCACAGCCAAGATCGGTAAATCCAAAATGTTATTGACCGCACGGGGTGAAAAGATATTTCCCTCGATGAGACCCTGGATGATAAGCCACTGAGAACGCCTTATGTGGAAGGGACCAGAAGCGACTGCGCTGGAAATTGCGCATGCGACGAGCTCACACCCTGCTCCGCCTGCCGCACCTGTCGGCGTTGACCCAACGCCGGAGATGGGCACGGCACCGGGCTGGCGCGCCCGGCTCACTCTGGACTACGGTCTCAGGGGCAGCCGGACGCGCCTGGTCGGCAAGTCCCAAAGCGGCCCGCTGACCGTACAGCGCGCTTTCTATCCCGAGGGCGCTACTTGCCACAACTACATACTGCATCCCCCGGGCGGCGTGGTGGGCGGTGATTCACTGGAAATAGCCGTCCACACCGGCACCGGCGCCCACTGCCTTCTGACGACCCCCGGTGCCACCAAGTTCTATCGCAGCAGTGCGCTGTTGCCAGGACGTCAGGTCCAGCGATTCCATGTAGATGAGGGTGCGGTCACTGAGTGGTTGCCGCAGCAGAACATCTACTTTTCCGGTGCTCACGCCGAGCTTGAGACGCACATCGATATCGCCCGTGGTGGACGTTTTTTGGGCTGGGAACTGCACTGTTTTGGACGCCCCTCCAATGACGAGACCTTTTCCTGCGGCTCACTGCACAGCTGTACCCGGGTGAGTGTCGGCGGCGAGCTGCGCTTGCTGGAGCAACTTCATCACAGCCAGGCTGCTGATATGTTGTTCTCCGCCACGGGCCTGCGCGGCATGGCAATGCAGGGGAGCTTTATCGCCGCGCCCTGTAGCGAGGCACAGCGAGACCTGCTGGCACAGATACTGCATGCAGACACGGGGGAGAACTACCCACACCCGGTAGGACTGACACTGGTGGATGACGTGCTCATCGTCAGGGCTCTGGGCGGCCAGGCAGAACCGATGGTCCGGCTGTTTACCCGTTGTTGGTCCGGCCTGCGGCAGCAGTGGCTAAACAAGGCCCCCTGCGTACCGCGCATCTGGGCTACTTAAGCAAACAAAGGTACCGGCAGACCCCATGGAACTGACACCCAGAGAAAAAGACAAACTGCTGCTTTTCACGGCGGCCCTGCTGGCGGAACGTCGCAAGGCGCGCGGCGTGAAGCTCAATTACCCCGAGTCTGTCGCTTACATCAGCGCGGCGATCCTGGAGGGGGCCAGGGACGGTCGCACTGTGGCCCAGTTGATGGACTACGGCCGCACGCTGCTGTGTGCGGATGACGTTATGCCAGGTGTTCCTGAACTGATCCCCGAGGTGCAGGTAGAGGCCACTTTTCCCGACGGGACCAAGCTGGTCACAGTACATGACCCCATTGTCTAGGAGAGAGCGATGCCAGAGAAGCCGTTAGTACCGGGCGAGTTGCGTGTCGCTGCAGGCGATATCGAACTGAATGCGGGACGCAAAACCGTCCGTGTGGCCGTCGCGAACGTCGGTGACCGACCGATACAGATCGGTTCCCACTATCATTTCTATGAAGTGAACGATGCCCTGGTTTTCGAGCGCCAGCAGGCACTCGGGTTCCGGCTGAACATTGCATCGGGTACCGCCGTACGTTTTGAGCCGGGCCAGGAGAGGACTGTGGAGCTGGTGGAATATGCCGGCGCGCGAAGAATCTATGGCTTCCAGGGCAAAGTAATGGGCCAATTATAGGGGACAGGTATGGCGCTGAGAATATCCAGACAGGCTTACGCTGAAATGTTCGGCCCCACCACCGGAGACCGGCTGCGTCTGGCTGACACACAGTTGTGGTTGGAAGTAGAGAAGGATTTCACCACTTACGGCGATGAGGTCAAGTTCGGCGGTGGCAAGGTTATCCGCGACGGCATGGGACAGAGCCAGCTACCCAGTGCGGAAACCGTTGACCTTGTCATTACCAACGCGTTGATTATTGACCACTGGGGCATTGTGAAAGCCGATGTGGGAGTAAAGCACGGGCGCATCGCGCGCATCGGCAAAGCGGGCAATCCGGACACCCAGCCCAACGTCGATATTGTCATCGGGCCGGGCACAGAGGTGATCGCCGGCGAGGGCCAGATCCTCACCGCCGGCGGGGTTGATTCACATATACACTTCATCTGCCCCCAGCAGATTGACGAGGCGTTGACATCCGGGGTCACGACCATGATCGGTGGCGGCACCGGCCCTGCAACCGGCACCAACGCCACCACCTGCACATCCGGGCCGTGGAATATCCATCGCATGCTGGAGGCGGTCGATGCCTCACCGATGAATATCGGTTTACTGGGCAAGGGCAACGCCAGCCTGCCCGAAGCGCTGCGCGAGCAGATCGCCGCCGGGGCCATCGGCCTCAAGCTGCATGAGGATTGGGGCACCACACCTGCGGCAATCAACCAGTGCCTGGAAGTTGCCGATGCCACCGATGTACAAGTGGCGATTCATACAGACACCCTCAATGAATCCGGCTTTGTAGAGGCGACCCTGGCAGCGATCGCGGGCCGCACCATTCACACGTATCACACTGAAGGAGCGGGTGGTGGCCATGCACCGGATATCATCAAAGCCGCAGGCGAAGCCAATATACTGCCCTCCTCCACCAATCCCACACGACCTTACACAGTGAACACTGTGGACGAACACCTCGACATGCTGATGGTATGCCATCACCTGGACCCCGGCATTGCCGAGGATGTGGCCTTTGCCGAGTCGAGAATTCGCCGCGAAACCATCGCCGCCGAGGACATCCTGCACGATCTCGGCGCGTTCTCCATGATTGCTTCGGATTCACAGGCCATGGGTCGGGTCGGGGAGGTGATTACCCGAACCTGGCAAACCGCGCACAAGATGAAAGTTCAACGGGGCGCACTGGCCGAAGACAGCAGCGCAAACGACAATGAGCGTATCAAACGCTACATCGCAAAGTACACCATCAACCCTGCCATCACGCATGGCATTTCGCATGAAGTTGGCTCTGTGGAGGCCGGCAAGCTGGCTGACCTGGTACTCTGGAAGCCGGCCTTTTTTGGGGTTAAACCTGCCCTTATCATCAAAGGTGGACTCATTGCCGCTGCGCCCATGGGGGATCCCAATGCGTCTATTCCCACGCCGCAGCCCGTCCACTATCGGCCGATGTTCGGGGCCATGGGGCGCGCCTGCTTCAGCACCTCAATGCTGTTCCTGTCGAAAGCCGGGACCGACGCGGATATCGCCGGACAACTGAATTTGCAAAGCCTGGTCGGCACGGTGCAGGGCTGCCGCGCGATCAGCAAGAATGACATGGTACGCAACAGCTACCAGCCCATCATCGAAGTCGATTCACAAACGTATGAAGTTCGCGCCGACGGTGAACTGCTGGTCTGTGAGCCGGCGCTGGAACTGCCCTTGACCCAACGTTACTTCCTGTTCTGAGAACTGCATATGATTCGTATCGAAAAAATCCTGGCGGTCTCACAGCAACACAGCGCCTGCGTGAGCCTGCCCATCGACCAGCGGGTGAAGAGTCGGCTGAAGGTAACGCTGGATGACGGCCGCGAGGCCGGCCTGTTCCTGCCACGGGGCCAGATACTGCGCGGCGGAGATTTGCTGCAGAGCACTGATGGCCTGGTCATCAAGGTCGAGGCGGCCTGTGAGACAGTCTCCACCGTGCACAGCGACAATGCGCATGCACTGGCGCGGGCCTGCTATCACCTGGGAAACCGGCATGTACCCCTGCAGATTACAGCAACCTGGATACGCTATCAGCATGATCATGTGCTGGACAGCATGGTGGCTGGGCTGGGGCTGTCGGTAGCAGTGGAGCAGGCACCCTTCGAACCGGAGGCTGGCGCCTACCAAAACACAGCTCACAGCAATCAGCATCACCACTAGCTTTTTAGCCAAACCGAGGATTCACTATGATGACAACGACTTTAAAGCTCGCGTTTACTGGCACACTGCTGGGCTCATGCACTGCCGCGCGGGCGCATCCGGGACACCACAATGCGGTATCGGTTTACCACTATCTCACCAATCCCGATCATGCAGTGATATTCGTCCTGCTGGGACTGAGCGCCGCAAGCGCGTTTATTTATGTCATCCGCAGGAACCGCGGCGCTGCGAAACAGAGGCGAGACTGATCAATCTCTGCGACCTGCGTCTCTACCAACTGATCAGCCCCACGCTGCCGGTGGGAGGGTTTACCTACTCGCAGGGTTTGGAATGGGCGGTAGAGGCGAGTTGGGTCCACGACCGGGAGAGCCTGGAACAGTGGCTGCAGGGTCTACTCCGGCACAGTATAACCACGCTGGAACTGCCCATACTCCTGCGCCTGATAGCGGCCTTCGACAGGGGCTGTGAGCAAGCCGTCATCCGCTGGTGTCACTGCCTGGTGGCCAGCCGGGAAACTCTCGAACTGCGCAAGGAGGAGCGGCAGCGTGGCGCGGCCCTGGCAAAACTGCTGCCCAGCTTGGGGGTTGTGGTACCCGATGAACTGGCAAGCGCCATCGCAAGCACACAACTGGCCGGTATTGCGCTGGCTGTGCATACCTGGGCGATTCCGGCACAGCAGGCATGTGGCGGCTACGCCTGGAGTTGGCTGGAGAACAATGTGATGGCGGGCGTGAAACTGATCCCCCTGGGGCAGACCCAGGGGCAACAAATATTGCTCAGTATTGCCGGGGACATCCCGATAGCGGTCGAAGCCGCCGGTCAGCTGGACGATCATGCAATCGGCAGTTCCACGCCGGCGCTCGCTATCGCCAGCAGCGGCCACGAAACCCAATACACCCGGCTGTTTCGATCCTAGGCAATTGACGGCACAGACAAAAGGATGACGACAATGAACACAGCGAAAGCTCCCCTGCGCATCGGTATCGGCGGCCCCGTGGGCTCCGGCAAAACCGCCCTGCTTGAGGTGATCTGCAAAGCCATGCGTGACAGCTACAATATCGCCGTGGTGACGAATGACATCTATACACAGGAGGATGCCATCATCCTAACCAGGGCTGAAGCACTGCCCGCTGATCGTATTATCGGTGTGGAAACCGGTGGCTGCCCTCACACGGCCATCCGTGAAGATGCGTCCATGAATCTGGCTGCGGTAGAGGAGCTGTGCGCGCGTCACGAAAACCTGGATGTTGTTTTCATCGAAAGCGGCGGCGACAATCTCAGTGCGACCTTCAGCCCCGAGCTTGCCGATCTCACCATCTATGTGATTGATGTCGCCGAGGGTGAGAAGATTCCCCGCAAGGGTGGGCCGGGCATCACCCGTTCAGACCTGCTGGTCATCAACAAGATCGACCTGGCGCCTTATGTAGGGGCTGACCTGGACGTGATGGACAGCGATACCAAACGCATGCGCCCTGCTTCTCCCTATGTGTTCACCAACCTCAAGGAGAATATCGGTGCGGACGTCATCATCTCATTCATTGTCGACCGAGGCATGCTTGCCACCTGAAGCCGGCTGCGCTTCGAGAGTAAAACCACAGACACTCATTAGGATTCAGGTCTGAGTTCTGTCACTGTAGTCCATGCTTCTTTAATGATTCAAATCAGTGCTTGTAGCTCTACAATCACGAACTTCCCGCCAAGGGCCGTTCGCGGCAGACCAGCATTGAAGGTTCCACAACCAACAATGCTGGTGAAGCTTATAAATGGGTCAATCATCTATGCTCCTTACGGAAGTGCCGCCAGTGACCGATTCAGGGGATGACCCGGTTTCAGTTGCAGGTTTCTTGGGATAGGATCTGTAGGGTCAGCCGCATGTGATGACCAGTCATGCTCAGGCCCAGTTTCAGTTGCAGGTTTCTTGGGATAGGATCTGTAGGACCCAACATGCAGCTCTTGCCAGCGAAGTAACCAGTTTCAGTTGCAGGTTTCTTGGGATAGGATCTGTAGGAAGGTCAGGGGCAACCCAGTTCTGCTCGGCGTCAGTTTCAGTTGCAGGTTTCTTGGGATAGGATCTGTAGGCAAGTATACCTCCCATGTTATCTTGTACTCTTGCGTTTCAGTTGCAGGTTTCTTGGGATAGGATCTGTAGGCGCATCTAATAACGCTGCTATGATCGAGCTCGACGTTTCAGTTGCAGGTTTCTTGGGATAGGATCTGTAGGAGGTCGCATGAAGTCACACGATGAGCTAACGCAGGTTTCAGTTGCAGGTTTCTTGGGATAGGATCTGTAGGCCACTGCGGCGCGTCGCTTGATTTCAACTACTGCTGTTTCAGTTGCAGGTTTCTTGGGATAGGATCTGTAGGGTTCTTGAGCCAACCCAGATAGGATTGAGCAGCGTTTCAGTTGCAGGTTTCTTGGGATAGGATCTGTAGGGCAGCACCCTGCAACATCCTACGTTTACGCATTGTTTCAGTTGCAGGTTTCTTGGGATAGGATCTGTAGGACCATTGTTGAGGCGTTTGTAGATGGCGTATCCAAGTTTCAGTTGCAGGTTTCTTGGGATAGGATCTGTAGGCCAGGTACTACTACTGGACGCCGGGGGAACTGCTCGGTTTCAGTTGCAGGTTTCTTGGGATAGGATCTGTAGGCGCAATCGTATTTCTGGCCGTCGCAAACGTTGGGGTTTCAGTTGCAGGTTTCTTGGGATAGGATCTGTAGGGCAATTATGGAACAGTTATACTATTGGGCGTTTTTTTGTTTCAGTTGCAGGTTTCTTGGGATAGGATCTGTAGGCAGGTGCGGCCTGTACGTCTGTCGCCACTGGTCGGTTTCAGTTGCAGGTTTCTTGGGATAGGATCTGTAGGCGCGCACGAATATCCAGAAATGTACTCATGCCCAGTTTCAGTTGCAGGTTTCTTGGGATAGGATCTGTAGGTTCGGCAGGCGTCATGCTGTCAAGCACATCAAACGGCCTGTGATCCCAGCAGCAAGCCGCAGTTACCGTAACGCTCGCATCTGTGCGCGTGCCAGGCTCTGCAGGCTGGTAGTCGAATTCAGCGCGTAACTCTGTGTACTCGCCTGCCACGTCTGCCCATGTGTCGATGAATTTCGGGATCATTTCGTAGCCCCCGCCAGTGCTTCGGCAATGGCTCGCGTGACTTGCTTGCTAATACTTGCGTACCGGCTGCACTCCTTGGACTGGCGTTTTGTGCCATTCGCCACAGTGCAGTTTTTGTGGCCCCACTTGCAGCCGTGGACTACGCAGCAGTTTTCGGTGTGTACGTCTTTAG
>JAGRIE010000027.1 GCA_020443425.1 Halioglobus sp.
TTTGTCGCCGCCTTCGTGCCCGATGCCGCCGGCGCTGCGCGCGCCAAAGGTTCCTCTGCAGCATCATCTGCAGCGGCTGTCCCGGCACCGGCTGTCGCCCCCGCCCACGCGGCGCCAGCCACTACCGCGCCAGTGGCGCCCACCGCTGCGCTGTCCGAGGGGCCGGACGACAGCGACGTGAAGGCGTCACCGGTGGCGCGCCGCATCGCCCGCGCACACAGTATCAACCTGCACAATGTGCCGGCCACCGGTCGCCACGGTCGCGTCTCCAAACACGATGTCGAACAGGCCGCCGGCATCCGGGTACTGGCCAACAGCGGTTGCGCCGCCAGCAGTGCGCGCTCCGAGCAGCCACCGCGCTCCACTGCGGATGATTCCCATGTGCCCTCGACACCGGTGGCGCGCCGTCTCGCCCGCAGCCTCAACATCAATCTCAACGACGTCACGCCGACCGGTCGACGCGGCCGTGTCAGCAAGGAGGATGTGGAAAAGGCGGCGGTGAATGCGACCGGCGTGGCCTACTACCGCGAGCAGGCGCTGAGCGGTATGCGCAAGATCATCGCGGCGCGGCTGTCGGAATCCAAGCAGACCATCCCGCACTACCGTGTCAGTGTGGATATCGAGATCGACAGCCTGCTGCAACAGCGCGCCTACATGAACGGCACGCTGGGCCACAAGATCTCGGTCAACGACTTCGTGATCAAGGCCTGCGCCAGTGCGCTGGCGCAGGTGCCTGAGGTGAATGTGCAGTAAGGCGAGGACTGCATCCGCCAGTTCGACCAGGCGGATATCGCGATGGCGGTGGCGGTGAAGGGCGGCCTGATCACGCCGGTGATCCGCAACGTCGGCGTGATGAGCCTGCCGCAGATCGCCGAGGAGTCACGCGATCTGGCGGCGCGGGCCCAGGCCGGCAGCCTCGGTGTCGATGAATTCAGCGGCGGCACTTTCAGCATCTCCAACCTCGGCATGTTCGGCGTCGACCAGTTCGACGCTATCATCAACCTGCCGCAGGCGGCGATACTGGCGGTGGCGGCCGGGGTGAAAAAGCCGGTGGTGCGCGGCGACAGCATTGTGCCGGCGACTGTGATGCGGGTATCGCTGTCGGCGGATCACCGCGCTATCGACGGCGCCGTGGCCGCACGATTCCTGCAATCGCTGAAGGGTTTTCTGGAGAATCCGGCGTCGATGCTGCTGTAGCACCGCCGGGATCACACTACACAAACGAGAGAACGCTATGACCAAACAAGTGCCCATTGCCGAAGGCCTCTTCACCTGGCCGTCTCCCGCGCCCGCGCTGCTGGCCAGCCGCTGCCAGCGCTGTGGTATCGCCAGTTTTCCCGCTGCGGACTCCTGTATGGCCTGTTCCGGCCAGGATGTCGCGATTGAGGAGCTGCCCCGGCGCGGCACGCTGTGGACCTGGACCGTGCAGCAATTCATGCCGAAAACGCCTTACCGCAGCAACGAGACAGCACAGACTTTCAAGCCCTACGGCGTCGGCTATGTGGAACTGCCCGGCGGCGTGCGGGTGGAGGGCCGGTTGACAGAGAGCGACCCGCAGAAACTGCGCATCGGTATGGAGATGGACGTGATCTTCGCGCCGTTCCGCACCGAGGACAACGGTGATGAAGTCATCAACTTTTTTTTCCAACCCGTCGCCTGATCGCAGCTGCGATTGTGCGCGAGAGTGAATGAGAGAGACAGTATGGATGTAGCAATAGTCGGCATCGGTATCCACCCCTTTGGTCGCACCCCGTCACGCACCGGCCTGCAGCAGGGCGCCTACGCCGCGCGCCTGGCGCTGCTGGACGCCGGTGTCGAGTGGCGCGATATCCAGTTTGCGTTCGGCGGCAGTGCCAGTGCCGGCAGCGCCGATGCGCTGGTAAATGAACTGGGGCTCACCGGCATCCCGTTTATCAATGTGGCCAACGGCTGCGCCACCGGCGGCAGTTCGCTGATCTCGGCGTTCAATGCCATCAAGTCCGGCCAGTACGATATCGGTATGGTGGCCGGCTTTGACAAGCATGATCGCGGCGCTTTTAACGCCGATCCGAAAGAGCTGGGCATCGGCGAGTGGTACGGCGAGGTGGGACTGATGATGACCACCCAGTTCTTCGCAATGAAGATCCAGAAATACATGCACGATTACAATATCAGCACCGAGACGCTGGCGAGGGTGTCGGAGAAGGCGTTTATCAACGGGTCGAAAAACCCCAATGCCTGGCGCCGCGAGCCGATTGCAGTGGAGGAGATTGCCAACTCCACCATGGTCAACGACCCGCTCACCAAGTTCATGTTCTGCTCGCCGTCCGAGGGCGGTGTCGCGCTGGTGCTGTGCCGCGCCGATCACGCGCACCGCTACACCGATACACCGGTCTACCTGAAAGCGGCGACCATGAAGTCGCGGCGCTACGGCTCGTTCGAGGTGTTTGCACCCAGCCAGGCGTTGCAGCAGGTGGACGGCCCGACGGTGGACGCCGCCAGTGCCGCCTTCGAGATGGCCGGTGTCGGCCCGGCGGATATGGATGTCCTGCAGTTGCAGGATACCGAGGCCGGGGCCGAGATCATGCACATGGCCGAGAACGGCTTTTGTGAGCACGGCGAGCAGGAGTCGCTGATCGCGTCCGGCGCCACCCATATCGGCGGCGCCATGCCGGTCAACACCGACGGCGGCTGCCTCGCCAACGGCGAGCCCATCGGCGCCTCCGGCTTGCGCCAGGTGTACGAAAATGTACTGCAGCTGCGCGGCCAGGCCGGCGAACACCAGGTCCCCGGCAACCCGCGGTTGGCCTATACCCATGTGTACGGTGCGCCCGGTATCAGCGCTGTCACGATATTGCAGAAATAGCGGGAGACAGCAGATGAACAATCCAAAGGCGCTCACACCCCAACAGTTGAAGGCGCGCTCCGAGGGCGAGTCCTACCAGCAGATGCTCGACAAGGAGACGGTGCCGGTGCCGGCCGCGCTGCGCGAGAGCACCGAGACCTACCTAGGCTCGGAAAACCTGACGGTGGACCGCTACTTCAGCCCCGAGATCGCCAAACTGGAGGAGGAGAAACTGTGGAACCGCACCTGGCTGGCGACCTGCCGCGAATCGGAGCTGGCCGAGGTCGGCAGCTATTTTGTATTTGAGATTGCCAAATACTCCATCGTGTTGACGCGCACCGAGGCCGGCGATATCCGCGGCTACTACAACGCCTGCCTGCACCGCGGCCGCCAGTTGCGCAAGGATTGCGGCACCGCGCGCGAATTCAAATGCCCGTTCCACGGTTTCCGCTGGAGCCTCGAAGGCGACTTCATCGGCGCGCCCTGTGAGTGGGATTTCCCGCATATCGACAAGGACAGCTTCAGCCTGCCGCAGGTACAGGTGGACACCTGGGGCGGCTGGGTGTTCATCAATATGGACCTGGAGGCCGAGTCGCTAGCCAGCTACCTGGGGGTGTTGCCGGAGCACTTCAAGCGCTGGCAGCCGGAGAACACGTTCAAGGTGATGCATGTCGAGAAAGTCATCGAGTGCAACTGGAAGGTCGCCTGGGAGGCGTTCATCGAGTCCTACCACACGGTGCAGACGCACCCGCAAATCCTGCCCTATCTCGGCGATTCCAATTCCCAGTACGACTGCTGGGGCGACAATATCAGTCGCACTATCTCGCCGATGGGTGTGGTGAGTCCGCACCTGGAGAACATCGCCCCGAACCAGACCGTCAATGACTGGCTGGAACACGGTGCCTGGCTCACTGACGGTTCAAAGGTGGATGTGCCCGAGGGGATGAGCGCGCGCGAGTGGTTGGCCGAGTACTACTTCAAGCACTATTCCGAGCAGTACCAGACCGATCTCGGCAGTTTCTGTACGCGCAGTGAGATCATGGATTCCATCCTGTACTCGGTGTTCCCCAACTTCGCGCCGTGGGCGGGCTTTCACCCGAACCTGACCTACCGCATGAAACCCTATGGCGACGATCCCGAGATGTGCACGATGGAGATTATCGTGTTGATGCGGTATCCCGAGGGCGCCGAGCGCCCGGCGGACTGCGCGGTGCAGAAGCTCGGCAAGGACCAGTTGTTCTCCGAGGCCGAGGGGCTTGAGGGCGGCCTGGGCCGCGTCTTCGACCAGGACTTCAGCAACCTGAAAATGGTACAGAAAGGGCTGCACAACGTGATATCGGGCGAGATCGTGCTGGCCAATTACCAGGAGATCCGTATCCGCCATTTCCACCAGACACTGGATAAATACCTGAACGCCTGAGCGGAGCCTGATGCCATGAACGACCTGTTAAAACCCTTTTCGCTGCACGGCAAAGTCGCACTCGTCACCGGCGCGTCCAGCGGCTTCGGCCTGCATTTCGCGTCCGTACTGGCGCGCGCCGGTGCGCGGGTGGTGCTGGCGGCGCGGCGCACTGACCTGATCCAGGCCGAGGCCGAGCGTATCAACGCCGCCGGGGGTGAGGCGCTGGCGGTGACCATGGACGTCACCAGCAGCGACAGCATCGCCGCAGCGCTGGACGCCGCGGAGCAGGCGTTCGGCGTCGTCACTGTGGTGATCAACAACGCCGGCATCACCATTCCCAAACTGTTGCTCGATCTCAGTGATGACGACTGGGACAAGGTGATCGACACCAACCTCAACGGCGTCGCCTATGTCACCCGCGAGACCGCGCGCCGTATGGTAGCGGCGGACACCGGCGGCAGTGTCGTCAACATCGCGTCCATCCTCGCCGAGCGGGTGCAGAAAGCGCTGACCAATTACGCCGCCTCCAAGGCCGCGGTGGTGCAATTCACGAAAACCGCGGCACTGGAGCTGGCCCGCTACAACATCCGCGTGAACGCGCTGTGCCCGGGTTATTTCCAGACCGAGCTCAACGGTGAGTGGTTCAAGACCGCCGACGGGCAGGCGCTGATCACGCGTATTCCACAGCGTCGCACCGGCAATCTCGACGAGCTGAACGGACCGCTGTTGCTGCTGGCCTCCGAGGCCGGTTCACTGATGACAGGTGCTGCCGTCACCGTCGATGGCGGGCATGTGCTGTCCGATCTCTAGGCGAGCCCGCGCGGACGTCGGTACGGCGCCAACACTCTATCCACTGAACACTCACTGAGAGCGGAGAAAATGGCCATGGCGACACTGGCAGGGAAAACAGCAGTTATTCTGGGTGCCTCCGGCAGTGCCAACTTCGGCACGGCGATTGCGCGGCGCTTCGCAGCAGAGGGCGCGCACGTGGTGATTGCCGCGCGTCGTCTGGACCCGCTGCAGGCACTGGCGCAGGAGTTGGGCGGCACGGCGGTGGCCTGTGACGTCACCCGTGATGGCGATATCGAGCAGTTGTTCAAGGTGGCGACGCAGACGTATGGCGGGGTGGATATCGCGGTATTCTCGGCCGGCATGCACGCCGCCGGGATGATCGCCGAACTGGAGGCCGACGCCATCCGGCCGACGCTGGAAGTGAGTGTCGTGGGTGCGCTGTTGTTCTTCCGCCACGCCGCCGCCGCGATGCAAGGCGGTGGCTCTGTGATCACCATCTCCTCGCTGACCGCGCGGATACCGGGGCCGGGCCTGGGCGTGTACTCCGCGGCCCGCGCCGGTATCGACTACGCCATCAAGGTGGCGGCGATCGAGTACGGCGACGCCGGCGTGCGTTTCAACTCCATCGCGGCCGGCCTGATACAGACCGATATGACCGATGCGTTCTTCACGATGGATTCTGTCCTCGCCGGGCACCTGGATGCGACACCGTGCGGGCGCATGGGCACGCTGGACGATATGGCCGAGGCGGCACTGTTCCTCGCCGATGGACAGCGCTCGGGTTTTATCAACGGCCAGGTACTGGATCTGGCAGGTGGCCAACAGAACGGGCACCTGCCGCGCTTTTAATCAAAACTACAGGGAGAATGGGAATGCAGGGTTATGAAGATGTCACGCTGTACGAGCTCAGTGATGAACGCGAGCAGGAACTGCTGCAAAAGCAGATCGAGTGCAATTTCATCTGGACCAACAAAGAGGGTCACGGCCTCGGTGTGATCATGAACTATGTCGCGCGAAACGGTTCGATCTGGTTGACGGCCACCAGCCAGCGTGCGCGCATCAAGGCCCTGCGCCGCGACCCGCGCGCCTCGGTGGTGATCTCCAGCATGGGCACCGACATGGGGCCGGGCAAACAGATCACCTACAAGGGGCGGGTGGTGATCCACGATGACCAGGCCACCAAGGACTGGTTCTACCCGGCGATGGCAGAGATCATCAGCCCCTATCCCGCGCCGACGCCGGAGGCGGCGATGCAGCACCTGGATACACCGCTGCGCGTGGTTCTGGAATTGATTCCGGAGAAAACCATCAAGTTCGACGGGGACGCGATCTCGCAGGTCTCCTATGACGGCAAGGTGCCGGGCCACGAAAAGTAGCACAACTGCCAGGGCGCGGCGATTGACAGCCGCGCCGCGGCACGTTTGTCGAGCGCTGCAGGCGCCGGGCCCGACCATCAACAGCGCCCACCTGCCTGCGAGTACGATGCTGGCGGCCAGTGTGTGAGCGTGTCGCCGCTGGCGCAGTTTTCCGCCACGGGTATAGAGAAATCGACCGGCTCGGAGAAAGCGCTGGTGTACACTGGGGCTCGCACGGCACACTGAAGCAGCACACCGACACAGGATGGAGGACAACCATGAACGAGAATAATGTTGCATACCAGATGTCACTGAGATCCAGGGAGTGCCTCAAGACCAAGGACAAGGCGCGCTGGCTCGATATGTGGGCAGAGGACGGTATCATCGAGGACCCGATCGGCCCGACCCCGCTGGACCCCGAGGGCAAAGGCCACGCGACACCGGCGGCGCGCGAGGCGTTCTACGACCGCAATATCGCCAATTCCGATATCGAGTACATCATCCACCAGACCTATACGGCGCATCTCGAGTGCGCCAATGTTGTCACACTCAATGTGAAGATGAACATCGATGGCAAGCAGTACAGCCAGCAGGTGAACGGCGTGTTCACCTACAGTTGCAACGAGGCCGGTAAACTGACCGCGCTGCGCGGCTTCTGGGAGTTCGACGAGGGCATGGCCACATTCAAGGAGATTGACGCGGCCTGAGACGCTGCGACCGCGCGCGGCGTTACTGCTTGAGCGCCTCGGTGGTGCTGTCGCGCATGACACCGCCGTCGAAGGTGATGGTTTTCTCCGGCACGACCTCAATAATGACCCGCGCCGGTGTATCCAGAAATGCGACGAAGGCCTCGGGCGTCGGTGCCGGGCTGTTGGCGTGGCGGGCGAAGTCCGGGTAGAACCAGTCGCGCGTCTGCTGGTCCTTGTGCAGGATCGCGTGGCCCTTGAAGGTGATGGACTGGCTCAGGTCGTCGTCGACACCGGCGCTGGAAATCACCACGCTGCAGCGCGGGTCGCGCGCCAGCGCTTTCATGCGGGCGCGCTGCTCGGTCGCCGTGCACCAGATACGCCCCCTGCGCCAGATATAGCTCATGGTGACGCCCAGCCCGTGGCCGTCCTTGTTGGTCCAGATAAACGTCAGTTCGTTCTGTTTCAGCAACAGCTCTTCCTGCTTTTGCGGGGTGAGGCCGTACATGGTGACATCGTCGTAGTTTTCTACAGTGCTGGAACTCATCGGAACCCTCTCTGGTGACTGGATTTATAATAAACAGTACGTCCTGACTGTTTTGTGGTAAGGTATCACGCACATAATTTAATGCAAGCAGACACCGCCAGGTTTTTCGCTTTGGGTCTGCTCGGGTAACGGCAGGAGAGAGGGAGTTTATGGCGAGAGTGGCAAACAAAGTGGCGCTGGTCACCGGTGGCGCATCGGGTCTCGGGCTGGCGTCGGCGCAGCGTCTGGCAGAAGAGGGGGCGATCGTCGTGATTGCCGACATCAACCGCGAGTTGGGGGAGGCCGCCGCCAGCGATATTCCCGGTGCGCAGTTTGCACTGCTGGATGTCTCCGACGAGGCGAGCTGGAGCGCGCTGATCGACAGCATTGTGGCGCAGCACGGCCGCCTCGATGTGCTGCTCAACAGCGCTGGCGTCGTGCGCCTCGCGAGCATCGAAGAGACCACCGAGGAGATCTGGCGGCTCGTCAACGCGGTGGGGACCGACGGTACGTTCTACGGTTGCAAACATGCGCTGCGAGTGATGAAGCCCGCCGGGAGCGGCTCGATTATCAATATGTGCTCCACCGCCAGCATCCAGGGCGGCCCCGGGATTTTCGCCTACGCCGCCTCCAAGAGCGCCATCCGCGGGATCACCAAATCGGTGGCGGTACTCAGCGCCCAGAGCGGTTACGGGGTGCGCTGCAATTCGATACACCCCGGGAATATGCGCACACCGATGTTGCAGGGCGTGCAGGACATTGTGCTGGAGAACGATCCGGAGGCGGCGCAGGCGATGGAGAACATCTGGGTGGGGGAGCCGGTCGATGTCGCCAATATGGTGCTGTTCCTGGCGTCCGATGAATCCAGGGCGGTGAACGGCGCGGCGCTGGTGGTCGATAATACCACAACCATCACTGAGGGCGTGGTGCCCCGGACTGTCACCCAATAATAAAGAGGAATCGCTATGTCGAATACGGACACTACCCTGCTGATCAGGAATGCGTTGATCGATAACTACAACGGCTACGCGGAGGGACTGGACAGCAAGAACTGGCCGCTGGTGCGCGCCTGTTTCGCCGATGAGGTGCTGATCGATTACGGTGATATCAGCGCACCCACAGGGGCGCCCGAAGTCCCGCGACGAGCGGACGACTGGATGAAAAACCTGCAGGCTGTGATCAATGGCTTTGATATCACCCGGCACGCCATCACCAATCACCGCTTTACCATCACTGATGAGCAGGTCAGCTGCCGCGCCTACCTCAGGGCCGATCACATCATTTTTGCCAATCCCGCCGTGCCTGCGATCGGCCCCGAGGAAATGGTGACGGTGGTGGGTGAGTACACCAACACCTACCAACAGCTGGACGGTGTCTGGAAGATCTGTAAATCCGAACTGCGGGTGGACTGGTCGGAGGGCAATATCAGCCTGCTCGCGACCGCGACTGAGCGCGCTCCCGCCTACCGCGGTTCCTGAGCACCTGGCGCTAGCCCTGCCGGAAGCGGAATACCGGACGGTCGATGAATCGGTTGATCCTATCCGCAAATGCCCGAACCAACAGCAGGGACCCCTCGCAGGTCAGGCGGTTGTTATCCCGGTACAGTACAACCGCAACCTTCAGGTACAGGCATTTCCGATCGCAGAACGGCAGGCTGGAATCGAGAAACAACGCACGATCCGGGTATCCGGCGCGAAACATCGCATCGCTTTCTTTTGTCCGGGTGGGTCAAGCCCGTCCACCGCTCGGCAACCGGCATGCGACGTCGGGTCCCAGTGCGGCCTCAAAAACCAGCTGCAGTGGTAAGTCACCGAGGCTGCCGCGGAAATACCCGGTCCAGACAGTGTCATCCCACACCAGTTTCGCAATCGTAGTGGGCTCTTTGGGATTTGGGTACAGGTAGCCATAGAGGCCATGGCCGTCGCTGATACGGGCTCGCCTGAAGCGCTGCAGCCGCTTGCCCTCAACGGTCAGCTTGATGCGCCGCAGCTGGTCCGGTCTGCCGCGGTCGGGGCCGACTCTGATCCGCATAAACTCGCAGTTCTGCAGTGGGCGATCGCCAGTATCCGGATCGGGGGCGTCGCGCTTCCCCAGCGGGGTGTGCTCGATCAGGAAGCGCTCAAACGCGATGTAATCGGGTGAAAATCGCCTGCCGCTGAACCGGGGGTCCCTGAAGTTGGGCGCTCCCAAGCGCGTCGTTATCTCCGTCTCGGTCGCGTAGAGATGCTTTTTCACACCCGCCATCAGGTTAAACCCGGTTTCTTGGTAGAAAATAAAAGCGGGTGCCAGCAACAGCAGCAGCATAACAGCGACGCGGGCCAGCGGTTTGCGCCCGACCGGGATGCTGTGTAGCAGCAACCCTGTAATACTCAGCCAGTACAGCATCACGATTGTCTGGTATCGATGCACTGTCGGGTCCGAGAAGCTTCTGCCGACGAAGCATGCGATGGCAGTGCCGAGGCAGATTGTGGCCATTGCCAGATAGAACGTTTCAGCCTCGCCCCCTGTGGTTTCGGTGGAGCAGCGTCGGCGCACGGTGTTCACCCATCCGTAGATAACCAGACATAGTGATGGAGCCAGAAAAAGATAGGGCAGCGGTGAGGAAGTGGCTGAAAGTGGTGAGGTCAGAAAGGCCACCACGTACTCCGGCAGTCGCTCCCTCTTATCAAATACGGATAGTAACTGCGCTCCCAGCGATAAGTGGACACTGGTGCCGGACAGCGTTTCCAGTACCAGTTCCTCCCCGGATTTCACCTGCTGTAAATAGAGTATGACGAAGGGCAGCATCAACACAGGAACCCACAGCGCCTGCCGGTTGCGGTAGCGCAGTGCCAACACCGAGATGACGAGGCATGTGATCACACCGGAAAATACGCTGTAGGCAGCCAGTACGGCAAAAAAGCATGCGCTGAGGGCTCTTGCTGCCGTCAGTTCCCGCACCGGGAACAGCATCAGGTAAACGCTCAGTGCACTGCATGCAGCGCAGATGTACCACAATGCATTGATCGGAAACACGAGGTTGTAAGTCTGTGTGTAACTGCAGGTGTAGATCAGCGCCATACCGAGCATGAAAACACTGACACCTGCCCGGTCCGCTGTGCCAAGCCGTGCCACCCTGAAATAGAGGTAGCACAGCACGGCAATGCTCAACCAGCTACCGAGGTAAAACAAAGAGTTATCACCGTCGAGGTAGCGGTACTCCAGCGCCATCAACAGGCGGCCGACAGCGACCCTGTGCGCACTGGCATGCGGCGAGACCCAGTCTTGGAACGGCACGCCGCCCCAGCCGCTGTCGATAAATGCCTGCACGACGGGCAGCAGTCTTAGCGTGTCTTGAATAGGGATATCGATGTGGAACCTGGCCCAGAAAAACGCACTGAACAGCAGTGACAGCGCGCCGCAAGCAACGCTTGCGGCAACAAGGCATCTCTGGAGCGTGGGCGCTACTGCTAAAGTTTTGTAGGCGTTCACGAAGCTGCGCTTCTTCTGGTTATTCTATCTATAGGTGAAACCTGCAATCCAGGGCCAGCCTAGCGTGAAATACCGCGAAATTGAACTGCTTTCTGTGCGCCGAATCTCATGCCAGCAAGATTCCACATGCCGGAGGTGGTCGGTGGGGGTGATCCTGGTGTCTGGAGCGCGGCAGGCCGTGAGCCCGCCTCAGTCCTCGCTGCTGCCCTGGCTGCTCGCGGGCAGGCGCACGGTGACGCGTAAGCCGGTGCCGGTGTTCTGCGCCTCCACTTCACCACCGTGCTGCAGCAGGGCTCGCCTGGCGATGGCGAGGCCCAGACCGTAGCCACCGGACTCGCGCGTACGCGCGGTGTCCACGCGGTAGAATTCGCCGAATATGGATTGCAAGTCGGAGTCGGGCACGCCTGGCCCCCTGTCCTCAATCGTCACGGTATATGAGTCCGGCCCGGATGCCAGCGATACTGAGACCTCGCTGTTGCTGCCGGTGTGGTGCAGCGCATTGCGCAGGATATTGTCAAAGCTCTTGTGCAACAGGTCGCCGGCGCTGTCGACGATTGCCTGTGGTGTGTCGGTGCTGAAGCCGAAGGTTTTTCCCTCGCCCTGTCCCTCGAAGTTGGCATCCTCGCACAGCTGCTGCAGCAGTGAGACCAGGTCGATATGGCTGTCCATAGTCAGGGCCTGTGGCTGCGTCGACAGCAGTTGCCCGATCAGGTCCTCGAGGCGCTCTGCCTCCTGTTCGATGCGCAGCAGGTAGTCGGCGCTGTTATCGGGCTTCTCCTGTGCCAGCACCAGCGCGATACGCAGGCGCGCCAGCGGTGACCGCAATTCATGGGAGACATCGCCCAACAGCCGCTTCTGCGCCTGGATACGCGCCTGCAACTGCTCTGCCATGGTGTTGAAGTCACGCGCCAGTTCGTCGGTCTCATCACCGCCTGTCTCGCGCACCTGCAAGCGCGTATCCAAATCGCCGTTGGCCAGTCGCCTTGATGCCAGTCGTAAATCTTTCAGCCGGTTGGTCATCAGGCGGGACAGGCCGAAACAGATCAGCCCGCTGATCACCACTGCCAGCACAATGCGCAGCATCAGGTTGTCACCCAGTGCATTGAGGATAACACCGCGCTGTGACGGGAACACAAACACGGCGTATACCGCTCCCTCATAGGGGCGATAGATGCGGTAGACGACCATGCGGTCCTTCGGAGAACCCAGCATCGATTTGTCGGGGTCGGCGCGCAGTCGACTCGCGATCTCTGCGACCCTGTCTGGCACCTCGCGCTGCAGCAGGTCGCTGTCCTCGCGCGTCACCAGGTAGATATCGATATCGTGTTTGCTGCGGATATCGTCCACTGCTGCCAGCAGGGCCTTGCCCTTGAGATTCTCCAGCGAGTAGATCGTGCGGAGCAGGAAACGATGTGGCGGCCCCGGTCTGCCGTGATCGCCCCATTCGCGCCCGGGTGGCAGCGAGTCGAAATAATTGGAGGCCAGCATCCAGCTCCCCAGGATGGTGATGGACATCAACCAGAAGCCGATAAACATCCTCAGGAACAGGTTGCCTCGCAGTCGCATCGCTCAGTTCTCGCCTGTGCCCAGCCGGAACTGGTAGCCACTGCCGCGGACGCTGACGATCAGGTTGTCGCCGCCGAGTGCGGACAGCTTCTTGCGTATTTTACTGATGTGCACATCAATGCTGCGATCGTACGCCGACAGCTCTCGGCCCAGCGCGCGCTGGCTGAGCATCTCCTTGCTCACGACCCTGCCGGCATTGCTGACCAGCACCTGCAGTACATTGAACTCGGTGCTGGTCAGCTGCAGGTCTGTGCCCGCAAATGTGGCGCTGCGGTCCGCGGCGTTCATCGCAGTCAGGCCCGCCGCCAGTGTGGCCTCGGTCGCGTCCTCCACAGCCGGTTTTGCGCGTCGCAGGATGGCGCGTAACCGGGCCGCGAGTTCGCGCGGATTGCAGGGCTTGGGAAGGTAGTCATCCGCACCCAGTTCCAGCCCGAGTATACGGTCGGTGTCCTCGCCGCGGGCAGTGAGCATCAGTATCGGAGTGGAGCTGAACTGGCGCACCTGACGCAGCACATCCAGGCCCTGCAGGCCGGGCAGCATGATGTCCAGCACGATGGCGTCGTGATGCTGGACGCGACAGTGCGCGACAGCTTCGGCGCCGTCGTGGATTGCCTCGATATCGAAGCCCTCCATCGACAGGTAGTCGGAAAGCAGCGCGCACAGCTCCTTGTCGTCGTCGATAATCAGTACATTGTTGCCCATGGGTTGATCCCGTAAAAGGTTTTCCGATGAGAGTGTGAACAAACCGTGGAGCGTTGTCACCCGGCTTAACCCACGGCAGCCGTTCTTAACATTTCTTTACGCCGCCGGGGCAGAGCTTAACAGCGCTGTGGCCGTATGATTATTCACGTCAAGCGGCGTACCGACCAAGGCTACACCGCCAGCACTGTGAATTACTTTCAATGCTCAGGAGAATGCAGCATGAACAAAACACTGAAAAAGGTTCTTATGGGTGTTGTCGCACCCGCGTTAGCCACACTATTTGTCGCCGCGGCCGGTTGGTCCATGCCGCCCGGGGACACCCCGCCCGATCCGCAGCGCAGGGCGGCGCACCTGGCGGAGGTACTGGAACTGACTGATGAGCAAACCGTTGCTGTGCAGACGTTGATGACCGCTTCGTTTGAGCAGGCGGAGGACGACAGGGAGCGTTTGCACAGCCTGCGCTCGCAACTGCTCGACCAGCCGGCCGCATTTGACGCCAGTACCGCGCAGGCGACTGCGGATGAGATCGGCCAGATCACCAGCCGTATGATGTACCGCATGGCCAGTACCCGCGCTGAAATCTACCAGTTGCTCACCGATGAGCAGAAAGAAATCATGGACCAGATGGGCGAGCGCAAAGGTAAACGCGGCGACAAACGTCGCGGTCACGACGGCCCGATGTTCTAACGCATTCTGGTAATCCCCGTTACCAGGTCCCTTTGGGCGGCGCAAGCCGCCCTTTTTTGTGTCGGCGCAAGCGCCAGTGGCTGCGTCGCGCTATAACTCCTGCACCGTCATACCTAACTGCTCTCGCAGGGACGCCGTGGTTTCCAGTTGTCCGGCGCTGGTGACGACAGCAGTACTGGCCAGCTCAGGCTTCAGGTAGGTCTCTACCACACGGCGCAGATCGTCCAGCCCGACTTCCAGCACGCGCTGCCTGAACAGCTCGCGCGACGCATGGCTGCGGCCGAACAGGCGGTTGTGGAAATGTTGTTTGGCCTCTCCCGCTGGTGAGCTGGGTTTGTCCATGCTGCCGATCACACCGAGGATCGCCTCTTCCAGCGCGCGGTATTCGTGCCGGTTGTCCAGCATCCACGATACGGCGAGGTCAAAATCCTGCAGCGTTCCGGCCAGGCGCGGGTCGCGGTAGGAGTAGAAGCGGAAGGCGGCGATGCTGGAATCCTGCGAGGCACCACCGCCGTAGGCGCCGCCCTGTTCACGGATGGCCCGGTGCAGATAGCCGTTGCGTAAGAACCCGCCCAGCACTGTCAGCGCGGCGGCGTCGGGATGCTGTTCCGGCACCGTGGGATAGGCGCGGGCGCAAAAATTGACCTGGGTGTTGGTCAGCCACAGCTCGGCGCGGCGCTCGCGAATGGCGGGCAGCGCGAATGCGGATGGCTGGGCCTTGTCCGCCGCCTGCGACCAGACCTCCCCGGCCAGCCCCACAACTGAGTCCACTTTGTGCTGCTCGGCGATCACCAGGAACTGCATTGGCGAACTGAGCAGGTTGTCGTGCAGTTGTGCCAGCCGCTCTGACACGGCCTGCAAGCCGGCCTTGTCGGCGAGGCTGTCATCGAGTTGCCGCAACTGGCGGATACCGGCGAGACCCGACTGATGATGGTGCAGATTGGCCAGTGGGCTCATGCCGGCACAGGCGGCCGTCATCGCCAGGCTGTGGCCGTTGCCGGTGATGGACTGGTCGCGTCGCGCACGCTGCTGGTTGATCAGGTCCCGGATGCGGTTGGTCTCGTCGAAGCGCACTTTATGCAGGGTGTCGCGCATCAACTGTGTCTGCGCGGCGGCGTTGCGTAACAGTGCCTTGGACGACAGGGAAAAATGCGCGCTGATGGCCTGTTCATCGTTGGCCTCGCCGCGCATGGCGACAAAAGCCGAGATGGCGCCCACCGTCGCCGCCTGCCGGTGCTGCACGTCCAGATAGGAATCCGGTCCCAGCCCGACTTCGGTGAGGATGTTGGTGTACAGCGGCAGTATCTGCAACTGCGTGCTATCCAGTGAGGGCAGGGCAGTGACCGTCTGCTGGTACACGATGCCATTGGTACCCTGGCCATAGGTGGTGAAGGGCATGCCCTTCACCTGCAGCTGCTGGTAGGTCAGCTCGGGCAGGGCCGCCGGCACGTCGCTCAGCTCTACCTTGGGCAGTACGCTGTCGTCGTCTACTTTCGCCTGCCGCGCCACCAGGTCGGCGGCCAATTGCACGGTGGCGTCTCGCTGGCCCGGCGTCATCGCCGCCTTGATGTCGGCGAGCCGCGCTTCCTCCTCGGCGCGCTGGCGGGCGGACAGCTGTTTGTCGGGCGTCATCACCAGTGTCACCCGGTGCGGGTTGTCCAGCAGCAGCTGCCGCGCGAGACGACGGATATAGTCCGGGTCCTGGATCTGCTGCTGCAGGTCGGCGATCACCGGTTCCAGGTTCAGTACCGCGATCGGGTCGCTGTAATGTGTGGCGCAACCCAGCGCCTGCAGTATCAGTTGCAGGCCGTAGGGATAGCCGTCGCCGGTGATCTCACGCTGGTGCAACTCGAGCTGGTGCAGTACTGCCTCCAGCCGCTCCTGGCTCACGCCGTCCCGGGCGACCTGTTCGATCACGCCCAGTACCAGTGCTTCCAGCGCGTCAGTGTGCTCGGCCTCACTGCCCTCGATCCCGCAGCAGAACACCATTTCACGCATGGAGTCTTCCAGGCCGCACAGCGGCGATGGTGAGCGGCCCAGCTCCGTGGTTTCCAGCGCGTGTTGCAGCGGCGAGGCGCTGTTGTCCAGCAGTACGCTGGACAACAGTTGCGCCTCCAGCAACTGCTTGAGGTCGGAGCTCTCGCCCAGCATCCAGCCCATCACCAGATGGGTTTTGTGGTCGGTGGCGTCATTGTCGTCATAGACATAGCTGTCCTGCACGCGCACCGGCTGTGACAGGCGCTGCTCCGGCTGCACTTCAATGCGCTGGGGCAGTTGGTCGAAGTGATGCAGGGCGCGCTGCTCGAACACGCTCTGGTGCTCGCTCGCGGGTATATCACCAAAGGTCATGAAGATCGCATTGCTGGGGTGGTAGTGGCTGCGGTAGAACGCCTGCAGCTGCTCGTAGCTGAGATCCGGAATGTGCTTTGGGTCCCCGCCGCTGTTGTAGTGGTAGGTGCTGGTTGGAAACAGGTGCTCACAGAGCTTGCCCCACAGCACGCTGCTGATGGAGCTCATCGCGCCTTTCATCTCATTGAACACCACGCCCTTGAAGACGAGGTCACTGTCCGGGTTGTCGGCCTCGGCAAACTCCACCCGGTGGCCCTCCTGGGCGAAATCCAGCGGGTCCAGCCGCGAGAAGAACACCGCGTCCAGATACACCTGCAGCAGGTTGTCAAAATCCTTGCGGTTCTGGCTGGCGAACGGGTAGGCGGTCCAGTCGGAACTGGTAAACGCGTTCATGAATGTGTTGAGTGAGCGCCGCAGCATCATGAAGAAAGGGTCGCGCACCGGGTAGCGGGCACTGCCACAGAGCGCCGTGTGTTCCAGGATATGGGCGACGCCGGTGGAGTCCTGGGGCACCGTGCGCAGCGCCACCAGGAACACGTTCTCGCTGTTGTCGGAGGCGAGATGGTAGTGCACAGCACCTGTTTTGCGGTGACGGTACTGTTCAACCCGGATATTGAGGGATTCGATAGTCTGCTGGCGAATGGCCTCAAATGCGGGATGGACATTGGGGAGGGCGGTGCCGCTGTTACTCATAGTGTGTCTCTGGAATCGTCTGTTCGGGTGTATTGGTGTGACCGTGCATCACGATGCGGCGGTATTCTAACGCGAAACGGCTCCACTTTGCTGGCTTTCAGGCACCGCCGTCACCGGCAGCAACTCAATACGGTACAGCCACGGCCAGCGCTTGCCGGTCACCCAGACCGCGCCGTCGGCGGGGTTGCGGGCAATGCCGTTCAGCACATCGGTGCCGCTCTGGTACTCGTCTGCCGGCAGCAGGCCCCGCAGGTTGATGCTGGCGGTCACTCTGCCGCTGTCGGGGTCGATCACCACGATGCGGTCGCTGTACCAGATATTCGCCCATATCGAACCGTCCACCCACTCCAGCTCGTTCAGCAGCTCGACCGGCCGTCCCTGCTCTGTCACGGTGATGGAGCGCAGAATTCGGCCCGTGTCCGCTGACATGATGTGCAGCCTGGCGCTGCCATCGCTGTAGATCAGCTCGCGTCCGTTGTTGGTCAGCCCCCAACCCTCACCCGGGAGCGGCAGCCAGCGCTGGAACTCAAGATCAGACTCGCGATACACCAGCATCGCACGATTGCGCCAGGTCAGCTGGTAGATGTTGTGGTCCAGCACCGTGAGACCCTCGGCGAACAGCTGCTCGTCGAGGTGTTTTACCGCGTCCACACCGCCGTCCGGGAACCGGTAACGGAGCAGGCGCGACTCGCCGTAGTTGCCGACACTGACGTACAGGTAATCGCCCTGTATCTCCAGGCCCTGCACGAAATGGTCCCGCGGCTGGGCTCGCTGGTCGATCACTTTCACATCGTACTGCTGCACCGACCACGCCAGGGGTGGCAGCACGCTGGCAAGCAGGAGCAGTAGACGCAGTGCTTTCATGGCCGGATCCGGTTGCGTGTCAGGTCGCGGATGATAAACCGTGCGGGTGACAGGGCGCGACACAGGTTGCGGCTGAGGGGCGGGGGCTCATCGCAGATCAGGCTGGCCAGCAACTCGGCGGCTATCGGTGTCGAGGTCAGCCCCCGCGAGCCGTGTGCGGTGTTGAGGTAGAGGCCCGGTATGCAGGGGCCGCGGTGCGCAATAGTCTGGCGCGCATTCCTGGCCAGCGCACCGAAGTCCCTGATGAACTCGTCATAGGCCGGTGCCGGGCCCACCACCGGCAGGTAGTCCGGGCTGGTGCAGCGATAGCCGACGCGGCTGGCCAGCGCGGCGGGGTCGAGAGCGTCCAGTTGCGCCTGCCAGGCGGGCACCGCGGCGGCCAGCTTCGACAGGTTGTCGCGGTTGTCCTCGGCGCGTGGGGCCGGATCGCTGACATCGAGGTTGAAGGAGGCGCCGATACTGTGGGTGCCGTCACGCGCCGGCGCGATATAGCCCTCGTGGCAGAGCGCGGCGCGCAGGGCGCCGGTTGCAGAGGTGGCCGGCACTTCGGTGACCTGGCCGCGTATTGTCTGCAAGGGCAGCCATTGCAGTTGCGCCATCGCGGCAGTAGCGGTGCCGGTCGCGACGACCACAGCACTGGCCTGCGCCAGCACCTCGCCGTCGGCCACTGCCCGCCACTGCCCGTGTTCACGGCGCAGTGCCACCTCGCCGCAGTGTTCCAGCACCCGGATCGTATCGCACGTCACCAGCGCCCGGCAGACGGCGGCGGGTCGCACCCAGCCGGAACGCGGGAACCAGTAACCGGCGCAGGGCTGCTCCAGGCCCAGAACGGCGTTGGCTTGATCGCGGTCCAGCACCCGGGCGATGTCCTCCAGCCCGACCAGCGCGTCCCGCAGCGCCGCCATCTCAACGTCGTTGCTGCTCTGCTGGAAGCTGCCACACAGTTCACCGTCGCGATGGGGGCTGAGCTGTCCCGCCTCAAACATCGCCCGGTAAAAGCCGGTGGCGAACTGGAAACCCTGCAGTGCGAAATCGACCAGCGATGAGTGTTTGCGCGACAGCCGGGTATAGATGACGCCCTGGTTGTTGCCGGAGCCCTCGCCTGACAGTGCGCCGCGCTCCAGCAGGGTGACCGCGATACCGCGCTCCGCCAGCGCAGCGGCCGTCGTGCAGCCGGCGAGCCCGCCGCCGATGACCAGCACGTGTTCAGGCCGTTGTTCGCGGTGCCGGGAGAGATCCCAGGGGGACAGTGCAGCGCGCGCTTCGGGCGCGACCGGCGCGGTCATCACTCCGCGCAGGCATTCGCGTTTGCGCCCGTAGCCGGGCACTTTGCGGACCGCGAACCCGGCGGCCCCCAGTTTTCGCCGCACGTGTCCAGCGGCAGTGAAAGTGGCAAAGCTGGCGCCGGGCCGACTGAGGGCGGCCACGGCGTCGATCACCTGCGGTGACCACATCGCCTCATTGCGAGTCGGTGCGAACCCGTCCAGGTACCAGGCGTCCACCAGCGGTTGTCCTCTGCCGGCGAGATCGGCCAGCGCGTCATCGGCGTCTTCCCACCACAGGTCCAGTCGCACGCCCGGCTCCAGTCGCAGGCGGTGCTGGCCCGCCAGCGGTGCGGGGTATCCGGCGAGCAGGCGAGTGGCCAGCGGGCCCAGGCCAGGCCATGCCGCCAGCGCGCGTTCGAGATCGCCGCGGCGCAGCGGGTATTTCTCTATCGACAGGTAGTGCAGGTCGGGGCGCGGCGTCGGCAACGCTCGCCACGCCTGCCAAGTCAGCAGGAAATTAAGGCCGGTGCCGAAGCCCAGTTCACCGATACAGAACCGGGTACAGTCATCACGCAGCCAGCGCCGGGGCAGGTCGCTGCCCTGCAGGAACACATGCCGGCTCTCTTCCAGCCCGTTATCCTGCGAGTAGTACACATCGTCGAAGCTGTCTGACACCGGTTCGCCGGCGTCGCTCCAGCGCAGTGCCGCTGTCGGCACGGGCTGCCACGGCTGGTTGTCCCGTTTCATCCGGCCCGGGTCTTGAGGCCGAGCTCGTCCGGCAGCCAGGCGGGGAGGTGGGGGTTGGTCACGGCCAACAGGTCGTCGACAGCAAACACATGCAACTCCGGTGCGCCCTGCACCGGCCGGTACAGGGTGATCACAAAGTCCTGGGCACCTGCGGTCTCGGGCAGCTGCACCTGCCACTGGTCGGAGAGTACGCTGATGGTGGTGTCACCGGGTTGCAGCCGGACCTTGACGATGTAGTGATTTTTGCCCACCGGCTTCAGGCTGCGGTTTTCGGCGCCGACGAGGGTGTCGAGCAGACGCGTTTTGATATTGCAGATCGGCGCCGTATCGCGACGGCTTTCCGGAATGCGGGGGTCCACCAGCCGCTCGCTGATATGCGCCAGTGCGGTACTGGCCTCGGAGCCGTTCAGTCGCACTTGATCTGCGCTGTAGAGGGTTTTCTCCAGTGTCCGTGAGTCGTGCAGCGCCTGCTCACGCTGGGCGATCTCCTCAGGCGTGGGCAGTATTTGCGCCGACTCCTCCAGCTCCTGGTAGTAACTGTCCAGCAGCGCGTGGAGCCGCTCGACACTGCCCGCTTCGTCTACCCGCGCGGTAGCGGCGGCGTCGGCAGTGGCCGGGTCGTCGATGACATCCGCTGTCGGCGTGGGCGCGGTGGTCTCCAGCGCGGCCTCATAGTCACGCCTCAGTGTCTGCTCTGCCCTGATTTTGTCTTTCGCTGTGAGAATCTGCTGTTGCAGCAGGGTCACCTCCTGTTCAGTGACCTCAATCAGCCGCTGCTTCAGCGCCACGGCGCCGACTGCCAGGGTGCGAACAGCTGAATTCGGGCTCTGCTCGGGTGGCGTGTCACCGGGATGCACCAGCGCCAGGGTTTCGCGGAACTGGTCCAGCTCGGCGGTCAGCATCAGGCGCTGGTCTGTCAGCTGTTGCAGGGTGAGGCTGGCTTGCGGCAGTTCGGCGCGGGCCTGTGCGCAGACCAGCAGTGCGCACAACAGCAGGCGGCTCACCCGGCGACGGCGCACGCTCACGGGTGTGGTTGTCTGCTGATGGGGTCGTTTTTGCATAAACACTGGGACTGCTGAATCGTGGCGCCAGTTGTCGGCCGCGCTGTGCCGGAATAGTAACAGATGGCGCGCAGTCACCTCCAGCAGCGCGTTGCCCGCGAGGCTGCGGGAAAGTAGACTGTTGTCTCTTACAGGCCAGAGGTCACCATGGCGCAATCACTTGTTCAATCCATGCCACAGGACAAATTTCTGCTGGTGGCGTTCAATCTGCTGCACCGGGCGTTCATCGAGCCGACACGGACGCAGGCCAAAGCGCTGTACCAGCAGGTAGCAGCCGGCACAGCGGTCAACCTGACGAAAGTGCAGTTGGAGGACAAATCGACAGCGGCGTTCCAATTGTCGCTGTCGCACAGCGAATTCAAGGGCAGGATCAATTTCGGCGCCTTCCGCGCCAGCGTCAAGGCACTGGTCGCCAATATTGCGCAGGCGCTGCGCGAAGAGCGGGAACTGAAGGTGTTCAGTGCCCTGCACGGCGGCAGCGCGATGATTTTCGGTATCACGGCGGTCACACTGGAGGACGGGCAGCACAATGTGATGGTGCTGGCGGTCGATGCGCGCGAGGATGAGGCCACCACGGTACTGCAGCTGATGTACCTGGACCCGTCGCAATTCACTGAGGCCGCCACTGCGCCCCGCACGGAGGGGGTCAGCTAGGGCTCGACCTGCACAAGGGGCAGGGCGGGGCGCGGCAGTTGCAGTTTTTCTGTCGGCGCCATCACTTCCGCAGTACCGGTCAGGACCAGTTTGTCCGCCTGGTTCAGGACTTTACAGTCCAGTGTCACGGTATTGCGCCGGTCTTTCTTCTCCGTCACTTCAAGGTGCACGGTGATGGTGTCACCGATTTTCACCGGCAGGCGAAAGCGCAGTGACTGCGCCAGGTAGATGGAGCCCGGCCCCGGCAGTTCCATGGCGATGGCCGCGGAAATAATGGCGCCGCTGAGCATGCCGTGCGCGATACACTCCTTGAATGGTGTGCCGGCGGCGAAGGCGGGGTCGAGGTGTACCGGGTTCACATCGCCCGACAGCGCGGCGAACAACTGGATGTCCCGCGCCTCGATGCGCTTGGAATAGGTGGCGGTTTGCCCTATCGTTAACTCGTCATAGGTATAATTGTGCATCTGTGGCATGACTCTGGTCCCAACTGAAATTCCTGTAGAGCTTAACCCAATTCGCGCGCTCCGGCGTGCAGAACCCGACTGACAGAAGACAATCCGCATGCAGAACCCACCCGGACCCGAGAGGCGCGTCCCGGCCATTACTTACCCTGAAGAGCTGCCGATGTCTGAGAGCCGGGACGAGATTGCGCGCGCGATCAATGCCAACCAGGTGGTGATTGTCGCGGGGGAGACCGGCTCGGGAAAAACCACCCAGCTGCCAAAAATCTGCCTGGAACTCGGTCGCGGCGCGACGTCCCTGATCGGCCATACGCAGCCGCGTCGACTCGCTGCGCGCACGGTGGCTGCGCGCATTGCCGAGGAGCTGCAGACCACGCTGGGCGACCTGGTGGGCTACCAGGTGCGTTTCACCGACCAGGTGACCGCGAATACGGCGATCAAGCTGATGACCGATGGCATCCTGCTGGCGGAGATGCAGCACGACCGCCTGTTGCGCAAGTACGACACCCTGATTATCGATGAGGCCCATGAGCGCAGTCTCAATATCGATTTCCTGCTCGGCTATCTCAAGCGCATCCTGCCGCAGCGTCCGGATTTGAAACTCATCGTGACCTCGGCGACTATCGATGTGGAGAGTTTCTCCCGTCACTTCTACAACGCCCCGGTTATCGAGGTGTCCGGCCGCACCTTTCCGGTGGAGACGCAGTACCTCGGGCTGGAGCCCGGGGAGGACGAGGATGTGACCGCGCAGATCGTGTCACTGGTGGCGGATATTGATGCCGGGCAGTTCGGCCCGCGCGGGGATATCCTGGTATTCCTGCCCGGTGAGCGCGATATCCGCGAGCTGGCGAAAGCGCTGCGCCAGGCCACAGAGCTGGATATCCTGCCGCTGTACGCCCGCCTGAGCCAGTCCGAGCAGAACCGGGTGTTCGACCGCTCCGCTCGCAAGTCCGGCATCCGGGTGGTGCTGGCGACCAATGTCGCGGAGACCTCCCTGACCGTACCCGGTATCCGCTATGTGATCGATCCGGGCCAGGCGCGCATCAGTCGCTACAGTCACCGCACCAAGCTGCAGCGATTGCCGATTGAGCCGGTCTCCCAGGCCAGTGCGGACCAGCGCAAAGGGCGCTGTGGACGGGTCGGCCCCGGGGTCTGCCTGCGCCTGTACAGCGAGCAGGACTACCTCAGCAGGCCGCGCTTCACGGATCCTGAAATCCAGCGCACCAACCTCGCTGCAGTGATCCTGCAGATGCTGACACTGGGCCTGGGCGAGGTGGAACAGTTTCCATTTATCGATCCCCCGGATGTGCGCATGGTGCGCGACGGCTACAAGCTGTTGCAGGAACTGGGTGCGGTCAGTCGCAGGGGGGCGCTGACCGAGGTCGGCAGGCGCATGGCGCGGCTGCCGGTGGACCCGCGCCTGGCGCGAATGGTACTGGCGGCCTCGGAGCAGGACTGCCTGGCGGAAATCCTGGTGATCACCAGTGCGCTGACGGCGCAGGACCCGCGCGAGCGGCCGCCGGAGAAGCAGCAGCAGGCGGACCAGATGCACGCGAGGTTCCGCCACCCACGCTCGGATTTCATGGCCTGGCTCAGCCTCTGGCGCTACTACGAGGAGCAGCGGCAGGCGCTGAGCCAGAACCAGTTGCGGAAATTGATGCAGCGCGAATTCCTGTCCTTCCTGCGCATGCGCGAGTGGCGCGACATCCATATGCAGCTCAGTATCGCGTGCCGCCAGCAGGGGCTGAAAGCGGCGTCCGTGCTGCCGGGGGAGGAAAACTACCAGGGCATCCACACCGCACTGCTGAGCGGGCTGTTGAGCAATATCGCACAGCACGATGAGAAGCGTGATTATCTCGGCAGCCGCAACCGCAAGCTGCAGATCTTCCCGGGGTCCTCACAGGCGCGCAAGTCACCGAAATGGCTGGTGGCTGCTGAAATCGTGGAGACCTCGCGGGTGTTTGCGCGGGAGGTGGGCGCGATAGAGCCCCAGTGGGCGCTGGGTATCAACCCGGATCTGCTCAAACACCACTACTATGAGCCGCGCTGGCAGGCGCGTCGGGGGCAGGTGGTGGCCAGTGAGCGAATCAGCCTGTACGGGCTCACGCTGGCCGATAAACGGGTAGTGCACTACGGGCCGCTGGCGCCTGCGGAAAGCCGTGAACTGATGATCCGTGAAGGCCTGGTGGCCGGTAATTTCCGCCAGTACCCGAAATTCCTCAAGCACAACCGGCGCCTGGTGCAGGAGCTCGAAGAACTGGAGTCGCGCACCCGCCGGCGCGATATCCTGGTGGATGAACAGGCGCTGTTCGAGTTCTACGACGAGCGGCTTCCCGAGTCCATGGTGACGGCGACCGCGCTGCGCACCTGGTTGAAACGCAACCCCGAGGGCGAGCGCTCGCTCTATATGACGCGGGAGGTGTTGATCGCCCGCGATCCCGGTGCCGCGGTGGGTGAGCAGTTCCCCAATGAGCTGGAGTGGGAGGATATGCGTTTCAAGCTCAGCTACCAGTTCGAGCCGGGGCAGGAGGCCGATGGCGTCTCCGTCACGATTCCGGTGGCACTGCTGAACCGGGCCCCGCGCCACCTGTTTGACTGGTTGGTGCCGGGCCTGCTGCGCGAGAAGTGTATCCAGCTGGTCAAGAGCCTGCCGAAGGACAAGCGCAAGCACCTGGTGCCAGCCCCGGATTTTGTCGACCGGGCGCTGGAGCAACTGCCAGCGGCGGATGTCGATTTACTGGCCAGCCTGGCACAGCAGTTGTCGGCGCTGGGACGGGTCGCGGTGCACCGCGACGACTGGGCGCAGCAGAAGCTCGACGACTATTACCGCATGAACATCCGTGTGGTCGATGCCCGGGGCCAGCTGCTGGGCCAGGGCCGCGACCTGCAGGCACTGGTGCGGGAGTTTCGCGAGGACACGCGGCAGAGTATCAGTGCCAGCCCACAGTCATCTCCGGCGCGCGAGGGCATCACACGCTGGGATATGGGCGAGCTGCCGCAGGAGTGGCGATTCCGCCAGGCCGGTATCGATATCGTCGCCTACCCGGCGCTGGTGGATAAAATCGACAGTGTTGCCATCGAGCTGTGTGACTACCCCGGTGAGGCGGCCACCCGCCACCGCCTGGGGGTGCTGCGCCTGCTGCGACTGGCGGGTGCGCAGCAGGTCAAGTTCCTGCGTAAACAATTGCTGCGAGGCAACGAATGCCACCTGATGCTGGCCGCGGCGCAGCTGGAGCGCGGCGCCCTGGTGGAGGACATGATTGACGCCGCGTACATGCAGGGGGTGCCTCTGCAACAGGCGCTGCCGTTCAGCGAGGCGGCGTTCAGCGCGCTGGAGCAGGCGGCCAGGGGCGATGTCATCGGCCGGGCCAACGATATCGAGGCGACGCTGCTCAACGCGCTGCGCGCGCTCGCTGACATTCGTCGCCGCCTGGCGGCACTGCCGCCCGATAAGTGGCGCGATACTCGCGATGATATAGAAGCCCAGTTGTCGCGCCTGTGGTGTGAATCCTTCCAGCGTGACACCCCTGCCGAGTGGCTGGCGCAGTACCCTCGCTATATGAAGGCATTGCAGCAGCGACTCGAGCGTCTGGCGGGGCAGTATCCCAAGGACCAGAAGTACACGAGTTCGCTGGCCGCGCTGGAGCAGCCGTTGCAGGAGGCGCTGCTGCGCCGTCCGGGGCTGCTGCAATTGAGCCCGGAGGCCAGCACCTACCGCTGGATGCTGGAGGAGTTCCGGGTGTCCCTGTTTGCCCAGAATCTCGGCACACGGCAGGCCGTGTCGCAGAAGCGCCTGCAGGAACAGTGGCAGGGTGTCAGCCGCTACCTGCAACAAAACCCTCATTAAATTGGGGTTTTAGGGCTGGGAGTCGCCGGTGTTTCTTCCCTGTGCGCGGAAACTTATCGTTTGCTATCCTGTCATAACTGCCACGAGGTGGGTTTCATGTCGCTCTGCGCTGGGGTCGCTTCGGGTTGTTTGCTTCACGAACCTTGTTTTCTCAGACCACTGACAGGAATTTATTATGGCTAATTCAAAAAAACCGCTGGCAGCTGCACTGGGCGCTGCATTTCTGGCGACTTCCATTGCTCCTCTGGTAACTGCAGAGACCAATCCATTTTCCGCACAGCAATTGAGCGGTGGCTATAACCTGGCCAACTACGACAAGCACGAAGAGGGCAAGTGTGGCGAAGGCCGGTGCGGCGACAGCAAAGCTGAGGGCGAAGGCAGCTGCGGCGAGAAGGCCGACGGCGAGGGCAGCTGTGGCGAGAAAGCCGGTGTTGAAGGCAGCTGCGGCGAAAAAGCGGGCGGCGAAGGCAGCTGCGGCGACAAGAAAGCCGAGGGTGAAGGTAGCTGCGGCGGTCACTAGTGGCGCAATCTGACCGGGTGCTCCAGGGAGCGGGACTCGGTCTGCGGCGGGCCCTGCTGGGCCCGCTGTCATCCATGGACCACGGAGAGGTCGATTTTTTGGAAGCGGCACCGGAGAACTGGATCGGTGTCGGGGGGCGTTTCGGCAAACAGTTTCGCGCGCTGGCCGAGCGCTACCCGCTGGTGCTGCACGGTTTGTCACTGGATATCGGCGGCCCCGACCCCATCGACACCGACCTTGTGCGCGCCGTGCGTGACCTGATGCGTGAGGTGGATGTGCCGCTGTACAGCGAACACCTGACCTACTGCGCCGCCGAGGGACATTTGTACGACCTGTTGCCGATTCCGTTTACCGAGGAGGCTGTGCACCATGTCGCCGCGCGGGTGCGCCAGGTGCAGGACATCATCGGTCGCCCCATCGCGCTTGAAAACGCCTCGTACTACGCGCAGCCGCACACCGAGCTGACGGAGGCGCAGTTTATCAATGCCGTGCAGCAGGAGAGCGGATGCGACCTGCTGCTGGATGTGAACAATGTCTACGTCAATGCGATCAATCACCGCTACGACCCCGACGCATTCCTGGATGCACTGTCACTGGAGCGCGTGCGGTATATCCACATCGCCGGGCACTTTGACGAGGCGCCGGACCTGAAAGTGGATACGCACGGCGCGGATGTCATCGATCCGGTCTGGGCACTGCTGGCTGGCGCCTACCGTCGCCTCGGCCCGGTGCCCACGCTGCTGGAGCGAGATTTCAATTTCCCGCCGCTGTCGCAACTGCTGCTGGAGGTGGCCCGAATCAGGGCTGTGCAGCGGCAGGAACAGTGCGATTTGCCTGTGGAGATGGCGGCCCGGTGAGCGATTCAGCGCTGCAAGCCAGCCAGCTGTCGATGGCACGCTATCTGCGAAATCCCGGCCAGTACCCACCCCCGGCAGGGATAGAGCCGCGCCGCCTGAGGATCTACGAGCGGCTGGTGTACAACAATATCGAGGGATTTATCAGTGGCGGCTTCCCGGTGCTGCGTACACTGTACGAAGATGCGGCCTGGCATGCACTGGTGCGCGCTTTCATCGACCAGCACCGCTGCCACACCCCTTACTTTCTCGAAATCAGCCAGGAATTCCTGCACTTCTTGATGCACGACTACCCGCTGCAGGCTGATGATCCCCCGTTTATCGCGGAACTGGCCCACTACGAGTGGGTGGAGCTGGCGCTGGATATCTCCGAGGAGGTGTTACCAGCGCCGGTGGCGCTGGGAGACATACTCGCCGCGCCGCTGCAGCTGTCGCCCCTGGCCTGGTTGCTGAGTTACCGCTACCCGGTGCACAGGATAGGCCCGGCTTTCAGGCCCACGGAGGCAGCTGCGCCGACTTATCTGGTAGTCTACCGGGATCGCGGGGACAAGGTCGGTTTTATCGAACTCAATGCGGCCACTGCGCGCCTGCTGGAACTGATCCGGGACAACGCAGGCGCAACCGCCGGCGCGCTGCTGGCAGCGCTGGCGGAGGAGATGGGGCAGGCCCGCGAGCCGATACTGGCGTATGGGGAGGAGCAGATCAGGCAGTTGGCGGAGCGGACGGTGATAATGAGACCTGCATCACCCCACCCCCCCACCCCCCCTGAATAAGGGCATATTCACCGGTTGAACCGAAAGCGCGCTGCGCGTACCATCGCTCCCTTTCTTGCCGACAAATCTCTGAAATGGCTTTACTGCGTTGTTTGCTGCTGCTGTCGATAGCGCTCCCGGTCCTCCCTGTCTGGGCGGAGGAGGGCGACGAGCGGAATATTGACCCCTGGGAGCCGATGAACCGTCGTATTTTCAGCTTTAATGAAACACTCGACGATTACATACTGCTGCCCGCCGCCAAGGGCTATCGCTACGTCATGCCCGACCCCGCAGAGCGCGGGGTCACCAATTTCATCTCCAATGTCTACGAGTTCAACTCCTTTTTCAACTCGCTGCTGCAGGGGCGTCCCGGCAATGCACTGCAGAGCGCAGCCCGCTTTCTGGTGAACACCACCGTGGGCTTGGCAGGTTTCATTGATGTTGCCACCGAGATGGGGATCGAGCACAGTCCGGCCGATTTCGGACAGACCCTCTACACCTGGGGCGTCGATTCCGGCCCCTACCTGATGCTGCCGGTGTTCGGTCCGCATACGGTTCGCAGCAGTGCGGGCTATTTTGTCGACACCTACACCTCCATTCCCGGCCTGATCGAGGACAGGGAGTGGGCCTACCTGTTCTGGACGGTAGAAGCGGTCGATCTGCGCGCCAACCTGATCAAGGCGGACGACCTGGTCACCGGGGATCGCTATATTTTCGTCCGCAATGCCTACCTGCAGCGGCGCCAGTATTTCCTCACGGGGGAGGTGCAGGACAGCTTTACCGAGCAGGAAAAGCCGGACGATTATCTGGAATTCTGAGGCGGGCGGCCGCTTCAGGACGCGTTATCCGTCCATCTGAGCGTAAAATTGTAAAATCCTGCCAAAGCGTAATTTCCGCGGTTGCCTGTCCCTCACGATGGGCGTAGTGTCACGCCCAACACATGATTAAAGCCTGCTATGACTGCTTCACACGGCAATGTACTGATCGTTGACGACCTTCCCGAGCGCGCTGAATCGATGGCCAGTTTCCTCACGTCCGCCGGTTTCAATGTGGAGGTGGTGACTGACGTCAGCAACACCGTCTACTCACTCGGTGCTGACAGCGAGATAGATGTCATCCTGTGTGAACTCGATCTGAGGAATTTCTCCTGGTCTGATGCCCGACGCGCGTTGCGCGAGATGGATGTGCAGGTGCCGTCAATCATGTTCTGCGATGTGGCTGACCCGGAGCGGATGATGACAGCGCTGCGGCTCGGCGCCAGTGACTTCTTCCTGCGCCCGATCGAGGACAAGGATGCCCTGATCCGCTCAATCGAACGCTGTGTACAGCAGCGCAACCTGCGCCGGGAGCTGCGCGAGTCGCGGCAGCGGCTTGAAGCTGCCAATATGGAGTTGCGCGGCACCGTCAAGATGCTGGAACAGGACCAGCAGGCCGGTCGGCAGGTCCAGATGCGCATGTTGCCGGTGACACCGATGGTGCTGGATGATTATGTATTCAGTCACACGGTGATCCCGTCGCTGTACCTCAGCGGTGATTTCACTGACTATTTCACCGTGGGCGACCATTACGTGATATTTTTCATGGCCGATGTCTCCGGCCATGGCAGCTCCTCGGCGTTCGCCACTGTGTTGTTGAAAAACCTGTTTGCCCGCAAGCGGTCCGATTACTCGCGTCACCGCAGCCAGTCCATACTGGAGCCCGTGTCCATGCTGCAGCACGCGAACAAGGAACTGCTGGACCTGGGCGTGGATAAATTTGCCACGATGGTGGTGGGATTGCTGGATATGCGCCAGAATACATTACGGTACAGTGTCGCCGGGCATCTGCCGTTGCCCGTGCTGGTTTCCAGTGAGGGTGCCCGCTACCTGCAGGGCGAGGGCGCCACCGTGGGCCTGATGGAGGACGCCGCGTATGAAGAGCATGTCATCGATCTACCGGACAGTTTTATGCTGGCGCTGTTTTCCGACGGTATCCTGGAAATTCTCCCGCAGATGAGCCTGGTGGAGAAAGAAGCGTATTTCCTCAAGGTCTTTGAGGAGACCTCGGATTCGCCGGAGCAACTGGCGAAGCATCTCGGCCTGGATCACGTCGAGACTGCGCCGGACGATATTGCGGCGCTCTTTGTGATCAAGCGTGGTTGATATGACACAGGGGCGCATTCTCGCAGCCAGCCAGGACGGCGCGTATGTTATCCGACTCGAAGGCGATGTGCGTCTCACGCTGTGTACCACCATCGACGATTACATCGAGAAAATGTTCGCCGATCCGGAATTTGCCAGTGTCTGGGTGGATTTGTGCGCCGCCGAGGGCATCGACAGCACAACGCTGGGCCTGCTGGCCAGGCTGGCGTTGAAGGTGAAGGAGCGGTTCGGCTTTACGCCCGCGATCTACTCCTGTGATCCCGGTATCAACCGCCTGCTCAGGAGCATGGCGTTTCACCGCCTGTTCGAATTGCATGAAGAGGTGTGCAGCAACCCCGACAGTATCGAAGAGATACCCACAGTGATCGGGAGTGAGGAGGCGGTGAAGCAGAAGGTCATTGAAGCCCACCGCGTCCTGATGGGGATATCGGATGAAAACCGCGATCGCTTCAAGGACCTGATTACCGCCCTGGAGTGCGGCTGAACTACATCTGCGCTGTCAGTTTGCAGTGAATATAGTCGGAATGTGGCACATAGATCAGGTCCGCGACATTGCGGATCAGGTGTTCCTCGTATTTGTCCACATCGCCGTCCGCATAGGCGACGGCCCACATCGCGCTGACCAGCGCCACTTTCTGGTCCAGGCTCCACCCCTCGTTAATCACACGCGTAAACTCATACAGTGATGTCGCATCCTCGACGCGCTCCTGGGCAGCGGTCACCAGGTTGTGCACCTCAGCCGGTTCCAGCTCAAGTACGGTGGGCAGCAGCTGGGCGAGCTTGCTCATTTCGATGCTGCTCTCATCGAAGTCGGCGCGGGCGGTTTCCACCAGCAGCGCGGCAGCGGCCAGGCGCAGGTTGCGCTCCCTGGACTCTTCGCTCTCCTGCGGGGTGTGCTCGAACAGGGATTTCAGTACATGAATCATTGTGAACCTATCAATTGCTCCAGTTTCAGTTGGTCGGCGACGAAGTTGCGAATCCCGTCCGCCAGTTTGTCAGTCGCCATCGCATCTGCGTTCAGGTCATAGCGAAACTCCGCTTCCGTCGGTTGCCACCTGCCATCGTCGCTGCGCGCGTCGGCGGGGCTCAGGCGGCGCGGCAGGCTGCCGTTGTCACTGGCCAGCTCCTCCAGCAGGGCGGGGCTGATGGTCAGGCGGTCACAGCCCGCCAGTGCCTCGATTTCTCCACAGTTACGGAAGCTTGCGCCCATCACCACTGTCTCGTACCGGTGCTGCTTGTAGTAGTTGTAGATTCTCGTCACCGACTGCACGCCGGGGTCATCCATTGCGTCCTTGAGTACCAGCTCGGTGTTGGCCTTGTACCAGTCGAGGATGCGCCCGACAAACGGGGACACCAGGAACACCCCTGCGTCCGCGCAGGCGACCGCCTGCCCGAAGCTGAATAGCAGGGTGAGATTGCAGTTGATGCCCTCCTGCTCGAGCTGCCGGGCGGCGCGGATTCCCTCCCAGGTGGAGGCCAGTTTGATCAGTATACGTTCGGGGCCGAAGCCGGCCTCTGCGTACATGCCAATCAGTTTTTTGGCGCGTTCAATCGAGGCGGCCGTGTCGAACGACAGGCGCGCATCCACTTCGGTGGAGATGCGTCCGGGGATGATGCCGAGAATTTCCGAGCCGACATCAACGGCAAAGCGGTCGGTGCAGTTGGTCAGTTGCTCGCTGCTGCTGCCGCCCTGTGCGCTGGCCCACTCCCGGGCTTTTACCAGCAGGGGCTGGTACTGGGGGAGTGAGGCTGCCTTGAACAGCAGCGAGGGGTTGGTGGTGGCGTCGCGCGGTGCGTAGCGGCGGATTGCCTCGATATCACCCGTGTCGGCGACCACATCGGTCATCTCTTTTAGCTGGTCGAGTTTGCTGTTCATGGCGTCTCGCTATCCGTAGTTTGCTACCAGTGCGTAGGCCTGCTCTAGCACTTCGATTCCCGCCTCCTTCCTGTAGGCGTTCTCGCTCAGGTGGCGGCGGAATTTCCTGGCTCCCGGCACGCCCTGGTACAGGCCGAGGATGTGGCGGGTAATATGATTGAGTGATGCGCCTTGCGCAAGTTGTCGCTGCGCATACGGGATCAACGCAGCGATAATATCATCGCGGGATTGGGCTGGTTTGTCCATCCCGAACAGTGCCCTATCTACCTCCGCCAGCATCCAGGGGTTCTGGTAGGCCTCCCGGCCCAGCATCACGCCATCGACATGCTGCAGGTGGTGTTGGCACTCAGCCAGCGTCTGGATACCGCCATTGATCACGAAGGTGAGGTGCGGGAAATCCGTTTTCAGCCGGTACACCCAGTCGTAGTTCAGCGGCGGTATTTCACGGTTCTCTTTCGGCGACAGGCCCTGCAGCCAGGCTTTGCGCGCATGCACGATGAACACGGAGCAACCGGCGGCGGCCACCGGCGCGACAAACCCCAGCAGCTCATCGTAGGATTCCATCGCGTCTATGCCGATACGGTGCTTGACCGTCACCGGGATATCGCAGCAGTCGCGCATGGCTTTGACGCAGTCTGCGACCAGCGCCGGACGCGCCATCAGGCAGGCGCCGAACATGCCGGACTGCACCCGGTCAGAGGGGCAGCCGCAGTTGAGGTTGACCTCGTCGTAGCCCCACTCCTGCGCCCAGCGGGCGCACTGCGCCAGTTCCTGTGGATTGCTGCCGCCCAACTGCAGCGCCACCGGGTGTTCCTCGCTGTTGTAGTGCAGGAAACGCTCGCGATCGCCATGGATCAGCGCGCCGGTGGTCACCATTTCGGTATACAGCAGTGCCTGCCGGGTCAGCAGGCGCCAGAAGTACCGGCAGTTGTGATCTGACCAGTCCATCATCGGCGCGATGGAGAAACGCCTGTGGGTGTCAAGTGTTGTCGTGTCGGTTGGGGCCACCGTGTGCTCATCCTGAATTAGAAGCGGTCGCAGTCGATGCGACCGTTAATCTACCATTTTGCCTGTGCCCGGAGGAGGGCGGGCGCGAAGAAAAGTCGGCGGGTCCGTCGGAGTGACCCGTGGCGCTACCTAGAACGTTTTCAGTGTGGTCGAGCGTATTTCCAGCGGCTGGTAGCCGAAGATGGCGCTGAGGTGGTGCAGGTAGGCGTGCTGGCCGTACTGTCGCCACTGCGCGTTCAGGCGTGAATCGACGCCCTGGTAGTGCTGCAGCAGGGCGGGGTAGTCCACGTCGCCCTCAAGTTGCTGCTCGCTGCTGAGCTCCTGTACCAGCATCAGCCAGGTCTGGCTGGCACCCATCGCAAAATAGGGCCATGAGCGCTGTATCTCGATCGGCCACTGTGGATCACTGGTGAGTTCCAGCCGTCCCAGTTCTTCGGGACTGCGCTGTGCAAAGCGCACTTTATCGATCAGTTTGTTGTCCAGCAGCCACTGCGTCAGCGGGGCGGATTTCACCTCCTCGTCGATGCGCGCCGCCGTGGCCTTGTCGGCATAGAAGATCAGGCTGAACTGGTTGCCGGCATCGCCGCGACCGGCGCGGCGGTGAAAACGCCACAGCGGCAGCGCCGCCTGGTTCCCGACAATGGCCGGCAGGTACAGTTGCTCGGCAATCAGCAGATGTGCCGCAAAATCGGGTACTGCATCGTCCGGCCAGGCCAGGCGTATCCGCAGCTGCCACCAGTAGCGCTGCGCCTGTTCGGCGTCCAGCGCGGCCGCCGCCGGGGCAAACGGCGCCGCAGGTTGCACCTGCAGCGCCGGCGTGCAGGCCGCCAGCAACACGCTGGCCAGCAGCAGGCAAACTCTAACTCTGTGCGACATGTGCGTGTGTCTCCAACTGCCAGCGGTACGTTCTGCGCCAGCTGATAAATCCCCAGACCGAGAGCACACTGTAAAGGGCAATGAGTACCGCGTAAATATCCAGGCTGCGGTCGTGGTACAGCCAGACCGACGTCAGGTTGATCAGCAGCCAGTATAACCAGGCCTCCATGACCTTGGTGATCTCCATGAACGTCGCCAGGATGCTGAACACGGTGGTGAAGGCGTCGACCAGCGGGCGCTCCGCATCCGTGTGGTATTGCATCGTGTAGCCGAGGCTGAGCGCGAGTATGCTGCCGAGCAGCACGGCCCACCAGTGAAAGCGCGCTGGCCATGTGACGACCGGGTTGTCGCTGGCCAACAGCCTGCGGTGCCAGCGAATCCAGCCCCAGGCACCCATCGCTGCAAAGAAGACATACAGGAAGGCCTCGGAGTACAGGCGAGCATCTATGAACAGGTAGACGCTCAGTGCGCTGCCGATAATGCCGAAGGCCCAGCAGATAACCTGTTCCCGAATCAGGAATACCACGTATAACAGGTTGGCAGCAGTCGCCAGGATTTCTACAATCAGCGCTGTTGATATTTCAGTTTCCATTATCCTTCGACCTCTGGAGCAATCAGTGTATGTTGGTGACCGTCCGGCGGCACAGCCCGTGACTGCCCCAGTGCTTGACGGGGGACTTATCCTCACCGATATACCGCTGTGGCCGGCAACGCCGATGCTGGCTGCCACCCGTGAGTTTATGCAGTCGGCGATGAGCTCGCGGTGTCGCTATCTGCAAAAGTGCTACGGTCTTGCGTTTGACGGCTATTCCCACTGCGGGCAGGTGGACAGTACACACCAGGCGCCGGGCGACCTGCTGCACACGTTTGTCTACTCCGATATCTATCCGCCCGAGCGCTATCCGCCGCCATTCCAGCCCTGCCTGCGCCAGCAGTGGCCGGCGCTGACGCGCCAGCTGCAAACGCTGGAAGTCTCGCTGCTTGCTGCATACAGGGAGGATCTCAGGCCCTGGTACCAGCAGTCTGTCGGCCATATGATGTCCGCCAATTACTATCCGCCGCAGCGGCAGTTCAGTGCGGCTGCCGCCGGCAATACCCGTTTGTCCGCACATCCGGATGTCTCCCTGTTCACTGTCTTCCCATTCGGCCTCGACAGTGCGTTTGAATATGAGGACGCGCTCGGCCAGTGGCATCCGGCACCGGCCGCAGACACCATGGTTGCATTTCCCGGCTATCTGCTCGAATGGTTGAGCGGTGGCCGTATCAAGGCGCTTAACCATCGCGTCCGTCTCGACGCGGATGCTGCTCGTGAGCGCTATTCCTTTGCCGTGTTCTCGATCCCCATGCCGGGGACCACCGTCTCCCGGGCGTCGCCCACGCCCGGCCAGCCCCGCCAGCAGCTGACTGCACAGGGCTACTTTGAGCACTACGGCAGCCTCTGGGATTACTAGGCGCGAAGCGGCGCAGCGGCACTAGAATGCATATGTGAGCTCAATGCCGTAGGTTCGCGGTTCGCCGAGCTGGGTGAAAGTCTCGTTCTGGTAGGCACCGTAGTCATCGCGCGGGTCATTGCCGAAATACAGGCCGTGCACCGCAAAATCCTTGTCGGTGAGGTTTCTTCCCCACAGGGTGACGCCGATATTGTCGTGCTGCCAGTGCAGGCTGGCATTGAGCAGGTCGTAGCTGTCCAGCTTGCCGTCGTGGTAATAACCGTAATAGCTGTCGCCGCGACCCTCGACTTCAATATGGCCACTCCAGGCATCGCTGAACATTACGCGGGTGCCGACGTTGTACTGGTACTTGGGTGATTTCGCCTGGTCGCGATTGTCCTTGTCGATGAACTGCCACTGATCGAGGTCGAAGGTTTCCACTGAGTCGACCTCGGCGTGCAGCAGGCCGATATTGGCGTACAGTACGACATACGAGTTGAGCGCGAAGCTGCTCTCCAGTTCCAGTCCGTAGTTGTCGGCATCGCTGGTGGAGTCCAGGTAGCCGATCCAGAGTCCGGCGGCGTCATCCCACATCCAGTTTTCGAGCTGGGCATTGCTCCTGTGCGTGTAGAACACGGCTGCGCTCAGCGCCAGGCGCTGGTCAAACTGCTCCGTCTTGATGCCGATTTCCGTGTTCAGCAGGCTCTCGTCGTCAAAGCTGAGCTTGCCCTGTGTGAAGTCCTGGAACGCTGGCGACATAAACGGCTGGTTGGCAGTGGCGGTGGTGTTGATGCCGCCGGGTTTGGCGCTGCGTGCGACTGTGGCATACACCATGGTGTCATCGTTGACGCTGTAGCGCGCACTCAGTTTACCGTTCCAGAGGTTGTCATTGTTGGCGCTTCGGAAGCCGTTGCTGTCGCGGTAGTTGTCCTCGACGCGTTCCAGGCGCACCCCCGCCACCAGCGTCAGCTGGTCGGTGACAGCGTACTCGTACTCGCCGTAGATGGCGTACCGGTCGGTGTCGTAGTCGCTGTTGCTGGACGAGTCCCCATACCACAGGCTGGGGTAGTGATAGTCGAGATTTTCGCTGCCGTCATTGGCGTAGAGGCCGACCACATAGCGCCCCGCGCCCGCTGACAGGCTGTCGTCACCACCCAGCAGCTGGAGGTCGGCGACCAGGCGCTCGCGGTCGCGGTCGAAGATTTCCTGCGCAGTCTCGTGGCCGCCGGAACAGGTGTACAGCGTGCAGAAGGCATCCGACACCCAGTCACCGTCATAGCGCTGGTGCATGTCCATGTCGATGTAACTGACATTGGCTTCCAGTGTCAGCGTATCGGCCAGCTGCCAGGTGCCGCTCGTCGTCGCCGCCAGCACCTCCTGTTTGTCCTTGCCGGGTTGGTCCGACCAGGTGTTGCGATTGTTCTCAATGGACCAGGGGTCGTGGCCGTTGTCGGCGTCGAAGTACAGCAACCCGAGTTCATAGTGTGCAGTGTCCGTCGGTGACCACTGCAGGCGGCCGCGGGTGGTCAGCTCGTCGAAGTTATTGGTGTCATCCTTGTCCAGGTTTTCGTTCTCGATATAGCCATCACTCCTGTTCTGTTGCACCGCGAGGCGGCCCTGGACGGTATCGCCGAGTGGGCCGCTCAGCACCATCCCGGCGTTGTAGCTGTCGTAATTGCCGACGCCACCACTGAACTCGCCCTCAAAGGTGTCGGTCGGCGCATTGCTGATGATATTGATCATGCCCGCGTGGCCGCTGGCCCCGTAGCGCGTGCCCTGCGGTCCTCGCAGCACCTCCACCTGGCTGACGTCAAACAGCATCCCGGCATTGACGCTGTCGCCCAGCTCCATATTGTCCAGCCGCATGCCGACGGAGGGGTAGTATTTCGGGTCGTAGTACTGCTCGAGATCACCGATGCCGCGTATCTGCACGAAGCGGCTGCGCGAGGCACCGGAGGCCCAGGTGACGTTGGGCACGGCGTTCAGGATATCCTCAAGATGTTGCGCGGCGCGGTCAGTGATGGTGTCCTGCGAGATCACGCTGACACTGCCGATGGTCTCCATCAGGGTGGTATCGCGAAAATTCGCGGTGACAATGATTTCTTCCAGTGTGGGAGAGTCGGCCGCCTGTGCGGCGGTGGAGGCAGTGATGCCGGCGAGCGCCAGCACGGGTGCCAGGATTACAGCAGGTTTGGACATGATGAGCCTCTATACAGTCAGAGACCCGGACAACGACGTCAGATGGGTTCAATTACACCTATTCCTACGCCGGTATTAACCGGATCAGGTTCAAGGGTTCGTTTGTTACCAGCACAAACATCTCAGGCCGTAGCCACCCCTTAGGATGAGCGGGGGAGTATAGGTTCTGGGCAGCAAAAATCAAAGCGGCTTGTGTGAAATATTGGCTTGTGCGTGCCACTGTGCTATCTAGGGGCACATCGGACGATGTTCAGGAGACGCAGTGGTGACATCGATGCAATTCAGTGCTGCAGACTGTCTGGCGCTGGTGGAGCGCTCACCGGCGGCGGTCGCCGCGCACGACCGGCAGGCGTGGCTGTCCCTGTTTGCCCGCTACAACCTGGTAGAGGACCCGGTCGGTTCCGCGCCGCATATCGGCGGTATCTACGACGCCCGGTCAGGGTATCGCTCCGATGCGCACTTGCTGCGGTTCTACCACACCTTTATCGCGCCGAACGCGATTCGCTTTGACGTGGAGCGCGATATCGTCTGCGGCCTGCACGTCGTGCGCGATCTGGCCATTGAGATCACCATGGCGCCCGGTGTGGTGGTGCGCGTACCGATGCACCTGTTGTATGAACTCACGGTAGAGGACGCAGAGCTGAGAATCTTCCGGCTGGCCGCGCACTGGGAGCTGTGGCCCATGCTGCGCCAGCAGGCTGCCGCCGGCTGGCCCATGCTGCGTGTGGGCACTGCCTCCACGCTGCGCATGCTGCGCCATCAGGGCATTTTGGGCACCGCCGGTTTCCTGCGCGCGCTGTCCAGTGTCGGCGAGGCCGGTAAACAGCAGGTGCAGCGCTTTGCGCAGTATTTCAACGCCGGTGACACGGCCGCACTGCGGCGCCTGTTTGCCGCTCCTGACACCCCGGTTGCCTTCCCCTGCGGGCAGCGCGAATTAACGCCCGCCGCCTGCGCTGCCGAAGGCGGGGTGATACGCTTCGACAAACTGCTGGCGGCGGGCAATGTGGTGTCGGCCAGTGTGGACTACACGAACGGCGGTGAGCACACGCGCGGCGTCGCGTTTTTCGAGTTGGACAAGCGACGATTACTGATAGTGGGGACGAGTTTTTACTGGTCGGGGGGTGCCGGCGACGTCGACATCTCGGCCTGAGGGAGTCTGCTTGGCGCTGTGTGCGAAGGCGACGCCGCACTGCGTGTGGGCTTTAGTTCGCTGACGCCGTATAATCGCCACTCTTTTTTCGATACCCCGGATACCCATGACCGTACGCACCCGAGTTGCGCCATCCCCCACCGGCGACCCCCATGTCGGCACAGCCTATATCGCCCTGTTCAATCTCTGTTTTGCACGCGCCCACGGCGGCCAGTTCCTGTTGCGGATAGAGGATACCGACCAGGCGCGCAGCACGCCCGAATCGGAGCAGGCGATACTCGACTCACTGCGCTGGCTGGGGCTGGAGTGGGATGAGGGCCCGGATGTCGGCGGTGAACACGGGCCGTATCGGCAGAGTGAGCGGATGGAGATTTACGGCCAGTACGCCCAGCAATTGGTGGAACAGGGCAAGGCCTTTGTCTGCTATCGCACCGAACAGGAGCTGAATACGCTGCGCGAGGCCCGTCGCGCCGCCGGTACCAGCACGGCCCTGAAGCCCTCGGATCTGCGCCTCGCTGAAGACGAGGTCGAGAGACGCCGGCAGGCGGGCGATCCCTATGTTATCCGTATGCTGGTGCCGGAGGAGGAGGGCAGCTGTGCGGTGGAGGATATGCTGCGCGGCACCATTGAACTCGACTGGGGCATGGTGGATGCACAGATACTGCTGAAGTCCGATGGTATGCCCACCTACCATCTCGCCAATGTGGTCGACGATCACCTGATGGGCATAACCCATGTACTGCGCGGTGAGGAGTGGATCAACTCGGCGCCCAAGCACAAGCTGCTGTACGAGTATTTCGGCTGGGATATGCCGCAACTCTGTCATTTGCCGCTGTTGCGCAACCCCGACAAGTCCAAGCTGAGCAAACGCAAAAACCCCACCAGCATCCTCTACTACCAGAGAATGGGTTTCCTGCCCGAGGCCCTGCTGAACTATCTCGGGCGTATGGGGTGGTCGATGCCGGATGAGCGCGAGAAATTTTCGCTGCCGGAGATGGTGGCGAATTTTGACATCCAGCGTGTGTCACTGGGCGGGCCGATTTTCGATATCGAGAAACTGCGTTGGCTCAACGGTACCTGGATTCGCGAGGAACTCGATGAGCAACAGCTGGCGCAGCGGCTGGTGGACTGGGCGTTCAATCGTGACACGCTGATGCAGGTGCTGCCTCACGCACGCCAGCGTATGGAGACCCTGAGCGATTTTGCACCGCTGGCGAACTTCCTGGTCAGTGGTACCCTGCCGCTGAGCGAGGACAGCTTTGCATCCATCAAGGGCGACCGCGCCGAGACTGTCAGGCAGCTGCAGTTTGCACTGTGGCGACTGGAGGCACTGCGCCACTGGACGCGGGACGATGTGTGGAACGAGATGAAGTCGCTGTCCGAGGCGCTGGGCGTCAAGGTCAAGGAACTCCTGGCGCCGCTGTTTATCGCCATTGCCGGATCCAGCGCGTCCTTCTCGGTGGTGGATTCGATGGCCCTGCTGGGGCCGGATATGAGTCGCGCGCGTATCCGCCACGCGATTGATGTGTTGGGTGGGGTGTCCAAGAAAGCGGCCAAGCAACTGGAAAAAGACTACCGTGCACTGGGTGAGGGGTAGCTGACGGCTGGCAATATGGCGACGCCACTGATGGCGACGCTGCTGCGCGCCAGCAATGGCATCCAGAGTACGCCGGCGACGGTCAAGCCTGCGCTGACCCTGCAGTTGTACGATATCGAGAACTGTCCCTACCGCCGGTTGGTGCGCGAGAGGTACAGCGCCTGAGCAGCACCGGTCAGTGGTGGTGACCACCGGGACCGTGTACATGCCCGTGCGACAGTTCCTCGGCGCTGGCGTTCCTCGTCTCCAGGATCTCGATGTCAAAGACCAGTGTCTGGCCCGCCAGCGGGTGATTGGTGTCAATATCGGCGGTATGCCTGCCCGCCTTGACCACAGTGACTGCCCGCATACCCTCACTGGTGCTGAGTTGGACTACCGCACCTGGGCGTAGCTTGCCCTTGAACGCCAGGTGCTTTATCGGCACCCGCTGGACACGATCGGGGTCACGCAACCCGTAGCCCTGTTCCGGGCTGACTGTGGCGGTGAAGCTGTCGCCAGCGTCCTTGCCTGCCATCTCGGACTCCAGTCCGGGAATAATATTGTTGGCGCCGTGCAGGTATGTCGCCGGATCTCCTCCGCGCGAGGTCTCCAGTTCCTTGCCTGACTCATCGCTCAGGGTGTAATGAAAATTGACTACGGTTTCCGGTCCTATTGGCACTGCCTTTCTCCTCTGCCAGCTGCAGTGCAGATAGTAAGGGCTCGCGGGCGAAAGTCCTAGTCCTCCTCGCATCACGGTAAAGTCGTTGTGTGGTGCGTCGCTGCGTCAGGAGTGCGCTTGCGGAACCAATAGTCCTGTGAGGACTATCCCATTCTCGCCTGGCCGGCTTTGATAGCGCTTTGATGGCGGCCCCGGTTGGCAGTACAATGCTCGGACTATTTTGCCCGACCTCTGCTTGTGGGCGAACGACAAGCAGGCCCCCGGCGGTGTGTCGGGGCACACGGGGCATGGGCAGTGGCGTATGCTCGAGCAGCGGGTATGCCTCCCATCGACGATTTGACTGGTATTGCCTGCTGGCATATTCAACGGACAAGACAATGAAGAAACTGTTTTTGCATATCGGATTGGGGAAAACCGGTTCCTCGGCCCTGCAGTCGTGGCTCTCCCTGAACTCCGCGGCACTGTCGCAGCGGGGTGTAGACTACGCCGACCTGGTGCCGCATGCGAAAACAGGTGAAGTGTCCTCGGGCAACGGCTACGACCTGCAACGAGCGTTGATCGGCCATGATTTCGAGGAAGTCGAGCGACTGCTGACCTCGACCTACTTTTTCAACCCGAAAAATGATGTCGCGCTCATCAGCTGCGAACTGTTCCAGGGGATTCGCGCGCCCTTCGTCCAGAAGATCCATGACATCTGTGCGAAGTGCGAAATAGATGTCACGATTATCGTCTATATCCGCAGCGTGTATGAACAGCAGTACTCAAGTTATCTGCAAGGTATCAAGCGAAGCTCTATCGCTCATCGCTTTGGTGAGATGAGTTCGGATATCGCCTTCCACCGCTCGGTAGAGTATCTCCGGCGCTACGTCAGGGTGTTCGGCGACAAGGTGATCGCCGTCAACTACGATATCGCCAAGAAAGATATCTACGCGTCGTTGGCAGACATCATCGGGTTGGATACCACCGGGCTGAAGAAGTTGGAGAAAAAGGTCAACAGGAGCCTGACGCTGGAAGAAGCGGAAGTGCTCAGGCGAATGAACCGTTTCCACGGGGGGGTGTTCGCGACCACTATCTCCGATTTCGTGATCGCGCTATCACCCAATATCGAGACTCCCATTGTCTATGACCGCGGCCTGGTGCAGCGGGTCAGGGACGCCACCGAGGAGGATCTGCTGTGGGTCAACCAACAGTTCAATATCCCGGTTCCAGTCGCTTCGGACAACTACGACGGGCACTCCAGTGCGGAGCCGCCGGTGCTCACGGCTGACTCCTACAAGCCTGTGGTGCAGTGGGCATTGGCGTTTGATCCCGGCAAAGCGCTGCGCGCGGACTTTGCCGACTTCCTGCAACAGTTCGCAGTGTTTCTCGAGGATATTTCCGTTGCGGACGCGCAGGCACTGGAAGGCAGGCTGGAACGAGTGCGGCGTGAACTGGAGAAAGACCAAAAAGACAGCGCGGCAGAGACGGTTACCGGTTCAGAGCAGCCCACGTCTGCGGCCGGGAAGACCAGGGTCCGTAAACCGGCGCACATAATCACCTACTTCTACGACAGCGACACGTTGAGCAGTGAACAGCAGGCGCATGTCGGCGCCAGGTTCAAGGACTGGCAGTCATGCATTGAAAAACATGCGGTTGGCAGCGCTGTCAACGGCGTGGTGACAACAAGGCTGCTGGGCGCTGACGAGAGTGCCAGGGAAGCACCCATGACGGGCTATTCACTGCTCGAGCTGGATGATATGGACGCCGTGCTGTCGCTTGCCGGCAAATGCCCGCTGCTGGAGGTCGGTGGCGTGGTTGAAGTCTCCCGCGCAGTCAATCTCCTCGATATGTGGTAGCCGCCAGGGCTGCCGACTGCAACCGCATAACAGGATACGCAGGATGAAGGAGAACGCTGTACCCGACAGTGATGGGCTTTTGGAGGCGGTTAATCGCGATGTTGCCCAGCTGATCAACCACCTGCGCTGCAGCAATGCGCCGGAGGAGGCGCTGAGCGAGGCGACCCGCCACATCCGCCAGGCGATGGAAGCGCTCGCGCCCTGGTTACAGGAGGGCGAGGGGTGGTCGACAATCTCCATCGCATCGCAGATGTCCGGTCTCAGCTGGCGGGATGACGATATCACCTCAGTGATGCCGTACAGCCCGGTCAGTGGCAAACGCAATGCGATCGCACTGCCGGTCAAACTGTGGAAAGTCGCCGACAACGAGGTGCGTGGTGAGGCCGTATTCTCCTCCACCTATGCCGGTCCTCCGAATGCTGTTCACGGTGGCATTATCGCCGCGGTCTTCGACGAAATCCTGGCCATGGCCAATGTGATTTCCGGCAACGCCGGGTTCACCGGCACACTGACCATCAAGTACCACGACAAGACGCCCCTGAACACACCCATTGAGTTGCGGGGTATCAATGTGCGTCAGGATGGGCGCAAGCAGCTGAGCCGCGGGGAAATGCGGGTCAATGGCAAGGTGACGGCTACTGCCGAAGGCCTGTTCATCTGCGCTGCCGACAGCGAGCGCTGAGCGCAGGCACCGCCGCTCAGCTTTTTCTCAGGGCCAGGCCGGCAAGCACCGCGGTGGCGGTTTCGAAGGCCAGGGCGCCGTAGGTATAGGTGGCTACGGGGTCTGCGCCGGTCGCGGTGGAGTACAGGCGCGCCAGCGCAAGCCCACCGATCATTATCAGCAGTGCCGACAGTGCGGGGCGGAAAAAATCCCGGCGCAGCGCGCCCACCAGGCAAAAAATCCCGAAGCCGAACTGCAGGCCACCGTACATCGCGCCCATTTCCGCGTAGGCGTCACCATTGGTGATGGCGAGGCCGGCGTAATCGGCCGGCAGCTGCGGGTTGAACAGGCAGGCCAGGCCATAGGCGCTGAACACGAACGCGGAAACCCATAAAATCACTTTGCCCAACACGGTTATCTCCTTCTGGCAGGCGGCGGTTGCGACGAAGCTTAACACAGCAGTGATCGCCCGTAGTTGACAGGCGCATTGGCTAACACTAGAATGCGCAGCGTCCATTGAGCTAGTTTTATCAAAAACTTATTTTCATCAATGGGTTAGCGCAGTTTTTGGGGCTATAGCTCAGCTGGGAGAGCGCAACACTGGCAGTGTTGAGGTCAGCGGTTCGATCCCGCTTAGCTCCACCAAACACATAAAAGGCTCAGGCGATTCTCGTCCCTGGGCCTTTTTTGTTTGCGCCGTCCGCTCTCGATTCTGCACCAACAGAGCCGCAAAATGCCTTAACAGGCAGCACCAGAGACCTGTTTTCAGTTCCATCCCTGTAAAATTTCCTGACACTCGTGCGAATTGTGTCGCAACTCCACGCTTTGCCCGGCTGATTAGGCCCCTGGTGTATATCTTCGAAAAAACACATCACCTATAGTTCTTCCAACGCATCAGAACAGAGGCGGCTTTTTCCGCCGTAGGAGTAGGTGATTATGAAAACCAAACTATTGACGATTCTTACCACGTTCGTGTTAGCCGGCCCGATGGCTGCTAACGCCGCACTGATCGGATCCTATGGAACAGGCTCCAGCGGGGCGGCCGTGGGTGGAACATTCACCAGCGATAACATTTACGTGTACGACACTAACAACGCTGCCTACTTCCAGGGCGCAACCACACCTGCCTCCAACTGGGTCTGGGGTGTTGACCCCGACAAGGACGCGACCATCAATTTCACGTTTTCGTTCGACCTGACGGGTTATGACCTGAGCACAGTGTCTATCACCGGATTGTGGGGCGCAGACAATTTCGGCAGTGTCTTCCTGAATGGCAACACGGTCTCTGCGCTGCCTGCGGCGACACCCAAATACACCAACTTCAGAACGCTGACTGCGTTCACGGCGAGCGATGTCAACTTCTTCAACCAGGGCATCAACAACCTGGTCTACAGTATCACCAATGACGGTGCCGCGGGTGCGTTCCGTGCTGCCGGCGAACTGTTTGCGGACGCCAGCGGCCCGAACGTGGCTCCCTCCGCCGTGCCTGCACCTGCCTCGGCAATGCTGGTACTGCTGGGCCTCGCAGGATTCGGGGTGAGAAAGCGTCGCAACGCCTGATACCTGCCAATCACGTTGATCAGCCCCGTGACCCGGGGCTTTTTTGTGCCTGTCGATAAGTGCAGTGTCCGCCCACAGTGACCCTGCCAAATCCCCTCGCCACAGCCCGGGCTGATATCCTATACTTGTGCCGATATGGAGTAATAGCGGGTTTGCCAGATTGGTAGGCGCGCCGGCTGACAGCAGGGTGATCTTCTCATCAACGAACCAGAGAACGAATTGCAACATGCCGGCCGGTTGAATTCTCCGCAGGGCGATACGTGCGCCTTTTCTGAACAGGCGTGGCAGCAACTCGCGCTGAGTGCAATCGACGCCCGCAGCCAGGCCCGCAGCGGTCGTACGACCTTCAAGCTGCGCTTGCACAATGGCTCGCGTGAATTGTTCGACCCGGCCTGTTTCGGGCGCGTTGCAATCAGTTATTTCCTGCTGGATCAATACGGTGAGACGATTGAGAGAGTGAACCCGCGTTCACCGCTAGGCCGAGCGGTCGGACCGGGCGAGTCCATCGATGTGACTGTTGAATTGGTAGTGCCAGACAAGCTGCCCCGACAGGTTGCGCAGCTCAGGTTCAGTGTCTTGGTGGAGAAGCGCTTCTGGCTGTTTCGCAAATGCCCGGAGCATGCGCTCGATATACCGGTGGCAATGGGCGTCCCCGCAGCGCGCAGGCGATCCTACCCTGCCAGCAAACACGCCGCCTTCACGGCACAGTCAGCGACGCTGCCCAGTGTGGCGGATGTCGCACAGTACAGCGAGCTGTCGACAGAGATACTCCGCGCCCCCCGGCCCATGGCCTTTGCCTGTGGGGCGTATTCTGCCGCTATAGCGGAGCAGTACGCTGTGGAGAGCAGGGCGCTGTCGCTGGGGGTCTATTCGGCAAAGCGGTTGATGGTGGTCGGTTCATGCGGGCTGCAGTATGACGGCGAGGCGCTCGCCTGCAAGCCGGCCGGCATCTTCAGGGCGAAGTTGCCGCCGTATCGAGATCCGGATCACGTCCTTCGTGTGCGTGGCACCTGCGTGCTTTTCGGGCCTGTCTACTGGAATTGGGGACACTGGCTAATCGATCACCTGCCAAAGCTTTACCTGGTGCAACTGGCCGGCTGGGACATTGCGCGGTTGAACTACCTCCTCCCCATCGATACCCCGGTCTGGGTTGAGCGACTGCTGCTGATGATCGGTATCCGGATGGATCAGCTGGTTCGCTATACGGATGCTGTCGAGGCCGACGAAATACTGATTCCGACCAAAATCCGGCACCTGCATGTCTTCTCACCCCTGCTGGCTGAGGTCCAGAGATTTCTTTGCGATCGGCTCTCGCACTGTGTCGACAGCAGCAACAGTTATGACCGCCTGTACTTCTCCCGCAGTGACGGCAACGCGTATCGTGTTATGCAGGGCGAGCCTGAAGTCGAAACAATGATGAGAAAGGCGGGATTCCGTGTGCTACAGCCGGAGAAGTTGCCGCTGGAACGCCAGCTGGGCCTGTACCGCCACGCAACAGTGATAGGCGGGGAGTACGGGTCCGCATTGCACGGCAGCCTGTTTTCCGAAAAAAACCCCACGGTGTTCGCGCTGAAAAGCACCTGGCCGCAACCTGGTTTCGTGCAGTCCGGAATCGGAGATGCACTGCATCAGCCAACCGGTTATGTGTTCGGTGAGTCCAGGGACAGGCGCGTTTTCACGATACAGCCTGGGGATGTCGAGGAAGCGCTGGATATCATCGCATCCAGCGTTTCCTGAGGACAATCAGTGGCGGAGCCGTCGCCTCGCCGCTGTGGACGGGCCCTGTCGTATCAATAGCCCAGCTTGCTGAGCGTGACGCCCAACTGTTGCATGCCCGCTTCGACGACCTGCTGCCGCGTTTTATCTTGACACTGCTTGAGAGGATCAACTGCCTGAAACAGGTCACTATTGACTCGATGTACAAGGAGACGTACGAATCTATCCGTAAAAGCGCATCATTCGAGCAGGTGATGGCGAACTGCATGTGCTATCCCTGAATGTACACACTCCCGAGCAGTGAACTACAGGAGGTCATCGCTTCCTCAAGTAGAATATCCCGCCGGAGACGACAGCGGAGGTGGATTTGCAAAATCGCCAAAATTTCATCGGGCTGAGAAAGCGCCTGGCCGGATTTCTTGTAGCCGAGAATTGCCTGAATGGAATCAAGTCCCTGCTCGATATCTTGAACTCGGTACATGAGGGGCAGTCGCAGACCCCGGCGGGCGGCCTGCCCCCTCCGGCACCTGCGTTTCAGTGTGTAGCATCTGTGTACACGCCTTTGGGCGGTCGGCATGCTGTCACCCTGCACAGACCGCGCAGGAGAGGTTCCATCCCCATTACGCTGGCGCGAAGCCCCATGGTTGTCAGTGAAATCACTTGATTATCGTGGTCCAAATTGCTGATCGAAAGCAGCCTGCCCGCGTGATTAACCGCCCTGAAATAGACGTCTTAATTGACATGATAGGTTGTTTGGTTAAGATGCTATGGCTATGGCGCTTGCCGGACGGCATACGGTCATCAGCGTGTCGCAAATGGGCTTGCGACACACATCCGGGGCAGATGCGGCTGGTGTTGTGACGCCTGAGGGATTCAAGGAAAACTCGAATTGAAAGCTATTGTTCATATAGGCGCTGAAACAACATACGCCAGTTCCATACAGCAGTTTCTGTATATTAACAGGAAAAAACTTCGAAAAGCCGGATACCATTTTCTCCAGAGTGCAGGGGAAAAGGATAGCCGATCGCTACCGGCATACTGTGTCAGCGCCGAAAAAATCGACGACTACTTCCTGGCTGAAGGCATCAAGAATGCCCGCGAGCGGGAGGCTTTCAAGACCCATTTTATCAGTGAATTTGAAGCCGAATTGCGCGATCTCCCCGATGCTGTTCATACCGTGTTGATCTCCAGTGAGCACTTTCATTCGCGGATCGTGTCAGCCACTGATATTGGCAATGTACACCAGTTGCTGTCCGCCCATTTTGATGAGATCAAAATCGTCTGTTATCTGCGGGAGCAGGTGACAATGTGTGCCAGGAGCTATTCGACATTTCTGAGATCTGGTGGCACACATTCCTTTGGAAAATACCTGGAGGAGTGCAGGCCAGGTAATGCCCGGTACAATTACTGGGACATGCTGGAAAACTGGGAGCGATACTTCGGTGCCGATGCACTGAATGTGTCGCTGTTTGCGAAAGAGAGTCTTCTGAATGGGGATTTGCTGGACGATTTCACTGCGAAAATTGATCATTCCTTTCTGGGTGAGCTCGATAAAACGGTGCAAATCGAAAATGTGTCACTGCGTCCGACAGGTCAGGTGCTGTCCAGAGCGGTGAACCTGGTGTTTCCCGCGAAGTCCAGAGTTCCAAAAATTGCGGCGTTCAGGGTTGCTTGTCAACAGCTTATCGCCGACCGGATGACAGGTCGGGGGCAGCAGCCTGACCTGAACACATGGCAGGCGATCTACAACAGTTTTCAGGATTCTAATGAACGTCTGCGCCAGAAATACTTTCCAGGTATTGATACCCCGTTCATCGAGCCCTTTGAGATGGAGGTGCCCCGAAATGCCATCGATGAAGAGTTCACGGAACTGCTTTTTGATATCGTCGCCCTAACGAAGGAAAGTGGTGTCGATATGGAGATGCCGCGGTTTTATGCGCGACTATGGAGTGTCATATCCGACTGTGTAACGGAAATGGAAGGCTTCCAGGGTGGAGTCAGATCGAGCCCACCTCCCGTTACCCTGGATGTGAGGGATGGGCATCTGTTGAAAGACATCGCACTGAAGATAGAGAAAAGTAACCCGCAGGCCACATTTAAACTCATGACACTGGCCAGCCGGGTGTTGCCGACCGCGCCGGTCGTGAAGAGGACCCTGCAGCGTTATGCTGGAAATGATGGGGCCGGACCTAAATCCATTTTTTTTGTCACCTACCACGGTGGCCGTAAGCCCACTGACCCCAATGAATATCGGCAGCTGGATGAACGATTTGGTCGCTGGCTGGGCTCGTTAGACATACCATCGGGAAGTTCAATGGTAGCCGTCAAAGACAACAAAGTGTTGCGAGGCGAGAGTATTCTGCCGAGTACCGACCCGTCGGCGATGGTGGGATACACGATTTTCCAGGCCACTTCTCTGGAAGAGGCCATCGTCATCGCCGAGCAATGCCCTCATCTGGAAACAGGGGGAACCGTAGAAGTGTCCGAGATATCTGCGCTGGGTACACCGTGAGATGCCTCCACAGGGGCGGCTCCGCATTTAGCGTAACAACCATTGGATTTTGGAATCGAAACCTGGCCCGCGCCTAGCAGCGCATCGGTCAACTCTAGAGATATAAGTGAGGTTAATTACAGAATGTTACCCAAGAATCGAAAACTCCGGTATGTGAAGGACAGGGCATCCAATGCATATTGGCTGCTGAAACAGGGGGATTTCAAACGTTTTCTGGAACGGCTGACCGGTGAGGTCGAGTTCCAGCTGGGCAGCGTGCGAGACCGGGTAATCACGTATGCCGAAGCTCGCAGCCAGGGGCAGTTGAGTCTTCAATCGCAGCCCAGCCAGGAGGCCCCCGCGGCTGTTCCCGACCTTGATTCGGAGTATATCGACAGGAGGAAAATCCTGCCTCCAAGTTACAGACCCACACAGTTCAAGCGTGTTGCCCCGGTTGCCATGCAGGCAGATGCAGAGGAAGTCAAAGCCGAGTTGCGAGCGATACTGTCCTCTTTCAATGTTCGAGAGAGAGGCTAGGAATCCATGTCAAATACGGTAAGCATCACAGCGGTAACGGTCACTTTCAATGGTATGGCCTTTCTCGAGGGTTTTCTCAACTCCCTATTTGCGACAGACCAGCAGGGCATCCATCTTGAGGTCATTCTGGTCGACAATGGTTCTACGGATGGCACTGTCCAGTGGGTGAGAGAGAATTTTCCGCAGGTCAGGGTGATCGAGAACGACGAGAACAATTACGCCAAGGCGCTGAATGTAGCGATCGCGAACTCTGCCAGCGACTTTGTTGCGATTACCAATAATGACGCCACAGTGCACCCGGATTGGTTGCAGGGCTTCCTTACAGTCTTCCGCCGCGACGACAAAATCGGTGCAGTGCAGAGCAAGATATTGTTCTCCGATTCCAACCGAATCAACAGTGTGGGTGTACAGGAGGTCGAGCACTTTTATTTCGGCGATATCGGCTTCGACCTGGAGGACTCGTCGCGCTATTCAAAACCAAAAGAGCGCGAGTATGTCACTGGCGGCTCGGTGATGTTCCGTCGCACCTGTCTCGAGGATGTTGGGCCATGGGACGAAGAGTTCATCATGTTCATGGAAGATGTCGATTACAGCGCCAGATGCCGGGCAAAAGGATGGAAACTGTGGTACTCGCCCAGCAGTATTCTCTATCACCAGTACCATGGCAGCAGTTCACAGGCACTCTGTGAGTACTTCTGTACGCGAAATCGATTGCGATTTGTCGCCAAACACTTCCCGCTGGAATTGGTGGCCTGCATACCGACTTCCCACTTTTTCCAAAAGGGCGAACTCGATAATCTGTACCGTTCGCTGCTCCATGCCGTGCAGGAGATGACCACTTGCCACGATGCCGCCACTGTGAAGCAAGTGCTGCAGGAACTCAGGGCCCGCTTGCCCGAGTACCTGGGTGACGTTGGCACCTATATGTTCTTCTCCCATCTGGAGGTCCTGTTGGGGTTGCGCAAGATCCGTGTTGGTATCTACGATCATGCCGGGCATTTTGCCGGCGGCGGCCAGCGGTATGTGGCGGAGATGGCTGATCACATGCAGGACCGCTACGATGTAGGTTATATATTTAATAACGATGTGGAATTGAGTGAGTACAAGGACTGGTTTGACCTGAATCTGGACAGGTGCTCCATGAAGATCATCAAGATCCCATTCTTTGAGGATCGCAATCGCTATACGGCCGATGAGGGTATGGTACTCGGAGAGCGCACCAACCCATTTGATATCATCGCCAAAGAAACACTCAATTACGATATCTTCATCAACGCCAATATGCTGGGCAAGGTAAACCCGCTGTCGGCAGTGTCTATTTTCGTCTGTCATTTCCCTGATCAGGAGCGGACACGCTTTTTCCAGGTGGATAAATACGATCACCTGGTTATCAACGGCGACTACACCGGGGAGTGGGTCAAGCGTCGGTGGAATATGGAGCCGACGAGAAAACTGTATCCGCCGGTAAATATGTACAACCCCCAAAGCAACCCTGACGACAAGGAGAAAATCATTCTCTCTGTGTCCCGGTTCGAAATCAGCGGCAGTAAAAAACAGGTCGAAATGATCAATACGTTTGCCGAGATGGTTCGCCAGTACCCGGAAGAGACCCGCGACTGGAAACTGATGCTGGTCGGTGGTAGTACGCCGGGCAACACTTATATCGAAGAGGTTGAGCGGGCGATTGCCAATGCCAATTGTAATATCGAATACAAGGCCAATGCCGCGGTCAGCGAGATTCGGGATTTCTACCGCCGCGCGGCGATTTTCTGGCATGCCTGTGGCCTGGATGAAGAACGCCCTGAGCGGGTCGAGCATTTCGGCATGACCACCGTTGAGTCCATGCAGAACTGTTGTGTACCTATCGTTATCGATGGAGGTGGGCAGCGGGAGATTGTTGAACACGGTGATTCCGGTTTCCGTTTCTCCACGCTTGAGGAGTTGATGGCGCTCAGCCTGACTGTGATGGGTGACCGGCACCAGTGTCGGCGGATGGCCGAGCGGGCGTACCGGCGCAGCGGCCAGTTCAATCGCAAGGTATTCCGTGAGAATCTTGACAGGCTGCTCGCTGATGCTGAACTGCAACTGCTCGGCCAGGATGTGTTGCCGCGTCCCTCTGCCAGCGAAGCAGCTTAAAGCAGAGGCGACCGTTGTTGCCCCTTGAGGCTGTTACTCAATGCTAAAGCATTGTGTCCGTCTTTAACCGGCGTCGGCAACTACACCTACCACCTGCTGAACAGTTTCTGCAGGGAGGCAATGTAGGGGAGGTGAACTGCTTCTCGGGCAGCCACTGGTTGCTCGGCGTCGAACAACTGGCCAGCACCTGATTCAGGTGGTGATAATCAGCCTCAGCGCCTGTAGCTGCAGGTTTGCGTGCCGGATATGCACGGCGCACTCCTCGATGCGGAACGCGAGATGGTCGAGTTCCTCCTGGCGGATAGAGGGATTGACCGCGCGCAGTGCACGGAGTCTATCCAGTTCTGCGCTGAGCGTATCGCGCATTGTCTGCTCGGCGCTGGCCAGGATCTCCTGCTGACGCGCTTCGGCCTGGGCTGAGGCCAGCGCCATCTTGGCTTCCACTTCAGTGCCCACCTGCTTGATGATGGCGAGGGCGGTGGGCTTCTTCACTTTCTCAATGAGTTGGTTGAGCCGCTCGTGCGGTACGATGTCAGCGAGATCCTTGCCGCGGGCGTCTACCAACAGGCGCATCGGGCGCAACGGAAGAAAACGCTGCAGTTGCAGCTCCCTGGGCGCGACGCAATTTACCGTGTAGATCACTTCGAGCAACATGGTGCCCGGCGGCACGCCTTTCAGGGTGATGGTCCCCAGCGCGGCGTTGCCGAGTTCGGTTGACTGCACCATCTCCATCGCTTCCAGCACCATGGGGTGTTCCCAGGTCAGGAACTCCATATCTTCGCGCGCCAGTGCTTTCTCGCGGCTGAAAGTAATTGTCGTGCCGTCTTCTCGCACACCGGGGAAATAGCCGGTGAGCATGTGCTCGGACGGGCGCAGTATCAGGGTGTGGTCAGAGTGGTGTTCCTGGTCGACGCCAAAGGTTTCGCACAGGGCTTCGAGATAACCAGTGAGGTCATCATTGGACTCGATCGCCAGTATCTCTTCTATCAGGGTTTCGGCTATCGGCTTTTTACAGGAGTTGCGTTCCAGCAGCTTGTCGCGGCCCTCGCGCAATTCCTTGCGGGTTTTTTCCGTGAACGACGCGCTGTCGGACAGCAGGGTTCCGAATGCCTCGGTGCGCCGGTTGAGTTCAGTGAGAAGGCGTTCCTCGAACGCTTCAAAAATCATATATCCGGCAGAGCAGCTTTCCCGGAACAGGTTTAAACCCTGGTCATACCATTCGAAAAGCGACTGTTGGGCCGTGCCCTCCAGGTAAGGGACGTGGATATCGACATTGCTGTTCTG
>JAGRIE010000028.1 GCA_020443425.1 Halioglobus sp.
CGGTATTCTCAATCGGGTACGGATGAATGCCCGTCCCCCGTTAAGTGCGTAGAGCCTTTTGTTAGCCAGAATCTACTGATTGGCAGTTACAGTGGGGTTACATTGGAAATGGCTTGAAATGATGCTGGAAGGCGATAGACCTTCAAGGCATTGATTTATAGAGAAAAAATGGTAGCTACGGGTGGACTTGAACCACCGACCCCAGCATTATGAATGCTGTGCTCTAACCAGCTGAGCTACGTAGCCACAATCAGTCGTGGGACACACTGTCCCGAAGAGGCGCGCATTTTCCGCATTTTGGACGGGCAAGTCAAGATTCCAGGACGCGATACGGCAATGTTCAGACGTTGAAGCGGAAATGGACCACGTCGCCGTCCTGCACCACGTAGTCCTTGCCCTCCAGTCGCCAGCGACCGGCGTCTTTCGCGCCCTGTTCGCCGTTGTATTTGATGAAATCGTCGTAACTGATCACCTCGGCGCGGATGAAGCCCTTCTGGAAATCGGTGTGAATGACGCCGGCGGCCTCAGGGGCGGTGGCGCCGACCTTGACCGTCCAGGCGCGCACTTCCTTCACGCCGGCGGTGAAATAGGTCTGCAACTGTAGCAGTTCATAGCCGGCGCGGATCACCCGGTCGAGGCCGGCTTCTTCCATGCCCAGCTCCTGCAGGAATTCCATCCGCTCTTCATTGGCCAGTTCGGCGATTTCCGATTCCAGCTTGTTGCAGATTGCGACCACCACGGCGTTTTCCTCCGCTGCAATCGCATTCACCACATCCAGGTGGGGGTTGTTGTCAAAGCCGTTCTCGTCGACATTGGCGATGTACATTGTGGGCTTGTTGGTGAGCAGGAACAGCTGCCGTGTGAGGGCCTTCTCACTGTCGCTGAGGGCCAGCGAGCGGACCGGGCGCGCCTCGTTCAGGTGCGGCAGCAGTTTGTTCTCAAGCAGGGCTTTCAGGGCGATGGCGTCTTTGTCTCCGCCCTTGGCGGTGCGGATGACCTTCTGCAGCTGCTTCTCGCAGGCTTCCAGGTCCGCCAGTGCCAGTTCCGTATTGATGGTCTCGATATCGGCCCTGGGGTCGATCTTATTTGCCACGTGAATGACGTTCTCATCCTCAAAGCAGCGCACGACATGGGCAATCGCATCCGTCTCGCGGATGTTCGCTAGGAACTGGTTGCCGAGGCCCTCGCCCTTCGAGGCGCCCGCGACCAGGCCGGCGATGTCCACGAACTCCATGGTGGTCGCCACTTCCCGTTCCGGTTTGACGATCTCGGCAATCCGGCGCTGCCGGGGGTCGGGTACCGGTACGATACCGGCGTTGGGCTCAATAGTGCAGAACGGGAAGTTTTCGGCGCCGATGCCGGCGTCGGTCAAGGCATTGAACAGGGTGGATTTGCCGACGTTGGGTAGACCGACGATGCCGCAATTGAAGCCCATAGTGTGTTCCTGTCTCTGTCGGCAGCTCAGGCTGCGTTAAAACTGTGTAGTCGTGTCATCGCCTTGGTGGCATCACCGTCCAGCAGCAGTGGCAGGGCGGCGATAGCTTCATCGATACAGGCGTCGATACGCTCCCTGTCCGCGGGCGAGGGCGCACCGAGGACATAGCCCGTCACGCGCGAGGCGTGGCCGGGATGGCCGATGCCGATGCGCAGGCGGTGGAAATCGGCGTTGTTGCCCAGCGCCGGCAGGATATCCCGCAGGCCGTTGTGGCCGCCGAGCCCGCCGCCCTGTTTGAAACGCGCCTGGCCGGCCGGGATGTCCAGCTCGTCGTAGGCGATGAGGATACTTTCAGGAGGGATCTTGAAAAATCCCGCCATAGCGGCCACGGCTTTGCCGCTGCGATTCATGAAGGTGCCGGGAATCAGCAGGCGCAGGTCGTGGCCGGACAGCGTCACCCGCCCGGTCTGGCCGTGGAACCTGGATTCGGATTGCAGGGTGACACCGTGGCGCCGGGCCAGTTCCTCGACGAAATCGGCGCCGGCGTTGTGGCGGGTGCCCCGGTATTCGCTACCGGGGTTGCCCAATCCTGCAATCAGTTTGATAGCCGTCAATGTGAATCACGCACAGCGGTGCGGCGCTGCGAGGGGTTTAGTCCTCGCTGTCGCCTTCACCGGCGTCAGCGGCAGTATCCACATCAGCTTCGGCTTCGTCGGCCTCGTCGTCACCACCTTTAGGTGCAATGACAGACGCGATCGCGAGGTCGTGGTCTTCACCCAGCGCCAGTGCGACGGACGTGACGCCAGCGGGCAGGGTCACATCAGAGAGGTGGACGATCTGGCCGGTTTCCACTTTCAGCATATCGACCTCGATAAAGGTCGGGATGTCGGCGGGCAGACACTGTACTTCAATGTCTGTTTCCTGGTGCTGGATCATGCCGCCCTGGGTTTTCACGCCGTAGCAGGTCTCTTCGTTGAGGAAGTGAATAGGCACGTGCACCTTGATCGCCACATTGTCGTCGACGCGCATAAAATCGACGTGCGTGATACGGTTCTTGGACGGGTGACGCTGCATATCCTTGAGAATTGCCTTCTCTGTCGCATCGCCGATTTTTATCGCGAGGACATGGGAGTAGAAGGCTTCATTTTCCAGTGACTTTTCCAGATCCTTGCTGATCAGGCTCAGTGACTGGGGGGCTTTGTCGCCGCCGTAGATAATGGCGGGAACACGGCCTTCGAAACGACGCAGGCGGCGGCTCGCACCTTTCCCCAGGTCGGTTCGTACTTCTGCTATCAGTTCAAATTGGTCAGACATTGTCGTGACTCCTTTGATAAGTCATTGCAGCACCTGCGACCAGTGCGGCAATGCGTTGGTGTTTACGCTGCCTCTATTGAAACAGCGCGCTTATGGATTCCTCATTGGCTACCCTGCGCATGGATTCTGCCAGCAGGTCGGCCAGAGTGAGCTGGCGAATCTTACCGATTGTCTTCGCCTCCGCACTCAGGGGAATCGTGTCTGTGACCACCAGCTCATCGAGCTGGGAGTTTCTGAGGTTCTCCAAAGCGTTGCCGGACAGGACCGCGTGGGTACAGTAGGCCACCACTTTGGCCGCGCCGCGCTCCTTCAGTGCGTCGGCGGCTTTGCACAGGGTGCCGGCGGTGTCGACAAGGTCGTCCACCAGCAGGCAGGTGCGGCCTTCAACCTCACCGATCAGGTTCATCACCTGGGCTTCGTTGGCTTTCGGGCGCCGCTTGTCAATAATCGCCAGGTCGGCTTCGCTCAACTGCTTGGCGATGGCCCGCGCTCGCACCACACCGCCGATATCGGGGGAGACCACGATCACGTTGTCGTAGTTGCAGTCCTCGATGTCATCGATCAGTACCGGGGAGCCGTAGACGTTGTCCACCGGGCACTGGAAGAAACCCTGGATCTGTTCCGCGTGCAGGTCGACGGTCAACACCCGGTCGACACCCACGACGACCATCATGTCCGCGACCACCTTGGCCGTGATCGGGACGCGCGCCGAGCGCACCCGCCGGTCCTGGCGCGCATAGCCGAAGTAGGGCACCACCGCGGTAATCCGCGAGGCCGAGGCCCTGCGGAGTGCGTCGATCATTACCACCAGTTCCATCAGGTTGTCGTTGGTCGGCGCGCAGGTGGACTGCAGTACGAAGACATCCTTGCCGCGGACGTTCTCGTTCAGCTCGACACAGATCTCGCCGTCGCTGAACTTGCCAACGTCGGCTTTTCCCAGTGACAAATACAATCTGCTTGCGACTTTCTGGGCCAGCTCCGGGTTGGCGTTACCCGTAAAGACCATCATTTTTGCGGACACTGTGCTCTACCTTCGGGTTTCTTACGAAAAACTTCGGTAAACAAAAAAACAGCGCCATATCCCATTGGTCTATGGCGCTGCGGGTATGGCTGGGGTGGGAGGATTCGAACCTCCGAATGCCAGGATCAAAACCTGGTGCCTTGCCGCTTGGCGACACCCCAATAAACTTGTTGGATCAGACCAATTCCAGTAACGCGGGCGATGTGTTTACGCCCCTCGCGAGGACCGTTGTCCACTCACCCGGCAACTGCCCCCGGACCGCACTGGCTTGAGCTTCGGTCTCGAAACTCAGGAACACACAGGCCCCTGTGCCAGTCAATCTGGGGTCGCCGAAATTACCCAAAACTTTCAATGCCTTATCAACCTCAGGATAAATCTGCCTGACCAGCTGCTGGCAATCGTTCCGGGTGTCCCCCCTAAAAAAGGCCGCCATTTTGATGGGGATGGTGTTGCGTGTCAATTGCGGATGGGAAAATATTTCTGCGGTGGAGACATGACAGCGGGGAACAACGACGAGATACCAGCGCTGCGGCAGCTCAATGGCGGTGAGTATCTCCCCGATCCCCTCGGCCCAGGCGGAGCGGGCGCCGACGAAAACCGGCACATCCGCGCCCAGTGAGGCGCCCATGGCCTGCAGTTCCCGCTGCGGCAGGCCGAGCTGCCAGAGGTGGTTGAGTGCCAGCAGGGTGGTCGCGGCGTTGGAGCTGCCACCACCGAGTCCGGCGCCGGTCGGGATGCATTTTTGCAGCGTGATGTGCGCGCCCAGGGCGTTTTTTTGCAACAGGCGCGCAGCGCGCACGATCAGGTTGTCATCCAGGGGTATGTCGGTCGCATCGCTCTGCAGCGTGATGCTGCCACTGGTGTTGGGGGTGAACGACAGTCGGTCGCCCCAGTCCAGCAGCTGGAAGACTGTCTGCAGCTCATGGTAGCCGTTCTCACGTCGGCCGGTGATGTGCAGGAACAGGTTCAGCTTGGCCGGTGACAGCAGCGAGAGCGTGTGCGTGTGCGTGTGCGTGTGCATGTGCGCCATCAGTGGAAACCTGTCTGCCAGCGGGAGATCACCAGCTTGACCCGTGTCGTCCCCCGGTTGATCTGCAGGCGCGTCGGCAGGATGTAATCCTGGAACTGGCCGTAGGCATCGAAGCTGACTTCCCAGTCATCCTGCTGCAGGCTTTGCAGCAGGGCCGTGTCCGCATTCACCTCGATCTGCTGGATTTTGGCATCAGGTGCCGGCAGGCCCTTGATCCAGTGGCTGAGCGCAGTCAGCGGCAAATCCCAGCCGGTGTTCAGGAGAATCGCGTCCGGGGTGGATATATCCAGTGTCGTGTGGTCGTCGCCGCGGCGAATATCCAGCCGTTGCCCGTCGCTGTCGATGGTGGTGGCACCCATGCCCAGCGGGCCGCTCAGCTGCAGGTGGGTGAGCTGCTTGTCCTGCTGCCACACCACGCTGGCGGATTCCGAGGCGTCGGCGGTGCGCACGGCCAGCTTGCCGTTCGCTGTCCAGGTCTGCAGCGCGGCCACCTGTGCGCGGTGCACCTGCCAGCCCGGGGAGGTCGGCTCGCGCTCGGCCAGCCCGGTGCAGCCGGCAACAAGTGCCAGCAGCAGCCACGACGTCAGTGTCCCGGTGACAGTGCGCATGTCAGGGTTGCGGTGGTGCCGGCGCAGTGTCTGCCGGTGATTGCGGCGGCAGTTCCACGCCCAGTCGGCGCAGTGTTTCCAGCACAATGGGGTGAGCCGGGTCCCGCTGCAGCGCCGCCTGCCAGATCATAATGGCATCCTCGGTGTTGCCGCTGGCCCACAGTACTTCGCCGAGGTGGGCGGCGACTTCCGGGTCGGGAAAGTCGGCATAGGCGCGGGTGAGGTACACGATGGCCTCGTCGTAATTGCCCTGGCGATACAGCACCCAGCCCATGCTGTCCAGGATGGCGGGCTCATCGGGCTCCAGCTCCAGTGCGCGCGATACCAGTGACTGCGCCTCCTGGTAGCGGGTGGTGCGATCGGCCAGTGTGTAGCCCAGGGCATTGAGCGCGGTGGCATTGTCCGGGTCGGCCGCGAGCAGGATGCGCAGGTCCTTTTCCATGGCTTCCAGGTCATCCAGTTGCTCGCTCAGCATCGCGCGCGAGTAGCGCAGTGCCGTGCTGTCGGGAAATTCCTGCAGCGCCTGGTTGAACAGTTGCATCGCCTCGGCAGTGGCGTTGGCGCGGCTGAGGATGTCGGCCTCCAGCGCGTAGAGCTGCTCGCTCAACTGGGGGATTTTTTCACGCTGCTGCCGGAACCACGCGCTGCTGCGCCCGAGCTCTCCCTGTTCGACCAGCAGCAAACCGATCCGGCTGCCTGCGGCCAGATACTCCGGACCCACCCCGACCTCCATATAGCTGGCCAGTGCCGCTTCTGTGTCGTTGTCCTGTTCCTTCATGCGACCGAGGTAGTAGTAGGCCTCGTCGCTGCGCTGGCCGAGTGCGATGGTCTGTTCAAGGTAGGCATAGGCGGCTTCGCGATCGCCGATTTCGCGGTTGATCAGCGCCAGCGAAAACAGCAGGTCGCTGTCCTGGGGTGACTGCGCCGAGAGTATCTCGAACTGCTCCCGCGCCGCCGGCATATCCGTGGTGGCTAACATGCGGGCGTACTGCAGGCGCAGTTTCTTCGCGTCCGGGTTGCCCTTGAGGACGCGCTGCATTCGCGCATAGGGCGCATCGTCGTTCTGCTCGAGCAGGATTTTGGCCTCCAGCAGCACCGCCTGCGGCTGCTCCGGCTCCAGTTCCAACAGTGTGTTGAGCTCATCCAGTGCGCGATCGAACTGGCGGTACTCCGCGTGAATCAAAGCCTGGGTCAACAGCAGGCGGGTGTTTTCAGGGTATTGCAGCGCCAGCTCATCGAGGCCCTGCATCAGCGCTGCGCGCTGTTCATCACTCAACTGCGAGAAACCGTTCAGCAGCATGGGGAAATTGGCGTCCCCGCTCTGCTCCTCCACGACGGTCAGGTAGGGCAGTGCGGCCAGCGTCTGCCCGCGCTGGGCGAGCAGGCTCGCCACCGTGTTGTTGGCTTCGGCGTTGTCGGGTTCCAGTTCCACCCACAGCTGGGCTGAGGCCAGCGCAGCGTCCTGGTGCTGCAGGAACTGGGCCAGGTGTGTGGTGTGGGCGCTGACACCGGGGTCGCGCAGCAATGGCGCCTGTTCGGTGTACTTTTCCAGTGTCACATCGTAGGCCTGGCGCCGCAGCGCGAACTCGGCGACCAGCAGTTCGTAGAAGCTGTCGGCCGGGAATGGCCTCTCCGGTACGGCCGCAGCGGCCTGCTCCCTGTTCACCACATCATCGGCGACCGGGGTGTCGTGTACGGGCGTCTGGGTGGCGCAGCCGATGAGCAGCGCAGAACTGATAGCGTAGGCGAGAAAGCGCGACATGGTTGCTGAGTGCGAGATAATCCGGCGACAAGACAGCCGGTATGATGACACAGACTGGGTCCGAAACCCACAATGCGCCGCCCGGCCAGCGCCGGCCGGGTTTTGCGTGGGCGTTCCAGGACGCTGTCATTTGCGCGCTAACTTGTTAAAATCGGGGCGTTTTTTGCGAACTGTGCTAAGGTGCGCCCGATTTCAGGACGCCGTATCCGCGGCAGGTGAACCCCGAAACAGAACGCTGTGGAGCCAGTTGCAGTAGCCATGAATCTAATCGCGTTGGGAATCAGCCATAACTCGGCCGCCGTGGAAGTGCGCGAGCGGGTCGCTTTTGCGCCCGAGCAGGTCGCGGAGGCGCTGGTGGACGCCTGTGACATGGCCAGTATCGAAGAGATCGTGATTCTGTCGACCTGCAACCGTACCGAGCTGTACGCAATTGTGCCTGAGGAGGCCGAGGCGGGCGACAAGGCGCAGATGCTGATCGACTGGGTGGCCAATTACCATCACCTCTCGGCGCAGGAGTTGCACCATTATGCCTACCTGCATGCGGGTGGCGAGGCCATGCGCCACCTGGTGCAGGTCGCCAGTGGCCTGGACTCCATGGTGCTGGGCGAACCCCAGATCTTCGGCCAGTTGAAATCAGCCTATGCGGTGGCGCATGAGGCCGGCACCGTGGGCAGTGAATTCTCGCGCCTGTTCCCGCGCGTGTTTTCCATCGCCAAACGCGTGCGCACCGACACCGCCATCGGGGAAAACCCGGTGTCCGTCGCCTATGCCGCCGTCGACCTGGCGGGGCATATCTTCTCTGACCTGACCCGCTGCAATGCGCTGCTGGTGGGCGCGGGGGAGACCATCGAACTGGTGGCCCGCCATCTCGTCGGCGCCGGTGTCAGCCAGGTGGTGATCGCCAACCGCACCCTCGGCAGGGCGCGCGAGCTGGCACAGAAATTCGGTGCTGAGGCGGTGCTGCTCGCCGAGATCCCGGCACAGTTGCTGGATGCGGATATCGTCATCACCTCCACCGCCAGCCAGTTGCCCATCCTGGGCAAGGGCGCCGTGGAGCAGGCACTGAAAGTTCGCAAGCACCGGCCGTTCCTGATGATCGATATCGCCGTGCCCCGGGATATTGAGTCCCAGGTCGGTGAACTGGGCGATGTCTACCTGTACACCGTCGATGACCTGCGCGAGATTGTGGACCAGAACCTGCGCAGTCGCACTACCGAGGCGCGCAAGGCCGACGTCATTATCGACGAGGGAGTGCGGCTGTATACAGAGGAGATGCGCAGTCTCGCCGCTGTCGATACGGTGAAAGAGTACCGCACGATGGCGGAGAAGCTGCGCGAGCAGGAATTACAGCGCGCCCAGCGCGCGCTGGCGCGGGGTGACGATCCGCAGCAGATCCTCACCCAGCTGTCCCGCAGTATCACCAACAAGCTGATCCACGCGCCGACCACTGGCCTGAAGCAGGCCAGTGTCGACGGCCGCCAGGACGTGATCAACACGGCCCGCAAATTATTGGGGCTGGAGGGTAAAGCGCCGCAGTTACCGGCGGCGGAAGAGCCCGAACAGCCAGAACTCGATCTGCCGCCTCTGTCGGTGGAGACCACGCGACGCACACTACAATGAAAGCTTCCCTGCTCACCAAATTGGAAATGCTCAGCGACCGGCACGAGGAGGTGTCCGCGCTGCTCAGCGACAGCCAGACGATTGCCGACCAGAACAAGTTCCGCGAGCTGTCGCGGGAGTACGCTGAGCTGGAGCCGGTGGTCGCCTGCCACAGCCTGTACCGGCAGGTGCAGGCGGATATCGATGAGGCCCGGGTGATGCTGGAGGACGCCGATCCGGAGGTCCGGGAGATGGCCCGTGAGGAGCTCGACAGCGGCTCAGAGCGCCTCGCCGAGCTGGAGGCGGAGTTGCAGATGTTGATGCTGCCGCGCGACCCGCGCGATTCGAACAACGTGTTCCTGGAGATTCGCGCCGGCACTGGCGGCGACGAGGCCGCCATATTTGCCGGTGACCTGTTCCGCATGTACTCCCGCTATGCGGAGAACCAGGGCTGGCGGGTGGAGGTGTTGTCGGAGCGCCCGGGTGAGCACGGCGGCTACAAGGAAATCATCACGCGCGTTGAGGGCCGCGATGTCTACGCCCAGCTGAAATTCGAGTCGGGCGCACACCGCGTACAGCGGGTGCCGGACACGGAGTCGCAGGGGCGTATCCACACCTCGGCCTGCACCGTGGCGGTGATGCCCGAGCCCGACGAGGTCGATGTCATCGAGATCAACAAGGCGGACCTGCGTATCGACACCTTCCGCTCCTCCGGTGCCGGCGGCCAGCATGTCAACAAGACGGACTCCGCCGTGCGCCTCACGCACATTCCCAGCGGTGTGGTGGTGGAGTGCCAGGACGAGCGCTCCCAGCACAAGAACCGGGCCCGCGCGATGTCGCTGCTGCAGGCCAAGCTGCAGACCAGCGCCCAGGACAAGCAGGCCAGCGAAACGGCCGAGACGCGCAGGAACCTGGTGGGCACCGGGGATCGCTCGGACCGCATCCGCACCTATAACTTTCCGCAGGGCCGGGTCACTGACCATCGCATCAATCTCACGCTGTACAAGCTGGATGAGGTGATGGAGGGGGACCTGGACGCGGTCGTCGGCCCGCTGCGACAGGAGTACCAGGCGGACCAGTTGGCCGCGTTGTCCGACAGCTGATGTCCACGGTGCAGGAACTGCTGCGCGCGGGCGCCGACCTGCCCTCCGACAGCGCGCGCCGGGACACCGAAATCCTGCTGTGCCACTGTCTGGGAAAGTCCCGCGCCTGGCTGTACACCTGGCCTGAGAAAACCGTGCCGGAAGACTGTGAGCAGCGCTTCAATCAACTGCTGGCCGAGCGTCGCCACGGGCGTCCGGTGGCCTACCTGGTCGGTGAGCGCGAGTTCTGGTCGCTGACACTCACGGTCAATGACGCCACCCTGATCCCCCGCCCGGAGACCGAAACGCTGGTGGCGTGGGTGCTGGAATTGCCGCTGCCCACTGACGCCAGCGTTCTCGACCTGGGTACCGGCTCGGGCGCCATCGCGCTGGCGGTCGCCGCCGAGCGCCCGCAGTGGCAGGTGACGGCCATCGACAGTAGCGCCGCCGCGCTGGCGGTCGCCCGCGCCAATGCCGCCCGCAATGGCCTGGACAGGGTGGCGATGCTGCAGTCGGACTGGTACCAGGCGGTGCGCAGTGATCGCTTCGACGCGCTGCTGGCCAACCCTCCCTATATCGACAGCGACGATCCGCACCTGGTACGTGATGATGTGCGCTTCGAGCCGCGCTCGGCCCTGGTGTCCGCCGAGTGCGGGCTGGCCGACCTGCGGCAGCTGGTGAACGGCGCTCCCGCACAGTTGCGCGAGGGCGGCTGGCTGCTGCTGGAACACGGCTTTGACCAGGCGGCGGCGGTGCGCGCGATGTTGTGCGCCGCCGGGTTCGCCGCGGTCGAAACGCGCTGCGATGCCGCCGGCCTGGAGCGCATTACCGGGGGGTGCTGGCATGCTGACTGACGCCCAGTTGCTGCGCTACAACCGCCAGCTCCTGTTGCACGATTTCGATATTGCCGGGCAGGAGCGCCTGCAGCGGGCGCGGGTGCTGGTCGTCGGGCTAGGCGGCCTCGGCTGCCCGGCGGCGCTCTACCTGGCCGCGGCCGGTGTGGGTGAGCTGGTACTGGTCGATGGCGATGCGGTGGAGCTGAGCAATCTGCAGCGCCAGATTGCCCATACGGAGGCGGATATCGGCACTAACAAGGCGCGCTCCGCGGCCGCCGCCATCACCGCCCTCAACCCCGAGGTCAAGCTGCGGGTGATGGAGCAGCCGCTGCTGGAGCCGGCGATGGCGTCAGTGCTGGCGGGCGTCGACCTGGTGCTCGATGCCACGGATAACTACCCGGTGCGGTTTGCGCTGAATCGCGCCTGCATTGCCGCCGGTGTGCCGCTGGTGTCCGCCGCCGCCGTGCGCAGTGAGGGACAGCTGGCCGTATTTGACCCTGCACGCGGCGGGCCGTGCTACGCCTGCCTGTATACCGAGGGCGGCGCCGAGACAGCACTGAGTTGCAGCGACAGCGGGGTACTGGCGCCGCTGGTGGGCGTTATCGGCTCCCTGCTGGCAATGGAGGCGCTGAAAATCCTCGCGGACTTCGGCGAGCCCTTGCGCGGCCAGTTGCTGGCCATTGACCTGCGCAGCATGGATTTCAGGCGATTGCAGCTGCCGGTGCGGCCTGACTGCCCGGCCTGTGCACAGTTGCGGGTCTGAACTTTTCACACCGCACTGGTGTCACAGTCAACAACCCGGATGAGAGCGCTCCTATGGATACAGTCGCCCAGTGGTACTACCGCGTACACAACGCCATTTTTTCGCGCCTGAAGTACCTCGATGGGCTGGCACCTCTGGCGCTGCGGCTGTATCTGGTGCCGGTGTTCTGGGTGGCCGGCACGCAGAAAATCGCCGGCATGAACAGCACCATCGAATGGTTTGGCAACCCCGACTGGGGGTTGGGACTGCCGTTCCCTGCGGTGATGGCCTATCTCGCGGCCTATACCGAGGCGATCGGTGCGCTGTTGCTGCTGCTGGGGTTGGCCACGCGCTGGGTTTCAATCCCGCTGATGATCACCATGCTGGTGGCGATTTTCGCGGTGCATTGGGACTACGGCTGGGCGGCGATTGCCGACTCCAGTGCCCAGGATGTGGCGGTGCGACTGGACGCGGCCAGGGATATCCTCAGAGAGCACGGCAACTACGCCTGGCTGACGGAAAAGGGCCGCTTTGTGGTGCTCAACAACGGCATCGAGTTCGGCGTCACCTACCTGTTGATGCTGTTCACGCTGCTGTTCACCGGCGGCGGCCGTTTCATCAGTGTGGATTACTTCCTGACCCGGCTGTGGCCCGCCAAAGCCTGATTACCCGGGGGCAGGCCGGCTTGTCAATAGTGCTGCACCTTTTCTGTCCGGGAAGTGTTAGACTAGCGCGTTTTTTCAGCGTGCACAGGGTACCCAGAGTTGATAAAAGGTCTAGTCAATCGTATATCGGGCAAGCGTAAAGACGCCCGCAATACCGCCGCCACCCCGTCGGGTCAGCAGCAGGCATCCAGTCCCGAGGCGGCGCACACGGCGACTGCCGCAGAGGTGTCAACCGCGGACAAGCCGCGGGAGACGTCGGCGCGGTCCCCGGAGCGCAAGGGTGGCAAGAAGCGTCGATCGCGCCAGCGTGGCAGTGCCGACTCTACGTGGTCGCTGCATGATTTCCCGGTCGAGCCGCAGGAGGGTAAGACCCGCTTCCACGATCTCGGGCTGCGCGACGAACTGATGCACGGCATCGCTGACCTGGGCTTTCACTACTGCTCACCGATCCAGGCGTCGATTCTCCCGCATACGCTGCAGGGCAATGACGCCATCGGCAAGGCCCAGACAGGCACCGGTAAGACGGCCGCCTTCCTGATCACCATCTTCAACGACCAGCTGTGCAACCCGCCCGAGGGTGAGCGGTTTGTCGGCGAGCCCCGGGCGCTGGTCATCGCCCCCACCCGCGAACTGGTGATGCAGATTGCCGCTGACGCAGAGGAACTGGCACGGCACACCGGTCTGCAGGTCGCGACCCTGATCGGCGGCATGGATTACCAGAAGCAACTGAACCGGCTGTCCAGCACCGTGGTGGATCTGGTCGTGGCCACGCCCGGCCGCCTGCTGGATTTCATGGGCCGGCGCGACCTCTACCTGGATCACGTGGAGATCCTGGTGCTGGATGAGGCCGACCGCATGCTGGATATGGGCTTCATTCCCCAGGTCAAACGTATCGTGCGCGCGACACCACCGAAAGAGAACCGGCAGACGCTGCTGTTCTCCGCGACATTCACCCAGGACATCATCAACCTGTCCCAGCAGTGGACATACCAGCCGATCACCGTTGAGATCGAGCCCGACAGTGTCGCCACCAGTTCGGTGGACCAGAAGGTCTATCTGGTCAGCAGCCAGCAGCGCTACAAACTGCTCAGCAACCTGTTGCGCAGTGAAGACTGCACCAGCGTGATTGTGTTTGCGAATCGCCGCGACCAGGTGCGGCGCCTGCATGAGCGGCTGCGTAAATCCGGTGTGCCTGCCGGCATACTGTCCGGTGAGATTCCACAGGCAAAACGCACACGCACGCTGGAGCAGTTCAAGCAGGGTGAGATCAAGGTGTTGGTCGCCACCGATGTGGCCGGCCGCGGCATTCATGTCGACGGTGTCAGCCACGTGGTGAACTACAACCTGCCGGAAGATCCCGAGGACTATGTGCACCGCATCGGCCGCACCGGGCGCGCCGGCGCCACCGGGATTTCCATCAGCTTCGCCAGCGAGGATGACGCCTTCCTGTTGCCGGATCTGGAAGCCCTGCTGGGCACCAAGCTGGAGTGCACCCACCCCCCCGAGGAACTACTGGTTTAGTTCCTCGCACCACAACAGCGTCGCGCCGACCACAGCGGCAGGCACGACAAAAAAGTTGACCAGCGGGATGCTGGTACACACGGCCACCAGCCCCCCGAAACCGAGGCTGCTCAGGCGTTTCGAGCGCACGGCGCGCTTGACCTCGGCAAAACTCAGCTGGTGATTATCCATCGGGTAGTCCACAAACTGTATGCTCATCATCCACGCCCCCAGTAGCAGCCAGGCCGCAGCACCGACGCCCGGGATAAACGACAGCACCAGCGCCAGCAGCGCCATCGGGATGTAGTAGAGGAGCTTCAGCAGTTCCCGCACCACGCTTTTCGGTATCGAAGCCAGTGCTGCGCCGAACCCCTCCAGTGAATTGACCGGCTGCCCGGTGACCAGTTCCTCCGCCTTCTCCGCCAGCAGGGCGTTGAACGGCGAGGCTATAATCAGCGCCACCGAGGTGAAGAAGTAACCGGCGATCAGGCTGACCGTGACGATAATAAGCGGCCACAGTATCCATGTGATGAAGCTCATCCAGCCGGGAATGCTGGCGAGCATGGAGTCCATCAGGTCGCTGATGTAGCTGAAGCCGAGCGCGATCAATGTGCCGAATATGAGGATATTGATAATCAGTGGGACGATGACAAAGGCCCGCAGCGAAGGGTGATTGAGCAACTTGGCGCCGCGCGTCAGGTAGCCTGCCCCCCGGGCAATATTACCCTGCATCTTTCAGTTCTCCTGTAGGTTGGCCGCAGGCGCGGCAGATACATTGCCTGTCGGCGGAATCCGCCGCTTTGGCCCTGGCCTCGGCGCTGATCGTCGCCGTCTGGCACCAGCAGTTTGTACCGGATCTGCCGGCGGCTATCGCACATTGGTTGTCGCCGCCGCACAGCGGGCATGTCGCCGCAGTCTCTCTGGAATCGCTCATAGGTCTGCCGTAATGGTTGCGCGTCGCGTTATAATACCGGACTGCAGACGGGGTGGGTAATCATGAGCAGTGATGGCGACGAGGTTTTTTCAGAGGCGATGTCTGGTGTGGTGCGCCGCAACCGTGAACCGCGCGTCGACCTCAGCCGCGGCAGGCAGGGCGCCGCCGACCCTTCCGTCGAGCATCGCCGGCGCGCGGCGGCAGCGGCGCTGGAGCGCGATCGCAATACACTGACTGCAACCGGCATTGTGCCGCTCGATGCATGGTATGTCCTCTCCTTCCAGCGCGCGGGGGTGCAGAACGGGGTCTTTCGCAAACTCAAGCAGGGCCGTTACGAGGCGCAGTCGCGACTGGACCTGCACCGGATGACGGCCGAGGTGGCGCGCAGGGAGATTTTCGAGTTTATCAGCGAGTCCTATCAACTGGGCCTGCGCAGCGTGCTGGTCATTCACGGCAAAGGCGAGAGCAGGGCTGACCAGGCGCGCAGTTCAGTGCTGAAGGGCTGTGTCGACCAGTGGCTGCGCGAACTGGACGCCGTGCTGGCCTTCCACAGTGCCCAGCCGCGCGATGGCGGCACCGGCGCAGCCTATGTACTGCTGCGCAAGAGCGAGGAGAAAAAGCGCGAGAATCGCGAGAAGTTTTCCAAGGGGCGGGTACCCTACGACCCGGTGTAGGCCGGCTACTTTGCCCCGGCGGCGCGCAGGATATCGGCGTATTCAACGCCGTGGCGGTGGGTGGCGATCACCTCCAGTGCTGTGCGCCCGTCTTTACCGCTGGCATTGATGTCGCGGCCCTGCTCACGGAAGAAGTCGATGAATGTCACGAAATCGTCGGCTTTCATGCTCTGGTAGGCTTTCATCACCATGTGAAAGTCCTCTGCGGTGCCATCGTATGAGCGCACATTGAGATAGCTCTTTATGTGGTCCTCGGTCCAGACTTCATCGACGACCTTTTCTTTGTCTTTACGCATGCTGTTCGTTTCTCCTATACCAGCTTGTTCGCCAGCAATTCGTTGACCATTTGCGGGTTGGCCTGGCCTTTGGACAGTTTCATTACCTGGCCTACAAAGAAGCCCAGCAGTTTTTTCCGTTTCGCATCGTCGGCAGCGAGGTACTGCTGCACCTGCGCGGAGTTGGCCGCGACGACCTCGTCGACAATGGCCTCAAGCGCGCCGCTGTCGCTGACCTGTTTCAGCCCTTTTGCCGCGATGATGTCATCCGCGCTGCCCTCGCCCTGCCACATGGCCTCGAACACCTGCTTGGCCATCTTGCCGGAGATACTCTGGTCGAGAATACGCGAGATGAGGGCGCCGAGGTCGGCGGCTGACACCGGGCAGTTTTCGATGCTGCGCTCGTCCCGGTTGAGTTGTCCCAGCAGTTCCACCTGCACCCAGTTGGCGGCGATCTTGGCGTCGCCGCAGTCGGCGACCACCTGCTCAAAATAATCCGCCAGCGCGCGGCTGTCGGACAGGACATTGGCGTCGTACTGGCTCAGGCCGTACTGCTCGGCGAAGCGCTGGCGCTTGTCGGCGGGCAGTTCCGGCAGGGCGCTGCGGATCGACTCGATATAGGCGTCGTCGATCACCACCGGCAGCAGATCCGGTTCCGGGAAATAGCGGTAGTCGTTGGCGACTTCCTTGCTGCGCATGGAGCGGGTCTCATCCCGCTCGGCATCGTACAGCCGTGTCTCCTGGACCACCTGGCCGCCGTCATCGAGGATGTCGGCCTGGCGCTCAATCTCGTGCCGGATCGCCTTCTCCACGAAACGGAAAGAGTTGACGTTCTTGATCTCGGCGCGGGTGCCGAGGGTGTCGGAGCCGACCGGGCGCAGCGAGATGTTCACGTCGCAGCGCATCGAGCCCTCGGACATATTGCCGTCGGAAATGCCCAGGTACGTCACCAGGCTGTGCAGGGCCTTGAGGTAGGCCACGGCCTCGGCGGCGCTGCGGATCTCGGGTTCCGAGACAATTTCCAGCAGTGGCGTGCCGGCGCGGTTCAGGTCGATGCCGGTCTGGCCGTGAAAATCCTCGTGCAGGGACTTGCCGGCATCCTCTTCCAGGTGTGCCCGCGTGATGCCGATACGGCGGCTGCTGCCGTCTTCCATCAGTATCTCGAAACTCCCCTTGCCGACGATCGGTGCCTCGAACTGGCTGATCTGGTAGCCCTTGGGCAGGTCGGGGTAGAAGTAGTTTTTGCGGTCAAACACCGAGCGCCGGCCGATCTCGGCGCCGATGCCGAGGCCGAACCGGACCGCGTAACACACAGCCTGCTCGTTCAGCACCGGCAGCATGCCCGGCATCGCCAGGTCGACCGCGCTGGCCTGGGTGTTGGGCTCAGCGCCGAAAGTGGTGGGCGAGCCGGAAAAGATCTTCGACCGGGTGGCGAGCTGCAGGTGGACTTCAAGGCCGATCACAGGTTCCCATTGCATCAGGCGGGCCCTCCGTTGGCGGATTCGGGTTGGCGCAGGTGCCAGTCGGTCGCCCGCTGGAAGCGGTGCGCGACATTCAGCAGGCGCGCCTCGTCAAAGTGGCGGCCGATCAACTGCAGCCCGACGGGCTTGTTGTCGACAAAACCGGCCGGTACCGACATGCCGGGCAGCCCGGCGAGATTGACCGCGAGTGTGTAGACGTCCTCGAGGTACATCGAGACCGGGTCGTTGGATTTGGCACCCAGCGCGAACGCGGGGCCGGGAGTGGTTGGCCCGGCGATAACATCGACCTGCTCGAAACAGGCCATGAAATCCTGTTTGATGAGCCGGCGGACCTGCTGTGCCTTCTTGTAGTAGGCGTCGTAGTACCCCGCCGACAGCGCGTAGGTGCCGACGAGGATGCGGCGCTTGACCTCATCGCCGAAGCCCTCCTGCCGTGTGCGCGTGTAGAGATCGTGCAGGTCGACAGGGTCGGCGCAGCGGTAGCCGTAGCGCACACCGTCGAAGCGCGACAGGTTGGTGGAGGCCTCCGCCGGCGCGATGATGTAATAAGTGGGAATCGTCAGGGCGGCGTGGGGCAGTGATACATTGACCAGCGTGGCCCCCTGGGCCTCCAGTTCCCGCAGCGCACTGCGGATGCAGTCGCCGGTGGCGCTGTCCAGGCCGTCGCCGAAGTACTCCTCGGGCAGGCCGATGCGCAGCCCGTCGAGGCTGTTGCCCAGTGCGAGGGTGTAGTCCTCGGTCGCCGTATCTGATGACGTCGAGTCCAGCGGATCGTGCCCGGCCATGGCATTGAGCAGCAGGGCGCAGTCCTCGGCGGTGTGCGCCATCGGCCCAGCCTGGTCCAGGCTGGAGGCAAACGCCACCATGCCGAGGCGGGACACGCGGCCGTAGGTGGGTTTCAGGCCGGTGATGCCGCAGAACGCCGCCGGCTGGCGAATGGAGCCCCCGGTGTCGGTGCCGGTGGCGGCCGGGGCCAGCAAGCCCGCGACAGCGGCGGCGGAGCCGCCGGAGGAGCCGCCCGGCACCAGATCGGTATCCCAAGGGTTGCGGGCGGGCCCGTAAAAGCTGCTTTCATTGGATGAGCCCATCGCGAACTCGTCCATATTGGTCTTGCCCAGCAGCACCGCGCCGGCGGCCCTGAAGCGCTGCACCACAGTGGCATCGTAGGGGGGCACGAAATTGTCCAGCATGCGCGATCCGCAGCTGGTGCGCATGCCGTCGGTGCAGAAGATGTCCTTGTGGGCGATGGGAATGCCGGTCAGGGGCGGGGCGTCCCCGGCCGCGAGCCGCTCGTCGGCGGCGCTCGCCGCCGCCATCGCAGCGGCCTCATCCACACTGATGAAGCTGTTGTAGCGGGTGTCCAGCGCTGCGATGCGATCGAGGTAGACGCGCGTCAGCTCGGCACTGGAAAACTGGCGTTCACGCAACCCCTGGATGAGTTGGGCAACTGATTTTGTGTGCATTACAACTGTCCTGATGCGGCGTACGCCGCCTATTCGATGACTTTGGGTACGAGGTAGAGGCCGTTTTCAACGGCGGGGGCAATCGCCTGGAAGGCATCGCGGCGGTTGGTCTCGGTGACGACATCCGGGCGCAGCTGCTGGATGGCGTCCAGCGGGTTGGCCATGGGCTCTACATCGGCCGTGTCCACCGCCTGTAACTGGTCCATCATCTGCAGTATTTCGGCGATGCGCTCGGTGACCTGGCCGATCTCGTCGCCGGAGATGCGGACACGGGCCAGTTCCGCAATCTTTTCAATCTCGTTCTGCTCAATACTCATAGTGTCCAGTTCGCTGCGTGCGGCCACCGAAACGGCGGGGGGCGTAAACTTATCACATTTGCGCCTTGCCCAAAATCCCTGTGGTTGGTACAGTTGCACAATTCAGCCAACTCCCAGAAAAAGCCGGCCGCGAGACGCTATATCCGCTGGAAAAGCCGGTTAAATGAGAAGTAAAAAGAACTTCAGCACGGGGTTCCCCGTTGTTTTCACAGGGTAGCAAAAATTCATGTTCAAGAAGCTGCGTGGGGTGTTCTCAAGTGACCTCTCCATTGATCTAGGTACGGCCAACACACTCATTTACGTGCGTGACAAGGGCATTGTGTTGAATGAGCCTTCAGTGGTGGCCATCCGTATGCATAACGGCCAGAAAACGATCGAGGCGGTCGGGATGGAGGCCAAGCGGATGCTGGGCCGAACCCCCGGGAATATCACCGCAATCCGCCCGCTGAAAGATGGCGTGATCGCCGATTTCCTGGTGACCGAGAAAATGTTGCAGCACTTTATCGCCAAAGTGCACGAGAGCAAGTTTATCCGCCCCAGCCCGCGCGTGCTGGTCTGCGTGCCCTGCATGTCGACCCAGGTCGAGCGGCGCGCGATTCGTGAATCGGCGCTCAGCGCCGGTGCCCGGGATGTGCGCTTGATCGAGGAGCCCATGGCGGCGGCGATCGGCGCCGGGCTCAGTGTCGATGAGGCCACCGGCTGCATGGTCGTGGACGTCGGCGGCGGCACCACCGAGGTCGCTATTATCTCCCTCAACGGTGTGGTCTATCGCGACTCCGTCCGCGTCGGCGGCGACCGTTTTGACGAGGCTATCGTCTCCCATGTGCGCCGTCGCTACGGCAGCCTGATCGGCGATGCCACCGCCGAGCGCATCAAGCTGGAAGTGGGCTGTGCCTTCGCCGGCAGTGAACTGCGTGAAATCGATGTGCGCGGCCGCAACCTCGCCGAGGGTGTCCCGCGCAGCTTTACGCTGAACAGCGATGAGATACTCGAATCGCTGCAAGATCCTCTGGCCGCCATCGTGCAGGCCGTCAAATCCGCGCTGGAACAGTCGCCCCCGGAACTGGCCGCCGATATCGCTGAAAGCGGCATTGTGCTGACCGGCGGCGGGGCCCTGCTGCGCGATCTCGACCGCCTGATCTCCGAGGAGACGGGGCTGCCGGTCATTGTCGCAGACGATCCGCTGACCTGTGTCGCCCGCGGCGGCGGCGTGGCGATGGAGCGCATGGACAGACGTACCATCGACCTGTTGTCTACCGAGTAATACGCCCTGCTGGAGCCGGTGCTGTGCGCGTGTTCGCGGAGCCTGTGCCACGCCGTGCGTGATAGGGTAAGCTGTGCGTCCAAGTGTGTCGATATCTGCCATTGAGGAGCGCACATCAAGCCATTATTTGTCAAAGAGTCCTCCCTTCTGTGGCGCGTGTTGCTGGCGATCGTCGTGATTGTCGGTCTGATCACCGCCGACCTGCATTACAATAAACTCCAGGGGGGCCGCGCGGTGCTCGATACGCTGGCGTCCCCAGTGTTCTGGGCGGCCAACCTGCCGGCGCGCTTCAGCGAGTGGACCAGCGCGCACACGCAAACAAGAACCCAGCTGCTGGAGGAGAATGAGCGACTGCGGCGGGAGAACCTGGTGCTGCAGGGGCGGTCACAGCAAATGGCATCGCTGCAGGGCGAAAACGTGCGCTTGCGCAAGCTGCTGAACTCCAGCGCGCTGCTGCGCGACGATGTGCTGGTGGCGGAATTGATCGGCGTGTCACCGGATCCGGAACGGCTGCAACTGGTGCTGGACAAGGGCACCAGCGACGGCGTGTTTATCGGCCAGCCCCTGATTGATGCCGACGGCCTGATGGGGCAGATTGTGGAGGCCAGCAGCGGCTCATCCCGCGCGCTGTTGATCACGGATGTAACCCACTCGGTGCCGGTACAGGTCAATCGCAACGGGGTGCGTGCAATTGCCGAGGGCAGTGGTGAACTGGGTCAGTTGGAGATCCGCCACGTCTCGTCAAACACGGACATCCAGGTGGGCGACCTGCTGGTGACCTCCGGTCTCGGCGGGCGCTTTCCCGAGGGCTATCCGGTGGCAGTGGTCACCGAGGTCGAACGCGATCCCGGGGAGACCTTCGCGCACGTACTGGCGACGCCCAGCGCCGCGCTGGATCGCACCCGGCATGTGCTGCTGGTGTTCACCACACGTCCAATCCCGGAAGACTGAGCGATGGCCAATCGCGGCGGACAGGGCTATGTGGTCATATTCCTGACCTTCATGCTGGCATATGTGCTGGCGGTGATTCCCCTGCCCGCGTGGCTGCAGTGGGGTCGGCCGGAGTGGGTGGCGCTGACGCTGATCTACTGGTGTATCGCGCTGCCGCAACGGGTGGGTATCGCGGTGGCCTTACTGCTCGGTGTCGGGCTGGACGTGCTGGAGGGCTCGGTCATGGGCCAGAACGCCTTTGCGCTGGTGGTGGTGGCGCTGTTGTCACAGATTCTCTACCAGCGCCTGCGCGTCTACAGCCTGTGGCAGCAGGCCGGCGTGGTGTTTATTCTCGTCGGCATCAACCAGTTGATCTGCCAGTGGGTACAGAATATCGAGGGCTTCAGCGTGCTGCCGCGGCTGTTTTTACTGCCGGCGCTGTCCAGTGCCCTGCTGTGGCCGGTGATCCTGCACAGCCTGCGCGCTGTGCGCCGCTATTTCCAGGTCAGTTGAGATGGCAGCGCCCCGCTTGATACTGGCATCCGCTTCACCCCGGCGCAGGGATCTACTGGATCAACTGGGGGCGCATTACCGGGTAGAGCCCGCGCATATCGATGAAACGCAACTCGGCGGGGAGCATCCCGAGGTGTATGTGCAGCGCATGGCGCAGGAGAAAGCGCAGGCGGTCGCCAGCCGGTTCCCGGCGCCCGGGTTTGTGGTACTTTCTGCCGATACCACTGTGGTGCTCGATGAGGTGGCGCTGGGTAAGCCCGGCGACAGGGAGGAGGCGATGGCCATGCTGTCCGCGCTCAGTGGGCGCCGCCACACCGTGCTCACCGCGGTATGCCTGTCGGGAGCGCGCGGCATGGACTGTGAGACGGTCCGCACACAGGTGGAATTTTCAGTGCTGGGCGAGGACACGCTGGCGGCGTACCTGGCCACGGCGGAGCCCTGGGACAAGGCCGGCGCCTACGGGATACAGGGGCTTGGCGGCGCATTTGTGCGCGCCATCGAGGGCAGTTACTCGAATGTGGTGGGCCTGCCGCTGTGCGAAACCTGGCGCCTGCTGCGTGATCATGGCATTGCCACCGCGCTGAATCCGTCACAGGCGCCCGCGTGAGCGGGCGCACAGGCAGAGGGCAGAGGCTTGAGTGAAGAGATCCTGATCAATTTCACACCGATGGAAACCCGGGTGGCCCTGGTGGACAACGGCGCCACCCAGGATATCCATATCGAGCGCTCCGCCAGCAAGGGTATCGTCGGCAATATCTATGCGGGCAAGGTGGTGCGGGTATTGCCCGGCATGCAGGCGGCTTTTGTCGATATCGGGGTGGAGCGCACCGCCTTCATCCACCTCTCTGACATTGTCGCCGCGCAAAGCCACAGTCGAGGCGGCAACAGCCGCAGCCCGGAGGCCATCAACAACTATCTGCACGAGGGCAAAAAGCTTATTGTGCAGGTGACCAAGGAGCCGCTGGGCAGCAAGGGCGCCAGGGTGACCACCGAACTGTCGGTGTCGACCCGCTATCTGGTGATGCTGGTGCAGGCCGATCACATCGGGGTTTCGCAGCAGATCGATGATCCGCTGGAGCGGGCGCGCCTGCAACAGGTGCTGGCACAGGCGCTGGCGGCAGAGAACATGGAGACGCACCGCGGTTTCATCCTGCGCACATCCGCCGAGGGCATGGGCGAGGAGGAGATACGCGCTGATTTGCGTTTTCTGCAGCGGCTTTGGGCCGCGGTCTCGCGGCGTGCGGCGGCGGCGACCGGTGCCCAGTTGCTGTATGAGGAGCTGCCGCTGTACCTGCGCATTGTGCGCGATATGGTGAGGCCGACGGTGGAGCGGATCCTGGTCGACAGCCGCGAGTGTTTCACCGAGTTGCGCACTTTCTGTGAGGACTATGTGCCCGAGGTGGCGGGCTTGCTGGAACACTACAGCGGCGAGCGCCCGCTGTTTGACCTGCATGCGGTGGAAGATGAAATCCAGCGGGCGCTGGAAGCCCGGGTTGAGCTCAAATCCGGCGGCCACCTGATCATCGACCAGACCGAGGCGATGACCACCATTGATGTCAATACGGGGTCATTCGTCGGTCGGCGAAACCAGGCCGAGACCATCCTGAAAACGAACCTGGAGGCCGCCGCCACCCTGGCCCGGCAGCTGCGCGTGCGCAACCTCGGCGGCATTATCATTATCGATTTTATCGACATGGAGGATGCCGAGCACCGCCGCCAGGTACACCGCACGCTGGAAAAGCAGATGCAGCGTGACCCCGCGCGCTACCAGATCACCGGCGTCTCCGATCTGGGCCTGGTGGAGATGACCCGCAAGCGCACCCGGGAAAGCCTCGAGAGAATGCTCTGTGAGGGCTGTCCTGTATGCCGTGGCCGCGGTATGGTGAAAACGGCGGAGACAGTCTGTTACGAGATCTTTCGCGAGATCATGCGCGATGCGCGGGCCTATGAAAATGATAACCTGATGGTGCTGGCCTCGCAGTCGGTGGTCGACCGGCTGCTGGATGAGGAGTCGGCGCACCTCGCTGATCTCGAGGAGTTCGTCGGCAAGGCGATCAGCTTGCGAGCCGAGCCGGGTTATACGCAGGAACAGTTCGACATCATACTGCTCTGAGCGGGCAGGGCGCGGAATCGACGTTTGGATAATCCCTTTTACAACAGGCTTGGCAGTGTACTCTGGGTGGCGCTTGTCATCCTGGTGGTGACACTGGCGGCCTATGTCAGCGTCGGGCGCCTGCTCACGGCCAACCTGGCTCACTACCGCGTAGAGATCCTGCAGGCACTGAATGAGCGCTTGCCGTTCGGCATCGAGGCGCAGCAGGTCAGCGGTGAGTGGCAGTCGTTCACCCCGGCACTGGTGTTGACCGGATTGCGTATCAGCATCCCCGGGAGCGACAGCCCGCCGCTGGAACTGTCCCGCGGGCGCATGGCGGTGGATGTGTTGAACTCGCTGCGCACGCAGTCACTGCAGATGTCCAGCCTGGTGCTCGACGACCTGCTGCTGCGCGGCGAGCTGTCGCGGGAGGGCCGGTTCCGGTTGTCGGGCTTCGGGCAGGGCGAGAGCCAGGCGGCCGCGCCACTGCGGGAGTTCATCCTGAACGTCGAGCGTATCTCACTGCGCCACAACCGCTTGGTGCTGGCACTGCCCGGTGGCGAGGTGCGCGATCTCGACCTGGACCTCGAGCTGTCGCGCGACGGCAGTGAACGGCATGTCCAGGCGACGCTGGCGTCGTCAGCCGGTGCCCGTTTCTCCGTGGTCGCCCAGGGCCTGGGGAACCCGTTTACGCCGCACCTGTTCTCCGGGCAGCTCTACCTCGATATGCAATCCACGGATCTCGGCGCGATCAGGGGCGTACTGGCTGATGGCACCCCCGGGGTCTGGACCGATGGCACCGCAGACCTGGAACTGTGGTTCAACTGGGACAGGGGCACAGCGTCGGTTGAGGCCCGGCTCGAAAGCGCTGACCTGCTGATTGCGGCCACTGACGACTCATGGCAGCTACCGCTGCAGCGGCTCGCCCTGCAGGCCCGGCTGCTGCGGCGCGAACAGGGTTGGACGCTGTTTCTTGCCGACCTGCAACTGGCCCAGGGCGGCGTCGAGTGGGCCCTCCCGCGTGCGCAGCTGGAAACACTGGGCAATACCCTGCGCCTGCGGACTGGGGGGTTTGCGCTGGCGCCGCTCAACACCATTGTCACTGAACAGGCGGCCGTACCGGACGCCTTGCGCGAGGTGTTTGCAGCACTGCAGTTGCGCGGCCGGGTTAGCGCGCTGCAACTCGACCTCGATAATACGGCGCAGCCCGCCGATCACTGGCAGGTTGCGGCCAATTTCGAGCGCGTAGATGTCGACTCCCTGCACGGGGCACCCGGTGTCACGGGCGCCAACGGCTATGCGCGCATCGGCCGCGGCGGTGGCTTTGTCATTCTCGACGGCCAGGCGATGAGCCTGGACTTTCCCTCCATCTACAGCGAGCCACTGCAATTTGAGGACCTGTACGGCACTGTCAACCTGGATTGGGACGCAGGGGCTGTGAGGCTGGCCAGCGGTCTGCTGACGACGCGGGGGCAAGAGGGTGTCGCCAAAGTGCTGTTCGGGCTCAATATCCCGCTGCAAGCGGACGATTACGGTATCGAGATGGACCTGCTGGTGGGCCTGCACGACACCCATCCGGTGCACCGGGCCAAGTACATTCCTTATATTCTCGATCCCACCCTGCTGAGCTGGCTGGCCGACAGCATCGGCGACGGGGATATCCAGCAGGGTGCGTTTCTCTGGCGCGGCAGCCTGCGCGCCGGCGCCGCACCGCTGCGCACGGTGCAGCTGGCTTTCAATGTCACAGATACGCAGCTGCGCTATCACCCGCAGTGGCCGCCCGTCTCCGTGGAGCAGGGCGTGGTGCTGATCGACGACAGCGATGTCAGTGTGTGGGCTGAGCGGGCCAGCCTGTACCAGTCCCGCGTCGATGAGCTCTCGGTGGAGACCCGGGTGACGGCGACTGGTGACATCACGCTGGACCTGCGGGGCGCAATCCACGGCCCGGTCAGCGACGGCTTCCGTGTGCTGAACGAATCACCGCTGGCACAGGTTGTCGGCCCCACCTTCGCCGCCTGGACCGCCAGCGGTAACCTCGATACCCAGCTACAGCTGTGGATGAATCTCAGCGATACCTCGGTGGCGCCGCGGGTCGATGTCGCCACCCGCTGGCGCGATGTCGAGCTGCTGGTGTCACCCGGGAATCTGCCACTGCAGTCGCTGAACGGGGAATTTGAGTACAGTACCGAGAGTGGATTCCGTTCCAGTGAGCTGGCGGCGACACTGTGGGGCAACCCGGTGACGGCATCGCTGCGCCAGCATCACAGTGTCGGGGATGGCGGCTATGACCCCGCGACCACCGTGGTCGATGTCGAGCTCGCCACCCGTGTGGAATTGGCGGATGTACGTCGCTGGTTGCAGCTGGACAGCCTGTCATTCGCCAGCGGTCAGGCCGCTGCTGATATGAGTATCCGCCTCGCGCCGGGCGTGCCACCGGTGCTTACCGTGAGCAGTGACCTGCAAGGCGTCAGTCTCGCGCTGCCGGAGCCGTGGCTGAAACCGGCACAGGAGCCATTGCTGCTGAGCCTTGCAATGCCGCTGGCAGCGGGAGTCACCCCGCTGTCCGTTGAACTCGGCGAGCAGTTGCGGATGCATCTGGATATCGAGGACGGTGTTGTTCGTGCGGGCGCGCTGGGTATCAATGCGCCGGCACCGGCGGTGGAGGACGGCGTGTTGCGCATCACCGGCTCCGCGCCGCTGATACAGGCCGACGAGTGGCTGGCGCTGGCTGAAATGTATTTTGGCGAGCCAGAGCGGGATTCCCCTGGAACTGCCGATGCGGCGGCGCCCGCTGTCGGCAATGAGGCCGCAGCAGCGGGCGCTCTGAAGCTCGCTGTGGATGAACTCAGTGCTGAGCGCGTGGTCATTCTGGGGCGGGAACTGCGGGATGTCGGCTTCACGCTGTCGTTGGAAGACGCGCACTGGGAGGCGACGCTGGTGTCGCAGTGGCTGCGCGGACAGGCGTCCCGCACGGGGGAGGACAGCCCGGTGCAGGTGGCGGTGGACTACCTCGACCTCGACCGCGTGCCCGATGTCGAGTTGCCGCAAGGCGGCGCTGATCCCGCCGCCCCGACCCGTGCCATGCCGCCGCTGGATATCTCCCTGCGCAACCTGTTCCAGTCCGGACAGCGCCTGGGTGAGCTGCAGTTCACCCTGCACCAAACAGCCGACGCGATGACCCTGGAAGATGTCTCCGGTGAGCTCGCACTGCTGCGCCTGCCCCCGGCCCGGCCCGCGCAACTGGTCTGGCACCGGGGCGCTGGCGGTTACACGGAACTGCAGGCCAGGCTGGCGTTTGAGGATATCGGGCAGACGCTGGGGTTTTTCGACTACCAGCGTATCGTGGAAACGGAGGGGGGTGAATTTGACGTGACGCTGCGCTGGCCCGGCAGTCCGCAGCAGTTCTCCCTGGAGGCGGCGCAGGGCGAGCTGGTCGCCCGTATCGGCAGCGGCAGCTTTCTGGAGGCACCGGCCAGCGCCAGCGGGGCGCTGCGGGTTGTGAGTATCCTGAACCTGGCCGATATCGTACAGCGCCTGAGCCTGTCCAATATGTTTGAAGCAGGCATCCCGTTTGACAGCGTGCAGGGTGAGATCGAGGTGCGCGATGGCCTGCTGACGGTATCGCGTATGGATGTGGAAGGGGGCTCGAGCTTCCGTTTCAGCGGTGTCTCCGACCTGCGCACACAAAGCCTCGATGGACAGCTGGTGGCGACACTTCCGGTGGCGAACAATCTGCCGTGGATTGCAGCACTGGCCGCCAGCCTGCCTGTGGCCGCGGGTGTGTTTGTGGTGAGCCAGGTCTTCAACAAGCAGATGAACCGGCTGTCCAGTGCTGTCTACAGTATAGGCGGGGACTGGAACGACCCCGAGGTGACCTTTGATCGCATGTTCGACAACACACCGCGCACTGGCAGTGCCGCAGCCGATCGCACAGCCGGCGAGGAGGCCGCTGTGGCGCCCGCGCTGGATTCAGGTGTGCAGGAGGCCTCGCCACAGGACGGTGAAGCGGGGCAAGGCGCTCAGTCCGGGTCGCCCTGAACGCTCTGCAGTTCTTTGAGGTAGGCAAACAATTTGCGGCTGGCGGCGGGCGGCTTGTTGCTGCGAACCTCGCGCCCGTGTTGCAGTACCAGTTGCCGCAGGTGTTGGCGGTCGGCGCTGGGGAAGCGCGCCATCGCCAGCTCCACGCCCTCCTGGCCGGCGGCCAGTATGTCTGTCCGCAACTGTTCCAGTTGATGAAATGCCTCCGTGCTGCGCTGCCGCGCGCTATGCAGCTGTTGCAGGGCGTCATCAATCGGTTCCGGGTCGATATTGCGCATCAGCTTGCCGATGAACTGCAGGTGGCGTTTGCGGGCGCTGTGACTGCGGATATCGCGGCATTCGCGGATGGCCGTCAGCAGTCGCTCATCCTCGATCGGGATGTTCGCCAGTTGCCTGTCGTTCAGCTCGACCAGCGATTCACCCATCGCCTGCAGCGCATGCATTTGCCGCTTGCGCGCGCTTTTGCTGGGTGGTTCGTCCAGCTCAAATTCACTGTCTGGTGTGTAATCAGCCATAGAACACGGTCGCCAGTCCGAGGAAGGAGACGAAGCCCACCACATCGGTGACGGTGGTCAGCACCACACCACCTGCCAGGGCCGGGTCGATGCGTATGCGCGTCATGAAAAGCGGCAGTACCGCGCCGACCAGTGCCGCCGTCATCAGGTTGATGACCATGGCGGCGGCGATGATGCCCCCAATCTGCCAGTCGTCAAACCAGAGTGAGGCGGCGGCTGCAACCACCGCGGCCCACAGCAGGCCGTTCATCAGGCCGATCTGCAGCTCCCGGTTAATCAACCAGGCCTGGTTGGACTTGCCGACCTGGCCCATGGCGATACCGCGCACTACCAGCGTCAGCGTTTGCGTACCGGCGATACCGCCCATGGAGGCGACGATGGGCATCAGCACCGCCAGCGCCACCACTTTCTCGATGGTGCCCTGGAACAGGTTGATCACCGAGGCGGCAATGAAGGCGGTGATCAGGTTGATGCCCAGCCAGATGGCGCGGCGCGGCGCTGCGCGGATAAACGGCGCGAAGGTGTCGGCGTCCTCATCCAGGCCCGCCATGGACATCAGCGAGCGGTCGGCGTCCTCGCGAATAACGTCCACCACGTCATCGATGGTGATCCGTCCCAGCAGTGTGCCGTTGCTGTCCACGACGGGCGCGGACACCCAGTCGTTGCGCTCGAACAGCCGGGCGACGTCGGTGTCGGGTGTGTTGACATCAATCGGGTCGATATCGGTGACCATCATCTCCCGCACGGAGGTGGCGGGGTCGGACACCAGCAGTGTGCGCAGCGGCAGCAGGCCGATGTATTTGTCAGCCCGGTTCACCACGATCAGGTTGTCGGTCATTTTCGGGATTTCGCTGTGGCGTCGCAGATAGCGCAATACCACATCCAGCGTCAGCGCCGCCCGGATAGTGATGGTGTCGGTATTCATCAGGCCGCCGGCAACATCTTCCGGGTAGTGCATGACCCGTTCGAGTCGCGCCCGGTCCTGGTGGTCCATCACCGTGAGCACTTCCCGCATCACATGGCCGGGCAACTGCTGCAGGATGTCGGCGATGTCGTCGTCTTCCAGGCGCTCAGTGAGCTGGACGACCTCCTCCGCATTCATTGCCCCGAGGAACTGGGCCTGCAGGTCGTCACCCAGTTCACCCAGCACCTCACCCTCGCGCTCGGCGTCAACCAGTTGCCAGAGAACGTGTCGGAACCTGGGAGGGGAGGATTCGATCAGGTGCGCGATATCGGCCGGCGACAGGCCGTTCAGCATACGCCGCACATCGACAAAGGTACCGCTTTCCAGTGCCGCGGAAAGCTTGTCGAGAGTATGCTGGGATACTTCCTGATTCTGCGCCATTTGACTACCCGGGAAAAACCACTGGGGGCAGAGTGCCCACGCAGCGGATTATCCGGAAAACTGGCTCAGGCAACAACGTGATTAGTTACGGAACCAATCTACTCGGGTTCATCAAAGCGGTTTTCAAGCAGTGTTTGCAGCGCCACCAGTGCATCTTCTTCATCGTGGCCGTCGATCTCGATATCCAGTACCGTGCCTTTTCCCGCGGCCAGCATCATCACCGACATGATGCTCTTGCCGTCGATCAGCTGTCCGTCCTTGCCAGCCTGGATGCGGCTGGAGAACGCCGAGGTACAGGCGACGAACTTCGCGGCGGCACGGGCGTGCAAACCGAGTTTGTTAATGATGACGAGTTGGGTTCGTATCACGCGCAGGCCTGTCTACTGGAGTTCCCGGTGTCTTATATGCATGGACGGGTATTCCGCCTTGTAATGCTTGAAGAGGCGATTGGCCAAATATACTGACCGATGTTGGCCCCCGGTACAACCCACGGCGATATTCAGGTAGCTGCGGTTCCCCTCCCGGTAGCGCGGCAGCCAGACGTCCAGATAGTGGCAGATATCGTTGTACAGCTCTGTCGTCATCTCCTGGTTTTCCAGAAACTCGGCGACCGCCCCGTCGAGCCCGGTTTTCATGCGCAATTCCTTTACCCAGTGGGGGTTGGGTAACATCCTGACATCGTAGACCAGGTTTGCGTCCGCCGGCACCCCGCGTTTGAAGCCGAAGGACTGGATCAGTATCGACATCGTGCCCATACGGGTTCCCAGCAGTTGCTGCTTGATGGCGTCGCGGAGCTCGTAAACGGTCATCTGGCTGGTGTCGAGCACCAGGGACGCGCTGCTGGCGATGGGCTCCAGCAGCTCCTGTTCCTGGTCAATGGCCTCCGCCAGGGAGACACTGTCGTTGCTGAGGGGGTGCCGCCGCCGGGTCTCCCCGAAACGCCGCAACAGCGCCGGGACCAGCGCATCGAGATACAACACCTGGGTTTCGACGGAATCCGGCAGCGACTCCAGTATGCCGCGGAAGTTCTTCAGGTCCTTCCAGGCGTTGCGGGCATCAATGCACACCGCCGTGCCCTGGAACAGCTTGAATTCGTCACTGCCGACCTTTTCTACCAGCGCCGGCAGCAGCGAGACCGGCAGGTTGTCTATACAGTAGAAGCCCTCGTCCTCAAGCTGGTGCAAAGCGGTGCTTTTCCCGGAGCCTGAGCGCCCGCTGATAACAATCAGTCGCATCGCCAACGCTCCTTCAGGTCTCTTCGCTGCACGCGATATCGTAGAGGACGCGGTCATCCTTGGCCGCGCGCAAGCGCGCGCAGAAGTCAGCCTGGCTGAACAGCCTCGCAACGGTGGCCAGTATGTCGAGATGGCGCTGGTGCGCCTCCACGGGTACCAGCAGCACGAACAGCAGGTCTACCGGCTCATCATCCGGCGCGTCGAACGGGATGGGGTCCTCCAGTGACAGCAGTGCCCCCAGCGGCTCCGCGCAATCGCCAACGCGACAGTGGGGGATGGCGATGCCGTGGCCGAGCCCGGTGCTGCCGAGTTTCTCCCGGGCGATGAGGTGGTCCAGCACCTCATCGTAGGCCAGGCTGTGCTGGTCGTCACAGACAATTGTCGCTATCGTCTCGAACAGGCGCTTTTTGCTGATGCCCGGTGCATCGCAGACGGTGCGGGCCGGGGTCAAAATTTGGCTGAGAGCGTTCATCGCAGTGTGTCTAGTGCCCCCGGTGCTTCTGCTTGTGCTTGATCAACTGGCGGTCCAGCTTGTCGGACAGCGCATCGATGGCGGCGTACATGTCCTCTGATTCGGCATGCGCGAACAGGTCGCCACCGGCGACGTGTATGGTGGCCTCTGCCCGCTGCACCATTTTCTCCACCGTCAGGATGACGTGGGTCGCGGTTATCTGGTCAAAATGGCGTTGCAGGCGCTCCAGCTTGTTTTCCACGTACTCTTTCAGCGGTGTGGTGATTTCAAGGTGGTGACCAGTGATGGTGAGTTGCATATAGAGCTCCTTTTACGGTGTTGAGACGGGTGGTGCCTGCTCCCCGGCGATGCCGGTGGTTACTTTGATTCTAGACCAACCGCTTGCGTTCGTTGGACGGCGGGATAAAGAGGGCGTCGCGGTATTTGGCGATAGTGCGCCTCGCGATCTCGATCCCCTGTTCTTTCAGCAGCTGGGCAATCTTGTTGTCGCTCAATGGCTTGCGCGGATTCTCGGCCGCCACCAGTTTCTTGATCAGTGCCCTGATCGCGGTGGACGAGCACTCGCCCCCGGCCGTGGTGGCAACATGGCTGGAAAAAAAGTACTTCAGCTCGAAAACGCCTCTTGGCGTGTGCATGTATTTGTTGGTGGTCGCCCGCGATATAGTGGACTCGTGCATCTCTACCGCCTCCGCGATTTCGTGCAGCACCAGTGGTTTCATGGCTTCGGTACCGTACTCGAGGAAATTCCGCTGGTGCTCCACGATTCGACTGGCGACCTTCATCAAAGTTTCATTGCGGCTGTGCAGGCTCTTCAGAAACCATCGCGCCTCCTGCAGGTTGTCGCGCAGGTAGGTGTTGTCGGCGCTGTTGTCGGCCCGCTTGATCAGGTTGGCATAACCGGCGTTGATGCGCAATTTCGGCGCGATATCGGGGTTCAGCTCAACCAGCCAGCGCCCGTTCTTCTTGGTGACGAATACATCGGGCACGACATACTCGATCTCCTCCGGCACCGCCGTGTGACCGGGATTCGGGTCCAGTGACTGGATCAGCGTCAGCACCTGCTTCAGTTGGTCCTCGTCGAGTCGGGTGCGGCGCAGTATCTGGGCAAAGTCGCTGCTGGCCAACTGGTTCAGGTAGCGGCCGACAACCAGTTTGGCCTGTTCCAGCCAGGGCGTATCCGGCGGCAGGTGGTTCAGCTGTATCAGCAGGCACTCCTGTAAATCGCGCGCGCAGACCCCCGAGGGTTCAAACTGTTGCAGCCGATGCAGCACGGCGACGACCTCGTCGAGGTCGATGTCGAGGTCGTCGCTCAGCGACTCATGGATTTCTTCCGGAGTGGTCAGCAGTCGGCCGTTGGCATCGGTGGCGTCGATAATGGAGAGTGCGATGAGGCGGTCGGTATCGGAGAGCCGGGTGAGCCCCAGTTGCCACAGCAGTTGCTCGCGCAGGGACTCGGAGGCGGAGTTCTGCGCCGAAAAATCGCCGTCGCCGCCGTCATCACCCTGCGGTGAGGGCGCCGATGCGGAGGGCAGCAGGTCGTCCCACTGGACATCGACGGGGAGTTCATCGGACAGGGTGCTCGAGCCGTCCAGTTCCTGCGAGCTCCAGTCGGGCGGTTCCTCTGCGCTGGCGGCGGATTCGTCCTTGCTGCGGCTGCCGTCGCTGTTGTCGTTGGCATCGCCGGGCAGTTCATCGCCGGAGGGGTAGGTGTCGTCTTCGGAGACCTCCAGCAGCGGGTTGCTATCCAGCGCCTGCTGGATCTCCTGCTGCAGATCCAGCGTCGACAGCTGCAACAACCGGATCGCCTGTTGCAGCTGCGGGGTCATCGTCAGCTGTTGACCCAGCTTTAGCTGAAGTGATTGCTTCATTGGATAGCCCGGAGCATCGTTAATCTCGCGCCTGTTGCGGTCCCTGCCATCAGGGGTGTTATGGCCAGTGTATAGCCCGTCGCGGGCGGGTGGCAACCGCTTGGCGTGAAAATTGCTTGGTTCTGTGAGGTGGTCGAGCAAGCCGGCGCTGGCGACCGGCGGGCCGCTTGCGACCGGGAGTCGGGCTGCCTACATCCGGAACTGTTCGCCGAGGTAGACCTGCCGCACATGGACATTGTTCAACACGTCCTCGGTGGTGCCAGAGGCGATGATCCTGCCCTCGCCGACGATGTACGCCTTTTCACAGATATCCAGCGTATCCCGGACATTGTGATCGGTGATCAGCACGCCGATTCCCCGGTCGCGCAGGTGCAGGATAATCTGCTTGATATCGGTCACAGAGATGGGGTCGACACCCGCGAAGGGCTCGTCCAGCATGATAAATTCGGGTTCCGTGGCCAGCGCCCGGGCGATCTCGATACGGCGGCGTTCGCCACCCGACAGGGACTGGCCGAGGCTGTCGCGCAAATGCTGGACATTGAATTCTTCCAGCAGTTCATCGCGCCGCGCCAGGCGCTGTTTCTTGTTCAGGTCGGAGCGGGTCTCCAGGATGGCCATGATATTGTCGCCGACGGTCAGCTTGCGGAATATCGAGGCCTCCTGGGGCAGGTAGCCGACACCGCGACGGGCGCGCTCGTGCATGGTGAGGTCGGTGATGTCCTCGTCATTGACCGTGATAATGCCGCGATCGGCCGGGATGATCCCGATAATCATATAAAAGCAGGTGGTTTTGCCCGCGCCGTTGGGGCCCAGCAGGCCGACGATCTGGCCGCTGTCGATCGCCACGGACACATCGTGTATCACTTCGCGCCCGCGGTAGGCCTTGGCCAGGTTATTTGCTCTCAGTTGTGCCACTGTCGTCCTTGCTCTTCAATTCGCTGGGAGGGATTACGACTACCACCCGGGTGTCCTTGCCGGATTTGGCCTTGGTCAACTCCTTCTCGATGTAGTAATCGATGGAGTCACCATTGACGACCCGGCCGTCCTGTTCGACATAGCCATCGGTCTGCAGGTGTATGCGCTCTTCCGGTTTGTAGTAGGTGATGACCTGGCCCTCGGCGTACATAATGGCCTTCTCCGGCTTCGGTCGCTGCTGCATCTTGGCCGGCTTGCCCTCCGCGACAATCTTGCTCGGATCAGCTTCGACTTCATGGTAGATCGTCAGTTTGTCCGATTCCAGCTTCAGGGTGCCCTGGATCAGGATGACATTGCCGGTGTACACGGTGATGCCGTTGACATCATCGCGCTCGGCCTTGTCCGCGGTGATCCGCATGGGTTTGTCGCGATCCTCGGGCAGTGCCTGGACCAGCGCCGCAGACAGGCTCAGGAACAGCACCACGATACGGGCCAGGCCCCTGATCGGGCTGGCGTGATGGGGCGGGCAGTAGGTAGGCATAGGTGCACTCCGCAAAGCGTTTTGGCGTTCATTGGGTGAACCCGGTGGTGCCATTGTGGGCATCCAGCGAGTGGCGATGGCGTGTACCTTAGAGGCGATTATCAAAGGACAGTTCCGTATCAGGCAATGCCGGCATGCAGCAGGTCTTTCAGGTGGAGGACGCCGGTGAGGTTGCCCGCTTTGTCGAGTACAACCAGCGAACTGATTTCGTTCTCTTCCATAATGCGCATCGCGGCGGCGGCGAGCATGTCCGCCTCAATGGTCTTGGCTGTTTTGCTCATCAACTGGCCGATGGATGTCTGGTTGATATCGGTGCGTGTGTCGAGTGTGCGCCGCAGATCGCCGTCGGTAAATACGCCGGCGAGTTTGCCCGCCTTGTCGACCACCGTCGTCATGCCCATACGTTTGTTGCTGATTTCCAGCAGCGCCTCGGACAATTTGATGTCTTCGGAGACCACCGGGATGTCGTCGCCCGTTTTCATCACGTCCTGCACTTTCAGCAGCAACTGCCTGCCCAGGGTGCCGCCCGGGTGGGAGAACGCGAAATCATCAGCGGTGAAGCCCCGGGCCTCCAGCAGGGCGATCGCCAGTGCATCGCCCATCACCAGAGCGGTGGTGGTGCTGGAAGTCGGTGCCAGGTCCAACGGGCAGGCCTCGGTTTCCACGCCGGTGTTCAGGTGTACGTCAGAGGACTGGGCCAGCGTCGACTGCGGGTTACCCGTCATGCTGACCAGCGGGATACCCAGCCGTTTCAACAGTGGCAGCAGGGTGGTGATCTCCGCCACCGCGCCACTGTTGGACAGGGCGATAACGGCGTCTTCGGCCGTGATCATCCCCATATCGCCGTGGCTGGCTTCCCCGGGGTGGACAAAAAATGCCGGCGACCCGGTGCTGGCCAGCGTGGCCGCAATTTTGCGGGCTATATGGCCGGATTTGCCCATGCCGGTGACGATGATGCGGCCGCGGACCTGCAACAGCAGCTCACAGGCACGGGTGAACTCCTCCCCAATGCGCGCTTCCAGCGCCGCCACGGCAGCGGCCTCCATGCGGATGGTGCGCTGTGCGGACGAAATATAACTGATGGAGCCCTGCTCCAGCATAGCGTGTTCCTTGGCCTACATGGTTGAGTAAAGCGAATAATAGTACAGCGCGTAGCAAGACACTAACAGCGTGCCCAGGGTGCGCCCGAGGTAGGCGTGCCCGGGGCGGGACTTGCTGCGCATCCGGCTGACGAAAATGGCAACCGCGAGGAATACCGTCAACAGCGTCATCGTCAGGTAGTCCCTGGATACCGCTGCCGGTTCCAGTGTGTGCGTCTCGACAATACCCGGAATCGCCATCACGGCGAGCAGGTTGAACAGGTTTGAGCCGATGATATTACCCAGCGCGATCTCGGTATGCCCGCGCATCGCACTGGCGATCGTCGCGGCCAGTTCGGGGAGGCTGGTGCCCACCGCGACAATGGTCAGGCCGATGACGAGTTCAGAGACGCCCAGTTCCTGCGCAGTGTGCACAGCACCCCACACCAGTACCTTGGAGCTGACAATCAGCAGCGCGAGCCCGATCAGGAAGCTCAGCCAGGCTTTCAGCGGCGTCAGCAGCTTCTCAGGTTCTTCGCCGGCTTCCACCAGCAGGTCGGGATCATTGAACTGCTGCTTCACCAGCCGAACGATGATGAGTACCAGCATGATGACCATCAACCAGCCGTCGGCGGAAGACAGCTCCCCGTCCAGGACCAGCAGCCCCACGCAGACGGTCGCGATCAGCAGCAACAGGACTTCGGATTTCATGCACCGCTCCTGTACCATCAGCGGCGCGACCAGCACGGTGATACCCAGCACCAGGGCGATATTCGCGATGTTGGAGCCGATGGCGTTGCCGATGGCCAGTTCCCCGGCGCCCGACATCGAGGCCGTGATCGCCACCAGGATCTCCGGTGCCGAGGTGCCGACAGAGACGATGGTCAGGCCGATAATAATCGGTGACATGCCCATGTTTTTCGCGATGGACGCGGCCCCGGCGACAAACAAGTCCGCACTCCATATAAGGACAATAAAGCCGACCAGAATCATGGACACTGCTAACAGCATATCAGTGAAATTCCTGTTAAAGTGTGCGCCGCCCGGTGCAGGGGAACCGTTCGGTGAGTGCCGATGTCGAAAGCATATTGCTGCATGAGGTGGTGAATATTAAGCATCCTTTTAGTGCAGGGGCCGAGTATACAGGGCATTGCGGTGAAGGGTGGTAACAAATTGAGTAATGGAGCACAGGAATGTCGATTCGCAGTCTGAAAATAGGGGCGAGTGTCGTGTGGTTGTTGGCATCACTGATGAGTGTGCCGGTGAGCGCGCAGGAGCATGACGCTTACACGCTGGTGGACGAGACGACCGCACAGGTTATGGATGTGGTGGTGGACGCGAAAGCCTACGCCGACGCCGATCCGGAGCGTTATTACAGCCAGATACAGGGGCTGCTCGACCCCCTGATCGATTATCGCGGTTTTGCCCGCAAGGTCATGGGCCCGTATGCCAGCTCGGACCGTTACCGCAGCCTCGATGAGGCCGGCCGGCAGCAACTGGTCGACCAACTCGACCAGTTCACGGCGGTGATGCGCGGCTCACTGGTGCGCACCTACAGCAAGGGGCTGCTGGCGTTCGGCGGCTCCCGTATAGAACTGGAGCCGCCGGAGGACGACGCGGCGAGTAGCTCACGCCTGTCGCTGCGCCAGCTGATTTATGCTGATCGCAGGGATCCCTATGTGGTGATGTACCAGATGGGGAAAGAGAAATCCGGTGAGTGGAAGCTGAATAACGTCATCATCGAAAGCGTCAACCTGGGCGAGGTCTACCGCGACCAGTTCCTGGCGTCAGCGCGCGAGCAGGACGGTGACCTGGACGCTGTGATTGCAAACTGGACCACGGTTGTGGTCGATGTGGACGAGTAGTCCGGGCGCGGAGGCGGTCGCTATCCGCGCATTTTTCTCATAAAATGCCGGCTTTTTCGCGCAGGTTCCGGGTTCTGGCCGGCGAGCCAGGGGAGTGCCCGGCACTCAATTGTTTCAGTACAACGGTCGGCACTGGTCGCCGGGGAGATCCAAGATGGACGCACAGACAGTCAAGGGGCTGCTGGAGAATCACTTGCCGGAGTGTGAATTTCACGTTCAGGGCGAGGGCAGTAACTACAATATCACCGCGGTCGGTGATGTCTTCGACGGCCTGCGCCCGGTGAAAAAGCAACAGCTGGTGTACGCTGCCCTGACGGCAAATATTGCCGATGGCAGCATCCACGCGGTCAACATCCGCACTTTCACGCCCGATCAATGGCAGGCGCAGCGCGACTGAGACCATGAATGACAAACTGACCATAGCGTTGACCAAGGGGCGCATCCTCAAGGAGACCCTGCCGCTGCTCACCCGTGCCGGTATCGAAGCTGTGGAGGATATCCACAGCAGTCGCAAGCTGGTGTTTGAGACCAATCGGCCAGAGGTGCAGCTGGTAGTGTTGCGCGGCACGGATGTGCCCACCTATGTGCGCTTTGGCGCCGCCGACATGGGCGTGGTGGGCAAGGATATCCTGATGGAGCAGGGCGCAGAGGGTCTGTATGAGCCGCTGGACCTGGGAATTGCGCGCTGCCGGCTGATGACGGCGGCGCGGGTGGGTTGGCGCAGTGATGGCGCCCGCATCAGGGTGGCCACCAAATTCGTCAATATCGCCAGGGCCTATTTCGCGCAGCAGGGCGTGCACGCTGATCTCATCAAGCTCTACGGCGCGCTGGAGCTGGCGCCGATCATGAATCTCGCCGACCAGATCGTCGATATCGTCGATACCGGCAATACCCTGCGGGCCAACGGCATGGAGCCGCTGCAGGAGATCGCCACGGTTAGTTCCCGGCTGGTGGTGAACAAGGCCGCCATGCGATCGCGCTATACCGCGATCACACAGATCATTGCGGACCTCACGGCGGCGGTGCAGGAGGGCGGGAATGCGGCGCCTTGATACCGCAGCGGCGGATTTCGACTCCGCGCTGGAGCAGCTGACCGCGTGGGAGGAGGGCTCGGACCTGGCGGTGAGCCAGGCGGTGGCGGATATTATCGCCGAGATCGCTCGGCGCGGGGACGCCGCACTGCTGGAGTACACCGCGCAGTTTGACAGGCTCGACGCCAGCTCCGTGGCGCAGCTGGAGGTGTCGAGGGAGCGACAGTTGCGCGCGCTCGATGCGATCGAGCCGGGCCAGCGACAGGCGCTGGAATACGCCGCGCAGCGGATTCGCAGTTTCCACCAGCACCAGTTGCAGCACAGTTGGCAGTACACCGACGAGACGGGCAACCTGCTCGGCCAACAGGTCACACCGCTGGAACGTGTCGGCCTCTACGTCCCCGGCGGCAAGGCGAGCTATCCCTCCTCTGTGCTGATGAATGCGCTGCCCGCCAAGGTTGCCGGCGTGGACGAGGTGGTCATGGTAGTGCCGGCGCCCGGCGGTGAACTGAACGACCTGGTGCTGGCGGCGGCGTGTATTGCGGACGTCGACAGGATCTTCACTATCGGCGGCGCGCAGGCGGTGGCGGCGCTCGCGCTGGGCACGGCCACTGTGCCGGCGGTGGACAAGATTGTGGGGCCGGGAAACATCTATGTCGCCACGGCCAAGCGGCAGGTGTTCGGGCGCGTCGGCATCGATATGATTGCCGGCCCCTCGGAAATACTGATCATCTGTGACGGCCGGACTGATCCGGACTGGGTCGCGATGGACCTGTTTTCCCAGGCCGAGCACGACGAGAACGCGCAGTCGTTGCTGCTGTGCCCCGACAGCACCTACCTCGATGCGGTTGCGGCCAGTATTGAACGCCTGCTGCCGGGTATGGAGCGGGCGGACATTATCCGCGCCTCACTCGATGCGCGCGGCGCCATGATCCTGACGCGCGATCTCGAGGACGCCGTGGCCGTCAGCAACCGGCTTGCGCCGGAACACCTGGAGCTGTCGGTGGCTGATCCCGATCGTTTACTGCCGCTGGTGCGGCACGCCGGCGCCATCTTCATGGGGCCGTTCACCTCCGAGTCGCTCGGGGATTACTGCGCGGGCCCCAATCACGTGCTGCCGACCTCGCGCAGCGCGCGCTTCTCCTCGCCGTTGGGGGTGTACGATTTCCAGAAGCGCAGCTCGGTGATACGGTGCAGTGAGCGCGGTGTGCAGGAGCTGGGTGCAAACGCATCGGTACTGGCCCGGGGCGAGTCGCTGACGGCCCATGCGCGCAGTGCCGAGATGCGCCTGAAACCCGGCCGCTAGGCGGCCCGGTTCAGCGTCGGGTTTCCAGCGCCGTGGAGTGATTCAGAGCGCCCACCACAGCGTTTAACTCAAGGCTCTGCCGGTTCCGTTGCAGTGCGATGGAGACGGTCTCCCCGGGCCGGAACATCGCGATCCGGTGCATGGTCAGGCGGCCGTCGCGAACCGGCTCCCCGTTGATATAGGTGATGATGTCACCCACCTGTATGCCGGCTTTCTCCGCCGGGCTGTTCGGGGCGACCTCGACCACAGACAGTTGCTGGTGCCGGTCGCCGGACATCGGCGTCGCGCCGATCGGTTCCACGCTCACACCCAGCCACCCCCGGATCACTTCGCCATACTTGATCAGGTCCTGCATTACGAAGACGGCCAGGCTCTCGGGGATGGCGAGGCTGATGCCGATACCGGTACTGGCGCTCTGCGTCTGGCCGCCCGCGGTGTAGATCAGCGTGTTGATACCCAGCAGCCGCCCTCGCGTATCGATCAGTGCGCCGCCGGAATTGCCCAGATGAATGGTGGCGTCGGTCTGGATGTAATCCTCGTAGGTGTTCAGTTGCAGGCCGAAACGGCCCAGCGCCGAGACGATACCCTGGGTGACTGAATGGCCGAACCCCAGCGGGTTGCCAATCGCAAGGACGACATCGCCGACCCTGGCGGCGTCGGAGTCGCCCAGGGCAATCGGCTGCAGGTCCGGCAGTTCCACTTTCAATACGGCCAGGTCGGTCGCCGAGTCGGTGCCGATGACCGCGGCATTGGCCGAGCGCCCGTCGTACAGCATCACCTGGATCGCATCCGCGCCTGCGATCACATGGTTGTTGGTCAGGATGTGCCCCTGTGCCGTCATGATGACGCCGGAGCCCAGCGAGCGTTCTATGCGCTGCCGCTGGGAGGGCCGCTGTGTGAAGCGGCCCAGCAGCGAGTGGCCCAGCAGCGGGCTCTGTCGCTGGGCGACCAGCTTGGCGGTGTAGATATTGACGACCGAGGGCGTCGCCTCGCTGACCGCCGCGGCGTAACTGACCGGCTCCAGCTGGCCGTTCAGGGCGGGCGGTGCGGTCGGCAGCACCCAGCGATCGAGGATCAGCAGGGCGGCCAGCAGGCCGGCGATGGCGGGCCAGACGTAGAGCGATAGAGTGTTTTTCATGCGCGGCCGTGTGTATTGTGTGCAGCCGCATTGTATATGATGGGGGGGCTTGCCTGCCAAGTGGTGAGCGTCGACGGTTGGAAACAGAGGTGAAAACGATATGGCCATAGCGCTGGAGCAATTGTGTGACTACCTGGAGCAGTGCCTGCAGCCCGAGCGGTTCTCCGACTACTGCCCCAATGGCCTGCAGGTGGAGGGGCGATCGCATGTCTCCCGTCTTGTCACCGGCGTCACGGCCTGCCAGGCGCTGCTCGACGCGGCAATCGAATGGGGTGCCGACGCCATACTGGTGCATCACGGCTATTTCTGGCGCGGCGAGTCACCGCGGGTGGTGGGCATGAAGCGCAAGCGGCTCGGTGCGCTGCTGGCGAATGACGTCAGCCTGCTCGCCTACCATCTGCCGCTGGATGCACATCCGCAACTGGGGAACAACGCCCGCCTCGGCGAGTTGATGGGCTTTGCGCTGCAACACCAGGCGCCGCTCGCGCCCGGCAGTGCCAGCGGCGTGGGTAATGTCGGCGATCTCCCCCGCGCTGTAGCCGCGGGCGAGCTGGTCGCAAAACTGGCTGGAATTACAGGCCGACAGCCACTGCATGTGGGGGATGCCAGCGCCATGGTGCGCCGTATTGCCTGGTGCACGGGAGCGGCCCAGGATTATATTGATGCGGCAGTGGCGGCCGGCGCGGATATGTATGTAACAGGCGAGGCCTCAGAGCAGACGGTGCACACAGCCCGGGAAGAGGGGATTCAGTTCATAGCTGCCGGCCATCACGCCACCGAGCGCTTTGGTGTGCAGGCCGTCGGCGAGGACCTCGCAGCCCGGTTCGGCTTGCAGCACCGGTTTATTGATATCGATAACCCGGTCTAGCCCCGCCACTGCAACGGCGTCAGTGTGCTTTTCCGGCCGCTTCCGGCGACGCCGGAGACTTGCGCTCGATGCCGAACTCTTCATTGAGCATGCCTTTCTCATCCGGTGACGTCTTGGGCGCGTAATCCAGCGGCGGCTGTATATGCGCCAGGTTTGCCGGAATTTCAGAGGCGTCGTGGCGGTTTTCCAGACGCTCAAGCGAGACGGGCCCGGCGCCGTGGCACAGTTTCTCGGCACCTTGCGCCAGTTGGTTGTGCACTTCCCGATAGCTTTCCGTCAGGTTGTTCAGGAGTTTTGCCGTTTCGGTGAAGTGCTCGATCACCTCGGCTTCATACGATTTCTTGTCCTGCATCACCTGGTCCAGCTTGAGGGCGATATCCCGGTGTTTTTTCGCGCCATTCGATGTGCGACGGCCCATGAACAGGCCCACAACCAGGCCCACGATCACCGCTACAAGCGCGACAGCCAGCATGATTTCGGTGCTATATACCGCTGATTCCACTAAAGATTCCTCATGGCCGTAATGAAAGATGCGCAGTATACCCCTATTGTTCCAAGGGCAGTAGGGCCGGCTGGCCATTAGAGCGGCCGTTGCCAAGCGCGGAGGCTGTCGTTAAAGTGTGGCGCTTTCACGAAACGCCGGACCGGGCAGTTCCCGACATGACTACACCGTGGCAACGCTATCAGGCGGACCTGCAGCAGGAGAATTTTTCCCACGATCCGGCCCAGGAGCAAGCTGTGCTCCTGTTGCAGGATCTCTACGAGCGCCTGCTGAAAAGCGCGTCGGAGCACGACAGTGTGCTGAAGCGCTGGGCCAACAAGCTGCGCGGGGTGCCGCTGGAGCCGCAGACAGGGCTCTATTTCTGGGGCGGCGTTGGGCGCGGCAAAACCTACCTCGTGAATACCTTTTACGACTGCCTGCCTTTCAAGCGCAAGCTGCGCGTCCATTTTCACCGTTTCATGCAGCGGGTTCACGCCGACCTGACAAACCTTGAAGGCGAAAAAAACCCGCTGGAGCGTGTCGCCGAGCAACTTGCGCAGGAGGCGCGCGTGCTCTGCTTCGACGAGTTCTTCGTCACCGATATTGCCGATGCGATGATCCTCGGCGACCTGATGCGGGAACTGTTCGCCCGCGGCGTGACACTGGTGGCAACGTCCAATATCGAGCCCGCGCACCTCTACGAAAACGGCCTGCAGCGACAGCGTTTCCTGCCCGCCATCGCCCTGCTGGAGAAATACACCAGGGTGGTCAATGTCGATGCCGGTGTCGACTACCGGTTGCGCACCCTGCAGCAGGCGGCGCTGTACCACTCCCCGCTGAACGAGGAGGCGGCCAGCAGTCTCGACGACAGTTTCAGGCGCCTGGCGTCAGAGTCCGGCAAGCACTGGGAGCGGATAGAGATCAATCACCGCTACCTGACATGCCGCCGCGTGGCAAAAGGCGTGGCCTGGTTTGAGTTTGCCGAGCTGTGCGCCGGGCCGCGCTCCCAGAATGACTATATTGAGTTGTCCCGGATATTCCACTCGGTGCTGGTGTCCGGCGTTCCCTGCTTCCGTCCCGGCATGGACGACCAGGCGCGACGGTTCATCAATCTCGTCGACGAGTTCTACGACCGCTGCGTCAAGCTGGTCCTGACGGCCGAGGTGCCGCTGCTGGAACTGTACGCCGGCGGGCAGCTGGCGTTCGAGTTCCAGCGCACCATTTCGCGCCTGCAGGAGATGCAGTCCTACGAGTACCTGGCCCGGGAACATCTGCCTTAGCGCTGCAGGCGCTCCCCCTGACCGGCTCTATCGAGTGGGATTCCCATGCCGGTCTTCGGTTGCCAGATGCCAATTCCCGACACTCTCGGAGGCATCCGGGTTTGGCTAGCTTGCGCGGTGAGTGAGCTTTCTCGAACAAGCGCAAGCTAGCCAAACCCGAAGGCCGGGGACACCGCCCCCAGTCGTTACCCGGCTGTTTCTGGCCGGGGGGTCGAGAAGCCTATAGACAGAACTGCGCCACTCAGATTTAATGGTGGGCGCTTTCGCACGGGCTTCAGGCTCTGGAGGGCGGGGTCAGCGGTGAAAATTAATCGATTCTCCGCTTGAAAAGCGATACTCCATTGATTAGTATTCGCGCTCTCGAAATTGGACTCCTCCAAGAGGCAGTTATTGATGAAAACTATTAGTGCCAAAGCGGAAGATGTGAACCGCGACTGGTTTGTCGTGGACGCCGCCGACAAGACTCTCGGGCGTCTGGCCAGTGAGATCGCGCACCGCCTGCGCGGCAAGCACAAGGCTGAGTACACTCCGCATGTCGACACCGGGGACTACATTGTGGTCGTGAACGCTGAGAAGATTCGCGTCACCGGTGCGAAGTCAAAGGACAAAATGTACCACCACCACACCGGTTACCCGGGTGGCCTGAAGTCGATTTCCTTTGAGAAACTGATCGACAAAGCTCCCGAGCGCGTTCTGCAGGGTGCGGTGAAGGGCATGCTGCCCAAGAACACACTCGGTCGCGCCATGTTCAGGAAGCTGAAAGTCTATGCTGGCAATGAACACCCGCACGCTGCGCAACAACCTCAAGTACTGAACATCTAACGGACAACCACGATATGTCAGCTACCCAATACTACGGAACCGGTCGTCGCAAGACGTCTACCGCTCGCGTTTACCTGAAAAGTGGCGGCGGTAGCATCACCGTCAACCAGCGCCCACTGGACCAGTATTTTGGTCGTGAAGTGGCGCGTATGATCGTACGTCAGCCTCTGGAACTCGTTGAGTTGATTGAGAAATTTGATGTCAACGTGACTGTGGCCGGCGGCGGCAGTTTCGGCCAGGCCGGGGCGATCCGGCATGGCATCACGCGTGCGTTGATGGAGTACGACGAATCCCTGCGGCCCAGTCTGCGCAGCGCCGGGTATGTGACCCGCGACGCGCGTGAGGTTGAGCGTAAGAAAGTCGGTTTGCGCAAGGCCCGCAAGCGTCCCCAGTTCTCCAAGCGTTAAGCTGGTGGTACGTGTCCCCGCAAGCGAGGGGGATATGGACACAATCAAGAACGCCCGGGTGCTGCGCATACCGGGCGTTTTTTTGAGCCTTGCAAAGGCGGGTGGTTTTAACTTGAGCTGGCTCAGGTTGTTGCCGAAAACGTAGTGAAATCAAGGGGTTTTCCTTGTAAGAACTCGGCAAAATCATTACTATTTGCACCTTTTTTAGATCTGCGGTTCGGGCCGTTGCCGACCGGCCGCAAAGCGATCTGTCACCTGGGGAGACAAGCATGAGTAGCGATGGCGTTAACTCCACGAGGAGGAAATTCCTGACGGCTGCCACGAGCGCAGTAGGCGCTGCCGGCGTAGTCGGAGTGGCGGTGCCCTTTGTTGGGTCCTGGAATCCTTCGGCCAAGGCCAAGGCGGCTGGCGCGCCAGTCAAATTTGATTTCAGCAAGCTGGAGCCGGGCCAGATGACAGTCGTCGAGTGGCGCGGCAAGCCGGTCTACGTGGTCAACCGCACCGCCGCCCAGCTTGAAGCGCTGCCCGGGCTCAACGCCCAGTTGAAAGATCCGGATTCAGAGAACGCCGCACAGCAGCCCCCCTATATCACAGGGATTGACCGCTCGATCAAACCGGATCTGCTGGTTGTTGTCGGTCTGTGTACGCATCTGGGCTGCGCGCCCAAGTACATTCCTGAAGTCGGTGTGGCCAACCTGGGCGGTGCCAGTTGGGTCGGCGGCTTCTTCTGTCCCTGCCACGGTTCCAAGTTTGATATGTCCGGTCGTGTGTACGAGGGTGTGCCGGCCTCGGCCAACCTGTTGGTCCCCCCGTACTCGTTCGAGGACGACAAGGTGGTGGTAATCGGCGTGAACCCGGAGGGTGTCTGATGAGTAATGTATTGATTGGGTTACGCGATTGGGTTGATGCGCGCCTGCCTATCATGAAGGCGTGGAACACCCATATGGGTAAGTACTACGCCCCGAAAAACTTCAACTTCTGGTATTTCTTCGGCGTGCTGTCGCTGGTGGTGCTGGTCAACCAGTTGCTGACCGGTATCTGGCTGACGATGAGCTACACCCCCAGCCAGGACGGCGCTTTCGCCTCGGTTGAGTACATCATGCGCGATGTCGATTTCGGCTGGATACTGCGTTACATGCACTCCACCGGCGCCTCGGCGTTCTTCGTGGTGGTGTACCTGCATATGTTCCGCGCACTGATCTACGGCTCCTACCAGAAACCGCGGGAACTGATCTGGATCTTCGGCATGCTGATCTTTGTGGTGCTGATGGCAGAGGCTTTCGTGGGTTATGTACTGCCCTGGGGCCAGATGTCCTACTGGGGCGCGCAGGTGATCATCTCCCTGTTCGGCGCCATCCCGGTGGTCGGCGATGACATCGTCACCTGGATTCGCGGCGACTACCTGATCTCGGGAATCACGCTGAACCGTTTCTTCGCCCTGCATGTGGTTGCGCTGCCCATCGTCTTGCTGGCGCTGGTGGTGCTGCACTTGCTTGCACTGCACGAAGTAGGCTCGAACAACCCCGACGGCGTGGATATCAAGAAGCACAAGGACAAAGCCGGTGTACCGCTGGATGGCGTTGCTTTCCACCCGTATTACACGGTGCACGACCTGCAGGCGATCGGTGTGTTCCTGTTCATTTTCTGCGGCATTATTTTCTTCATGCCGGAGATGGGTGGTTACTTCCTGGAGTTCGCCAACTTCGAGCATGCGAACAACCTGAAGACACCTGAGCATATCGCACCCGTCTGGTACTTCACGCCCTACTATTCGGTGCTGCGCGCAGTGCCGGACAAGTTCTGGGGGTTTGTCGCATTCGCCGCTTCCGTAGCCGTGCCGTTCATGTTGCCCTGGCTGGACCGCAGCCCGGTTAAATCCTGGCGTTATCGCGGCAACATCACCAAGGTGATGCTGGTGACATTCGTGGCCTCCTTCCTGATACTGGGCGTGCTGGGTGTCTGGTCGCCGACGGATGCCCGCACCATGCTGGCGCGCATTTGTTCGGTGATCTACTTCGCCTTTTTCCTGCTGATGCCGTTCTGGACGTCCTTCGACAAGACCAAGCCTGTGCCTGACCGCGTTACCACAGATGGTGGTATCGGTTTCTGGGGCAGTATTGCCGGCCTCCTGCTGATACTGGCCCTGACGGTCCTGCCCCTGAAAGCGGTGGCTGCGGAATCGGCGTACGATTGTGGCTCCATCCCCTGCGCGCCATTTGTCGCGGATCCCGAGAACAAGCCATCCCTGCAGCATGGCGCCAAGATGTATATGAACTACTGTATGGGCTGTCACTCCCTGCAGTACTCGCGCTATAACAGGGTGGCGACAGATCTCGGTATACCCGAGGATCTGTATGAGGCGAACCTGAAGTTTGATCCGGATGTAAAAATGGGTGCGTTGATGAGCAACGCGATGGATAAAGGCGAGGCAAAAAAATGGTTTGGCGCAGCGCCGCCCGATTTGACCCTGGTCTCCCGCGCGCGTCAGCCTGAATGGCTTTACACCTATTTGCTCTCGTTCTACAAGGACGACAGTCGGCCCTACGGTTTCAACAACAAGGTTTTCAAGGACGTGGGCATGCCCAACGTGTTGCTGGAGTTACAGGGTATGCAGGAGTGCGCACCGGGCCCGGTTAAAGCGCACAACGGCGGCGTGAAGCGCGATCCGCTGACTGGTGAGGATATCCTCGAGGATCCCTGCGGCAAGTTTGAACTGACCTTCGCGGGGGAGATGACGCCCGAGGAGTATCAGGGTGCGGTTTACGATCTGGTAAACTTTCTCGCCTACGTGGCCGAGCCGATGAAGTCTGACAGGCACCGAATTGGTACATACACACTGCTCTTCATAGCGTTATTTACTGTATTTGCATGGTTGCTCAATCGAGAATACTGGAAAGACGTACACTGATCACGAGCGTGATGGTAGTGGCGCTGGGGCTGTCTCTACGCCGCATCGTTTTCTTTAGGAAACAACCGAGGAATCCCTAATGGGTGTTGTGGCAAAGCGATCTTCAATGACATTTTTTTCTGATAACACCAGTCACTACAGTCACCGGGTGCGTATCGTGCTGGCCGAGAAAGGTGTGACCGTGGATCTGGTCGACTCCGATGCGGCGCATCCCCCGGCTGAACTCGCCGACCTCAATCCATACAACAGCCTGCCGACGCTGGTCGATCGCGATCTCGTGTTGTACGAGTCGAAGGTCATGATGGAGTACCTCGACGAGCGGTTTCCGCATCCGCCCCTGTTGCCGGTGTACCCTGTGGCGCGCGCGGAAAGCAGATTGTTTATCCACCGGATAGAGAAAGACTGGAGTGCGTTGGTTGACGCCATTCTGCACACGCGCAGCGAGAACGTGGTCAAGAAATCGACCAAGGAATTGCGTGAAAGCATTATGGGCATCGCGCCCATTTTCGCTGAAAAGCCATTTTTCATGAGTGATGAGTTCACGCTTGTGGATTGCTGCATTGCCCCCATCCTGTGGCGCCTGCCGTCGCTCGGCGTGGAAATTCGCCCCAGTAAGCGAACCAAGCCGCTGCAGACGTATATGGACACACTGTTCAACCGGGAATCATTCCAGGAGAGCCTCACCGAGCAGGAGAGGGAAATGCGCCTTTAATAAAGGCTGCTTTCTACGCTATCGTAGTGGCAGAGTCGAATATGAATTCCAGTCGCCCCTATATCATGCGCGCACTTTATGAGTGGATAGTGGACAACGATTTCACTCCCTACGTACTGGTCGACGCTGCGATGGAAGGCGTTGTCGTTCCCCGGCAGTTTGTTAAGGATAACCAGATCGTCCTGAATATTTCTCCCGATGCCGTGGTTGATTTAAGTATTTCCAACCAGGCCGTTGCCTTTAACGGACGTTTCGGTGGTGTGGCAACCGATGTGTTCGTGCCGATATCGGCTGTGGTGGGTATTTATGCGCGGGAGAATGGCCAGGGTATGGTGTTCGACCCGGAAGAGGTTCCCGGCCCACCGGACGACACACCACCCGACCCGGATAAACCCGAGAAGCGGCCGTCTCTTAAAATCGTCAAATAAGCAGTAGCTCTGTTAGTGGCCTCATGGGCTATTCCAAGTCGTGGCTTCCAAAGAGGCTGTGGTCGATCAGCGCACAGAAACTGTGTATAGCCATGGTGTGCATTTCCACGACGCGCGCCTGCCGCATCGCGTTCACCCTCAACTCCACATCCTCGGGCCGGATGACGGCGCTTAACGTGCTGTCCCTTGTGCTGGTCATCGCTATGACGGCCATGTCCCGTTCCTGGGCCGTTTGTACGGCGCGCAACAGATTGCTGGCACCCTCGCCGCTGCTGATGCACAGCAGCACATCCCCGGCTTGCCCCAGGGCGCGCAGTTGCCGGGAAAATATGTCGTTAAACGCGCCGGACTGCGCGATGGCGGTAACGCTGGCATTGTCCGCGGCAAGCGAGAGAGCGGGCAGGGCGGGGCGATCCTGCTCAAAACGGCCGAGGAGATTACAGGCAAACAACTGGGCCACAGCGGCATCCACCCCGTTGCCGCAGACAATAATCTTGCGATCGGCCAACAGCGCGCCTGTCATGAGCTGACTGCCCGCCGCTATCGCTCCGGCCAGGTCGTCGACGGACATCGCGATAGTCTCTATCGTGTTCTGGAAGCTATCGGCAATGATCGGGTAGTAGTCCATGCAGTTGAATCCCGTTCGTTGGTCAGGCTGTGAATGCTCCGCGGATCCAGCGAATCTGCGGAGGGGAACCGGATTGTGGGGGTTCAAAGGCAATCACGTCAAATCGGCACGCGCTGCCGGCCCATCGTGGGCGGTGCTGCAGGAAAAGCTGCGCTGTTCTCACCAGGCGCTGTTGCTTGCGCCTGTTGACCGAGCCAGCCGCACTCTCGAACTGGTGGTTGGTACGCGCACGCACTTCTATAAACACCAACTGCTCACTGTCTTCTGCGACAATGTCGATCTCGCCGGTTTTTCCCCGGAAGTTACGCTCAACAACGCATAACCCGCTTTCCTCGATCAGGGCAGCGGCCCGGTTTTCATAGTCATCGCCCAGCGCTTTCATGCTTGCAGTCTAGCTACTGCGCCTTGAGAACGCCTCCATCGAATTTGGCCGCCGACAGTTCCCGTTGGATGGTGAGGGTCGGATCCATCGTCAGGAGGCCGGTGTTGCCGCGAAAGAGCGCATCCGCACCGCTCTGAAGGCGACTGAAACCGGATTGCACCATAAACGCGTCCGCGCCCAATGCGTTGAGTGTTGGGAGGTTGCCGCCACCCACATCGCCAGCGGCCAGTGTGACGCGAAGGCCTGGGTTAGCGCCCAGCAACCAGGGTATCTCGGCCAGCAGGATACCGTTCAGGTCCTGGTTGCGCTGATCGGGCACGCCGCTGTATATCGTGGAAAGTGCGTAGACAGGGAGATCGCCGGCGTAGTGAAACGCCAGCAACGGTTTCATGGAGCGCGCCTCCGTGCTGGTGCGACTCAACAGAAAGACAACGTCGGCATCCTGGCGCCGCCGCGGTGTAAACTCGATATTGGTGCCCAGCAGGTCGCGCAGTTCCTTGGCCCGTTGCTCGCTGGCCCCCAGTGATAACAGCGACTTAACACTGCTGGAGTAGTCATCGTACGTCGTGTAGGTGACGCTATCGGCCGCTGTGCCGCCAAGTGTGGTCCAGCGCTCCCGCAATACGGGTTCCAGCTTGTCTCCCCATTCGCCGGCCGGGGTGATGATCAGTGCACTGCGAGCGCCGCGGCCGAAGGCCAGCTCGGCAATCGTCCTGGCGTCGTCTTCCGGCGCCAGCGATAGTTGCACCAGGGCGCTACCCGAAGCGGGCAGGACCTGGTCGATACGATTGAGGGCCAGTATCGGAACTGGCCGCTCCAGTAATGTCGCGATATCCGCCAGCGCTTCCTTGCTCAACGGCCCAACGACCATTGACGCGCCCTGGCTCACAGCTTCCTGATAGGCGCTGCTGGCGGACGGTGTTTTGTCCAGATCGATGATAAGCAGTTCCTCGGAGGAACCGCCGGCGGCACGGTTCTCATAATAGGCCGCGAGGAACCCGTTCAGTACGGCCCTGCCCGCCCGGGCCAACTCCCCGCTGAGCGGCAGGAGGATGGCCACCTTGCCGCTGCGTGTGCCCTGCGCCAGCAAATAATCCATTCCGCCGGGCAGCGGTTTGGCTGCAGGGTGGTCGGGGTTTTCATTGCGCCAGCGGGCCAACTGGCCCGGAAGGGAAGGGGCGGGTGCGCGGCTGATGATGGCGAGGTTTAGCCAGCCGCGCCACTGCGGGTCGCTGGCAAGGGTCAGTGCAGCCGATAACTGGTCTTCGTCGGTCTTCTCCAGGTTGCGCCACACGCTGCGCTTCCACGCAGGAATAGTGTCGCCCGGCGCTGTCCGCGATATCTGGTCAGCGAGTTGTGCACAGGCCAGGGAGTCGCCCTTCATGTCCAGGATGTAATGCTTGAAGCTGAGAATCCGGTAGCGCAATGCCGGGTTGATGCCGGGGCCATTGAGTCGATCGAGTTGCGCCAGCGCGCTGTCCTGGTCGCCGCGAATATAGCTTATCCGCGCCTCCAGATAGGCCCGGTAGGCGCTGTCGTCCGGTGACAGCCCCTCTGCAGGGAGTGCTTGCAGGGCGCTACTGGCCTGCATCCAGTTAAATTGTGCGAGCGACTGCTCGGCACTGTTGAAGGCCCCGCTATAAGTACTGGGAGGGAGAGTCAGCGAAATGCCCTCGCGCGGCTTGGGCTGCGTGGTCTCCACCGGCGGCTTGGTGGGCTCCTCCTTTTTCTTTGCAGGTTTTCCTGCGCAGCCCCACAGGACGAGTGGCAGCAGTAACAGTGCTACCAGGGCAGTGTGGCTGTGTGGCCTTGAATGTAGATCTCTCATGCTATGCTTCACCGACAGGTTAGTGGGTCAGGAAGCCCGCCGGACTCAGGAGGCGCTGAATGCGCCCGGGTCCGAGAGGCTCCTGTATGATTCGGGATTTACGCAGTGCGAACATTATAAGGGGAAAATGTGAATTCCGGGCTTTATGTTGTGGCCACACCCATAGGTAACTTTGGTGATATGT
>JAGRIE010000029.1 GCA_020443425.1 Halioglobus sp.
GGTGTTCTCTCCATTAAACGATCTTCGCAAAATCAGTTTAATGAATGCCGGTGTCCCCCGTTAATGATGAAGAGCCGTGATGCTCTTCGTGAGCAGCGAGTCCCATTTTCTAGCGCCCTGTCGCCTCCCCACTGAATATCCGTTATTCTCACGCGGGACAAAATGTTGGACAAAGGGGCAATGGATGGCAATTCCAGATTATCAAACCTTAATGCTACCGCTTCTCAAGCTGTCGGCCGATGGTCTGGAGCATAAGAAACGAGACGCGGTTGAGGTACTTTCAAACCAGTTCGAGTTAACCGAGGACGAGCGATCGGAATTGCTGCCTAGCGGCGGAAGCCCCGTAATGAACAACCGAGTTGGATGGGCGAGTACTTATCTAAAGAAGGCCGGACTGATCGAGAGCGTAAAACATGGATACTTCCAAATAACACCAGATGGTCAAGACTTATTAGCGACAAACCCTACCTCGATTAGTAACGAAACCCTCCAGAGCTATAAATCTTTTCAAGATTTCAAAAACACCAAGAAGTTCATACCTGAGGAGCACTCCCCTCCACTCGAGCTCGACTCACACTACACCCCAGAGGACGCGTTAAGCGCCGCGTACAAGCAATTACGGGGAAGTATCGAGGACGAGGTTCTGTCGATCGTCAAATCGAACTCTTCGGCGTTCTTTGAACGCATTGTAGTCGACCTTCTGGTAAAGATGGGCTACGGCGGCAATCGCCAGGACGCAGCGCGCGCGGTCGGGAAGTCAGGCGACGAGGGTATCGACGGGATCATAAACGAGGACAAGCTCGGTCTCGACGTGATCTATATTCAGGCCAAGCGATGGGAAAACACCGTCGGCCGTCCCGAAATTCAAAAGTTTGCCGGAGCGTTACAGGGTAAGCGCGCGAAGAAGGGAATATTTATCACGACTTCGAATTATTCGAAGGAGGCACTCAGCTATGCGTCCAGTATTGACTCGCGAATAATTCTGATCGATGGCGCTCGGCTTTCGGCTCTGTTGGTGGACTATAACGTCGGCGTGACTGTTTCTGGTTGTTACGAAATCAAGCAAATCGACTCGGATTATTTCGACGAGTAGCCCCAATTTTATGAAATTAGCCCTACAAATCGCCCTCGGAATAATCTTAGCCACCGCAATCCTTTCGTTCGGCGGCCTGGCAACAACTGCGGGCGTAGCATGGTGGGCAAACAAGCAGATCGAACGGACGCTAACCGAGCAGCGAGAGCAACAGGCGGAACGCGATCGAGCGGCGATCGAGGCTCGACGCGCAGAGGTCGAGAGAGAGCGACTCGCGGCGATACAGGCGCAGCAGGCGCGCAAGGCGTCGGAGGCGCGAAGGCTAGAACAAAACAGCATTGCTAACGCTTTCGAAGATCAGTACCGGCCTCCGCCAGGTTGCACTAATCCGCAATCGGATACTCGCTGGGTGGAATGCGTCGATATACGCGCGAGAGCTAAGGCGGAGTTTATGGGAAAGCAGCGGCTTTTCAAGGAGTCGCGCGAGGAAATTCGAATAGCGGATTAGCCCCCGGCCCGCACCCGAACCCCGAGCGTTTTCGCCGCCTCGCCAAGCGCCACTACGCGCCGCTCGGGTCGAGCCTCGCGCGCTTGGCCAGCGCCGCGAACGACTTAAGTACGCTGCTACCGATTTCCCCATTTACCGCACATGCCGATGCAAAGCCGAGCGCGAGTTCCTGTAGCCCCGTACCGTCGCCCTGGCGCCTCTCAGCGATCTTTTGTCCGACCCTGGCGTATATACAGACGCCGGAATCGTAAAGCCGCTAACGGCCGTTTGTGCGAACGCTGGGCAGACCCCAGGCTCGAAAAGCGTTCACGCTCACACCGAAGTGCTCGGCCATTTCGCGCTGCTTGAGAAGTTGTGCGCCTGTTTCCATTAACGACCTCGATAATAAATCAACAACTGCTAGTCAGAAATTCTTCATAAATAGTTTTTCCCCGAGCCTCTGCGCCCCCGTATGCCTCAAGCGTTTGGGAGTTCTTTCGATTTGACCGATGCGAATGTTAGTACCCACTTACACTTATACATTCAAATAACTGTAGCAGTAGAAAAGTCTATACAAGCGATCGAGAATTCCACAGAATCATTTGCTGGAAAAAATCGGGTAGTTCTTATTCAACGAATCTACCCTACAACCGATGGGGAAAATATCCAAGGATGGGAATAAGGCAGTGCATTAGCGAGTTTTTAATATCTCACCCCCGGAAATCAAAGCTCATATATGCAGCCGCGCTCACGGCTTTTGTATATGCGGCCACAAGCTTTTTTAGCGGCGATTCGTTCATTACCAAACTTCCAACGCTACTCCTTTCTATGGCAATAGAATGGCCTTGGCTAATCCTCTATTTCGTAATTCTCTGTATCATATCGTCATACTATCCAGTATTTAGGCGGCCATTTTTTTCTAGGCTTCAGAACGAGAATAGTGACAATACTGCCCACCATATTCTTATAGAATCCGACACTCTCTCCCTAGCCGATGACCTTCTCAAGAGAAAAGAAATTGCTGAAGGCTTAGCTAGTGTGCTTACTAAACACGTTGCCCGAGAAAGCCTTGTAATCGGTATCTCAGGTGAATGGGGAACAGGTAAAAGCACACTAATTAATTACGTTAAAGAGACTATACGAAATACTGAACCAACATCAGTCATTATCGAATTCAATCCATGGACAGCTCCGAACTCAATCTCCCTAAGCACAGAGTTAATAAACAAAATCGCACTAGAACTTGCTGAAAAGGAAGTGTTTATCGATTATCAGGCTCTTGCCAAGTCACTAATCGAATTCTCCAATCTGGTACTTAACATTGCTGGAAAGTCTAGCCTCACTAAAGAGAGCTGGTTCTCCAGTAGGATGTCTGACCCATCTGAGTTAGTCCAAACTAGCAGCATCCACATAAAGCAAAAAATTGAATCCCAAATTTGCCACGTGGGTGCCCCGATCGTTGTGGTAATCGATGATATTGATCGCCTTTCACCAGAAGACACTAGAACGATGTTCCAAATCATCAAAGGAGTATGCAATTTTCGAGGTATAAACTATATGGTTGCATATGACAGAGAGCAAGCATCCAAGTCGCTTTCCTACAACGGTGTATATGATGGGAGTCGGTATATAGAGAAGATAATTCAGATAGAGATACCCCTACCTACCCCTCTGCCTTCAGAGCGCTCAGCCCTTCTAGCAAGCTTTCTCAAGGAGTTTGTATCATACAATCCAGTTGATAGCGCAGCCCTTAGTAAAGGTGATAAGGAACGATCACAAGAAGCCCTAAATATCATTGCAAGCAGAATGAGCAATGTTCGGGACATTAAGCGCTTGGTAAATCGATTAGTTTTTAAGCTGGGTGCTATAAATAAAGGTATAGACTTCTATGACGTCCTACTCTTTAGCTATTTGCAGCAAAAGTTTCCAGAGGTTTGCTCATATGTCGAGGCAAATGTACTTACATTCATTGCATTAATCGATCCGGATTTCGATTATTACCCTGGAATTGAGCACTACGTTGATCTATCTGATTACAAATCCAATTCAAAAGAAGATCGATCCGTCTCTCATTCTCGGGAAACTGAAGACAGGAAAATGGAGAAAATGCTTAGGAGAGTTTCTCTCGACGAACCAGATATTCAGCATGTCGAGGATGTGTTAACAACCCTATTTCCAGCCTTCGCTGGTGTTGACGGTGATCAAACAATCGCAGAGTACAGACTCGGCACGATGAGAAATTTCGCTGCCTTTTCATATGACAGCGATTTAATTGCCCTCACCAAGGAAGATGTCAAAAGCTTCCTGGTATCAAGACAACTATCAACAGATATGATTGAAAAGGCGGCAAATGATGAACAACTAAGCAACCTCTACTACCTTGCCATCAGGGAGCTGCAAGTCAGTAAAGACGCATGCTCCAGCCCCTTGGAAGTTATCCAAAGCATAAATGACTCCAAGCGATCACTCGAGATTGCAGATTCAACCAATATCCCGGTTCTTCTGACCACTTTTATTGATACATGTAAATACGAAGACACCCAAGAGAAGCTTCTTGAATTTATTGTCTATAATTCGAAAATGCTTACCTGGTCAGAACGAGTGCTACTGCACTATTTAAAGGAAGCAAACCTTTGGGACTCGGGTCATGCCAACTGGCAGGCAACCACTCAGAAAAGGCAACCATTTACGCGCGACTTTCTTATTAGATGCAAGAATATTTGGTTGGAGCAGGTCAAATCTCGAAAGACTGACTTGCTAGACGAACCTGAGTTCATATCCGTGATGTTTAGATGGGGACAACTAGAAGAACCTCCATATAGCACTGCTCGGGCTGAAATCGATCAATTGCTCAGTAATGAGGCAGCTTTTAGAAGATTCTCTGGTCGGCTGAACGAGCGTGCGAGAGGCTATTCCCTAGAGGGAATGGAGGAGTTGTTCTCGTATAACACTTTTGAGAAGTTCGAAGACTCAGTCGGGAACGAACCCAATTCAGTGATTGTTAAATTGATTGAAAGGTTGAAGAAACAATCTGGACATGAGACAAGTGTAATGACCCAGTGAATAACTGCACAGGCAAACGCAGGTTGCAGTCCATCAACACCCGGAAGACAAGGGAGGACAAGGAAGGCGTTATCGCCCATCTTGCCGGTAGCAATAATCGCGTGCTGCAAACGCTCTACGCAACCACTGCCGAGCGTCCGGATTGGCGCAACACCCCGCTCATCCATTCGGGTGTAACCAAGTCTGGTCGCGCGACATTATCAACCACCGGAAGTACCCCGCCTGTTAACCCCTGATCGTACGATACGCGTCAATTACCGGGCAGAACTCATCGGGTGTCGATCCGTGAATACAGACTTCATCCGCACCACCCTCCAGTTCCTGGGCAATACGCGCAGCACAGTCTTCAGCGCTGCCGACAGCCGCCGCAGACAGCCATTCCTCGGGGATCAGTTTTTCAATTTCTTCCAGCTGTTCGAGCGTGGCGACACTGTCGATACCCCCCATCATCGAGGTGACGACGGGCTGCGCACGGAAGTTATCCAATACTTTGGGATCCCACTCATTGAGTGCTACCAGCATTTCCGCATAGCCCGGCGCCTGCATATAGGTCGCCATCCGCCCTACCAGCTTTCTCAGGTAGTCTTCGCGGTCCGGTTGCAAGACCGTCGCCATCACACTGCAGATACGGATATCGCCCGCCGCGCGACCGGCCCTGTGAGCCCCTTCTTCCACCGCCGCGCGGGCCCGTTGCAGGCCACGCGGTGTGATAAAGGTATGCAGGTGTACGCCATCAAAGTGCTCGCCGGCAAACGCCAGGCTGCGGCTGCCAAATCCGACAAAGTAGACGGGGATATCGGCATCCAGCCAGTCGCCACTGCTGAGATAGGGCAGATTCCCCATGGGACCGTCGTAACCCATGACCTTCTCCCCGCGCCATAACGTGCGCAGGATATCCAGGCCGTCAGCCATTTGCTTGTTCCCCACCGGTGCAAGCCCCATCAATTGGTTACGGATGGCAACCCCGCGGGCAAGGCCCAGGGTGAAGCGTCCCCCGGACAGGTAATGCAGGGAACTGCACATGGTAGCCAGGACATGGGGGTGGCGGGTATGGATATTGGTCGCCGCAGTGGCCACTTCAATACTGTCCGTGACGGCCAGGGCCGCAGAGCAGATTACACCCGCGTCTTTGACATCAAAGCGCTCCGAAAGCCAGACCTTGCCCAGACCCAGTTCCTCGGCGCGCCGCGCTTCGTGTTTTGCATCAGCGGGTGTTTGTGTATGGCCCGGCAACAGATAGCAACCAAGCTCGGGGAATTCCTGTGTCGCCATTTTCAGATTCCGATAATGTATCTACCGCAGACGGCGGTAGGTTGAGGTTAGAGAGAGATGTTCAGCAAATTATCACGCTGACCCGCTGTGATTTCTGCGGTATACCCCCAGTCCACTGGTATCAGGCAGCCACTGACAAAGCGGAACAGGTTGCTGTTGATAGCCACCAGTGCATCACCCATATCGCTGCCCGTAGCATACAGGCCGTTGGGCGGGGTAAAAAAATCAGTGATATCCCTACCCAGCCCGATTTCAGCCATCTGCTCCGTGAAAGCCGACTCAGTCGGCGAGGGGCAGATGGTGTTGATGCGAATGTGTCTCCTGGCCAATTCTGCGGCGTTGTTAAACATGTACACAATCATGCTCTGCTTGGAAAAGGCGTAGGCATCTGCGCTGATTGCACTACCCTCCTCCGTCTGCAACCATGCAGCGGCTGATTCAAAGGAGTCATTGGCCAGGAATGTGTCGACGTTGCCCCTGTTTGAGCGCCAGGCCATTCCTGCGGTGGAGGAGACGGATGCAATGCTGCTGTTTTTCTTCATCCGGGGCAGCAGTTGCCGCGTGAGCTCTCGCATACCCACAAAGTTGATCATCATCGTATTGTAGGTGGGTGCTGGTGGACACGGCACGCCAGCGCAGTTGAACAGGGAAAAAATCTCGCCAGGTAATTCGGCAACCGCCGCGGTGATCGACTCCTTGTCCATGATGTTAACTTTAATGGATTTCGAGACCGGTGCATCTACGTCATTGATGTCCAGCGCGTATACATTGGCCCCGACTTCCAGCAGGCGTTGCACACAGCCGGCACCCATGCCGGAAGCAGCACCGGTGACTACAACATTCTCGTTCTGGTAGCCCAGAATATTATTCATCTCCATGTCCTCTTATAAGGCTGGGTGTTATACCGGGTAGGCGATGGTCTTTGTTTCGAGGTATTCATCGAACCCCTCCGGGCCCATCTCCCGACCTATACCACTTTGCTTGTAGCCACCAAAGGGGGCATCGCCGCCCAACCAGGCAGCCCCATTAATGCCTATCGTTCCGGTGCGAATACGACGCGCAACCGCCGTAGCGCGCTCTTCATCGGCGGAATACACCGCGCCGGAAAGGCCGTAAATGGAATCATTGGCGATGCGCACCGCATCGTCTTCATCCTCATAGGGAATGATCACCAGCACAGGGCCAAAAACCTCCTCCTGGGCTATGGTCATGTCGTTCGTCACATCAGAGAAGACGGTGGGCTCCACAAACCAGCCCTTTTTCAGATGTGCGGGACGACCGCCACCCAAAATCAGTCTCGCCCCTTCCTTCTTCGCATCCTCAATCATGCCCAGTACTCTTGACTGCTGCCGCTTGCTGATCAGCGGCCCCATCAATTCGCCACTGGTGTCCGGACTGCCGTAGGTGACGCCACCGAGGTAGGCCTTGACCAGTTCCTCCGCTTCAGCCAGCCTCGATCGGGGTACCAGCAGGCGCGTGGTGATAGCGCAGCCCTGGCCCGCGTGGGCGCAGACGCTGAACACACCGAACAGCGCTGTACCCAGGTCGGCGTCCTCCAGCACGATCATTGCGGATTTTCCGCCCAGTTCCAGGAACACCCGCTTGATGGTATCGGCACTGTTCTTCACGATATGGCGACCCACGGCAGTGGAGCCTGTGAAGGACACGACATCGACACGGGGATCGGTCGTCAGGAAATTGCCAATTTCGGCTGGGTCCTGCGCGGTCAGAACGTTGAGAACACCGGCGGGGAAACCCGCCTCTTTGGCGTAGCGTCCGAGAAGTGCCGCCGTCCAGGGCGTATCGGGGGCCGATTTCAGCACCACGGTGCAGCCCGCTGCCAGCGCCGGCATGCATTTGGCGAGATTGATCTGGATAGGAAAGTTCCACGGTGAAATTGCGGCGACTACACCCGCGGCTTCTTTTTCTACCACCCGGCGACTGACAGTGCCCATCACTTCGTTGTTACCTATGTCGCGTCGCCACTCAAAGTTTTCCAGGTAGTCGATCACCCAGCTTGCCTCTTTTACCGGGCCCACTGCCTGTGGCCCTTCGGCGAAGAACTGGGTGGCCCCCACTTCCGCCATGGCGGCCTGCTTTAATTCTGCAATATTGTCCCTCATAATCTGTACAAAGCGGCGCAGCACCTCAATGCGGGCGCGGTGGTTGGTGGACCAGTCGCTGTTATCGAAAGCATTGCGCGCCGCAGCCAACGCATCCTCGGCATCGGCCAGGGTAGCGTCCGCCGCCTCCCCGATCTTTTCCTCTGTCAGCGGCGAAAAGTTATCATAGCGGCGTCCGCCTTCGGCGTTGCGCAGTTCACCATTGATATACAAGCGGTCTTCACCGTAGCTGGGCTGGCTCATGTTACCTGTCCTCGTAGGGGTGCTTTAATTCTGGTGGGGCATGTCTTGCCTGGGTGGTCGGGACTCGTCCCGGGCCAGAAATACATTTTCTATGCGATCACGCACGTAAACCGCCGTGGGCAGCACAACACCATGATCCGCTGCTGTATCCAGAGCGCACTGCAGGTCCTTGCGCCCCAGAGCGCCCAGAGCGCCGAAGAATTGCTCCATCTCCTCTTCAGAGCAGGACCGGGCAAGGCCATTGCGGCCGGAGACAAACATGTGCATCTGTTCGTTGACCACACCATTGGACAGGCCTACTTCCCTGAGCACATCCACAGACAGGCCGCAGGCTTCCGCCAGGCGAGTCGCCTCAGCCATCGCGACAAACTCAGTGTATTGAATGAAGTTATTGCAGAGCTTGAGGGCAATGCCCGAGCCGAGTGATCCAGCGTGCACCACTTTTTCTGCGGAAGTCATGAAGACTGGGCGGCAGCGCTCGACAATTTCCTTGTCGCCACCAACCATATAGCAGAGCGTACCCTCAGCAGCACGATGGGCCCCACCCGTAATAGGCGCATCCAGCAGGTGAATACCTTTCTCACCGGCCTCTTCAGCCCACTTGAGAACACTGGCCTGTGTCACCGTACTATGAATGGCAACAATCGAGCCTTTAGCCGCATTGGCGAGGACACCACCTTCCCCGTACAACAACTCTTCCACTTGTTGATCATCGCGCACGCAAATACCGATGTGCACGCACTTACCGGCTAATTCCGCGACAGATTGGCAGCCTGTTGCCCCCTTTTCTACCAGCTCATCAACTGCCGGTTGGAAGACATCGAAGACATGTACTGCCAGCTGGTCAGTGATCAGGCGTTCAGCGGATGGCTTGCCGATATTACCCAAGCCAATATAGCCGACGTTTGCTTTTGCTGTCATAGCGCTTTCCGCTGCGGGTGGCGAGAGTTGGGCAGTATAGGGCGCGGGAAAACTATAGGTCAAGCTATATTGACTATTAGACAAGTGCCCTTTACTTTATTTGCCGTGACTACAGCGCAACCGAAACAACCATAACCAGTGCTCCGACACACTGCAGACAGATCGCGACAATTTGACTCGGTACGTTCCCGCGCAGTGTTGTGCTCGCCGGCTGCCTGACCTGATCGAGGTCATCTTGTTAGAAGAAAGGCCCTACGCTATACCCGGGCCACATCGGCAATCACACCATTCATATGTGACATACCCGATCCGGGCTCGATAGACTCAGGGCCATCGGGAATGATTCTGTTGACGTTGGCGCCCTCGGTATTCCGAGCGACGCTTAGCCCATCGGCCTGCTGATGCCCCCAGCCGTGAGGCACTGAGATTGTTCCCGGCAGCATGTCTTCATCCAGTTGGACAGGCACTTCAACGGATTTGTTACCCACACTGATTCGCGCTATATCGCCAGTGGACAGGTTTCTCACTTGCGCGTCCTGGGGATGAATGAAGAGATAGTTGGTATTGCGCTTGCCTTTTACGAATGCCTCAACATTGTGCGCCCAACTGTTATGGGTGAAACGTTCGCGCTTTTGTATCAGTTTTAGCGCGCAGGCATTCTGTCGTTCCATGTCAAAGACCTTGTCCAGACCTTTCGCGCGCTCTACCAGATCCGGCGGTGCAAGCTCAACCTTGCCGGACTGTGTATTAACCCTTTTGCCCAGAAAATCACCAGGCTGGTTTGGTTCCAGGAGAATACCGTCAGGGTGCTTGCGCAACTTGCGCAGACCACCGAGCCTTCCTGAAAGCGTCAACAGTGAAATAAACAGACGGTCGAAGGATGTTTTCCTGCCCGGAAACGGAATCCTGTCAATTGCCTCGGCCGCATTACTGAGCAATTGAAATAGTCTTGATCCCGCTATCGGCTTCCCGGCCACCCGACACAATTGACGAAAAATCAAACCCTCATCTCGGGATTCGCCGGCAGGGGAAAGCATGGGCTCAGTGTAGGTGAAACTGCGAACAGGCATCAGTCCCATAAAAGTAAAAAAGTAAAATGGAACATCAGGCCGCTCCAGACTATGCAGCCCGGGGAGTATGTAGTCCGCATACCCGGCGGTTTCGTTGCGCACTATATCGATACAGACCAGCAGTTCCAGGTCATCGAAGGCACTGGCCAGCCGATCACTTCCAGCGCAGCTCAGCAGGGGGTTCCCCGCCATATTGAACATGGCACGGACCTTACCGGGCCCGGGCGTCAGGATTTCGTCCGCCATAATGCCCGCCGGAATGGTGCTGTTCACGTAAGGGATATTATTGATCCGGGATCTTGGCACCTCAGACACTCGAGGCGGCGATGGAAATACCCCCTTACCTGCCAGTACTCCTCCCTTTTTATCGAGATTACCGGTGATGGCATTGATGGACTCCTGCAACCAATAAGCCATAAGCCCCTGACTTCCCTGATTCACCCCGGTAGAGGAGTAGATCGCAGCCCCATCAGCTGCCAGGTAGTCATCTACCATCTTTCTCAGTGTGGAAGCAGACATCTGCGTTACTTCAGCAACCCGTTCCGGCGTCCACGGCTTTGCAATCTCCACCAGTGTTTCATACCCATTCATGTACCGCTGCACACGCTCTTCATCCACGGCAGCCCGGCGAATCACTTCGTGCAGGAAGCCCAGCAGGAAAAACACGTCGGTATCAGGACGAATAGGCACATGTTCGCCAAATCGCTTGGCAGACTCGGTATATCGGGGGTTGACCCAATAAACCTTACCCCCTTTGCGCTCGATGTCCATCAGCCTCTCCATCGGATGGGGCATGGTGATGAAACTCATCTTTGAAATGACGGGATTGGTACCGACAGCAATCAGGAGGCGCGTATGATCAATGTCGGGGAAGACCTGATCGTTAGGACTGCCAAACAGGCGCTCCCCACCGGCAAACTTGTTAGCGCAATCCTGGGTGCCTGGCGTAAACAGCTTTCTGGCGCCGAACGCCTGGAGAAACAATGTCATCATTGTCGTCGGCCAGATACTGAAACCGATCGGATTACCCATGTAGGCCGCTATCGATTCCCCCCCATGCTGGCGATGGATTGCCTTGAGCTTACCGCCAATTTCCTCGAGTGCCTGGTCCCAACTGATAGGGACGAAGTTCCCGTCCACTTTCTTCAGAGGCTGCTTGAGGCGATCGGGATTGTGTACGAAATCCCCCATTCTCAAGCCCTTGATACACGCGTAGCCTTTACTCGCGACATGATCCTCATTCGGCTTTATATCAACAATCCGGTTATCCCGGGTACTGACAACAAGACCACACTGTGCCTCACAGATTCGGCAGATGGTTTTCCCCTGTTTCACGCTATTCATGCTACCGATGACTCCTGGTTTTTCGGCCCCGGTTCAGGGCATGCTTGAGGTACTTCCGCAGACTCGCCCGACGCTGCTGTGGAAACTGGTTGAAGAGGACAACCTCGTCCATCAAAGGCCAAAGCGCTTGCAATAATCGGCAAAAAGCTCACCGTGTTGCCGCTGGCTTAAACCGAATTGTTCCAGCGAGTAGTGATGGCTTCCATGTTTGTCCCGTGGTCGACTCTCCAGATACGCCTGCATGGCCTGACGTACCTCATCACTGAAGTCAAAATCGAAATGTTTGTACAGGCTTTCGCACACGGCAATCGGGTCGGACAACATATCGTCAAACTGTACATCATAGATCCGGCTGCTTTCATCGGCCATGCCCGCCCTTTTCTCCATACCCTGCGCCAACATCGCAGAAAAATAATCCACTTCGGCCTGCGCTATTGCGATCGGATCAATGTCGTCGCTGAAAGCGCTGTGTAACGTACACGATAAGCTGGAAATTGAACCCAACACATCCATCGGAGCCCTGTGAGTCTGCACGATCGCAGCGTCGGGATACTGCTGTATCAGCGTATCGAGATACGCGAGGTGTGGCGGCGTTTTCAGCACCCACCGCTGCTCCCTATAATCCACCTGCAGGTGCTGTAAAAACTGGTGATGCCACTGGTAAGCGGCCGTCATGTCCTGCGCTAATGTCCAGTGCCGGTACTCCGGGATATAGAAACTGACGCCGAACTGGTCAGAGATAAAATGCGGTGCTAACAGAGCTACGCACTCCTGCGGCAACTCCGCACCCATGGCGTGAATCGCCTGGAACCCCGGCGCGAGTAACTCCATTTTCTGGACATGCTTTTCAACGTCGGGAATTCGTGGATCCGTGTGAAAACTGTGCCGCTGCGCAGGCGGAATCGGCTGTGCGACCTCCCATGTGGCCGGAGCCCGGTGTGCCGGATCCTGGGCCAGCAGCTCATATAGAATAGTGGTGCCAGTGCGCGGCAAACCCAGCACGAACAGGGGCCGTGTGATTTTCTGCTGCGCAACCTCTGGCCGCCGCTTTCTATATTCTGTCAGGTGCAGCCGCAGCTTGAGGTTATCCAGCAGCATACCGCGCACCGCAATGCGCCCCAACTGCGAAAGCCTGGCTTCACGCTCCAGCGCAAATGTAAGCTTTTCCAATGCCGGGATAAAGCTCTCGTCACCAAAGTCGCCCAGCCCTGTCTGCTTTTCTGCGTTGCGAATCAAAGCTTCAGCAGGCAGCAATGACGGCCTTTCTATCCGAAGCTTTCTCAATCCGCGCCCGATACGGTTTATAACTTTAATCCCCGCAGGCTGATTCGGAGAGGGGTATTGCATATACGTTCCCCTTGGCTACTGACCGCCAATCAATGAACATTGCGGTATGGGCACTACCTGGCGCTTGCCCTGCTACGAGCCGGGATTGACCCAGATCGCCGAACTCACCGCTCGCTCCTGAAGAGTCTGGGGCGCGGGCGCTTCGACGCCCAGCGACTTGGCGTCGTAGGTGCTGTAGCGCGGCGTGGGTATCTCGATCGCCCTGGCATAGTAAAACGCCTGCTGTGTGGGTTCGTATTCCGGATCTGTCCAGATGGCAGACAATTCAGGACTGCCGATAGTATTGGTGTAACTCGCCTCTGCAACATTCACCGTACTCCCTACATCGGCAATCTCCCCCTTGCGACCACGCTGCATACGCTCGCCTGACGCGGCAACATCAATCACTCTTTCATGGCTGAGGCCTGCTTCATCAACCCATGCCTTGATCACCTGCAACCGATCCAGGTTTGCGCCCAGTGGATCTTTGCTCGCGGCGAGGATAAAAGTCGGTGAGGCCCCATCACGGGCTGCCAATTCCCCTCCCATGGGCACACCATTTGCGTAGGCCTGCTGCAACCATTCACTTCCCCGCAGCGTGTCAGGATAATCCCACCCCGCAAAGAAACGTAGTGATATCCGCGGCCCCGAAGTGGCATAGGTCTCCCGGCGACGCATCGCATCGAAAATCGATGCCCTGGTATTCTCCGGCGCCCATACAGCAACCAGCCCCGCCGCTCCATACACTTTCGCAACAGCCATTCTGTCATCGATAAATGCAACACCAAGCCGCTGGGCGGCCGTTCCGTCCAGCAACGGCAACTTGCCGTGGAAATTATCTTCCTCCACAGGGTCGCTCGCGTTGTGGCTGTCAGTGCTGGCGATTACACCAAATCGGTAGGGATTGAAGCCTTCGCGATGAGCAAACTCCAGACCTGTTCTCAGTGCATCCCGTGCATAGCTGCCTTTGGGCTCGCTGGGTGGGGAACTTGCCGTCATCAGTGTATCCATCAGCTCAAAGTCTGCGAACTGATCCTCCGGGGAAAGTTCCGGGTGTGTTTCTGATGTCCCCTTCACCTGGAAGATCTCCACCAGCGATTCGTTACGCGAGCGCAGCTCGCTATATTCCTCAGTCAGGGGTTGACCATTGAATGTCGTCGTCTCGAACATCCTGCCGCCGCTGACATTGCTGTTGTGTGGAATCGACATTACCTCCATTCCGAGCGCACGTTGCTCATCCAACACACGCCACAGGTCTTCGGGGTTTTCAGAATCCGAAGAGCTATAGGGGAAATCTGGCACCTTGTCTGAACGGTAGATCACATTGCGGTGCAGGTTACGCTCGTCCGGCATCGAGCTGTATTCATAGCCAACAAATGCCGTGAACCTGCCAGGGTCATTATGTCGCTGTGCAGACGCACGAATTTCATTCCAGGCGCTGAGGGACACATCGTGAAAATTATCCCCCCCAAAATTCTCCTCCCTCTTCTCCCGCGATCTCATAGTGAAGAAAGCGCGGTAGATAAAAAGCGCATTGAACCTTGGCACACTGCCACTTTTCAGCGCATTGATCAGGTTAGCATCAGGCCTGTCCTTATCGTCCCCTGCGAGATAGCGGGGAACACCAAGGTACTCAGCGTGGTCCGTGACGGCGCCGAAATCGAGTGGGCGGTCCGCGCGAATGGGATAGCCCAGTCCATGCTGGATGGTGCCACCTTTCATGAACGTATAGGCATCATCAGGCAGCGATCGCGTACCCATGGTGAATGCATCGTAGGACAGCGCCGTATGCACGTGTAGATCACCCCAGAGTAAATTACCCGTCGGGTTGTATGGGACCATCTCCCGGTTCGGCGGGGGCGCTGCTGTGGCCTCATCAAACGGTACCGCGAGGATTGGTTCCTCGAACCTTGAACAAGCGGTCATCACCACCACAAGCGCGACCAGGGAATAGCGCAGCGTCCTCATTTCTTCACGTCTCCCTCCGGGTTTTCGATGCCTGCCCACTGACGATTTGGCCTCCTCGGCCAGACTCCGGCTCCGTATCGTGTGCTTCCCAGAATTGGACCGGGGCGGCCCACTGCTTACGTTATAGTTTCGACTATTTTTTTATATACTTACACACTACGCCTTTGAATAAAAGCGATTCAGGCAACCACACTGTTCAAGACTTCGGTCGCTGCGGCACTGCCAGAGACAGGGACTTTTTGCATGTCTCGCGCTGGCCTGCGCGGCTTTTGCCTCGGGAGATTTTTCGCGCGCTCGACCCCGTCAGCGTTATGGCGATGCACGCTACGGGCGGCAGTATCAGGCCTCTTTGGTATCCGGTTTGCTGTTGCGTTTGTAGCGCAGCGCCCGGTCGAACACCGCATCGTCGCGACGCGACCCGACGAGGCCATCCGGTGCGAGTTGGAAGTACGGATCATTGCAGGGGCGACTATGGCTCCAGTCCACGCGCTCGGAGCGATAGGCAAACTTCCACTCGCCATCGCGGCGTTCATAGCGGTCGAGGTAGCGCCCGGCGATGATGATATCTTCAAAGCCGCCCTCCCCGGCCACTTTGTGGTAGGCATTGAAGTACACCTCGCCAAACGCCTCATCACCTGCGACATCGATCAGGATATTGCCGACGAAGTGGTGGTTTGCCTGATGGCTCGCCAGCGCCTGCATACAGTAGTCGACAAAGTTGTTTGCGCCGCAGTTGATGAAGCCGTATTCGCACCAGGCGTCGTCGTGGAACAGCGAGCGCATCAGCGGCTCATCCCATCGGTCGAGCGCGCGCATGTACAGGTACACCAGCTCGGTGATGTCCTGTTTCGCAATCAGGGTATCCAGTGTGTTCGCCATCGCGGCCTCCCTAGTTGACTGGAAACAGTGCATGCGCGGGATCACTGCGATCGCAGCGACCCTTTGAGAGCGCCGCGTAGGCGTCGCCGTTGCGCTCGTCCTGCACCGCCACCCGCAGGCTCCAGTCCATCACCACCTGGCGATGCAGGATTTTCCACTGCTGTTCACGCTGTTCCAGCGTATCCAGGTAGCGACCGGCAAAGGCCAGTTCCTCCTCAGCGCCGCGCAGCAGGTGACGGGCGTAGACATAGGTCTCCGCGCGCGCCTGATCGCCGTCCAGTGCGATGAATGTCTGCCCCAGCAAGTGCTGGGTGAGCTCGTAGGCCTCCGCCAGGGCCGGCCCTATCAGCTCGGCAAACTGATACGCCGGGCCCTTGAATGCACCGTAGTCCACCCGCGCCTGCGGCCAGTACGCCGCCTTCAGCAGGTCGGGCTCATTGCGATCCAGCCCCCGGCTGTGCACTGCCAACACCTCCCGGATGGCCTCGCGACGGGCTGTGTCCTGCGCATCTGGTACGACGCCGATACGTCCTGTCATACGGTTTCTCCCCCGACGGCTTTTCCAATCGAGGCTCCGGCACTTGCCATCGGCGCACGATTAGGGTCAAATTGATAAAAAAACAGTCAAAGCTGTTTGTAACATTAAACACCGGCCATCGTCGATCAGCAAGGCCGTAACCACAGGACGCCTATGACTGCCAGCCATGCACCCCGACCCGGCGACGCACGGGCCCAGGGCCCGACCGTCGCAGACGCCCTCCAGCAGGACAGCCGCAGCGTACCCGAGGCTCTGCTTGAGCAGTGCTATGCGTTCCTCGGGGACGAGGACCTGCCCGTCGAGCGCTATATCAGCCGCGAATTCTTCCAGCGGGAAATCGAGTACCTGTGGCCGAATGCCTGGCAGTGGGCGTGCCGTGAAGAACATGTGCCCGACGCCGGTGACAGCTATGTGTACGACATCGGCCCCTACTCGGTGCTGATAGCACGCATGGAGGACGGCAGCGTAAAGGCCTTTCTCAACGTCTGCACACACCGGGGCACACGGCTGGTCGATGCCGAGGGCTGCACGTATACGCAGGGACTCACCTGTCCTTTCCACGGCTGGTCCTGGCACCTCGACGGCTCCGTGCGCAATATCCCGGGCCAGTGGGATTTCCCCCACACGGTCGGCGACAGCCATCGGCTGGCAGACGTACGCTGCGAGCGGTGGGGCGGGTTCATCTTCATCAACCTCGACCCCGAGGCGCGGCCACTGGAAGACTATCTCGGGGTGATGAAAGAGCACTTCCAACAGTTCCCACTGGAGCAGCGGCGCATCCGCGCGCATGTGCAGAAGCTACTACCGGCCAACTGGAAGACCGCGCAGGAGGCCTTCATGGAGGCCTACCATAATTTCGAGACACACGACTCGCCCCACGGCGCCAACGCCCAGTACGATGTGTTCAGCGAGTATGTCAGCCGCTTTATTCACACTATCGGCAGCTACAGCACCGCCGCGCTGTCGGACTACCCCGGCGATAAATGGCGCAAGCCGCCCATGACCGAGCAGGAGATCCTCGCCGGCCTGTCGATGGACGATCGCGAACTGGGTGCCGGTGAAACCGCCAGGCAGGTTGCGGCACAGGCACTGCGCGAGCAGTTCCGGGAACAGCTGGGCGTGGATCTCGATCACTGCAGCGACAGCCTGATGCTGGATTCCATCGAGTACCACCTGTTCCCCAATATGTTCTTCTTTCCGGGCATCATGATTCCGATGGTTTACCGGTTCCGGCCCAACGGCGACGATATCGACAGCTGTATCTTTGATGTGCTGGTACTGGAACCCCTGCCGGAGGGAGCGGACCACCCGGAGCCGCCGGAGCCGACACAATTGGGTATCGAGCAGTCCTATACCGAGGCGCCCGAGCTCGGCTGGCTGGCCCCCGTCTACGATGAGGACACGGGCAATCTCGACCTGCTGACCCGGGGGCTCAAAACCAGCCGCAAGGGCGTCACACTGGGCAACTACCAGGAGGCCCGAATCCGGCGGGTACATCTCACCCTCGAGCAGTTCATGGCGCGAGGCAAGGCATTCCGATGAGCGACAACAGGTTTACACGTGTCGCCAGCGTGGCGGAGATAGCCCGGGGCAAGACCCACTGTATTACCCATGGCGATACCGAGTTGCTGCTGTGTCACACCCCCGAGGGTTTCTTCGCGGTGGACAACCTCTGCACGCACGCGGCGGCCCGCATGAGCGAGGGAAAGCTGAAGGGCTGCAGGATCCTCTGCCCGCTGCACGGCGCCGCCTTTGATGTCCGCGACGGCGCTGTGCTCAGCCGCCCGGCACGCGAGCCCCTGCGCAGCTATGCAGTCAAGGTGGAGGGAGACGACATCTACATCGCGCTGGCTTAAGCCGGCGATATATACGCTTTGACCATCTCCCGCCAGCGGCCAGTCGCGGCAGTGTTGCACAACTCTCCCACCCTTCCAACAGCCGGCCTCACCCATCCGGGCAAACCTCCCCTCACTTCAGGGCGACTCTGCGCTATGATGCACAGCGTAGTCACGCGAGCAATGATTCCTGAAGGAGATCGACACTATGATGGTCACGGTTGACATCAGTATGTATCCACTGAATGTGGATTTCAGCGGGCGGGTACAGGGCTTTATTGACGAAGTGGCGACACGCCAGGGGTTGCGGGTGAGCCCGGGCTCGACATCGACGGTCATTATCGGCGAATACCTGCACGTCATGAACACCCTCACTGAACTGCTCGCCTGGAGCCACCGCGAGCACGGTCAATCCGTATTCGTCACCAAATTCATCCTCGACTACGAGGCCGGGTGAGCGCGGTCACCAGAGGTAACTGGCGAATGAAAGCGGTCGCAAAATAAAATGCCTCCGTCCCCATTATTGGTCCCCATTATGGTGATTCAGCGGGTGCGCGGGTGGTGCGAGCGGGGAAAATTTCCGCGGTGAGCTGATAGAGTGCGGCGTCAAAACTGTGCTCGGGATTGTCGAGGCAGTATTTCTCCAGCCACACCATCAGGGTCTTGCTGTTCTTCCTGCCACCGATATCGTAGGTGTCAGACGCGAGCCGGTTGATGCCGGTCAGGTAGCCCATGGTGTACAGTGAAAACCCGTACAGGGCACCCCAGTCATCCTCCTTCTTGGCGCTGTTCACCGCGCGGTTCAGCGCATAGCAGGTTTCGACCTTGCCGAAGGCCCGCACCTTGTACTGCCCGCCCTCATCAGCAGCCCTTGCGACCTGCTGCACGGCACCCGCCACCAGCGCCACGGCCACAGCCGCGGCCAACACTGCACGCTTGCTACCCATAGCCTCCTCTCGCATAACCCCTGTTATCAATTGCCGTCCGCCGGCGGGCGGCACAGCCACCCCGCACGGCGCTCCACATCGCTTGGCGGACGTGGAAAACGGGGGATATTGACAGCAATCTCTGACGGGCGCTAGCGGTTGTGGGCAAGTTGCGTCTGGAGCTTCTGTTTCATCGGCAACACCCACTGCGCCTTGAGCTGGGGAGACAGCAGGCCGGCGTCCTCGAGGTCATCGCACAGTTTCATCTGGTGGGCGAGATCAAACATGTCGAACTGGCGACAGATCCGGCCCTCCCCGTCCAGCGCCAGGAAGGAGATCCCCGGCGTTTCGAAATAGCTGCCATCCGCACGCCTGCCCGGGCCCCGGTTCATCCAGTGGGTGATCAGCTGGTTGTCCGCCCCGATGTACACACCGAGGTAGGGGAAGGTCCAGCCCTCCCAGCCCACGTTCATATCGCGGCCGTAATGTGTGGCCTTGATCTCCTCGATGCCATTCGCCGTGACGTCCATCACACCCGCGTACTGGCAGGTATACACGCAGTCCCGGGCGTAGATCTCATCGACGAAAAACAGCCAGTCATTGCTGCGCGAGGCCTCCTCATGGGCTGCGATCAGTTTGTCGGCTGTGGCACGCAGCACATCGTCACTTAAGCTGGTCATCTGTGGTCTCCGTTACCCGCGCATGAACTGGCCGCCATCGACATCCAGAATATGCCCGGTGATTACTAGGGTCCTGTTGTAATAATCCATCGCAGCGCCCTCATTGGAGCAGGGTTTTCGGCGTCGGGGTGTTGGGGCGTATTTCGAGCAGGTCCACACCGACACCGGGCGGTTGTGACAGTGCATACAGCACCGCGCCGGCAACGTGGTCGACGTCCATGCCGGTGTCGAGGTGGGTGCCCGCCTCTTTCCAGGCCGCCAGCGCGGACGCAAACGCCGCCGGGTCCCAACCGGCGGCGAAATCTGTCCAGGCACCGCCGGGGCGGATGCAGGTCACACCGATGCCGTCGCCCTGCACTTCCACGCGCAAATCCCGGGTGAAGCGCTCCACAGCGGCCTTGGTCGAGGCGTAGATCGACAGGTGGCTCATCTCGTCATAATGCCAGGCACTGGCAGAGGAGATAGTGAGAATGCGCGGATTGTCGCCACCGCGCAGCAGCGGTATCGCCGCCTGCGAACAGAACACTGTGCCCAGGAAATTGGTCTGTACCTGCGCCAGGACCTCGGTCTCGACCAAATGCTCAATGCGATTCGGTGTCGCCATTCCGGCGTTGTTGACCAGTCCGTCCAGGCGCCCGTAATGACTGTGGATTGCATCGAATGCAGCGACCACCTCAGCCCGCACGCCGACATCGGCCGCCACGCCGAACGCGCGCTCCGGCCCGATCTCCGCCACAGCGCGATCGAGCAGCGCCGGGGTGCGGCTGACCAGCCCCACCCGCGCGCCGTTTTGAACCAGCGTGCTGGCCATCGCGAGCCCAAAGCCCCTGGAGGCACCGGTAACAATATAGACCCTGTCCTGCAGCATCACGGCACTCCGGTGGCGATGGTCCTGGTTTCGAGGTATTCGGCAAAGCCCCGGCTACCCGATAGACCGCGGGGCGACGCCCTCAAATTACTAGCCGTCAAAGTGTAGCGAGCCGGCGGCTTAAGTCAATATCAATTGACTAGTAGTCAATTGCAATTTACTATTTTGCCATGCCGGCATTGAACACAGACACCATCGACACCGATCTCCTCTGGAACCGGTATCGCAATAATTTCTCCAGACACATGCTGGGCGTGGCGCGTTATGTGCAGCACAGCGTGATGAATACCCTGCAGGAACAGTGCGGACACCGGGACCTGAGGCTTAGCTTCTCACCCTATATCCATCTGCTGCGACAGGGTGATATGCGGCTGTCTGAGCTCGCCGACATCCTGGGCATCTCCCGCCAGGCCTGCAACCAGGCAGTCAAACAGGTGGAAGCCGCCGGCTATATCACGCGCACAGCTGATCCGGATGACGGCCGCGCGAAACAGCTCACGCTGTCGAAAAGCGGCCGAAAACTGAGTCGCGATGGCGAGCGCATCGTGACCCGACTGGACCAGCACTTCGCCCAGCTCGTCGGTAAACCAGAACTGGCCGATACCGGAAAATCACTGGACAGCTTAACCCGCCAGCTGTCGCCGCGCACCAATCGCCCCCACAGCCACTCACAACACGCGCAGGTGGGTGCCCTGCTAGCGCGACTGTCCGATTACATCATGCGTCGCTTAATGGAGTTGAACTACGCCAAAGGGCATACCGGGCTCAAGCTGTCTTTCGCCCAGGTGCTGACAATGATCGGGCCGCAGGGCGGGCGTATCCAGCAGATGGCAGCCGCACACGACGTCAGCAAACAGGCCATCAGCGCCATCGCCACCGAACTGGAAGCGCTGGGCTATCTGCAGCGACAGGCGGACCCGCTGGACGCGCGCCAACTGGTTCTGCAGTTCACACCGCGGGGACAGGCGCTGATTGCCGATTCCGTGGCCAGCGTCGACCAGTTGGAACAGGAGTTTGGCGCCATCATTGGCAGCGCGGCACTGAAGCAGATGAAAGATACGCTGTATGCGCTGTACCGCGCGCTGCAGCTTGAACAGGATATTTTCGATCTCAGCGGCACGGTGGATATCGCACTGCTGGCCCGGCAACTACGCCAGCAACTGGGCACCGACAACAGCCGCGCACTGGCAGAGCTGCTGCTGCAGCCCGCCACTAACCCGAGGTAGCAAACCATGAATAACGACTGGCTTTCCACTGTGTGGCAACACTACGACATCGTGGCATCCATGCTGGCGCTGGCGTGTATTGTCGGCATCACCGTAGTGGGGAAGAAGCTGCTGTTCCGCGTACCGGCGCTGGGTGAGATGCGCGCACTCAACAAGCAGAAAGACAAGCCGAAATGGGCGCTGGAGAAATACCCTCCGGTGGTGCGCGCGACACAGAAAACCGGTATGTACTGCAACCTGGTGTTCTTTCTTTTCCTGCTGCCCTTTTGCATTACGCTCGAGAGCCAGTCGGTATGGAAGGTATTGCTGGATATTTTTATTATCCTGATGTTCTACGACTTCTTCTATTACCTCGCGCACCGCTTCTGGTTCCACGGCCAGGGGCGCATGCGCAAGATTCACGCGGTGCATCACCAGGCGCGCAACCCCACCTATCTGGACGCCCATTATGTACACCCGCTGGAGACCTTCGTCGGCCTGGGTATGTTCCTGATGTCCATCGTGCTGTTGTCCGCAGTGCTGGGCCCTTTCCAGATCACCACTATCGTCGTGACCTACCTGATTTTCACCAATATCAACCAGATCAACCATGTGTTTCTCGACCTGCCCTACTTCCCATACAAAAGCATGAACTGGGTGGTCGCCAAACACCATGTACACCACGAGAACATGCACAAGGGCAATTACGCCACCATTACACTGTTCTATGACAAGCTTTTCGGCACACTGGACTAGGAGACAGACCATGAACGACAAGGAACGGCGCGCGCTGGGTGAAGCCACAATAAAGGACGTGTACGCCGGCGATGTCGTAGTGCCGCCCGAGGGCTACGCCTTCTCCGACATCATGCTCAAACAGCTGTTCGCCGAACTGTGGACGCGCGAGACGCTGTCCATGCGCGACAAGCGCATCCTGCTGCTCGGGATCATCGCCGAAAAAGGCGAGGCCGCGACGTTTAAAATCCAGATCAGGGCCTCACTCAAACGCGGCGAGATCAACGCCGAGGAAGCGCGCGAGCTCCTGCTGTTCATCGCACAGTATGCCGGGTATCCGCGGGCAGCCGCCATGCTGGGCCCCCTCGAGGAGGCCATTGCGGAGTTTGAAGGGGGTAGCGGTGACCAGTGAACCCCTGACCGCACCCCAGTCCTGGATTGACGCCAGCAACGCCATCTGAGCCCGCCAAGCATTTGCGTCGGTCACGTTTCCATTGGGCAAAAAAAACCCCGGAGAGACTATCGCCGGGGCCGTGGGTTCACCTCTCGAGCGTCAGGCTACCTGCTCTGCTGCCTTTGTCTCCGGGTCGAAGGTGATATGCATACGCTTGATGCCGTTGACCAGGTTTGAGCGGGTGTAGGCCACTTCGCCCACCAGTTTGGGATTGCGCAGACGCGGGATAATCTCCTCAAACATCACGCGCATCTCGAGCCGGGCGAGGTGCGTGCCGAGACAGAAATGCTGGCCGACACCGAACGCGCGGTGCTGGTTGTACAGGTCGGGCATACGCTCGGCACGGCGCACATCGAACTGCATCGCATCCTCACCGAAAATGCTCTCGTCGTGGTTCACCGTGTGGTAGTGCATGATAATTTTGTCGCCCTTCTTGATCTGGTAGCCACCGACTTCGGTGTCTTCCATGCAGGTGCGACGCATCAGGGTGAACGCGGTGTTGTAGCGCAGCATTTCCTCGCAGGCGCCGGGAATCTTGTCGGGGTTATCCACCAGGTATTGCAGCTGGTCGGGGTTCTCCATCAGCATGCGCATGCCCTGGGTGGTAACGGTGCGTGTGGACTCGTTACCCGCCGCGATCAGCATCAGGAAGAACCAGACAAACTCGTCGTCGCTGAGGCCATCATCCTTGCCGTTGCCTTCAATCAGCGCGCCGATAATGTCTTTCTTCGGGTTCGTCTTGTGCTGCTCCATCAGTTTCATCGCGTATTCGATGACTTTAAACGAGGCTTCCTGTGTCTCCTCCTCGGTTGCGGCCATCTCCGGATCCTGGTTGAACATCATCTTGTTGGTCCACTCGAAGAAGTCCTTGCGATCCTCCGGCGGAATACCACAGAGCTCAAGGATCGCCAGCAGCGGCAACTCCGCCGCCACTTCCTCGACAAACTCACACTCACCGCGCGATGCAACCCTGTCGACGATGTTCTTGGCGTGCTGGCGGAAGCTCTGTTCGTAGGACTCCACCGCGGCGGGCGTGAAGGTGGCGCGCACAATCTTGCGCGACTTCATCTGGCCAGGGGGATCCTGGTTGATGGTCATATTGCGATGGATCAGCACCAGTTCCTCTTCCGGATACTCCTCCGCCAGCGCCGAGCGCGCCTCGCTGGAAAACAGCTTGGGGTGCTTTGAAATAAAGTCGATCTCATCGCGGCCGGTAATCAGCCAGTAGGGCACACCCTGGTAGGAACCGTCCATGTAGTGTACAGGGCCGGAGCGACGGATCTCAGCCAGTGTCTCGTAGGGCATGCCATTGACATAGGTTTCGGGATCGATCAGGTTGGGGAAATTAGCAAAAGGACATTGACTCATTGGACGCCTCTCCAGATTGGTTTATTAGACCGGATAGCTAGAGACTACTAGGCATTAGTTAATCTGTCAATCACCTGTTTCCGGGGCCGCGAACCGGGGCGGACGTGACGGCGACTAGCGCTCCGCCGTGAATCCCGCGGCCCGGGCATCCCAGGTCATCGGCGTGACACCGCGCTCCCGCAGCCGGAACTTCTGCACTTTATTGGTCGGCGTATACGGCAGTGAGTCGACGAACTGGATATACCTCGGCACGAAGAAATACGGCGCGTTGTCATTGATGAACCTGGCCAGCTCCAGCGCCTCCAGCACCTGCCCTGGTTTCAGGATGACATCGAGCATGATCTCCTGTTCCGACTCCAGTTCTTCACTGGGTATCCCGAATGCGGCGCAATCGGCAATCGCCGGGTGCTGACGGGCTGCCAGTTCAACTTCAAACGTGGAGATATTCCGCCCCTTGTAGCGCACTGCGTCCTTCTTGCGATCGGCGAAAAAGTAAAAGCCGTCCTCATTGCATCTCAGCATATCGCCGGTCTTGTACCACTCCCCTGCAAACGCGTCTGCCGTCGCCTGCGGGTTATCAAAATAGCCGTTGAAAATAAAGTGCGGCTGCAGCGGTTTGACCCAGAGTTCCCCGGCCTCGCCTACCGCAACATCGCGGCCGTCATCGTCGACGAGTCGCACCTGGATGCCGGGCACCACACTGCCACAACTGCCCGGTGGCTGGGTGCGTCCGGCGACTGGCGCCAGCAGCCGCATCGCCTCACTCTGTCCGAGCCCCTGCGCCACGAGTTCAAGATTGAAGCGCTTGCAAAAAGGCCCCGCTACCGCGGGTGGCATCGGAATGGCCATCAATTTTCGCAGACTGTGATCGGCGTCGTCGTCGCGCGGCGGCGCATCCCACAGGAACATATGCATCGCCCCCAGGGTAAAGCACTGCGTCGCCCTGTAGTGATCGACACGCTGCCAGAACGTCTTTACCGAAAAGCTGGCATCGACAGCCAGCGGAACACCGGCGAGCAGCGCCCGAAAAATGGCTGTGACCCATACCGCTGAGTTATACATGGGCAGCACGGTGAAAATAATATCGTCCTCACGGAGGCCAAACTGACAGTCCTCATTGGTCGCCAGTGAGGCGTTGAACCACACGTTGTGGCTTTGCATCACACCCTTGGCCTTGCCGGTGGTACCGGACGTCCACAACACGGAACAGGTATCCCCTGTGCGCAGCGCCGACATGTCCGGCTCGCCCGCCCCCGCCACATACAGTGACGCCAGGCTGACGGCGCCGGCCAGCTGCTCCTGCCCACCGTGCATCACGATGGACTGGACACGCAGGGCGTCCCTCACCTCCCGCAGCCGCGCTGCATGGGCGGCATCACTGACAATGACCGTCGGGCGACTGCCATTGATGGTATCGAGCAGCCAGCCGCCCTTGTAATCGGTATTGACAGGCACCCACACCGCGCCGAGTTTGTTGACAGCCAGCACCAGGAAAATCACCTCGGGCGCACTGTGCATATAAAAAGCGAGGCGATCTCCCGACTGCAAGCCGAGCGCGGACAAACCCGCCGCCAGTTCGTTGACCCGCTGGTTGACGTCGGCAAAGGTGTAGACATCGTCCGAGAACAGCAGGAACGGTTTGTCCCCGTGCTGTTGCGCCTGCACCTGTATCGCACGGCCCAGGTGGCGTTCGCCGGGCTCGTTGAGTTGTAGAATATTCATGCGTTGAGCAGTCTCCCCCAATATCCGTCGAGCAATCCCTTCACGCGCCAGGGCTGCGCTGGCTAGCTGCGGATCAACTGCAGCGTCTCCACAACGCCGCGACGGTCGATCAGCAGCATAGCCACCGCATAGGCCACCGCCCCGATACAAACCAGTTGCAGCAAATATACCCAGTCGCCGACTGTGCCATAAACGAAGCCCTGCAGAAAATACACAGTGGCATACATTGTCAGCCCCGCGACAACGGGCCGCAGCATCTGCAGCAAATAGCTGGCAATACCCAGGCCGACCTTGCGACAGGTTCGAATTGCCGTGACCAGAAAGACCACCGGATAGGCACACAGCCAGGCGTAAGCGAGCCCGAGCACACCCCAGTCAGCGCCGATATAGAAGGCCACGGGCATCAGCAGCGCTGCCACCAGGAAGTTGGAAGCGCTGGTCGCCGGGCTGCCCACACCCCAGAGCAGCGGCGGGAAAATATTACTCAGCAGGCGAAACGGCATCACCACACCCAGCAGTTGCAGCAGCGGTGCGGCAGGCAGCCACTTTTCCCCCAGCAGGGACGCAATCAGGGGCTGCGCGGTGCAACTCATACCGAAAAACACCGGGAACGCGGCGATGCCGAGCACCCGCGTCGCCTTCAGCAGATAGCCCTGCACAGTCGCGGCATCGGTGTGCGCGTGCGCGTGGGAGAAAGCCGGGAACGCAACTGAATTGAGCAGGCCGCTGATCTTGTGAATCGGCAGTGAGGCCAGTTGGCTGGCAACGGCGTAATACCCGAGCAGGTGATTGCCCAGCAATTTGCCGCCGATGAATTTATCCGACTCGCTGAACAGGAACCACAGGCCCCTGTCCGTGGTGACAAACCCGCCAAACGCAAAGTGCCGGCGCATACCGCGCAGCGAAAAACTCGGCCGGACCAGGTTGCGGGCGATCAGGTTGAGCCCGATCACCCGCGTTGCGTTGGTGGCCAACATGCCCCAGATAAGCGCCCACACGCCAAAGCCCGCCAGCGCCATGACCAGCGTGACGACACTGCCGATGACCAGCGTGGCGAAATCGACAATCGAGCGCTGGGCAAACTCGATCTCCCGCTCCAGCCGGGACTGCGGCAGTGTCTCAAAGATCAGCAGCAGGAACTGCAGCGACAGCACCTGCACAATCAGTTCCAGTGCCGGGTCGCCGTAAAATGCCGCCACCGTGCCAGCACCGAAGAACAACAGCGCAAAGAACAGCGTGTTGACCACAATCACCACGCCGAAAATCTGCCGTGTCATCTGCTCGTCAAGTTCCTTGTCCTGCACCAGCACCGCGTCCAGCCCCACGGTATTGAGCAGCACCAGGAAGGACACCAGCACCATCGCCATCGCCATCAGGCCGTAGTCACCCGGTGACAGCAGGCGGATCACCATGATGGTAATGCCCCAGGACACCGCCTGGCCCAGGAAGCGGGCCGCTGCGCTCCATCGCAATGCCGACATGACCTTGCTGCGAATATCCATCCTCTGACTCTCGAGCTGATTACAGGGCAACAGGATACGGCAAGCCCGTGCCTACCCAAAGCCCGGATGTCCCAAGTGTTTGGCCATTTCACACAATTGGCCTAGACTGGCGCAGACCAACGCCTGGGAGTTGCCTGTATTATGGAATTATCCGATCTGCTGTTAGACGCCGCCGAGCGCGCCGACCAAGACCCTTACACACTGCCGCTGGAGAAGATCAATATCGCCAACCCCTTCCTGTTCGCGCGCGATTCTCACGGCCCCTGGTTCCGGCGCCTGCGCGACGAGGCGCCGGTCCACCTGTGCCCCGAGAGCTTTTTCGGTCCGTACTGGTCTGTCACCCGCTACGAGGACATTATAAAGGTCGATACCTCACACGAAATTTTCTCCTCGGAACCGGCAATCACCATCGGCGACACCCAGGACACCTTCCCGCTGCCGATGTTTATCGCTATGGACAGGCCGAAACACGACGAGCAGCGCCGCGTGGTGAGCCCGGTCACCGGCGCGGACAACCTGCGCACTTTCGAACCCATTATCCGCGAGCGGACCATCGACGTACTGGAAAACCTGCCCGTGGGAGAAACCTTCGACTGGGTGGAACGCGTGTCCATTGAGCTGACCACACGCATGCTGGCCACGCTGTTTGATTTCCCGTTTGAGGAGCGCAGCAAGCTGACACGCTGGTCTGATGTCGCCACCGCGATTCCCGGCATCGGTATTATTGATTCGGACGAGCAGCGTTACGAGGAGTTGATGGGCTGCCTGGCGTATTTCACCGAGCTGTGGAATGAGCGCGTCAAACTGCCGGTGAAACCCGATCTGGTCTCCATGCTGGCCCACGGTGAGGCGACCCGCAATATGCCGCCGATGGAATACCTGGGGAATCTGGTGCTGCTGATCGTCGGGGGCAATGACACCACCCGCTCCACAATGACAGCCAGTGCCCTGGCCCTGCACCAGCACCCCGAACAGTTTGCCAAGCTGGTGGCAAACCCGGAACTGATCGACTCCATGGTCGCTGAAACAATTCGCTGGCAGACGCCGCTGGCACATATGCGACGCCTGGCCAAAGTGGATACAGAGCTGGGCGGGCAACAGATCAAGGCCGGTGACAAGGTGATCATGTGGTATGTCTCGGGCAACCGCGACGAGCGCTTTTTCGACAATCCGGACGATTACATAATTGACCGGGCCGATGTCAGGAAGCACCTGTCCTTTGGCTTCGGCATCCACCGCTGCATGGGCAACCGGCTGGCAGAACTGCAACTGCGGGTGCTGTGGGAAGAGATACTGAAACGGTACGAACGAATAGAGGTGGTGGGCGAGCCGGTGCGCACGGTGTCTTCATTCGTGCACGGCTTCACCGCAATGCCGGTGCAACTGCACCCGCTCGCACAGCCGCGGGATTAGCTACCTGCTGGCCGCACGCAGGGCTGGACCAGGGCGACGATGAACCCCCCGATCGCCGCGGGGGTTCATCGCAATCACACACTATAGCTGGGGAATTTCCGCCTGGTCGATCGGCACTTCACAGCGGCCGATACGCGCCGCCCGATCCAGCAGTGTGGCCTCCGCCTCCTCGACCCGGATCATGATCACAAAGCGCTTCTCAAGCACACCCTGCAGGCAGTAGCGGGCCAACTCATCCAGGTCCTGGAACTCCAGCTCCCAACCGGCTTTCTCCGCCGCCACCTTGAAGTCCTCTACCGTGGGCACCGGTGCATAGGGTTTCTCGCGCGCCAGTTCCTTCGGGCGGTTGCGGTCGGTGGTCCAGATTCCGGTATCCAGCAGCCCACCCGAGGGATAGAACACGGAGGCTGCCAGGTTCGTTCCCTCGCTCTGCAACTGCGCCGCCAGGCACTCGCTGATACACGACACAGCGGCCTTACTGGAAGCGTACACCGACTGGTACGGCAGCGGCGAGATACCGCCATCACCCGAGGAGGTGTTAATGACATGCCCCTCTTCGCCCGACGCGATCATGCGCGGCACAAAGGCCTGTATGCCGTGCACCACACCCAGTACATTGACGCCGTGCACCCATTTCCAGTCGTTGTCTGTGGTCTCCCAGACGTTGGCCGACGGTGCGGCGACACCCGCATTGTTGAACAGCAGGTGACAGGCACCGTGGGTATCAAACACCTTGTCCGCGAGGGCGTTGACAGAATCCGCGCTGGAGACATCGGTCACCACGCCCATCACTTCGCCAGCGCCGGCGAATTCCGCCAGCACACGGTCCAGTGCTTTCTGCTCGACATCACCGATGACGACCTTGGCGCCCGCGGCCAGCAGTTCCTTGACCAGTGAGCGGCCTATACCGCTGGCGCCGCCGGTGACGACCGCAACCTTGCCGTTAAAATCTTTCATCGTGCTGGACTCCCTTATTTGAGTGGGCTGCTGTTATGCCACACTTTCATAGGCGACTCCACCCCGCCACGGGGGTTTGCACGACGCAGTTGCCGGTTTGGGACCAAGGCGATCAGATCGGGCTAAATGGCTGAACCGGCAGGTCGTAAATCCCGCGGCCAGGTCTGCGCCAGCGGCACGCTTTCGCGGCGGGTACAGCGGCCGACCGGGAAGTCGCAGGCATAAAAAAACCCGGCGTCAGCCGGGTTTTTTAAACGGGGCTTACGCTCAGCCTGCGGCCTTGCGTGCCTTGACCTCTTCAATCACCGTCTCGGCGACGTTCTGCGGACACGGCAGGTAGTGCGAGAACTCCATGGAGAACTGGCCGCGGCCAGAGGTCATGGTGCGCAGGTGGCCGATATAGCCGAACATTTCCGACAGCGGCACGTCCGCCTTGATGCGAACACCGGTGGCGCCGGCATCCTGGTCCTTGATCATACCGCGGCGACGGTTGAGGTCACCGATAACATCACCCACGTGATCCTCAGGCGTGAACACGTCGACTTTCATGATCGGTTCGATCAACTGGGCACCGGCTTTCGGCATGGACTGGCGGAATGCGCCACGGGCTGCGAGCTCGAACGCGATGGCCGAGGAGTCAACGGCGTGGAAGCCACCGTCGTACAGTTCGACTTCAACATCCAGCACCGGGAAGCCCGCGACCGGGCCCTGGCCCATCATGGTCCTGAAGCCCTTCTCGATGGCCGGGAAGAATTCCTTGGGCACGTTACCACCCACAACAGAGGAGGCGAAAACGAATCCGCTGCCCGGCTCGCCCGGCTTGATGCGGTAGTCGATCTTACCGAACTGGCCTGAACCACCGGACTGCTTCTTGTGGGTATAGGAATCGTCCACTTCCTGGGTGATGGTTTCACGGTAAGCCACCTGTGGCTTGCCGACGATCAGGTCAACGCCATAGGTGCGGCGCAAAATATCGACCTTGATATCGAGGTGAAGCTCGCCCATACCCTTGAGGATGGTCTCACCGGAATCGACATCAGTCTCAACGCGGAACGACGGGTCTTCCGCCACCATCTTACCGATGGCGATACCCATTTTTTCAGAGCCGCCCTTGTCTTTCGGCGCTACCGCTATCGAAATAACAGGCTCGGGGAAGACCATCGCCTCCAGTGTGCAGGGGTGCTTGGGATCACACAGCGTGTGGCCTGTCTGCACATTCTTCATACCGACAATCGCGACGATATCACCCGCCTGCGCCTTCTCCAGCTCAGAGCGGTCGTTCGCGTGCATTTCAACCATACGGCCGATACGCTCGGTCTTTCCGGTAAAGGAGTTCAGGATGGTGTCACCGCGGTTCAGCTTGCCCGAGTAGATACGCACAAAGGTCAGTGCGCCGAAGCGGTCATCCATGATCTTGAATGCCAGCGCGCGCAGCGGCTCATCCAGTGACACCGTTGCCACCTTGCCAGTGGGTTCACCGAACTCATCGGTGAGATCCTGCGGATCGACCTCTGTGGGGTCAGGCAGGTAGTCCACCACAGCGTCCAGCACCAGTTGTACGCCTTTGTCCTTGAACGCCGAACCACAGTAGGTAGGGAAGAAATCCAGCTTGCGGGTACCCTCGCGGATGCAGCGCTTGATCACATCCATCTCCGGCTCAACGCCGTCGAGGTACAGCTCCATGGCTTCGTCGTCCTGCTCGACCGCTGTCTCGATCAGCTTCTCGCGCCACTCCTCGACCTCGTCGACCATATCCTCAGGCACATCAGTGATATCAAAGGCGTCCGGGTTGCTGGGATCAGTCCACACGTGGGCCTTACGGGTCAGCAGGTCCACGATACCGGTGAAGGTATCTTCACGGCCGATTGGCAACACCATTACCAGCGGGTTGGCACCGAGGACAGTCTCGACCTGTTTGACAACGCGCAGGAAGTCGGCGCCGATGCGGTCGAGTTTGTTGACAAAAATGATGCGGGATACTTCCGACTCATTGGCATAGCGCCAGTTGGTTTCCGACTGGGGCTCCACACCGCCGGAGCCACAGAACACACCGATACCGCCATCGAGCACTTTCAGCGAGCGGTACACTTCCACCGTGAAGTCCACGTGCCCCGGAGTATCGATAACGTTCAGACGGTGGTTCCTCCAGAAACAGGTGGTGGCCGCAGACTGGATGGTGATGCCGCGTTCCTGTTCCTGCTCCATGAAGTCGGTAGTGGCCGCACCATCGTGCACCTCACCGGCTTTGTGGATCTTACCGGTCAGCTTGAGGATACGCTCGGTAGTGGTGGTTTTGCCGGCGTCGACGTGGGCGAAGATACCGATGTTTCTGTACAGGGATAAATCAGACATGGTGATTCTCAATCGGTTAAGTGAAATGAGGCGTAATTTAAGGTGCGCGAGGGTACAGGAAAACGGGACAGAATGGGAGTGGTGAAATTGCCTAATTCGACACATAAATGTGACAGTACGGGGTACCGGGGAGCCGGAGCCCCTGAGAATCTGCTATTATCACCCCCGCTTCCGCCACCCCGGGGGCCGCTCCACTGCACGGCGGCTCAGGGCGCGGGGGGCGAGCGCCCTGAGCCGCCGCCAGCCACCGTTCGGAACCTGTGTAAAATGTTGAATTCTATGACAATTCTGGTGCCATACCCGCGAGCCGCCGGGGCCGTCCCGACACCCCGCTGCAGCGCGGCAGCGCGACCACAGGGGCGACGGTGAACCGGGCCGATACCGCACTGGCTGATTCCCCGGCGGGGCGGGAACTGAGCCGCCGTCTGCGCGCCTGCCTCGGCGCCGATTGCATCATTGAGGAGGTCGAGTCGCAGCGCCCCTTTGAGTGCGACGGGCTGACACTGTACCGCGACCTGCCGCGCGCAGTAGTACTGCCCGAGACCGCGAGCCAGGTGCAACAGGTGTTGCAGATCTGCGATGCCCTCGATGTGCCGGTGGTCGCACGGGGCGCCGGCACCGGGCTGTGTGCCGGTGCCATGCCCCACCCCGAGGGGGTGCTGCTGGTCATGACCAAGCTGGACAAGATCGTGGAGATCGACCCACTGGCGCGCACAGCGCGGGTCCAGCCCGGCGTCAGCAACCTGTCGATCAGCGAGGCCGCCGCGCGCTACGGGCTGTACTATGCCCCCGACCCCTCCTCCCAGATTGCCTGCTCCATCGGCGGCAACGTATCGGAGAATTCCGGCGGCGTGCACTGCCTGAAGTACGGGTTGACGGTACACAATATCCTGTCGATGAAGGTGATGACGGTCGCTGGTGAGGAATTGACCCTCGGCAGCCTGGGGCTGGACAGCCCGGGCTACGACCTGATGGCACTGTTCACCGGCTCCGAGGGACTGTTGGGTGTGGTCACGGAAGTGACGGTAAGGCTGCTGCCGTCGCCCGAGGTCGCGCGCGTGGTGATGGCCGCGTTCGACAGTATCACCGCGGCCGGCGATGCCGTGGGCGCGGTGATCGGCGCCGGCATTATCCCCGCCGGCCTGGAGATGATGGACCGGCTGGCGGTGCAGGCGGCGGAGGATTTCGCCCACGCCGGCTACCCCAGGGACGCGGCGGCCATACTGCTGTGTGAGATGGACGGCACGCGCGAAGAGGTCGCGCAGCACGTCGATACCGTGGCGACCCTGTTCCAGGCACTGGGGGCGACCGCGGTGACCATTTCACGCGACGAAGCCCATCGCGCCCTGCTGTGGCAGGGGCGCAAGTCGGCCTTTCCCGCCGTCGGTCGCATCGCGCCGGATTACTACTGCATGGATGGCACCATTCCGCGCGGCCAGGTGACCTTCGTGCTGAATGAGATCTATCGCCTGTCCCGGCAGTACGGCCTGCCGGTGGCGAATGTCTTCCACGCCGGCGATGGCAACCTCCACCCGCTGATCCTGTTCGATGCCAGTGACCCGGTCCAGGTGCGCAAGGTGCACGAATTCGGCGGCGACATCCTCGATCTGTCGGTGCGAGTCGGCGGTTGCCTTACCGGCGAACACGGCATCGGGGTAGAAAAACTGGGCCGCATGACGAGCCAGTTCAGCGCGCTGGAACTGGCGCAGCTTGAAGATATCAAACACGCCTTCGACCCGTCCCTCAACCTCAACCCCGGCAAGGGCATCCCGATCCTGAAACGCTGCCAGGAATACCGTGCCCTGCCAGACCGGCACCGACATGACTGAGCCGACAGACACTACCGGCGTCGATACCAGCGAGGCGATTGTCGCCGCTCTGGCGCAGGCCCGCGCCAGAAAAACGCCGGTCTATATCAGCGGTGGCGGCAGCAAGCGCCTGATGCTCGGTCGCCTTTGCGAGGCCGCCGAGCTCGATGTGTCCGCGCACCGCGGCATTGTCGACTACCAGCCCCAGGAACTGGTTATCACCGCGCGCAGCGGTACGCCCATCGCCGAGATCGAGGCCACCCTCGCCGCCGGGAACCAGATGCTCTCTTTCGAGCCGCCCTCGTTCGGGGGCAGGGCGACACTGGGAGGCACACTGGCCTGCAACCTGTGCGGACCGGGCAGGCCCTGGGGCGGATCCATCCGCGATATGGTGCTCGGCGTCGAGTTGATCAACGGCAAGTGCGAGCGCCTCAGGTTCGGCGGCAAGGTGATGAAAAACGTCGCCGGCTACGATGTATCGCGCCTGCAGGCCGGAGCGCTGGGCACACTGGGTGTGTTGACCGAAATCAGCCTGAAGATCGCACCGCGGGCGGAGCGGGTGCTGACCCTGGCCTACACCATGAGCGCCGACCAGGCCCTGCAGACCATGAACCGGCGCGCCGCTGAAGCCAAACCGCTTTCCGCCGCGTTCTGGCTCGACGGCCAGCTCTACCTGCGCCTGTCCGGCGCGGCCAGTGCGGTCACCAGCACCGCCGCACAGTGGGGTGGCGAGCGGCTCGAGGGCGATGCGGCACTGTGGCGTGACTTGCGCGAGATGACGCTGCCCTTCTTTGCCGGCAGCGCGCCCCTGTGGCGTTTGTCACTGCAATCCTCGGCGCCACTTTGCACCGACGCGCAGTCGACACTGATTGACTGGGGCGGTGCCCAGCGCTGGGTGTCCGGCGACCAGCCGCGCGACAGTCTCGACAGGGCTGCGGCCGACGCCGGCGGCCACGCCACCCTGTTTCGCGGCGGCGACCGGCACAGTGAGGTGCGGCCACCGCTGGACAGCGTGCAGCGTCGCCTGCAGCAACACCTGAAACACGCTTTCGACCCGGATGGCATTCTCAATCCGGGCCGCCTGTACAGCTGGCTCTAGGAGTGAACGCCCGATGCATGTAGAGCTCCATCCGCGATTTGCACAGTCCGCCGAGGGACAGGCGGCCAAGGCGCTCACCGCCGCCTGTGTGCACTGTGGTTTTTGCCTGGCCACCTGCCCCACATACCTCGACAAACGCGATGAACGCGACAGTCCACGCGGCCGTATCTACCTCATCAAGCACCTGTTGGAAAGCGGCGAGGCCACGGCGCAGACGCAGTTGCACCTCGACCGCTGCCTCACCTGCCGCAACTGCGAGACCACCTGTCCCTCTGGTATGCAGTACGGTGAACTGCTCGATATCGGTCGCGGCCTGATGGAGGTCGAGGTGCCGAGGACGGCGAGCGCCCGCGGCTTGCGCCGGCTGCTGCGGTTTGGCCTGACGCGACCGCGCCTGCTCGCCCCGGCACTGTCGCTGGGCCAGTGGCTGAGGCCTTTGCTGCCCGGTCCGCTGCGCAAGAAAATCCCGCCACGGCAGGCCCGTACACCCGTCCCGGGGCGGCAACACGCGCGCCGGATGCTGGTGCTTGAGGGCTGTGTGCAGAGCGCTGCGACACCCAACACCAACGACGCCGCGCGGCGGGTACTGGACAGGCTCGGCATTTCACTGGTCAGCGCACCGCGAGCGGCCTGCTGTGGTGCGGTGAACTACCATCTGGCGGCACACGCCGACGGCCTCGACGACATGCGTCGCAATATCGATGCCTGGTGGCCGTATATCGAGAGCGGTGTCGAGGCGCTGGTCAGCAGCGCCAGTGGCTGCGGCGCCATGCTGGTGGATTACGCCCGCCTGCTGGCCGATGACCCGGCCTATGCGGCCAAGGCCCGGCGGGTGAGCGCGTTGACCAGGGACCTCGCACAAATCCTCGAACAGGAGGACCTGCGCAGCCTGGAGATCAATACCGACATCGGCAAAGTGGCGGTGCACCCACCCTGTACCCTGCAGCACGCACTGCAGCAGCCGACGCTGCTGCACACGGTGTTGCAACGCGCCGGGTTTGAACTCGCCGCCAGCACCGGCAAACTCCTGTGCTGCGGCTCCGCCGGCACCTATTCCATCCTGCAGCCGGCTGCGAGCGAGCGCTTGCGGGAGACCATGCTGGACACCCTCACCACAGATCAACCGGCACTGATCGCCACCGCCAATATCGGCTGCCAGCTGCATTTGCAGGCGGCGTCAGGCGTGCCCGTGGTGCACTGGATAGAGCTGCTCGACAACCCCTGAGGCAGGGTCTGCGCCGCAAGTGTGTCGCCCGGCGCCGCGCACTGCCCCTTTCATGCATGCGCACAGCGCCGGACCTTGCATCGGCGCGCGGCGGAATGCGCACGCGCCGGTTATATCAATTTGCCTGTTCAGAACGAAAAAACTATCGACTTATGCCTCAACATTTGTTTTTATCAAAGACGTGCCCCAGGGCACTCTTCGCTGTATTGCTTCGCATTTGACCAAGCTTATACATGCACACACATCGTTAATTACACATGTCGCCAGAGGCCGGGGCGCATCTGCCACGCGGTCTTTCGGGGACATAGTCTGCCACGGAGGCAAACTCTATGAGAAGACAGAAGCGCGATATGAACACCAGGGCATTTGACAGGGGTTACCAGGCGGGTGTGTCGGGCCGCAGCCTCGATTTTTGTCCGCATGAAGACGAAGCCCACCGGCAGCACTGGGTTTCGGGGTGGCGCGAAGGTCGCAGTGACCAGTGGGATGGTCTCACCGGTGTCTCCGGCGTTCACAAGTTACGCGCAATCTGACAACTCAACGCCCCGCCCCGGCGCATACACCGGGGCACCATTGACTTAAGCACTGGCGCTGCGGGCTGTACCCCGCGGCGACCAACCGTACAGCGCCCGCCCAGAGCGGCAGCACGCTGCCCGTCGGCCCACTGCGACCTCGCACTGACCAATGCCCGCCCGGTGCCGTGACTTTCACCCCTTTCACAGGCCGGGCCCGCGGTTGCCTTTGACCACGCCTCATTGACTCGATTACTATGCGCCGAGCTTTGCGACTGCCAGCAAGCCCGCGATTCCGGGTCCCCCGCTGCGACAGCCAAAAAGCCCGACAGAGATCCGTGCGCAGCTGCGCCACAGTGAGCTATCCAGCATAGGCGTTACACAGGAAAGACCCATGTCCAAAGATACATCCCATGAATTGACCCCGCTTGCCGCCCTGATTTTCGGTTCGCGCTGGATGCAGTTACCCCTCTATCTCGGCCTGATCGTGGCCCAGGGCGTCTACGTCGTCCTGTTCATCAAGGAACTGGTGCACCTGATCGGCGGCGCCACCAGCCTGAGCGAACAGCTCATCATGCTGGCGGTGCTCGGACTGATCGACGTGGTGATGATCTCAAACCTGCTGGTGATGGTCATTGTCGGCGGCTATGAGACCTTTGTGTCGCGGCTGAGATTGCAGAACCACCCGGATCTGCCGGAGTGGCTGAATCACGTCAACGCCACCGTATTGAAAGTAAAGCTGGCCATGGCCATTATCGGCATCAGCTCCATCCACCTGCTAAAAACCTTTATTGCGATAGGCACCCTCGGCACCGAGGGCTCGGACTACACCGAAGCGGGCGTGATGTGGCAGACCATCATCCACGTGGTGTTCATACTCTCGGCCCTCGGTATCGCGTGGACAGACTACCTGATGTCACTGGCCGTCAAATCCGCCAAGCAGGCACACTAGACCGCGTCGCGCCTGGCAGCCCGCCCCAAGGGGCGGGCCTGTGATCGCCACAGCCGCGCTCAGGGCCGGGACGCCAATCTTCGCCTGACCTCACCCAGCGCCAGGCCCTGGACCTCAACCAGCTTGCGCTGGGAGGTGGCACCCGCTACCACCGAGACACGGTCGACCGGGATTTCGAGGACCTCGGCCAACAGCGCGACCACAGCCTTATTGGCCCTCCCCTTCTCCGGCTGAGCCGCGACACGGACCTTCAGGGTCTCACCCAGCCAGCCGGAGACCTCGGAGCGCGATGCGCCGGGCACCACTTTCACGGCCAGCTTTGCCACCGCGCGCGCTGTCACGGCAGCTCACAACTTGTCTGCCTGCGCGCGACGCCCGCTGCCCTGGCCGTCACGCAATAGCCTCACCCGTGGTCGGCGAGGCACCTTTGCGCGTGCTCTGGGCCAGGTCCAGCAGCTCGCGGTTGGCCACCGCCAGCATGGCAAAGTCCGGCGCGGGTGCGGCCTGCAACTCGCCGAGCATCTGGCGCCAGCGCTCCAGCAGGAGCGACTCCTGCGATTCCCAGCGCTCCATCGCGTGCAGCAGATTACCGTCCACCGCAAGGTGGTGCAGGACCCCGATGGCCAGCGTGCGCTGCTGCCATTCGAGATCCTCCAGGTAGCTGTCGCGGGCCATCCCCTGCCACTCGGTATCGATCTTGGCCGCGAGAATCTGCGCGGCGAACCAGTCCAGTTGCAGTTCCTCACCGATTGCAAAATACACCTTGGCGACTTCCATCAGCGGTGCCCCCGCCAGCGCGGCTGCCTCGACGATACCCAGTGCCCGGTAGCTGTAATGCGTGCCGGCGATCACCTGCGCCATTGCCGGGTCCACGCCCTGCTCTTCATAGTGCTCACACAGGCTGTCGTAGTGGTCGAGTGTGGTGCCGCGCAACAGGGTGGGAAACTGCGATGGCAGTTGCTCCACCCCGGCGCGGAACTGTGCGATCAGGCCTGTCGGCGACAGCTGACGCCGACGGTTGCGCAGTATCCAGCGGGTCGCGCGTTTCACCAGCCCGATGAGGACCAGCAGCATGTCCATCTGGGCGCCGGCAGTGACTGTGTGGCCCAGCCCCTCGATCCGCTCCCACAGCGCGGGTATACCGTAAATCTCCATCACCGCCATGTAGGCACAGGCGACATCGTCTACCGAAGCTCCGGTCGCTTTCTGCTGGCGCAGCACGAAGTTAAGGCCCATGCGGTTGACGATATCGTTGGCGATCTGGGTCGCCACAATTTCCTTGCGCAATCGGTGCTCCTGCACATCCTGCGGATACAGCTCGACCAGTCGGGGCGGAAACGCTGAGTGCAGCGCGCCGCTGAGGCAGGCGTCATGCTGCAGTTCCGAATGGATAAGCTGCTCTTTCAGCGCCGCCTTGCTGTAGGACACGAGCACAGAGAGTTCCGGCCGGGTCAGCGTCTTGCCCTGCGCGGCCCGCTCCACCAGCACATCGTCGTCCGGAATAAATTCCAGCGCCCTGTCGAGGCGGCCGGCGTCAGCAAAGTCCCTGATAAAACGGCGGTACTCCACAGCGCGCGATTCCGCCTGGTACTCCACCAGGCTGATGGCCTGTACCTGGCGGAAGTTGTTGTGCAACACCAGTTCGGAGACGCTGTCAGTCATTTCTACCAGCAGGGCGTTGCGATCCTGCGGCGACAACTCCCGGCGCGCGACCACCGCGTTAAGCAGTATCTTGATATTCACCTCGTGGTCGGAACAGTCCACGCCGCCGGCGTTGTCGATGAAATCGGTGTTGCAACGCCCTCCGCCGAGGCAGTATTCCACCCGACCCAGTTGCGTCATACCGAGATTACCGCCCTCGCCGACCACGCGACAGCGCAGTTCGACACCATCCACACGCAGCGCATCATTGGCCTTGTCGCCGACATCGGTGTGGGATTCATCCGCCGATTTCACATACGTGCCGATACCGCCGTTCCACAGCAGGTCGACACGCGCCCGCAACAGGTAGGAGATCAATTCAGTAGGGGTGACGTGAGCAGCCTCGATATCAAAGCGCTGCCTGATCTCGGGTGACAGCGGGATCGATTTCGCCGAGCGCTCAAATACGCCGCCCCCGCTGGAGATCAGCCCGGTGTCATAGTCCTTCCAACTGGAGCGCGGCAGGTCGAACAGGCGCCTGCGCTCGGCGAAGCTGCTGCCGGCGTCGGGATTGGGATCGATAAATATGTGCTGGTGATTGAAGGCCGCCACCAGGCAGATATGCTCAGACAGCAGCATACCGTTGCCGAACACATCGCCCGCCATATCGCCGATGCCGACCACGGTAAAATCAGTGGTCTGCACGTCGATATCCATCTCCCTGAAATGCCGCTGCACCGACACCCAGGCGCCGCGCGCGGTTATACCCATTTTCTTGTGATCATATCCGGCGCTGCCGCCCGACGCGAAGGCATCGCCGAGCCAGAAGGCGTACTCCGCTGCAATACCGTTGGCGATATCGGAAAACGATGCCGTGCCCTTGTCCGCCGCCACGACGAGGTAGGGATCCTCGTCGTCCTTGCACACCACCTGCGGCGGGCGGATAACACCGCTTGCGCTGCGGTTGTCGGTAATGTCCAGCAGCGCACGTATGAACAGCTGGTAGCAGGCAATGCCTTCGCTCTGCACCTCGTTGCGCGACATATCATCGCGCAGCTGCCGCGCGACAAAACCGCCCTTGGCCCCCACCGGCACGATCACCGCGTTCTTGACCTGCTGTGCCTTCACCAGGCCCAGTACCTCGGTGCGAAAATCCTCGAGCCGGTCGGACCAGCGCAGGCCGCCGCGCGCCACCTTGCCGCCGCGCAGGTGTACGCCTTCCACGCGCGGTGAGTAGACGAAAATCTCGTACAGGGGCACCGGCTGCGGCACGTCGGGAATACGGGAGGGCTGCAGCTTGAATGAGAAGTACGGTTTCAACTCGCCGCCGGCATCGCGCTGGAAAAAATTGGTGCGCAAGGTCGCCTTCACAACACACACAAACTGCCGGATGATGCGGTCCTGGCCGAGATTGGGCACCTGCTCCAGCGCTTCGTAAATCCGTTGCTCTATCGCGTCCTCACGCTGTTGGCGGTGTGCGTCATCACCCTGGAAATCAGTCGAGAAACGCGTCAGGAACAGCTCGACGATGGTGCCGGTAATGTGCAGGTAACTGGCCAGCGTTTCCGCGACATACTCGACACTGAAAGGGAACTGCAACTGGCGCAGGTAGCGGGCGTAGGCGCGCAGTAACGCAATCTCACGCCAGCTCAACTGTGTGCCGATCAGCAGCTTGTTGAAGCAGTCGTTCTCCGCCTCACCATTCCAGATGCGCTGGAAGGCGTCCTCGAATTCGTCTTTGACTTCCGCCAGGTCAATATCGTGCGACAGGGAGTAGATCAGGCTGAAGTCCTGCACCCAGAATACCCTGCCGTCGCGGTGGCGTATCGCATAGGGCCGCTCAGTGACGACCCGCAGGCCGAGGTTTTCCAGTATCGGCAATACGTCCGACAGCGGCAGGCTGTCTGCGGGGTGATACAGCCGCAGGCGCAGGCTGTCTTCACCCTCACCGTAGCGGTAAAAGTCCAGCCCCAGTGGCAGGCCCTGTATCAGCTCGAGGATATGCCTGATATCCGACACCGCCGCAGCCGGACTGAAATCGTCGCGATACCCCGGAGGGAAACCGCCGGCAAAATCGCGGATCAGCGGCTCACCGCGCTCGGCACCGAAGACCTGCACCAGTTCCATCGCCAGCCGGTCCGGCCAGGCCATCAGGGCCTGCACCATCGCGTGCTCCAACGCACTGGTATCGAATGCCAGCGGCAGCGACGGGTCGACCCGCAGCACGAAATGACAGCGCACCAGGATGGACTCGGAGTAGAACGCGGTGAACTCCAGCTCCTGCGCGTTGAAGGCCTCGCCCAGAATCGCCTCAATCTTGCCGCGCTGCTCGGTGTTGTAGTGATCGCGGGGCACATAGACGATGCAGTTGACGAACTTCCGGTGCACATCCTCGCGCACAAACAGCCGTGTCTGGCGACGCTCCTGGATGGCGTTCACCGCATTGACCGTGGCGCATAACTCCTCGGTTGAAGCCAGGAACAACTCGTCGCGGGGAAAACTGTTCAGCACCCTGACCAGCTCCCTGCTCTCGTGCTCTGACCAGTGCAGGTTGGACATCGCCAGCACATGCTCCACCTTGCGCCGCAGAATCGGAATCATGCCGGGGTCCATCGTGTACACCCCGGAGGTATGCAGGCCCAGGAATCGATGCTGACCGACGACTGTTCCGCTGGCATCAAATTCCCGAATCTCTACGTAATCCGGGTAGGCGACCCGGTGCACACGCGAGCGCTTGCCGGATTTCGCGAAACTGATCTGCTCGTCGAGCAACTGCTGGCGCGAGAGCCGCGCCAGGTCGAGTTCCAGGTCCTGTACACCGCGTGTTGCCAGGTGTCGCAACAGGCCGAGGCTGCGCTCGGTCTGCACCGTGACGCGCCCATAGGGATCACCAGCGGCCACCTGCAGGTATTCGTAGCCGAGCAGGATCATGTGCTGGTCGCCCAGCCAGTGCAAAAATGCGATGGACTCGTCACGATGGTCCTTTGCCACGCAGTCACTGTCGGCAATCATGTGCGCGACATCGCGCAGGCGCTGGCTCATCGGCAGGAAATCGCGCACCACAATGGCAACCTCCTGCAGGATATCGACCAGCGTACCCTGCAATTCACCGAGTTCATCGGGCCGTGATTGGCGGCTGATCTCAAACAGCATCAGTGATTCCAGCGCCGCCGATTCACTGTGCTCGTGCTCGATCGGCAGCACTTCAATCAACTCGCCGCCCGCCGAGCGTCGTGTCGGCAGGTTGGAACTGACGATGGTGTGAATCCCGAGATTGCGCCGATTCAACTCACCGCGCACCGACGCCGTGCAGAAGGGTATGCCCTGGCACAGCACCACCACCGTCGTGTAGCGACGGTCCCAGGGCTGATCGTCATCGTCGGGCGTAAAAATACGCACCAGCGGCCCGTCCTCCGGCCACTGGCGGATGAATGCCAGCAGGCCCTGCAGACAGGCGTAGAGGTTGTCGACGCTCCTCTGCACCAGGTCTTCCGGCTGGAAGCGCCAGAAAAAGGCAGAGGACAGGTTGTGCAGCGATTGCCTCGCCTCTCCCTCCGCCTCGGCATCGATACGCGATGCCAGTTGACCCAATAACAGCTCTTTGCGGTTCGCTATCGACATACCCCAGGTCCTCAACGTTGAACGGTGGAATGGCAGTGCCACTGCTTGTTATTCGAAGTGCAGTTTAACGCATCCGGGCGACGATACACCCGCTGGTGGAACTTTTCGCGACAGCGCCAGTCACAGACGTCAATCCGGCCCGCGTCGCGGGACTGACTGGACGGGCCGTAACCATTGGTTACAATGCGGGGCGCCCAGAGGGCGGTGTTATTCAATCCAAACCACAGGAGCATTCGTGGCGAACACAGACATCCGAGCACTTGAGAGCTGGCTGAGCGGCCAGATCATCGGCCAGGCACACCTGGTACAGCGACTGATCATCGCCCTGCTGGCGGACGGTCACCTGCTGGTGGAGGGCGCCCCCGGACTCGCCAAGACGCGGGCTATCAAATCACTGGCCGACGGCATTGAAGGCAGCTTCCACCGCATCCAGTTCACCCCTGACCTGCTGCCCGGCGACGTCACCGGCACGGAGATCTACCGTCCGCAGGAGGCGAGCTTCCATTTCCAGAAGGGGCCGGTGTTCCACAACCTGGTGCTGGCGGACGAAGTGAACCGGGCACCCGCCAAGGTGCAGTCGGCGCTGCTGGAGGCGATGGCAGAGCGGCAGGTCAGTGTCGGCAGCGAGACCTACCCGCTGCCAGACCTGTTCCTCGTCATGGCGACCCAGAACCCGATTGAGCAGGAGGGTACCTACCCGCTGCCCGAGGCCCAACTCGACCGTTTCCTGATGCACGTCAACGTCGGCTACCCGGACACCGCAGCCGAGACTGAAATCCTGCGCCTGACGCGCAATGAAGCCAGCCGTGGACTCGACAGGCCCCCTGCCCCCCTCTCGCAGCAGACCGTGTTCGGCGCGCGCCGGGAGATACTCGGCCTGCACATGTCCGATACGGTAGAGCAGTATATGGTGCAACTGGTGATTGCCACCCGCACCCCGCAGCGCTACAGCGAGAAGCTGGCCGGCTGGATTGAATACGGTGGCAGCCCGCGCGCCACCATCGCAATCGACCGCTGCGCCAGGGCACACGCCTGGCTCAAGGGCCGCGACTTCGTCAGCCCCGACGATATCCAGGCGGTGGCCGGCGATGTCCTGCGCCACCGGCTGATTCTCAGCTTTGAGGCTGAGGCCAACGGCGTGACGCCCGACCAGGTGATTCAGGAATTACTGGCGATTGTTCCCGTAGGCTGAAGCCCGATGCCACTGGCCGACATCAACGCGCCCGCCCACGGAGCCTACGTTCAGCTCGAGCAGCTTATCGCGCTGCGTTTCCCCGCCAGGCAACTGAAGCTGGGGCGCAGGACGCGCGCACTGAGCAATCTGGCGGGACCGATAAAATCGAATTTCCGCGGCCGCGGTATCGATTTCGAGGAAGTGCGCAACTACCAGCCCGGCGACGACATCCGTACGATTGACTGGCGAGTCACCGCCAGGACCGGCAGCGCGCACACCAAGCTGTTCCGCGAGGAGCGCGAACGGCCAGTGCTGGTGGTCGTCGACCAGCGCAACAGCATGTTTTTTGGCTCCCGCCACTGTTTCAAATCCGTGCTGGCCGGCCACCTCGCCAGCCTGCTGGCCTGGAGCGCACTCAACGGCGGCGACCGGGTGGGCGGACTGGTATTCAACGAGCGAGGACATCGGGAGATCCGGCCGCGACGCAGCCGTAAAACCGTACTGACACTGCTGTCGCAAATCGCCAGCTACAACAGCAGCCTGCCCCTGGACACCGACAATGCGGAGGACAGTTTCGCCGATATGCTGTCCAATCTGCGACGGATTGCACGCCCCGGCAGCAGCCTGTTCCTGATCAGTGATTTTCGCGGCGCCTCACGGCAGGGTGCGCGGGAGCATCTGTTTGAGTTGGCCAAACACACGGAGCTCACCGCGCTGGCCTGCGCCGATCCGATGGAGGCGGAGCTGCCCCGCGCCGGCACCTATGCAGTGACCAACGGCAGTGAACGCAGCGAACTGCAGACCGGCGACCGGCACTTGCGGGACAGCTACCACCAGCGCCAACTGCGGCGACAGGCGCTGCTCAGCGAGGATCTGGTTCGGCTGGGCGTGCCGCTGCTGCACGCGTCCACCGATATGCCGCCTTTTGCATTGCTGCAGACCTACTTCGGGGACAGGCGCCGGTGAATCCACAGGACCCACTGGCCAACCTGCACCCGCTGCGACAGCCGGAACTGATCGGCTGGTGGCCACCGGCACCCGGCTGGTGGCTCTTGCTGGGCCTGGTTCTCATCGCCATCGGGGTGCTTGTCTACCTGCTGCGCAGGCGCCGCCGCAGGAATGCCTACCGCCGTCGCGCCCTTGCACAACTGCACACACTGCACGCGCAGTACCAGTCAGACAGCCGTGCGGTGGAGTATCTCGGCAGCGTCAATGCCCTGCTCAAAAGTGTGGCCCTGCACGCCTACCCCCGCGATACAGTGGCATCCCGGCACGGAGCGGACTGGCGCGAGTTTCTCAATGCGTCGCTGCCGCCAGAGCTGCAGTTGCACAGCGATTTTGACAATGCCGTCTACCGGAACAGCGCGCCGGAGATCGACCTGGACCGGGTGCACGCCGCCGCGCAGCACTGGATCAAACAGCACAGGGGCACGGTATGATCGAGTGGATCTGGCCCTGGCTGTTGCTGCTGGCCCCCCTGCCCTGGCTGGTGCGGCGCCTGGTGCCGCCGGCGACCTCCCGGCAGCCCGCCGTGCGCGCGCCATTTTTCGCCGAATGGCGTCAAATCGGTGAAACACAGGGCCGCCGCACTGCCCACGGCAGTGCCACAGCCACCGTCGGCCTCTGGCTGCTGTGGCTGCTGCTGTTGGTGGCGGCGGCTCGCCCCATGTGGATAGGCGAGCCGATCGAACTCCCCAACAGCGGCCGCGACCTGATGATGGCGGTGGATATCTCCGGCTCCATGCGTATTGAGGATATGCAGGTTCGCCAGGCGCTGGTGCCGCGAGTCGATGCGGTCAGGCAACTGGGCGCGCAATTTATCAGCCAGCGCAGCGGTGACCGGCTGGGGCTTATCCTGTTCGGCAGCAATGCCTATGTACAATCCCCGCTGAGTTTTGATACCGCCACCGTCGAGCGCTTCCTGTCGGAGGCGCAGATCGGTTTTGCAGGTGAGGAAACGGCCATCGGCGATGCCATCGGGCTGGCCGTCAAGCGTCTCAAGGAGCGCCCGGCGGAGAGTCGCGTGCTGATCCTGCTCACGGACGGCCAGGACACCGCCAGCTCAGTGAAACCGCTGGACGCGGCGAAACTGGCGGCCAAGCTCGGCATCCGTATCTACACCATCGGTATCGGCGCCGACTCACTGACCCTGCCCGGGCTGTTTGGCTCCAGTTTCGGCAGCCGCCAGGTCAACCCATCGGCCGAGCTCGACGAGGCTACATTGCAAGAAATTGCACATATCACCGGCGGCCAGTATTTCCGCGCCCGCAATCCACAGGAACTGCTCAATATCTACAGCGTACTGGATGAGTTGGAACCGGTGGAACAGGAGACGACCCTGTACCGGCCGCGCCAGGCACTGGGCTATATTCCACTGCTGGGCGCACTGCTGCTGAGCTTCCTGCTCGCGCTGCGACACTGCCGGTCGGCGTTTGACTGGCGCGACACGGCCGCGGCGCCCGAGCAACAGGAGGCACGCTGATGGAGCTACACTGGATGCGCCCCGAGTGGCTCTGGACCCTGTTGCCAGCGCTGGCTCTGCTGGTACTGCTGTGGCGACAGCGCACCCGCTCAGGCAGCTGGCAATCGGTGATTGCCCCGGAGTTGTTGCGACATCTGGTCAGTGACAGCAGCGTCTCGCGCGGGCGCAACCTGCTGCCTCTGGTCTTTCTCGGCTGGTTGCTCGCCGCGCTCGCGGCCGCCGGGCCCAGCTGGCAGAAAATCCCACAGCCGATCCACCAGAAACAGGATGCGCTGGTGGTGCTGCTGGATCTGAGTTTTTCCATGAATGCAGCAGATCTCGCACCCTCCCGACTGGACCGCGCACGCCAGAAACTGCTGGACCTGCTGCAGCAGCGGCGCGAGGGCCAGACCGGACTGATCGCCTATGCCGGCGATGCCCATATCGTCACACCGCTGACGGATGACACACCCACTATCGCCAACCTGCTGCCCGCCCTCAATCCGGAGATGATGCCACTGCCGGGCAGTGAACCGGTCAGTGCTGTCACCCAGGGCCTGGACCTGCTGCGGTCCGCCGGCATCCGTGGCGGAAAAATTCTGCTGGTCACAGATGGTGTCTCCGATAAAGATCGCGCCGGTATCGCCCGCGTAATGGCCGGCAGCGATGCGAAGCTGGCCATCATGGGTGTGGGCACGGCGACCGGTGCGCCCATTCCACTGCCCGGCGGCGGCTTCATCAAGGACGCCGACGGCACCATCGTAATGCCGGGCCTGGACGAGCAGGCGCTGAGGGAGCTGGCGACAGCCACCGGCGGCAGCTACCGGCGCATGCAGATCGACGACAGTGATCTCGAAGCCCTGTTGGCCGCGAACCCGCTGGACGACGCCGGGGAGACCCTGTCGCTGGACAGGACCGCCGACACCTGGGAGGACCAGGGCTATTTCCTGGTCCTTGCACTGCTGCCACTGGCGCTTGGACTGTTCCGGCGCGGCTGGTTGCTGGCACTGCTGCCTGTGGTGCTGCCGGCCCTGTTACTGGTGCAGCCCCAGCGCGCCACCGCACAAAGTTGGGACGACCTGTGGCTGACGCCGGACCAACAGGCACAGCAGGCCCTGCAACAGGGCGACGCCGAGACAGCGGCCAGCCTGTTTGAAAATCCCGAATGGGCCGGCACAGCGGCTTACCAGAGTGGCGACTACGAGGCCGCAGCGGAGAAATTTGCCAACCCGCAGAGCGCGGACAGCCTCTACAACCGCGGCAATGCCCTGGCCCGAGCCGGACAACTGGACGAGGCAATCGCCGCGTATGAAGAGTCACTGAAGCTGCAGCCTGAGCAGCCGGACGCCAGCGACAATCTGGAGTTGCTGAAGAAGCTCAAGGAACAGCAGGAACAGAACCAACAGCAGGACCAGAACCAGCAGCAGGACCAGAACCAGCAGCAGGACCAGAACCAACAGCAGGACCAGAACCAGCAGCAGGACCAGAACCAGCAGCAGGACCAGAACCAGCAGCAGGACCA